>QYLO01000026.1 GCA_022766165.1 Candidatus Electrothrix gigas
CGGCTCGGTCTCGGCCAACGAACGCCTGCGTATTCAGGTGATTCAGGATCTGATTGAGGAACGGCTGATGTTCTCGCTTATCAATATAAAGGACGGCGGTGCGGGCGGGGCGCAAATCCCGGTGAGCGGCAACGGGGCGTATACCCTGCCGGGATTCAGCGGTTCGGCAGTGAGTTCGCTGGATATTACGGTCAATGACTACACCGCCCTCTGGAAGATGATCCGCAACAGCTATCAGGGCAGGCTGGTGGATATATTGGATGTGGGGGTGTAGAAGCCGCATAGGGCGGTCATAGAGATCGCCCTTGTGTTTTTTTTCAGTCCAATGGTTATATTTTTAATATGGGGGAAGTTGTGAGACTATCTTTTTTGATGTTAATATTTTTGTCTATCGCTAACAATGTGTACGCTGGATGTTGCCAAGATATAAGATTATGCGTTGAACTTAAATCAGAATGTGATCAGGAGGGCCAAACTTGGCACCCTACATGGGAATGTGGAGGGCTTGGGGATAATTTTTGTTGCAAGAAAGATTGTAAAGGCGTATGCGACGGCACCGCTGTTCTGGATTGCAATGGGGTCTGCGACGGGGATGCGGTTATGAACTGCGGAGTCTGCACCTCACCTCCGGTAAGTCCTGTTTGCCCCTAATGTGAATGGCCGGGTACGTGTCCAGCGCGTAACCCGGTTTCCTTTTGCCACCGTTTCATCGGGACGGATGTAGGGACACGGCATGCCGTGTCCCTACGGAATTCACACCGTGTCCCGACGACGATAATCCGAGGATTCACGGTGAATAACCGACTATGAAATACAACCCCGACATCCACCGCCGTCGTTCCATCCGCCTGCGCAATTACGATTATGCACAGGCCGGGGCCTATTTCGTAACGATATGCGTGCAGCATCGGGAATGTCTGTTCGGGGAAATCATTGATCAGGCCATGCGGTTGAATGCGGTGGGGCGGACGGCGGCGGAATGTTGGCAGGATATCCCTGTGCATTTTCCCCATGCCGCATCGGATGAATGGACGGTCATGCCCAATCATGTGCATGGGATTGTCGTAATTACCGATACCGCCGGTAGGGACACGGCATGCCGTGTCCCTACACACCGCACCCCAACGACAGAACAGTTCGGCAAACCGGTGTCAGGTTCCCTGCCCACCGTTGTCCGATCATTCAAATCCGCCGTCACCAGACACGTCAACATCCTGCACGATACGCCCGGCAACAGAGTATGGCAGCCCAGGTATTGGGAACACGTCATCCGCAACGAAACCGAATTATACCGTATTCGCGAATACATCCGCACCAACCCGGCCCGTTGGCAGGAAGACGCCCTGCATCCTGATCAGCCTCCGTTCCCCGGTGAAACCCGTGAAACCTCCCCGCCCTACGGTCATGATGGTCATGAGGCGTGGATGGTGTAGGGACACGGCATGCCATGCCCCTACATCCGTTTTGCCCCGATGATCATCATAGGAGCTTGTGAAAATAGGAGAACATAATAATAACCCTGCGATTCATCGCTGAACCTCTTGCTGGCATTCTGGACAAAAAAACGTAGCCCGCCCACCAACAACCTCTTTCACAATCTCCTCCCCACAACCTGGACACGCCTCCCCCTTTTTCCCATACACAGCCAACTGCAACTGAAAATAGCCTGGCTGCCCACTGGCCCCAAGAAAATCCGAGATCGTGGAGCCACCAGCAGCGATGGCTTTGTTGAGGATATGAACCGTACAACCCGCCACTTCCTGCCACTGCTCCAGACTCAGGCTGTTGGCCGGACATACGGGATGGATACCCGCTGCAAACAGGATCTCATTGGCATAGATATTGCCAATCCCGCTGATACGGCGGCTGTCCATAAGAAATTTTTTCATGGGTACTGTGCAGTTATGGGCAAGCTGGTGCAGTTGCTTCCCATCGAATGCCGCACCCAAGGGTTCAATGCCCTGACGGGCAAGAAATACCTGCTCCAGCTCTTCAGCCTGATCAGCAGGCCAGACCGCCACGCTGCCAAAACGCCGGACATCGTTATAACGCAACTCCATCGTGTTATCCAGTGTCAGCACCAGATGATCGTGCCGAGCCGCTGCTGTTGCTTGTGAAAAAATTCCCAGCTTGCCAGTCATGCCCAGATGTATTATCAGTACATCTTTGCCTGTAAAGCGGATAAGGATATATTTAGCTCGACGTTCCACTGTGCAAATGGTTTTATTGCAAAGACAAGAGCGCAAAAGTTCTTGAGGGATGGGCTGGCGCAAGGACTTACCCGAGCTGTGAACAGCAAGAACAGTGCGTTCAAGGAGGTGGGGCAGTACACCTTGACAGGTAACTTCAACTTCAGGTAATTCAGGCATGGCAACTCTCTTGAGTAAAGGATACAACATAGGGGGAAAGATGATGAACCAAAACCGACTGCACTTGCCTCTGCACTGTGCAGGTAAAGCACCAAACCGAGTCGCTGATGCGGACAATCTCTTGAAGTTCAGTTGCGGAAAAGATCACTGATTGATCATGCAGCAGGGCTTTTTTAAGTGCCTCTTTCACGGTCCAGAGCATAGTAAGGCGGATATCCTCAGCACAATCTGTCTGCTCACTCAGGAGTTGCAACTCTGCATCTGTGGCAAAATGGGAGGTCAGGCCTGCAAGCTTGGAAGAGACTTCTTGTATATCCACACCGCAGCTTGGATGTGTTGCTGATTTTTTTCTTGCTAAGGCCGTGGCAAAACCATCACTATGAGAAATGGAAATGGAAATGGTTATGTCAGATGCTTGAGATGCTTGGGTAGAGAGGCAGGCAGGCAGTTCTTTAATTATGGGACGACCGTGTTTATTGGGTAGTATCGTCATATTACGCATTATGTTATGCACATTAGGAATATTAGGAGCAGTAGCATCGGCCAGGGCAAGGAGAGCTGCTTTACCAGCAATGCGTCCACCCAGCCACTCCTTTTTCCGTTTTATATACTTGAAACGCTGAAAATAACACTGTTCAGCCTGCGACAGAATCTGGGGCAGGAAAGAGGTTGCATCTTGCTGAAGGGCCTGCTCAATCAGGTGAAGATCAACCAGAGAAAGGGCCTGCTCTTTTTTTTGACAGAGCCTAACAGGCAGGTTGCTGTAGACCTGTTGGATAGGGAAAAAAAAATGAATGTCCATGTTCATAGAGAGAGTATAGAGATGCTTGATACTTGTCAGATAATAAGGACTCGGTATAATAGCAACTATCCGCATACAAGAGGAACTGCTCAAAAAGATATTTTTTCCAGAGCGGTTCTTTTTTACATATTTTTATATGAAAGTGGTTGATAACTTCCCGAGTTACGTTATCCTGAACTTTTATATGTTGTTGTTTCTCCCCACAGGGGAGGGATGAGGATGATATGAAAGTATTTGTAGTATCTGCTTTCATTTTTTTCATCTTTTTTATCTTTTGTTGTTTCTCCCCACAGGGGAGGGATGAAAGTTTACTTTGGAGATTATTTATTATGAGCTTTGCCAGTATTACCTTGTTTGACTCTATCCTCTTTGCCATCCTGTTTCTGTTTATTTTGTATGGTCTGTGGATGGGTTGTCAAAAACAGTTGCCCTTTATCATCGCCCTGATCGGCAGTTATGTAGCGTCTGCTCAATATGCCGGTGACCTAATGCCCCATCTGAACCAGTTCATAGAAACCCCTAAGATTATTTTTGGTGGGCTGTTCATTATCTTGCTGATTACCTCAACCCTGTTGCTCAAGTTGATCAGTGTCTTGTTGAGTAAAATTATTCAGGTTACGATAGTGGGCTGGTTTGATCGCTTTTTTCTTGGCGCTCCTCTTGCCCTGCTCAAAGGTGTTATCCTCGTTGTTGTGGTGACTATGTTTTTGGCTGCAACCTTGTCTCCTGCTGACCAGTTCTTTCAGAAATCCCTGACAACCCCGTATCTTGAACAGGGGATAGAGATGGCCCGCAAAATTATTGTAAATCCAGAAGTCAGAGACGATTTTAGGCCACAAAAGGTAGCTGTTATTCCGTCGATACAGGAAGATGTACAGGAACAACAGGAACAACAGGAAGACCAGAAGGAGCCGGAAGAACTCATGCCTCCTGTACCTTCTCATTCTGAACAGATGCAACAGGAGCAGCCGGAGCAGGAGCAGCAGGAGCAAGTTGAGAATTTCCAGGGCTTACAAGAAGCTCCGCAAATTCAGGAATTCCAAAAATCTGAAGAGTTTGAAGAAGAGCAAGACTTTCAAAATCCTGAGCTTCCCCCAGAATCTGAGGAATCTCTGCAGATGCAAGAGTTGCAAGAAGCTCAGTTCCCGCAGGACGCACAGGGCCAGGAGGAGTCAGAGGACTTGCAGCAATTATAGTCTCAGGATGATCTGGCAAACAGTACCGAGGTTATGACGTTTGAAGAACATAGTACCCAGTTTACAGTCTAAGCTGGGTACTGTGGGCCATTCCAAAAAATCCTCGTGGTCGGAAGGTCAGAATAATCAGGATGATGGTGTAGGCAATAAGGTCACGAAAGGTTGAAGGAAAGACCATTGCTGTAAAGATCTCAATGGCTCCCAAAAGATAACCCGCCAAAGCTGCACCCATTATGGACCCCCTGCCACCGAGGATGGCCGCAACAAATGCCTTCCAGCCAAGTAAAATGCCCATGTACGGGTCAAGTACCGGATACGCCTGTCCGTATAAGACACCGGCTACCGAGGCCAAGCCAGCACCTAGAGCAAAGGTGAGCGGAGCAAGAATATTGATAGAAACGCCCATGAGCGGCACGGCCTGAAAGTCATAGGACATGGCCCGCATAGCCATACCCCACTTTGTCTTTTGGATAAAGGTGTGCAGGGCCAACATCAGAATCAAGGAGGCTACAATAATCAATATTTTGACATTGGTAAAATAGACCCCCCCGATATTATAGCTAACTGACTCAATCAGACTGGGAAAGCTGAGGCGTTTGGCTCCCAAAATGATCAGATTACCTGTTTCAAAAATAATACCTATCATTAATCCCGTAATGGCGGCAGAGGCTCTCGGGGCTCCTCGCAGGGGACGATAGCCCACAACTTCAACAAAAACACCGACCCAGGCAGTGAGGAACATAGTCACAGCCACGGTGAGCAGAAAGATGACCCAGCCCGGCATGATCGCCCCAAACAGAGCCAACAGTACGGTTGCGATACCAAAGCCGATATAGGTACCCACCATAAAGATGTCCCCGTGAGCAAAGTTAAACAGCATTAAGACGCCGTAGACCATTGAGTAGCCAATGGAGATAACAGCGTAAAAACTCCCCCATTGCAGGGCATTGATGAGATTCTGGAGAAAGTATTCCATTCTGTTGTTGCTCCTTACAAGAAGAGAAATTGTGCGTAATATAGAACTTCCAGCCCGACCCTTGGACCGGGATAACAAAAATATAACTCGTTATAATCAGTTGACATACTGTTATTGTTATATACTGTTACATATTGATGCAAATATACCATACAAGAAAATGCCTTGCATGAGGAAAGTATCAGGAAAGTGTGAGGAAAGAAACAACCTCGTAAAAAGGGCTTTCAGGTGAAAGCAGTAGGCTGGAAACAGGAAAAATGACAAGAAAATGATCAAAGATGACTTTTTTATCTTTTATTAATTCATGCAGTTGTACCGAAAGAAGAACCGTGAGACAAATAGATGCTTGATTTATTATTCGGCATAAGGTAAAAAATAGTCATTTTTAGTAATTTTGTTTATCGGTGCGATAAAG
This sequence comes from Candidatus Electrothrix gigas, assembly GCA_022766165.1. GTDB lineage: Bacteria > Desulfobacterota > Desulfobulbia > Desulfobulbales > Desulfobulbaceae > Electrothrix > Electrothrix gigas. The sequence goes on from QYLO01000026.1 coordinate 5,759, forward strand.
TATTTATTTCAAATTCCTAGCCCTTTTGGCTACAAAATATGAGGAAAAGATATGAGTTTTCTTGAAGGGTTACTTTGGCTTACTTTGAACGTGTACCATGAAGCTCGCAGTGAACCGCAAATAGGGCAACTTGCTGTTGCCCATGTCACCTTGAACAGGGCAAGTCAAAAGAATAAGACGGTTGAGCAGATTGTTACAGCACCTCGCCAGTTTAGCTGGACATTTTTGCAGAAATCATATATGCCCAAAGAGGCAGATGCCTTTGTCAACTGTCTTCAGACCGCTATGAAAGCCATGACAACACCGGACTTTACAGATGGTGCTACTTTTTATCATCGTGAAGATGTGCATCCAAAATGGGCTGGTCAAAAAAATTATGTTGCCCAGTATGGAGAACATATATTCTATCGAAATTGAGAGGGAAAAAATGCGTTACTCCTTCAGCTTCAGAGGATTTTTTTTCTTCTTCATCAGCACCCAGCGTTTTCCTTCCCACGGATCTTTTTTATCCTTCACAACGTATTTTCCTTCTACTGTAGAGATTGTCGGAACGAGATGCGTTTGCTCAAAAGCCTTATAGCCCATAACCAAATGAGACCAAAAGTTGTACCAGGGAGATTGGCGATATTTGAGTAAGTTTGCACGAGTCATACGAAAGGGAAAGATGTGAATACTGAACTGTTCCTGTCCCTTAAGAAAAGCTTGATACGCCAGTAAATAGATCTCTTCTATCTGTTTATTGCCCATTGCAAAACATCCCTGCGAAACACAACGGCCATGCACCATAATGGCGCTGCCGGTACGATTCCAGATAACATCGTATCTGTTTGGATATCCGATATTAAAAGAGAGGTGATACCTACTTTTGGGATTCATCTGTTCACCGGAAACTGTGTAAAAACCTTCCGGACTTTGCCAATCTCCCTCAGCTAACTTTGGACCAATATATCCTGAATAACTGCAGATAGGATAGGTCTTAAAGAGCTTATATTTTTCCCTGCTGTACAACCACAGTTCAAGTTGCTTTGAGAGCTTAAAAATACGCATAAACACTGGTTGGCCAAGCTGCAAGCCTTTGCGGGTAAGCTCTTTTTTCACCCTTGGCATTGCCTGCGACATGATATAGTCTGCCTTGGGGGTTGTTGGAGGAGATACTTCCGATACCTCCTTATGCGCAGAATATTGTGCATCGCTGGTTAGAGCAGGAGACGCAGGAGGCGGTGTTGTCCGGGTGCCTGCCCATGATGCAGCCCGTAGTACAGTACAGGCAGTACAGAGAGCAAGAAGGAAGATCAAGCATGTCAAGCATGTAAGGGATAGAGATGATGGTGTCAACATGCTACTGCGCTTAGGAAGAAGCATCGGAGGCATCCTTTTCTGCCTGCGCTTTGGCATAGGCCGTAGCAGCGCATTCATTCTTTCCAATATCAAGTATTTCTGCCTGGTCATTATCGACCTGCTTTTTATGAGCATTGAGTAACCTGATAACAGCATATTCCTCGGGTTGCGCTCGCATATTGTCTTGGATAAAACGGATAAAATCCGCCTGATTACTAATGGCGTAGATTGCCTTGTTTCGTTCAATGGCATCTCCAAGAGACGTGGTAAAGAGAAGATCTTCATTTGCCTCTTCCCAGTTCATATAATGACCAGGGAGAACCGCAAGATCTTGATCAAGTTTTTTTATCATGCCAATAGTGGTATAGAGCAGAATTGCCCAGTCTTCTGCTTGGCCACCAAGATCTGGACGTCCCACTGAGGCGATGAAAACCGTGTCACCAGAGATCATCTGTTGTTCGTTGATAATATATGAGGTTGAACCTGGAGTATGACCTGGAGTAAAAAGCACCCTGACTGTTGGCCCGCTGTTCTCGTCTGTAAATCGATGGATTTCACCATCAACAACTGGTGTATAGGGATTATTTGAGTCACCAAAATCTTTTTCATTGCCATAAAATACAGCGCCAGTTTTTTCAGCAATTAGCCTAGAACCTGAGATATAGTCTGCCTGAAGATGGGTTTCAAAGGTCTTGGTGATAGTGCAGCCTTTTTCTGCGGCAAAGTTGAGATAAAAATCAATATTACGCGACGGGTCAAACAGCATCATTTCATCCTGAGAGATAAGGCCATAAGAACATGATGCCTTGGCTGGTCGAATAAACTGATAGAGTTGATAGCCGTCTTGATCGTCTTGATCGCTGACCAGTTTTGGTATCAGCATATTTCCCCAGCTTTTAAAGCCTCCAGCAAGGTAGCTCACATCGCTAAAACCGTGCTTATCAAGAATTTCTGCAACATATTTTGCAGACCCCTCTTTGGCGCAGACAATGCAAATACGACGATTGGCTGGCACACGTGCCACTGATTCTTTTTCTGCCTCCATAAAGTCATAATAGGAGACGTTGTGCAGTTCAAAAGGATAGGGTGATTCTATGTGAAAGCGGGCATAATCTTTTTCGTTACGCACATCAAGAACAACAAGATCTTCTTTTTGTATAAGCCATTGAAACAGATCAATTGCCTGGTAGTTGTAAATTGCCATAAGGAACTCCTACGTACTAGATTACTGATTAATATTTTTATATATAACATTCATTTCACTGATTTCACCGCAATAACAGACAAGCACATTGTGGTAAATCCAGCGTGCAGGATAGAAGTTATAAGGTGAGAGGGTTATAAGGTTATAAGGAGAAGATAGCGTTGTGGATGTATTTTGTCGAGCTGAGAATGAATATCCTGATTTTTTTTCCTGTGTCCAACAACAACATCGTGTGGTTCAAAATTTTTTTATTGAGCAAAACGGGAAGACTTCTCTGTATATTTTGAAATAGATTCGCATTATCGATACCAGTTCACTCAATTCTTGAACACCTGTGTGGAACATGATATGCTCCTTTGCAAGGATATATTGCAGGAGTATTTCTGAATATTTCTGTATGTCTTCTCTTTATTTTGTTATTTATAAAAACGAACTGCTTGTTCCAACTCGTTAATATTAAGTTGTGTTTTTCTCACGCACTGTGTAAAATCTTTGATATACTTCAGTGTACATGGCTCACCTCCTTGGCGTGAGACAGTAAGACATGAAAAAGGGGAGGATGACTCCCAAGAGTCATTCTGTACTTTCATATAAAAAAACCATATTACATGGAGAAAAAAATGCTTTATCCTTGGAAAGATGAATACAGCGTAGGTGTTTCACGTTTTGATAATCATCATAAAAAGCTTTTTGATATTGCCAATGAGTTGCATAATATGATGAAAACCGGCAAAGGGGCAGAAGTTATTGAAACTTCACTGAGAGAACTGATTGATTATACGAAATATCATCTTGCTGAAGAGGAAAGAGCTTTGGAAAGAATAGGGTATTCTGCTATCTCTTCGCATAAGAGGGCGCATGCTCTTTTTACAAAAGAGTTAAATAACGCATTGGCAGAAATAGAGAACGGACGAGCGCAGTTTGTGGTTGTTAAAGTCTCTAAAATGGTTATTGACTGGCTGATTGATCATATTTTCGTTATTGACCACAAGTATACTGCCGAGATGAATGCTGCTGGAATACATTAGCAGGCTGTCAGTACCAGGCTGCCAGGCTGTTACATCCCTTTGAGGTCTTCAAGCTGTCCTTGAAGGTGTTGTCATTGTAATGCAATACCGAATTTTTATATAAAAGTACCGAGCGGCTTTCATACTTTGTTATCCGCTCCCAAACAAGGAGGGATGGGGATTATATATAAAAATATCAGGCGACTTCTTGGGGTCACTTGAAAAACTTTTATGATTACTGTCTCATCTTTCTTGGGGGATGGGATGGATATTATTATGGGCAACTATCCTGTTTTTTATTTAACTTCTGGATCAGTGTCTTAAACAGAGGCGGAGCGGGACGGTCGTGTCGCTGGTCTACTGCTTCTCATTTACGACTTTTCACTTCTCTATTCTATGCAAAGCGAAAGCGTTCCCTTTTACAGGCGGCTCCGTTTCAGCATGATGCTTACGGTCCTGGTGTTGGTTACCTTAATCAGCGGAACCAGTATCTTGATAAGCTATTATGTGACTGGTCAAAAAATAGAAAGGGATGTTGCAACAGAATTTCTTAATACGGAAAGGGTTGCCAATACTTTTTTTAAACTGTTTCGTCAACAGCTACTCTTAACTGCTGAGGGGATAGCCAATGAGCTGATTTTGCGACAGATACAGAATGTACAGACAGGCAAACAGCAGTCTTTAGTGGCGATGTTCCGCTCCTTGCAAGAGAAAGAAAGAGACGGACTTCACTTTCTGAGTAATGATAACGGTGAAGTTTTTCTTTTTTCCGATAAAGACACTGATACTGTCGCATCATTATTTCGTCATAAGCTTATTCAAAAGAGGCTGAAAAATGGTAACTCCTTTACTACTATAGTAAAGATTACAGCTCATCAAGATATAAAACAGGAACAACGACTTGGACAGCATTCTTTTTATATAGTTGCCGCTGTTCCTGTGAAGTTACCCTCTTCCAACCAGCGTTTTTTTGTTTTTAGCTGCTTTCTGATAGATGACTCCTTTTTATTGCGTTTTCCAATATATTCTCAAATGGATATAACGCTCGTGAGTGATAATATTATTGTTGCAACGACGCTTCCCCCAGAAAAAAAATCCCATAGGCAGGGAGATACCTCTTCTCTGTATAATTCATCCGTCCTGTTACCTGGAGCTATTGAACTCATACATGAAAGTTCTTTTTTTAAAGAGAAGATGTATGTGAAAATTAAATATATCCCAGGAGTAGAAAACAGCACAACCAGTTTTTTTATTCTCTCTCATCCTTCCAAGCTGGTTCTTGCCACCAAGAAAGAATTTGGTCAGCATTTTATCATTATTCTTTTAGTTGGTCTCTGTTGTTCGATAATATTGATTTTTTTCATTACAGGTTCAGTTCTTAATCCGATTAAAGAGTTGAAGCAGCTTGTTGATCAGATCAGTGAAGGGAATTTGGGGAATAGGATTCAGTCCAGTGTAAGTAACGAATTTACCCCATTGATTAATCAATTCAATAATATGTTGAATTTGATTCAACGTAAGGATGAAGAGCTTTGGGATATTGTTGAGGTTAAAACCACTGAACTGAGGCAACGAAATGTTTTTATAGATAACCTGTTGCGTTCCTCACAGGTCATGGGGATTGTGGCCACAGATATGAACTTGGTTGTCACCTATTTTAATCCCGTGGCAGAGAAGCTTTTTGGCTTTAAAGCTCAAGATGTTGTTGGCAAAAAAGTGACGGAGTTCCATCCTCATATAAAAAATCGTGAGGAGCAGTTTAATACTTTAATTGATAATGCGCTGCGAAAGGGTTCGTATACCTTTACTGTTGGAATGTCTGACCTTCTTGATAAGAATAATATTGAGGATGAAATACAGGAAGACAACAAAAAAGGTATAGGTAAAGGTAAAGGTAAAGGTAAAGCTAAAGCTAAAGCTGCTGCTGATAGGCAACATAAGGGCGAGAGGGAACAACGTATTATTGAGGTCTATCTTTCGCCCATTAAGGCTAAGGGGAATAAGCGGCGGGATAATGCAAGCGGACTCATGCTGATGGCTCAGGATATCACCACGGCCAGACGAATGGATGAGCGTCTCCACTCCGCCCTAGAAGAGCTAAAGGTTATCCTCGACAACACCATGCTCGGGCTTATTCTGGTACAGAATGAGCGGATCGTCCGAGTAAATACGACCTTTGAAAGCATGTTTGGCTATTCTTTTGATGAAATTGTGAACATGCCTTGGTCTCGTTTTCGCTCTGCTATTTTTGCCGGAAAAGAGGCGGAATGTTGGGATGGTAGCGGACGAATGTTTTCTATGGTGAAAAAAACAGCCCTTGGGATCAGGACGCAGCAGCCCTTTTGGAGTAAGGTTCGCCAGGTTTCTATTGGCAAAGATAGGTATAAGGAAACCAAGAGAGAACTGTATCTTTTCGAAGATATGAGTAGCCAAACTGAGATGTTTGAAAAAATACAACGTCTCAGTCAAGCTGTGGAGCAAAGCTCGAACTCGGTTGTCATTACCAGCATTGATGGCGTCATAGAATACGTCAACAGAACCTTTGTCAGTACAACTGGCTATGATGCACATGAGATCATTGATCAGAGCTTAGAGATACTGGCCCCGACAAAGGCTGAAGTTGATGTGTATAAAAAAATGTGGTCCACTGTTCGAGCTGGTAAAGAGTGGGTAGGGGAGTTAGTCAATAAAAAGAAAGATGGAGACTTTTATGAGGAAAATGTTGTTGCCTCGCCGATTCGTAATGAAGAAGATGAAATAACTCATATTATTGTTACAAAAGAAAATATAACAGATTTGAAAAAAGCTCGACAGCAGGCAGATAGTGCGAATAGGGCAAAAAGCGAATTTTTGGCCAACATGAGTCATGAAATTCGTACACCTATGAACTCCATTATCGGAATGACCGAGCTTCTGTTAGAGACGACATTGCTTCCTGAGCAAAAAGGATATGTTGAAAATGTCAACAGTTCAGCAAGTGTCCTTTTGTCTCTTATCAATGATATTCTTGACTTTTCAAAAATTGAGGCAGGTAAATTGGAACTTGATTATCGTCCTTTTAAGCCTCAACAACTGGTCGAAGAGGTTGTTGAGACATTAAAAATCCTAGCGGAGCAAAAGGGGATTGAACTCCTTGTAAACGTTGTGAATGATGATGACTGCTATCCGTTGGGAGATTCCTTACGGATTCGTCAGGTCTTGCTGAATCTCGTTGGTAATGCGATTAAATTTACCCATAAGGGAAATGTAACACTTGAGGCAACGATTCGCTCTACCCATGCTAATTACTGTTCAGCAAGTTTTACGATCAGTGATACAGGTATTGGCATTTCTCAGGATCAGCAGGAAAATATTTTTGCTAACTTTACCCAGGCTGACAGCTCTATCACCCGTGATTTTGGGGGAACTGGCCTTGGCCTTGCCATCAGTAATCGCCTTCTCCAGCTTATGGGAAGTGAAATTTACCTGAAAAGCACCTTGGGAGTTGGGAGTGTTTTTTCTTTTAACATCTTGTTAGAAGAGGGGAAACATCCCGAGGCCGGTACAGAACAACAGCAGGAGATTGTACCTGATTCTCAGCGATGCCTTGATGTTTTGCTGGTTGAAGATAACCCGGCAAACCAGCGACTGGCCGTGATAATCCTTGAAAAACAAGGGCAGCAGGTTACAGTGGCCAATAATGGCCTTGAGGCCCTTTCCTATTTAAGTCGTCAGCATTTTGATCTTATCTTTATGGATATGCAGATGCCAGTTATGGACGGCTTAACAGCTACCCGCTATATACGTCAGGTTGAAAAGGGAATAGCCATTGATTTACCTGAGCTTGATTCTGTTGCAGAACAGCTTCATGATCGTCTTATTGATAAGCATGTGTATATTGTTGCTGTTACAGCTAATGCCATGTATGAAGACCGTAAGCAATGTCTTGAGGCTGGTATGGACGAGTATCTCAGTAAGCCCTATAAAAAATATTCTCTTTTAAAGATATTGCATAATTTTGATGAGAACAATGCAAAGGCGGCCTCTTCGTTGCCGTCTAAAAAGGACCAGGAAAAAGAAGAGGAAGAGGAGATAGCAGTGGTTGTATGGGATGAGGTGATGCAGCATCTTATGAAGCAGTTTGAACTGGAACAGGAAGACGCAGAAACAGTACTCTCCACCTATGCCGACTCGCTTACTCAAGGACTTGTTGATCTGAGAAAGAATATGGAAAATGGCGAGGGTATCGAAGGAGGACGTCAGGCCCATGCTATGAAAGGAGGATTGCTCAATCTTGGGCTGAGTGAACTGGCTGAGACCGCATTTGTTCTCGAAAAAGAACTGCCAAAGGAAATAGAACAACGGCATTTTTCTTTACTAGAAAAACTTGCTCAGGCTCTGAAAGGGCTTATTGTGGTGTAATTTCTATGGATGAAATTGCTGCGGAGCAGAGTAAATGAAGTATAGCAATATAGTTTTTGTATACATAGTCATGGCGATAAGCCTAGTTGTTCTCGTGTCTTTTGGCGGCGGCCTTGTTTTCTACATGCATCAACAGGATCTTGTGCGAGAAGATATCAAGACCTACCGATACTCTCTGAGCCAAGAGGCTGAACGTATTCGCCAGACATTTGATCAAATAGATGGTGTTTCACGGTTGTTGTCAGATAATCCTGTTATCATCAGCATGATGAATAGTTATGTATATCATGTTGATCCATCGGAAGTGGCTCAAAAAATAGTAAAGAAAAATTTAAGATCTGTTGCAGATATTAAGAATATCACAGAAGTTTTCTTGCTTGATGTTGAAGGAAAATGTGTTTACGGAACTGTACCTGAAACAATAGGCAAGGACTTTGGCTTTGCAGGTTTTTTTCATGATGCCATCATGGAATATGATCTCTATGCCTCCATGAACCTTACTACCAAGCAGAATGAAGTGTATTATGCCCGGGCCATTAAGAATGGTAACCGTCCGCTTGGGGTTGTGGTTCTGAAGATAAGTTTGGATATTTTTCATCTTCGCTCCTTTAGTACAGCCTTTACCGCTACACCGCCTAAGCCGGAAGAGATGCGCATTGGCCTATCTACAGATAATAATATTCTTTTTGACACTTCACAAGCCCTTGTTGCCCTACAACCACTTACGGAAGATAAGCTTAAGAGATTACAGCTCAGTCAGCAATTTCCTCTGGATAAGATTAAGTTATTAGGCTTTACGCCCTCTGGCTTGGATACGCTATCAACACTTGGTTTTTTAAGCAAAAAAGACTCGGAAGGTTTTGAATATTATCTATTTTTTCAGCCGTTGGTTGAGGATGAACTTGCTCTGATCCATATTGTGAAAAAGACCTGGTTTGAGAAAAATTATCGTCCAGCCTCCTTCAGGTTGTCAAGTTTTATCATGTTGCTGTGCTTGATGTTAGTTATTATGCTTGCTCTGCTGTACATGGCAAACAGGCGTCATCGGCAGGCATTATTGGTAGCAGCGACATTGGAACGTGAGTCGAAACAACGGATCTTAGATAAAGAAAAATATGAGGCTATTATTAATCGGAGTCCCCAAGGCTTTTGGTTAAGTGATTTTGAATCTGGCATAATTATTGAGGTCAACCAAAGTCTTTGTCAACTCTTGCAGCGATCAGCAAAAGATATTATTGGTCATAATACCAATGAATTTCTCATAACAAAGGAGACGTACTCTGAAAAGGGAGAAAATGCCGTTTCACAGGAGGGACAATTACGCTTAGAAGATGAGAAGATGTTATATGTTCTGATAACCTCTTCCTGTATCACGCCACCCGGGAGTACAAGGAAGACCTGTTTTTCCTTTTTTACAGATATTTCCGAGCGAAAAAAAGAACAAGAGCAACTCTTTCTCTTTTCTCAGGCAGTTGAGCAGAGTACCAGCGCTATTGTTATTACGGATAGCCATGCGGATATTGTCTATACAAATCCATTTTTTACCGAATTAACAGGCTGTACTCGTGAAGAACTGTACGGTAAAAATCCAGATATTTTGACTGCTGGAGAAAAGGATACAGCTGTCAGTAAAGAAATATGGCATACAATTAAACAAGGAGGTACTTGGAAGGGGTTTCTGCGAAATACCAGAAAAGACGGGACACTGTATTGGGAAGGACAGACGGTTTGCCCGTTGTATGATCAATCGAATCAGAAGATCAGCTATTACCTTGCGATAAAAAATGATATTACCCATCGGCTTAACTTAGAAAAAGAACTGAAGGCGCAGTTGGCCAAGCTTGAACTTATTGTTGAACATGCTGCCATAGGTATTGTTCGGGTTATTGGAACTGACTTTGTTTGGGCAAGCGGAGTGGCGGCCAAGATGTTCGGCTACAGTGATAAAGATGCCTTTGTGGCAAGTTCACCTGCTCTGCTTTTTGATAATCAGGAAGTCTTTGAAAAGGCATATAATCAAGTATTACTCTCTTTTGAGAGTAATCGTGTCTTTCAGGAAGATTATTTAATGCGTCGTCGGGATGGAAGCCAGTTTTGGTGTTCCTTGACAGCGAAAATAATTGATCATACTGATTCGGAACAGGGGGCAATCTGGATCACTAAGAATATCAGCCGGCAAAAGGAAGAGGAACAGCAGCTTCAACTGGCACGAGACAGGGCCGAACAGGCTAATCAGGCAAAAAATGATTTTCTTGCCAACATGAGTCATGAATTTCGTACCCCCATGCATGCTATTATCGGTATGAGTACCTTAGCACTGGGGACCCCTCTTGATAAACAGCAGCAATACTATATAGGGACGGTGAATAAGGCAGCTAAATCTCTCCAGGATATGTTGAATGATATTCTTGATTTTTCAAAAATAGAACAGGAGAGATTTCGACTGAAGCCGGCCATTTTTCGGCTTAAAGAGAGTGTTCAAGATACCGTGCAAATACTCAAATATCAGGCTCAGGACAAGGGCTTGGATTTACATTATACTATTGATCCCAAGGTGCCTCGTTCTTTGTATGGCGATGCAAAGCGTTTGCGTCAGATCCTTATTAACTTGCTGAACAACAGCATCAAGTTTAGCGAAAAAGGAACCGTTACCCTTCAGATTTTTCTTCAGGAGAGTAACGATAATGACGCCCTGTTGGAGTTTCAAGTCAAGGATAATGGTATTGGTATTGCAAAGGAAAAATTGAAGTATATTTTTGACCCATTTTTTCAAGCAGACGGCAGTACGAGCAGAGATTTTGAAGGAACTGGTTTAGGGTTGACTGTTTGTTACAGATTATGCAAGATGATGGGCGGAGATATCGGTGTTGAGAGTACGCTTGGTCAGGGAAGTACCTTCACCTTTACTGCTCGTTTTAAGCGAGTTCATGAACTCAATTCCCCTCATCTGGAGAGTACACTAGAGCAAAATGTAGCACAGCAAGGTTTACGTATTCTGGTGGTTGATGATAATGAGTCTAATCGTTATCTTGCTGCGGCTATGTTGCAAAAAGATAATCATCAAATTGTTGAGGCTAAAAACGGCAATGAAGCACTTAAGCTCCTAGTTAATCATCATTTTGATGTTATTTTGATGGATGTGCAGATGCCAACAATGGATGGATTAACAGCCACAAAGATTATACGAGCCTGTGAAGAGTGTGAGGAGAAAAAATTTCAACCGGTGGATGATTATAGCTTACCGAAAGAGCTTACCGAGGCATTACAGTATAAGCTGACAGGTGGACACATGCCTGTGGTTGCCTTAACAGCACATGCTATGCAAGAGGATAAACAGCGTTGTCTGGAGGCTGGAATGGATGGCTATGCTGTTAAGCCTTGTACAAAAAAAGATCTTTATCAAGCCTTTGAGCAGACAGGCTATGTTACTGGCGTTACGAACAACACAGACATCAACACCGATACCACTACAGACACTGATACGGATACGGATACCAATAGAGGCGCCAGTAACAATGTCAGTATCAGTACAAACACAAGCATTAAAAACAATAATAATTCTATTAACAATGATAACACTAATACTAACACAACGAAAAAAAAATAACAGGACAAGACGCTCATGATAGAAGAAAAAAAAGAAAACGATAATACCCTTCTTACAAATGTTGCTGAACATCTGAAAAACATATACAGTCTTGAACCTGATCAAGTAGAACAGATGATCCATCTGTCCTCTCGCTCTATATCCGAAACCTTTGAGCAGGCAAGGCAGGCTGTAGCAGATAATGACTTACCTGCATTATCCGCAGCTGGACACAAGGCAAAGGGTGTCCTGCTGGGCGTGGGCCTGAAAGATGAGGCTGAACAGGCGAGAGTAATTGAAGCTGCAAGCAAAGAAGGACGGGATGAGGATTATCATGCTATGATGTTGGAACTGGAGGGAAATCTTCAGCCTTTATTAGATTTGACTTCTGGGGAGACTAGGAGCTGATCGCGAATGAAAGTAATTTTTTGCGAAGAATGCGGCGGAAAGAATATCGTTGCCGATGAACAGCTTGAGCATATTGATAATCAACCACTTGGTTGTCAGATCTGCGGAAATATTATTTCTCAGGAAACGATAATTCCGCATCTCCGTGCATCAGAACCTATCAACACCCTGCACTATCATCTCTTGTTGATTGATGATGATTTTGCTCATCTTCAGCTCATGAAGACAACCTTAGAGAGGGAGTATACGGTTTCTATTGCTTCAACCGGAGTGCATGGACTTGAGCTGGCTGCGGAACGGAAACCAGATCTTATTCTTTTGGATCTAAGTATGCCAGGTATAGATGGATACGAGGTCTGTAAGCGGTTGAAAGAAAATCCTATTACCAGAAAAATTACAGTTATTTTTGTCAGTGCTCGTGATGATAAAGATGATGAGTACAAAGGGTTTACTCTGGGAGCTGTTGACTATATCAATAAACCGATAAATCTGCAAATTCTGAATGCACGCATTACAGCACAACTTCGTCTCAAGCAACTGATTGATCAGCAGAAAAAACAATCTGATAGCCTTATTCATTCTCTGCATCAGGATAACATTCAAATTGAGCAAGAACTCGAACGGCTACAGCAGGATAAGAACAATCAACTGGCATTGCTTGATCTTGTTCAGGACAGGTTGGTTATAGAGGATACAGAGGCTCGAATACTCTGGGCCAATAAGGCGACCCGTGATTTTTGCAACATGCGTCTTTCTGACCTTGTTGGTTCTCTGCGTCATGAGGTGCTGCGTGATCCCAGCTTTCACTGCAAAGAGTGTGCAGTGCGTCAAGAGATCTCTCAGAGAAAATCAACAGATACTAGAAGAGAGCAGAAGGATGTCTCTGTAAAGGTTCTGCATGTTCCTCTTTTTGATGAGAATGAAGAGATAAAGGGTGTTGCCCATATTATTCAGGAGCAGAGAGGAGTACAGCAACATGATGACGGACAAATTTGTCAACCTGCTGAATCAGCCATGAAAAGTTTTATTGATAAAAATAGGAGAGCGATACGGGATAATCTGGCAACAATACTGTTTGGTATTGATGCGATAGGCAGTTTACTGAGAGAAAATAAAGATCTTGAAACAGTCAGTCGTCCCGTGACAAAGGCAGCTGAAGAGTTGGACTATATGGTATGTAATTTACTTGATTTTAAGCGGAACGATAAGAAGTAGTAAGCGAATTTCTTTTTAACCCTTTGGGCAGTATTGAAAATGAAAAATGTCTTAATTGTTGACGATGATCTTGGTTTTCAGAGATTACTGGGAATCAGTCTTAAAAAATATAAAAAAGATTTTGAAGTTATTCTCTCTAATAATGGCGAGGAAGCAATAGGTATTCTCAATCGAAAGCCTGTTGATCTTATTGTTACAGATTTACAGATGCCTAAAATTGATGGTCTCACCTTGCTGGCATATATTAACGGTGCTTTCCCAAAAATGCCCTGTGTGATTATGACAGCCCACTCTACCCCGGAGATTGAAAAACAGTTTGCCCAGACTGGCCAGTGTTTATTAAAAAAACCTTTTACTATCAACAAGTTAGTCGAAGCTGTGCAGGATTCACTTGCTCCACAGTCTCCTGGTGGGATGTTGCAGGGAATTTCAGTGGCTAATTTTTTACAGATGATTGCTTTGGAACAGAAAACCTGTCTGTTGGAAATTGTCTCTGCCAGTAATGAGAAGGGATTTTTTTATATAGAAAATGGAGAAGTGTTTGATGCGGCCTTTCAAGGATTAAATGGAGAAGAGGCAGCTTATTCCTTGATTGCTCTTGAGGGAGCAAGTATAAGTTTTAGAGATATACCCAGTTCACAGAAGGTGAAAAAGCGTATTCACTCAAGCCTCATGGGTCTTATTATGGAGGCTATGACCCGTAAAGACGAAACCGTTGGCAATGCCTAATCCGGAAAAAAGAACGTATCTCTGCGATGATAATACATCTCCGTATATACTGATTGTTGACGATAGCCGTAGCGATATCTGTCTGCTGGAGTCTATTCTTCGATCACACGGGTTCACCTCCCAATCTCTTATCAATCCAACCGCAGTGCTTGAACACTGTCGAACGGCTTCTCCTGAAGTAATTCTGCTTGATATTAGCATGCCTGAAATGAACGGTTTTCAGGTATGCACCCAACTAAAAAACGATCCTAGTCTGTGCAATATTCCTGTCCTCTTCTTGACTTCCATGAGTAATGTGGCTGACAAAATTCGTGGCTTTCAAGCCGGAGGTTCAGATTTTTTAGTCAAACCCTATGAACCTTCTGAACTCATAGCCCGGGTTTCTACCCAGATCAGCCTGCGCAGAGTGCAGCAGGAACTGGCCTGTCGGAATCAGGAACTGAAAGAAGAAATTCGCTTTAGAAAAAAAGCACATGCAGCCTTGCTCGACAGCGAGTCTCGCAACGAGGCAGTCCTGAACAACGCCGCAGTTTGTATAGGTCTTCTCTCCCTTGATAGCACCTATGAAATGGTGAACGGTCTGTATGCTGAGATCTTTGGCTACTCGCAGGCAGAGTTTCAAAAGATGCAGCTTCAGGACATCCTTCATCCCGATTGCATTCACGAAACAGAGATCGTTATACAACGCCTCTGCCGTGGTGAGCTGGATCAGCACTATGCAGATAAAAAATTTGTGCGAAAAGATGGCTCAATTTTTCCAGGAGGGCATTGGCTCAGTCCCCGCCGAACCGGAAGTGGTACCTGTAATGGCTTTGTCTGTATTATTAGCGATCTTACTGAGCAGAAGAAACAAGAGGATGAGTTGCGCCTTGCACACACGGTTTTTGAGACCAGTTCCGAGGGAATGTTGGTCACTGATGCAGAGAACCGGATCATTATGGTCAACCCAGCCTTTACCACCATTACAGGCTATCAACGGGAACAGGCCCTTGGCAGAAATCCCTCGTTTCTACGCTCTGATCGACAGGGGCAGCAGTTTTATCAGCAGATGTGGGAGACTCTTTTGCAGGAGAACTGCTGGCAGGGAGAAATTTGGAATCGTCGAAAAAATGGTGAAGAGTATCCGCAATGGCTCTCTATCTCGGTGATCCGCAACTCTGATACAAGTGTTTCCCATTATGTGGCCCTGTTCTCTGACATCAGCGAACGCAAACAGGCAGAGGAGATCCTGCGTCATCAGGCAATGCATGATCCGCTGACCCGGCTGCCTAATCGAGTGATGTTTGATGAACGGTTGCGGAGTTCGTTGTTACGGGCAAACCGACTGAACAGCCGAGTTGCGCTGCTCTATCTTGATTTGGATAACTTTAAGGCAATCAACGACAGCCTTGGCCATCTTGCCGGTGATCGGGTGTTACAGATGGTTGCTGACTGTCTACGCAACTGTTTACGTTTAGAGGACATGGTTGCTCGGATTGGTGGGGATGAATTTTCAGCCATTCTTGATGATATTGAATCTGTAGAACAGGCTGTTATTACAGCGGAGCGGATTATACGTTTCCTAGGAAGTGTTGACTGCTCTGCCCAGAATGAACGTATTCAAACCAGTGTTGGTATTGCCCTGTATCCAGATCATGGCACAGACCCAGAGAGTTTGCTTCAACATGCAGATGCTGCCATGTATGTTGCCAAGCGTTTGGGCAAGGGGCAGAGTTTTCTTGCTGGAACAGGTTTTGATTTCAATGATTCTAGGTATTCTAAAAAATCCAAAAAAAGATAAGTTTTTGAGCAGGTATCTATCTACTGAATAAGGAGAAAAAAATGGCTACACCAGAGGGAAAGCATAACTGCTTTTTGTTGAATCTTTTGAAAAGTTTTCTAGGTAAGCCTGCACCGGAAGCAGGGGAAGCCAGTCAGGATGCCGTCGATCCTTCTGCTCATCCTTCTGCTGAGACTTCAGGTACCTCGGGTACCCCTGATACAGCGGAAACTGCCGAAACAACCGAGACAGCGGAAAGTAGTTCGCAACCGAGTAATGAGCAGGGTGAGCAGGAGAATAAAGGGTTGGAGGAACTGAAGGCAGATCCGGTCGCCTTTATGGATAAACTCCCTGTAAAGTATGATGAGCAGGGTGAGCCTCTTGATGCAAATGCAGTGCAATCACTGTTTGACGAAAAGGCTATTCAGGAAAAAGCCTTTGTTGATGCCCGTGATACCAAGCGACAGGAGATAACCGAGCTGGAGGCGGTTGCCGCTGGGCGAGCTGCGTTTGCAGAAAATGATCAGGCAGATGGTTTTACTGATACCTTCCCCTATTCTGGTTTACAGGGCATGGAGGACAACGGCCTGATGAGTGCCCGTTTACCTGAACAGCCTTGGTCTGATGATTACTGGGCTATTTATCTGGGCATATTGGGCAAACGGTATGCTGATTACCGGTTTCCAAACTCTCAAAATTGGAAGGTAAACTATGACTATATTCAAGGCAACCCTGCCATGCAGATCCTGGCAAGCGGTGACAGCGATGCCATCAACCGCCTCTCTCCCTCAGAAAAATATGACATCCTGGTTGGCGATCAGAAGATGACACTGACCCAGCGCATGTGGGAAGAGGGCAAGAAATATTACTCCCGAACTGGCAAAGTCGAGCCGTGGATGGGGCTTTGTCATGGCTGGGCACCAGCTGCCTATATGCTTCCCCGCCCAACCAATTCAACTACAGTGTTAGCAGCGGATGGCAAAACCTATATTACCTTTTACCCTGCTGATATTAAAGCCTTGGCAACCTTGCTCTGGGCAAAGGTCAGAACCTCATCACGCTTTATTGGAGGACGGTGTAATGACAAGAGTCCAGCCGTTGATCCTCAGAACGGGCGTATTCTCTCCCAGCGATGCTTTGATACCAATCCAGGTACTTGGCATCTTGCTGTGATTAATCAGATTGGTGCCTCGCAACGCAGCATGATTCTTGATGCCACCTATGATTATGAGGTCTGGAACCAGCCCATTGTTGCCTATACGTACCGGTATTTTAATCCGCAAAAAATGTATTATGCCCGTTCCTTGGCTGAGGCATCTGTTGCTAAGGCAGGCTTTACCAGGGATAGGTTTCAAAAGTATCGTGATAGCGAGACTGAGACCGTTGTGGGTATTGCTATGGATATTTCCTATATGGTTGAAACTCGACCAGAGCAACATTCCACAGACAGTGCCAGTTCTGACAGGGTGCAGCAGGTTCGCTATTATTATGACCTGGAGCTTGATGGAATGGGCAATATTATTGGTGGCGAATGGTATCAGAATGCCCATCCTGATTTTCTCTGGACACCGGAAAAAGGGGCCAGGGCTGTCACCTACTGGGAGGGTCGATACGGACTTGCAGGAGACTGGAAAAGTGAGGAGGTCATTCCTCGGGAGTGGCAAGAGATTGCAGCTGTTACCTCGGGATACCAGAAGGCTCCGTTGGCCGCTGTTGTGGAGCAACTGATCAATTTTACCCAGCCTGTTACACGTTCTGGACTAACTCAAGAGAGCAGAGCAAGAGCACAGGAGTAAAGTTCAGAATGAAGTTCAGCAACAGGTTCCTGAAACCGTGAAAACTGTTACGATGAAGATCGTAAAAACTAGGGAAACTTTGGAAATGACCGTACTATGCTCTTTCATCATACATGCCTCAAGAGGATGAAAAATCGGATGAAGACTCGACCGAACCAGCAAAACCTGCTAGGACAGCCGAACCAGCAAAAGCAGCAGGTGCAGCAGGAGCAATCGAATCAGCGAGGGCAGCAGAGCCAACACCATGCCATTGTTGTTGGTATCAACAGCTATCCAGTCAGTGGCTTGGCAGCATTACAAGGCCCGGTCAATGATGCCAAGGATTTCCTTGGCTGGTTGCGTGATCCTCATGGCGGCAATGTCCCAGAAGCACAGATCCAGAGCATCCTGTCCTCAGATTTTGCTCAGGATGCTGCCCTGCCTTTTCCAAATCAGATTGAAATATTATTTGAGCCATTTATTACCAAGGGTGTACAGGGAAGATACGGTGAACGGCTCTATATCTTTGTTGCTGGACACGGGTTTGGTGATCCCGGTGATATGGGAACAACAGCCCTTTATGCTGCCAATGCCCGGAAGATGTTTCCCTGGCATGTAGCCATTACCGACTATGTGGATTGGTTGCGGCGTCATGCAGTTTTTGATGAGATCGTGCTGTTCATGGACTGCTGTCGTACGGTGAACGCCTATCATGAGGTCAAAGAACCCCAGTATCCCACAAGCAAGGGGCGGACTGGGGCAGATCAGGTTCGCTACTTCTTTGCCTTTGCCGTGGGCAGAGGACGAATAGCACGGGAAAGGCGATTTGAAGACGGAAGAAATTCAGGTATTTTCACACGAACACTTCTTCATGCCTTAGAGACGACCCGCCCTCAACACGGCAAGGTGACAGGGCAACTGCTTAAAAATCATATTCACAACAGTCTTGAGAGCTTTGCTGGCAACGTACAAATAGATCCACCTGTGATCAGATTGGATTCTCAGCAGGATATTACCTTTGTACACCGAAAATCAGCTCAAACTGTTCCTGTTCAGGTACGCCTAGCCTCCTATAGCGGTACTGAGATTTTCCTGCTTTCAGATGGAAATTTTCAGAAAATCAGGGAAGAACGGGTTGCTGCTCAAACCTTTACTCTGGAACTAGAGCCTGGACTGTATAAAATTGCCGTGAAAAATACCAGACGTCAGCAAATATTTGAGGTGCCAAACCATGCAGAAATTGCAGTCTGAACAACGGGTCAGGCTTGTAGTTCGGGCCTATGACCGTTGCAGTGAGGTCTTTTTGGTGAACAGCGATTTTCAGCGCATTGCCGCTGGGATTGGAGAGCTTGAGGCTGTAGTCAGTCCAGGTATTTATAAGGCACGATTCCGAATTGGCCAAAAGCAGGTTGATCAACTGGTTGAGGTGGCCCGGGAAAGTCCAGAAAGAGCAACCTTGGAGATATGTGGCGATCCAGTAGACTTTAGCTCACCCGTTCCCCTGGCTGGGATCGGTGCGGGGCAGGACATACAGGAGGTGCATCGAAAAGCTGCTGAAAAATTCTCTCAGTTAGCAGTCTCTGAGCAAAAGGGTGCAGGGTCATGGCTTTTTCTCTTTATCCGGGAGATTACCGGCTCTGCCGCTGTTCCTTGGGCAGGGATAACCTTGCACGACCTGGACGGTGCATTGGTTGCTGAACCGAATCAAGGTATTTGTGATCAGGAAAACGGATATTTTGCCCTTCATCTTGAGCTTGATCCGGGAACTTATCGCCTGCGGGTGGAAGAGGAACCCGGTGAATTTTATGAGATGTTTGTTCAGACGGAAGCAGGTTGGCAGACCCAGGTCTTTGCCGTGTCAGAACAGGCATGGTTGCCTGATATTCAGGCTCATCGGGCGGCGTTGTCCTCTGCTGCTGTTTTGATGGCAGAGGCGGGTCAGGGTTTTACTGCGAAAGATGAGGTGGCCCGTCAAGTCGAATTACTCCGGCTCGGTCTCTTGCACAGGCGTAAGGTGGTGACAGAGACCTTTGTGGCAGATTTGCTTCAGCAAGAGAGCCTTCATTCTCTTAACCCTCTGCAAGTCATTCTGCTTGCCCATTCACTGGCAGAGCAGGGCAAGCTTGATACTGCTTTACTCACCACCTTATTAAAAAAATTGCCTGCCAACTTTGCTGAACATGCAGATATTCAGGCCCTTATGCTCAATCAACCAGCTACCGTGCGTCCGGCTTTTTTCGCCCCGCCCATGCTTCACTCCAGTTGGGATCGCATTGTTCAGGCGGTTAAACAGAGAAAGGCGATTATTCCGCCAAGTTCCTTGGCAGCGCAGCTTGATGACGGTGTCATCAAAACCGCTCTTTGGCTTGTCCATCGACCGGACAGTCTGGAGATATAAAATCACAACGAGACATCAGGAGGAAAACATTATGTCAGAAGAAGAAAAACAAGAACTGAATACAAGCATGCAAGAATTCCATGAAAATCCTGTGGAGTTCATGAACAGTATTCCCCCTAAATATGACGGAGACGTTTTGGACTCTTCAGGTGCAAGCGCCTTTCATCAAGAGGACATTGAACAAAATGTCCATGTTGATGCCCGGGATGCCTTGCGTCAACAGACTACAGAACGGGATGAGGTTGCCGTAGGCAGGGCTGCCTTTGCTGATAATGATGAGGCTGATGGCTTTGTTGATACATTTCGTTTTTCCGGCCTGCAAAGTATGCAAGACAACGGGTTGATGCAGGCCAGCCTGCAAGAATGTCCCTGGTCTGATGATTACTGGGCTTTTTATCAAGGTTCTCTTGGAAAGCGGTATGCAGATTACAGTTTTCCAAATTCAAGTGACTGGAAAAAGAATTACGACTATGTCCAGCGCAACCCAGCCTCTGCTATTCTTGCGCAAGGGGATATGAATGCCATTAACTGTCTCTCTCCAGCGGAAAAATACGATATCTTAGTTGGGGACAGTGATTACTCGCTCACCCGCAAGATGTGGGAGCTGGGGAGAAAATATTATGTTCGGGACGGACATGTTCAGGCATGGATGGGCCTCTGTCATGGTTGGGCCCCAGCCGCCTATATGCTGCCTCGCCCCACAGGAACAGCCACGGTCCTGGCAGCAGATGGCAGAACCTATCTCACCTTTTATCCCTCTGATATAAAGGCATTGGCTACCTTGCTCTGGGCAAAGGTCAAGTATCGTTCTCGCTTTATAGGGGGACGGTGTACTGACAAAAATCCTGCCAAAGATCCAGCAACTGGTCGGGTTCTCTCGCAGATCTGCTTTGACACCAACCCTGGCACTTGGCATCTGGCTGTTGTGAATCAGATCGGTGTTGCCAAACGTAGCATGGTCATGGATGCCACCTATGACTATCAGGTCTGGAATCAACCGATCCTGTCCTATAGTTATCGCTATGTCAACCCAAAAACAAGGTATTATGGTCGCTCATTATCTCAGGTTACGGTGGCGAAAGATGACTTTACCAATGATAGGTTTGTTCAGTTCCGCAGTGATAAAACAGAGAGTATTGTTGGAATTGAGATGATGGTCTCCTATGTTGTTGAAACATCGCCAACACATTCAACAGTGGACAGTCCTGCCAGCGATCAGGTCAGAACGGTTCGGTATCTCTACGACCTTGAACTTGACTTTGCTGGCAACATTATTGGGGGAGAGTGGTATCAGAATGCTCATCCCGATTTTCTCTGGACTCCAGTGCAGGGTGAACGAATTGCCACCGGTGCAGAGCGTTATATTTCCTTTAATGAACAGTGGCAGAGCGGACAACCTCTGACTCAGCAATGGCAACAGAGCGCCTCCCTGGCAGCAGAGTATGAAAAGGCTCCATTGGCAGCTATTGTGGAACAGTTGATTGCCTTTGCCAACAGTTAATGCTACGAGTAAACGATACGAGTACCCCTATCCCTCCCCTGGAGGGATTAACTTCCCACCCTTCTTGTCCTTTTGATCCTGACCCAAAAACGGAGCTCTCCCTGTGCATGACCTTATATATACTGCATCCCTTGCCGTTGTTCCCAGACTCTATGTAGCCTTAACCAGGATTTGGTTTGCAACCTGTCCTGTCCACATACGAGGGCAGGAAAATGTAGAAAAGGGGCTGGGACAGGGGGCGGCAGTGATTCCATGTTGGCATTACTCTGTTTTTTATACGCTCTACCATCTCCGTAACTATCCAGGGGTAGCAATGGTCAGTGCAAGTAAGGATGGTGAGTACATTGCCCGGGTGGCCTCTCTGCTCGGCTTTGAAACAGTACGTGGCTCTGCGCATCGTTTTGGGGTCAGGGCCTTAAAGGGAATGGTCGATCATGTGAAGCAGGGCAAGAGTGCTGGAATCGTAGCAGACGGTTCTCAGGGACCAGCCCTCAAGATGCAGCCCGGTGCGATTATGCTGGCTGCAAAGTCAGGTTCACCGATCATGCCCATTGTCTGGGCAACAAAGCGTTATAAGGCATTCAACTCGTGGGACCACTCGGTTATTCCTCTGCCTTTCAGTCCTATTTTGCTCCAGTATGGCGACCTGATCTATGTGGAACCCAGGCTCAACGCAGCACTGTTAGAAGAGTATAGACAGCAGATAGAGCAAGCTATGAACCGTATGTATCAGGAGCTATGGCAGGAGTTTGATCGGAATGGTCATTTATGAATTCAAGATATTCAGAGCGGAAAATAATAATAAAATAAAAGGAGAAAATTAGAAATGAAAAAAATACTTTATGTACTCGCTGCTATGTTATCAGCTTTACTGATGAGTGGATGTTACGAAACGAAACAAGAATATGTTCTCAATCCTGATGGATCGGGAAAAGTAACTCTGCAAGCATCTTTTGACTTGATGGGGGGACTCAGGGATGAAGTCAACGACATTCTGGAAAAATCAGAAGGTGTTGACGCTTGGAGCGATGTTTCATACAAGTTACTGGATGATAATAGGGGATATTTTAAGGGTACTGCCTATTTTAGACAGTTATCTGACTTGAACATAAAAAACCTTGAATATATTGAAATTAATTGGAAAAAATCTACTAACGGTTCTATAACCCTCACACTTACGTCTGAAGAGAAGAGAGAAAAAGATGAAGTAGCTCCGAAACAACTTAGCGATGAGGAGATAAAAAAACAAATCGTTATGACAAAAACAGAATACAAACAGAAGGTTGCGCCTATGTTTTCAATGTTTCTTGGAAACATGAAGGAAGAAATACTTTTCAAACTTCCCGGAACTATACGCTCAAAAACTAACCTGAGTAATACAAAGGATGGCCGTATACGCTTTTTTATTGATGGAATGAAAATGCTTGAAGCTACGAACAAGATAATGGATGACGATGAATTTCTCACTCAAGAACTCAAGGCAGGACGTGATATTGAAGAAATAGAAATGCCTCCTGCATTTGGCAATAAGTTTAACAAAATACTCTTTGGCAAGAGCGGACCTATTGAAGCTGTGGTGGAAGGGCCATTAACACCACTATTCGATTACAAAAGCCAAATGACAAAAGCCAAAACCGGTTATCCAGCAATGCTTAAAAGGTTGGAACTTGGCAAGAGCATAAATGATAAATTTAAAGGAGTACAGATAGGCGGAATACGACTTGTAAGACTTTCAGATCAAGAACAAGATGTTAGACCATTTGGTCATGACGTTGGCTATACATTATATATAATTGCTGAACTCCCTGCGCCGGCAATCAGCGTGCCTCAACAGAAAGTTACTAAAGTCATCGCAGATAATGGTGCGGATCTTCTTACTGAAGACGATTCTTGGGATTCCAATTTTCTCTCAAAAGATAAATCAACTGTATGTTTTCCTATTGATCTCATTTTGCCTCCTGATGATGTTAAAGGTATCAAGGAAATATCTGGAACACTGAAATATTCTAGTGCCAGTGCCAGTGCGAAGGAAGTCGATCTTGGAATATCTAATTTTGAAGCCGGGAGCAAAGGCACGAAGTATAGCGCAACTATAAAATCTATTGAAAAAAACCACTGGGGAGATTACGAAATGCAACTAAGACTTAATCTTGATTACAACACTATCAAAGATGTCAAGGTGTATGACGATCGTGGAAGAGCTATTAAATTCACAGATAAATTCACAGCTTGCTCCTCATGGGGAGATAGAACACTTTGTACTTATACTCTCAAAACAAAGTTTCCTGCTAAGGGTAAGATTATTGCTGAGGTATACGAAATCCAGAAGAGATATAACATCCCATTCAAATTAGAGAATATCTCATTACTTGGTCAACCATTGAAATAGAAAAAATCCTTCAAGTTAATGAAATTGAGGAGAAGCTGATCCGAATGGTCATCTGTAAGTTGTTTGATAATTTTGTTGAAGAGGCTAATCCCGGATTTGCCGGGTTTTGAAAAAAAGGCAGTAGAGGCAGGTGTTGTGCGAATATTAATTTACGGCGGCGGTGCAGTTGGGTTGGGACTTGCCGCCTGTCTGCTCAAGGCAGGAGAACAGGTTGATATCCTTGCCCGTGCAAACACGCAGTGCAGTTTACAGAAAAATGGCTTGCAGCTCTATGGTATTTTGGGTGAGTCGTCTGTTAAGCCGCATGATTTTCAATGTGTTACAGACATTGATGAAGTGTCCAAGAAGGCTTATGACTATATTCTTGTCTGTACCAAATCTTTTGATTCATCAACAGCGGCCCAGAATATTGCCGCCCATCCTTTACTTCTGCATGAACAAAGCCGTATTGTTTTGGTTCAAAATGGCTGGGGCAATGCAGAGACCTTTGCCGAACATCTGCCAGCAGAGCGTATCTTTAATGCACGGGTAATCACCGGGTTTTACAGACCGCAGAGCAATCAGGTGGAGATTACCGCTCATGTTCAGCCCATCCATATTGGCAGCCTGTTTAAGGCAGGGCTTACTGCAATAGAAGAACTTTGTGCAAAGATCAACCAAGGCGGAATTCCCTGCAAAGCTGCTCCTGATATTGCCTGTGACCTCTGGGCCAAACTGCTCTTCAACTGCGCTTTGAATCCCTTGGGTGCGATTTTCAATGTGCCTTACGGGGTCTTGGCAGAGCAGAAAAATTCACGTCATATCATGGATGAGATTATTCATGAGGTGTTCAAGGTGATGGAGGCTACGGGCTACAGCACTCATTGGGACAGTGCTGCGGAGTATCTGGAGGCTTTTTATAGCACTATTGTTCCCCTTGCGGCCAAGCATCGCTCTTCCACCTTGCAGGATATTCAGGCTGGGAAAAAGACTGAGATTGATGCCCTGAACGGGGCAGTGATTCGCTTGGGGCAGGAGCAGGGGATTGCGGTGCCGTGTAATGAAATGCTCTATAATGTGATTCGGTTTATGGAGCAGCGGTGAGATTTCTGCATTGCAAGCCTAGAATAATGAGACGTTTTTATGTCTGATCCGAGCGTTAAACTCAGTAAATTTCTCAGCCTTATTCTTCGTCATGCCCCGGATAAAATAGGGATCCAGCTCGATGCAAAGGGCTGGGTTGCGATTGATGAGTTGCTGAGTGCTGCCAAGGCTCATGGTGCCGAGATCTCCAGAGAACGACTCGACGAGGTTGTGTTCAGGAATGATAAACAGCGCTTCGCCTTCAGCCCGGACGGTTTGCGGATTCGTGCCAATCAGGGACACTCCGTTCATATTGATCTCGAATTGTCCCCGGTAACTCCACCGCCGGTACTCTTTCATGGGACGGCAACTCGTTTTCTCCCGTTAATCCAATCTCAGGGTTTGCAAAAGATGAGTCGCCAACATGTCCATCTTTCCGCAACACGGGAGCAGGCACATCGGGTCGGTACTCGTCATGGTCGTCCTGTTGTGTTGGAGATTGATGCGGAGGGGATGAACGATACCGGACATCTGTTTTTTCTCTCTGCCAATGGAGTGTGGCTGACGGAGTTTGTGCCGATGTCGTTTATCAAGTTTCCTTGATTATCCTATGACACCTTATAATAGATACAGGAAATTCTTTTGACAGCCAACAGTCCACAAGCTAATCAGGAGACTGGAGGAATCGCAGCTCTGCGCGGCTTCCGCAAGCAGTTTCTCCATACGCTGAACAGCATTCTTTCTTCAGAAACGGGGCATTTCTATCCTGAATCGCTGGAAGATTTTGCAGTTCGTGATAGATCGGGCAGAGTAATTGAAGTTGTTCAGGTCAAAGATTATAAGGCCGATTTAGTATTTTCTGAGCTGAAGACGTTTTTTGAACGTGCTGCTGAGTACATCACAGACTACCCGGATGTTCAGATTGTTCTGGCAAGCTACGGAAAGCTGGGGCCGGAACTACAAGAGTGCATAGGAGCCGATGAGGCTACGCTGAAGAAAAAGAAAAAATTTAACAAACCGGAACTGCTAAAGGTCTTTCAGCGTCTCAAACATCGCCCTCTCAATGAAGAGAAAGAACTCAGCTCTATCAAAGAACAGCTTACGCAGTTTCCTTTAATCACTGGTGATCTGGAAACGGCTTTTGATCTGCTGATGCAGGAGCTTTACCGTGGTGCTGAACAGGAAAAGGGCTATACTCGGCAGGACTTGCTGGAACGCTTGCAGCAGATTGGTCAATATCTTACCGAGCGTGAAGCGCATCACAGGGAATGGGGCACCTCCATCATTCCATTGCTGGAACAAGAAATTGATGACAGGGAACAACTGCGCAAAGCATTTCATGAAGGCGTGTCAGTTGGCTGGCGGCATATTTTGTCTGATCTGGATGTAAAACGCCCGCAGCACTTGAATGCCATTCAAGAAGGCTTCAAAAAAACAAATATTGTCATCGTTCATGGCGCATCCGGGCAGGGAAAGTCGGCCTTGGCTTACCGTTATTTGCATGACTACTGTCCAGCAACTTCGTATGAAATAAGAGATTTAAGCACTGCAAAACGGGCCTTAGAAGTTGCTACCGCTCTTTCCGGCTATAGCATTCCCTTCACATTCTATGTTGATGCCAGCCATAATGACAAAGGACTTGCTGAGTTTTTACAGCGCATCCATGAAATGCCGCATATTAGCTGTCTTGTCACTATTAGGGAAGAAGACTGGCGGCTGACGGGCATAACTTCGGCTGATATCACGTTTGCAGACATAGAGCTTGTCTTTAATCGGCAAGAGGCACAGGAGCTTTATACAGCATGGGAAAGTGCGGAAGGGTGTCGCTTCCCTGATTTTGAGCAGGCTTGGGCAAAATTTTTAGAAGAAGGCCCTTTGCTGGAATTCGTCTATCTGCTGACTCACACTGAAAATTTACATAATCGCCTGCAAAAACAATATGATCAAATTGCCGATGAAGTTGATTGCCAACAACGTTCTGAAAATGATCTGAAGTTAATCAGGCAGGTTGCAGTGGCCGGGGCTTGCGGTGCCCGTATTGATTTAGCCAGGTTAGCTCAACTGCCCGGCAAAGCGACGTTGAAACAGTCAATTAACCGTTTAGAAAAAGAATATTTACTGCGCCGCAGCAATGATGCCCGTCATTTAACGGGATTACATCCTGTCCGTTCCGAAATTCTCGCTTCCATCATTGCCGATCCTGTCCTGTGTTCTTGGGAAACATTGACCTTGGAGTGTCTGCCATTGCTGGAAGATTCGGATGTGGAAATATTCCTTCTCCATATCTTCCGTTTCCACTCAAAGGCTACGAGTGCCGTTCTTTCATATTTGAACACGGCAAAATATGAAACTTGGCTTGCGGCAAACGGTGTGCTGCGTGCTCTGTTATGGCTTGGGATATATGAATATATTCAGGAAAACGAACAGCTCATCAGAAAAGTCTATGAGAAGTTTGGTGCTATTTGGTGGTCTGTTTTAGAATTTGATTTTCTTGGATTACTTGAAGATTCGACAGAACTTTTCAAATTCTTTCCAGAAGAGAGTCGAGCTAAAATAGATCAATGGCGAAAAGAGCAGCCTTGCAATACAGTAGCATTTACTCAGGTTGATGAGTGGCTACGACAAATTTTTCTTCCTCCGCTTCCTGCTTATAAACAAGAAAATGATTGGTATGAATTTGGCCAGGTTATGTACTGGCTGGGATTCAGAAAGATTGCCAAGAGGGTAGATGAACTTCTTGACTGGGATGGCCTTCGACAAACTGTAGAAGTGTTGCCCATAGAGACCTTAGCAACTTTGATTTACGGTTTATGGCACTCTTTTTTAAATATAACAGTATTTGTTGATTGGTACAAAGACGCTCGGCCTGCACTGCTTGATCGTTATCGGAGGGAAACAAATACGCCATATCTTGAAGAACAGCACGGCGTTATTCGGGCACATTTTGTTGTTCCTTTAGATGATAAAGCTAAGAATGAAGGAGCTTCAAATGCTGCGGAAAAGAATCGTTTTCACGAATTGGCCCTTTATCATGTAGATTTTTTGGCGCAGTTAGCGCCAGATTGCCAAGGTTATGGATGTCAGGGGTACGGGCATAAAATTTTTGACATTGAATTTCATGACGATACAACGAAGACGGCGATCAGAGATAAATGTTATTTACAGCCGGATTGGGTATTGCACGTCAATAAAACAGCTCGCATTCTTGCAGGGCATATGTTCAGACCGGAAAAATGGCAGGATTATAGCAGGCAAATTTTTTCGATACGAAGCGATGCGATATTGTGTCTGGATGAACTCCGTAGGAACCTGATAAAGCATTTTCGAAGCAAGGAAGTTGTTCACGAACTAAGCACGTTTTCAGATAATGCAGAATGGAAAAAAACGTCTCTACAAGTTCTCAGACGACCATCTTTTCCTGTGGAGGCACTGGGGCAATTCGGATATACAGAGGAAGGGCTGAAGGATATTTTTGTAGCTCAAGATCACGATAATAAAAAAACAGAAATTATTATTTCAGCATATCTACAGCAGTATCAGGCATACCTGGAAGCAACAAGAGAGTATTTTAATAGTGTATCAAATTTTTTAGATTTATCTGGATCAGTGATGTTGGCAAATGCCTTTCTTGGCAAAGCTGAAACCTCACAGAAACGCATTGAGATCAAACAGCAACTTGAGGACTTAAATTTCAAAGTCAGCAGACCTTTCCTGCCAACGCTCAACTTGGCAGACTCCATAAAACATCTCCCGCTGTTTCAATCCTCCTTCCGAAAACATTTTTCTACCCTGGTAGATAGCGAAGCACTTTCTCAACTGGAACAGAAAGAGCGTACAACGCTTCATTCTCTATGGCCCTTGTGGTTTTGTTTTGAGAAAACTCCAAACCGCCAGATGACGATTCCGAGAAAAACTGCATCAGATCAGTTGGAGCGGCGGCAGAAGACTCTTCGGAACAAGCTGGTCAAAGCGTTGAAACAGGCTTCAACTGAGAGTCTTCAGTTCAGCATACAGGGCGATTCCGTTGCATTCGACAGTAAGCCCGCACTGTGTATAACAATAGACGGCGAGAATCCCCTTGAAGTCTATGGGCAAACAGAGCAAATTTACAAGCTGCTACGAAATTTTTTGGGCGAGATTAAACTGTACTCAATAGATCATTTTGCATTGGATTTTCAATGGCAGAAAATTGTTTTTGTGCCACTGTGTAAGGGAAAGCTTCTGGAAGCTCAGGCATGGATTATCTCAATTAATAAATTCATCAACGAGTTGGGCGGTGATCAGGGGCTGGCTGCTTACAACTTGATTCCTCAGCAAATTGAGCAAGAAACTCTGGAGGCTTTAGGACTGAAAGTATGGGAACTCGCACTGCTCAATGATGCCAAGCTGTTTCTTCAAGGTGCAGCAGCGTTGCAGGTACGCCTAAGGCATTTGGTGCAAGTGGGAGAGATACCGGATTTGGATGAAACCGGAACAGAGATCGCTCAATCTTGGATTGATCAAACGCAAGGGGCTTGCAGCAAAGATTTTCAGCAATGTGTTGATAAAGCTGCTTCACTTGTATCGATGTATGATCAGATTTCAAGTGGAGACGATGAAACATCTGCGAATGAATACCTACAGGTTGCTTATGAGCAGTTGCTTGAAATTCATGAAAAGTTAGTTCCTGAAGAACTGAAAGGCGGAAAAGCTCTTCTGACGTATGAAACCATGAAAGAATGGCAGGAAAAGCTTTTGTCTGTCCAAGGCACGGTGTTCGTCATCTATCTTTATTGGTGTGGGTATGCTATTCAGAGCTATGAGTTCGATGTTCAATGAACAAACAATTTTCCCGCAAGGATAACCTTCTATAAACAAACTACGAACACTGGTCAGTTTCGACTGGGCCATCAAAAACATTCTCTGCAATAAAGCCAACTGCGACGTGTTGGAAGTTGGAAGGCTTTCTAAGCACCTTTGCCCCAGATAAGCTGAACAGACATCCTTGCCAGCTTGAAGCAGGAGACTGATTATTTACAGAACGTGCATTTTACACCCTAAGATTTCTTGATAACTATGTGTAAACAACAGGAAGGAGCAACAACCGGTTGCCTCGTCATTGCTGGCCTGAGCGGCGGTTCTGGAAAATCCGTGGCCTCGGTGGCCCTGACAGCAGCTCTACGACGCAGCAGGAAGGTCGTGGTTCCCTTTAAAAAGGGACCGGATTATATTGATGCGGGCTGGATGAGTACAGCCGCTGGGCGTCCCTGTTATAATTTAGACCCCTATCTCATGTCTGAGGAGGTCATTGCAACCTCTTTTCAGCAACAGGCTGCTGGGGCTGATTTTGCTCTTGTTGAGGGAAATCGGGGATTATATGATGGAGTAACTGCTGAGGGCGGTTTTTCCACGGCAGAACTGGCTGTGCAGCTTGATCTGCCAATTGTGTTGGTGGTCAACTGTAGTAAAACCACCCGAACTGTTGCTGCCTTGGTTCTGGGCTGTCAGGAGTTGGATAAGCGGGTACGGATTGTCGGGGTTATCCTGAATCAGATTGCTACGCCACGCCATGAACGGATTATCACTGAGGCTGTGGAAAAGTACACAGACATTCCGGTGGTGGGCATTATTCCCCGTATGAAGACTGATATCTTTCCCATGCGTCATCTCGGGGTTACGCCGCATCAGGAGTACGGAGCAGCAGCAACCAGTGGCGCTGTAGAGCAGCTTGCTGCCATTGCAGAAGAACATTTTGATTTACAGCGGATTATTGATCTGATGGAGCAGCGAAGCTTCACCCCCTTACCTTCCCTCTCTTCTTCAGAGCGTTCACCAGACTCACCAATGGACTCACTGAAGCAGCCCGGCAGAGCAGGCAAGAGGAAACCGGTCAGTAAACCGATCAGAATCGGTGTGCTACGGGATGCGGCCTTTCAGTTTTATTATCAGGAAAATCTGGAGGCCCTAGAAAAGGGAGGGGCAGAGCTGGTCATGATCAATGCCCTCACTGCGCAGGCCCTGCCTGATGATCTCAATGCCCTATACATTGGCGGCGGTTTTCCAGAGACCAGTGCCGCACAGTTGGCTGACAACGTCTCTTTTCGTGATTCTGTTTATCAGGCAGCAGAGCAAGGCTTGCCCATGTATGCGGAATGTGGTGGGCTTATTTTCCTTGGTCAGGCAATTATTATTCAGGGTAAGGAATATCCCTTAGCAGGGGTTTTTCCAGTCACCTTGAGCATGTCGAGCAAACCGCAGGCGCATGGCTATTCCGCCTTTAGAGTTGATCGAGAAAACCCTTTTTACCAGCAGGGAACCCTGATTAAGGGCCATGAGTTTCGTTATTCAGTTGTAGAAAAATGGGATGGTGATCCGGAAGATTTGGCCTTGCAGATGGAGCGGGGAACCGGGTTTCAGGGAAAGCGTGATGGTCTGATCAAGAAGAATGTTCTGGCTATGTATACCCATGTGCTGGCACCGGGTACCCCGGAGTGGGCAGCCGGTCTGCTGCGGGCCGCAGGTGTTGACGAGGCGTTTTAGCCGGGTAGGGGCAGGGTTCGGTACTTGTACCAGAAAGGGTGCAGGGGGTAATCGTGGTTGTCCCCTGTTTACTCTAAACCTGCACGTCCTGAGTGGATGGATGAAGCAATGTATAATACTATGCCCGACACATTGACCATCCGTGAAATAAAAGCGGGTGGAAAAGTTCTTGCATCTACCTTGCTGGATCCAAAGGAAGTTACCAAAAAGGAACTCGCTGATCTTTATGTCAAGCGTTGGGTTGTTGAGGTAGATTTACGCTCAATCAAGGAGACTCTCCAGATGGATGTTCTGCGGTGTAACTTTGTTTGGAATTTTTCCAAGAGAAATAAGCTTCAAAGGAACTGTACAAACCCTTGAAGCGTTCAGAGATAAGATAACCTTGATAGCCAAGAAAAAACTTCCTGAATTGTATCGGGTTCTTTTGAAAGCAGTTGCCGGACATCGGGTAGGAAATCGACCGGGTCGCAGTGAACCGCGAGCTGTAAAGCGTCGTCCCAAGGCACATCCTCGCTTGAAAGTACCAAGAAGACAAGCGGTATAATCTTGGGTCATCCGCTTAAGGTCGTGCCATTGGTCCCGCGCCCTTCTTCTCTGCAAAGTGAAACTTTCATCTCTCCATTCTTGTAATAATGATATTGATACACCTATATTTGATGCTTTATTGTCAGCTTCTAACTGTTTTGTGTTGTAGTAAAAACTAATTACCACACCGATTGCTGTAGTAATTAAAACTCCAAAGGCCAGAATATTGGCTACACTCTCAAATATTTCCTTCATAAATCATACGCTACATAAACAGTTGAAATGAATAAACATATTGTTGTTATTCGAACGTGACTGAGTAGCAGTTAAAGTCGGCATAATTCACCTCGTAAATATTTTTTCGGAGTATCCATACAAAGCGTACGCTATTACGCACACTGCATCAAGAGGAATAATTTATGCCGAGCCTATTGACAACAAATCATCTTACCTGTACCATAAAAGTATGATTTACTCAGCATACAATAAAGAGGTAATAATATGCGAACAACTTTGAACATTGATGACTTTCTATTTCAGGATCTCATGGACATAACCAGAGCAAAGACCAAAACAGAGGCGGTTAGAACAGCCCTAACAGAATATTTGCGCATGAAGCGGAAAGAAAAGGTGCTCAATATGCGGGGGAAACTGAACATCAATGATGATTGGCAAAAGCTACGCCAACAGGAAATGACGGAATCTGAGGAGTACAATAGTGAACGTATTGATTGACACTTCTGCCTGGATTGATTTTTTCCGGAATACTGACGGAGCCGCCGGCGACCTGGTCGCTGACCTGATCCGCCTTGACCGGGCGTATTTAACAGGCCCTGTTATGGCCGAACTTCTGCATGGTGTTCGCGGCAAGCGAGAAGCAACACAGCTGCATTCTGTTTTTGCCACAATTCCTGTTCTGGAAATCAGTCAGAAAGATTGGATCGCGACAGGCAATACATTGCATGCACTGCGCAAAAAAGGCCTGACAATTCCCCTCACAGATGTACTGATAGCCTCGGTTGCTATCGCCAACAATATGCCGATTCTCACCTTGGACAAACATTTTCGGCATCTTTCAGCTGAATGCATCCAGATTCCCTGAAGTCATAAGCTCGCTCGGTATGTGTTTCCATGTTGTGATTCCCTGTCCTCCTCTTTCCGTATCTCAACACCAAAATTCAACAGGAGCCAAAATCAACCCTTGACAAAAGAAGTGATTTAGCAATATAGTCATATTCGCATCTATCTATATGGTATGGAGGTATATGAAAACGTTTATACGTATAATGAAGGCGTTGTCCGATCCGAACAGGGTAAAAATCATCAAGCTTCTGAAGAAAAAAGAACTTTGTGTCTGCGAGCTTACCGCGTTGCTCGGGCTGGCTCAGCCGACAGTGTCCAAGCATCTGAAGAATCTTGAAGATGCTGGCTTGGTTGCATCAAGCAGGGAAGGTTCCTGGGTGAACTACCGGCTTGCCGCAGGGGAGGAATCAGTCTATGCCGAAACCATGCTGAACAATCTTGCGGGCTGGCTGGACGATGATCGTCAAATTCAAGAAATTTTGGCCAGATTATCCCAGGTTGATCGGGAACGGATTTGTGCCGCCTAATTCAAAGGAGAACAGAATGAACATTAAGATTTGCGGGCCCGGTTGTAAAAAATGCGAGCAGGCTACTGAAACAGTACGAGAAGCTGTTGCCGAGGCCGGGCTTGAGGTTGAGATTGAAAAAATATCTGATTTTGCCGAGATGGCTAAATTAGGGGTGCTGTCCACGCCAGCGGTCATTATTGACGGTCAGGTAAAATGTGTGGGTAAGGCTCCCTCTAAAAAAGAAATTTTATTTTGGATTGCATAGAAAGGTAACGCCGGGAAGAGAAAATGGAACCTATTAAACCGACAGGCTGCTGTGGAGCTGAGGCTGAACTCCACCAGGTAACTGGTGAGGAAAAGCACAGCGAGCAAAACAAGCACAACGAGTGCAACGAGCAAAAAGAACAGAAGATGAAACGGGTCGCATGGGGCATCTTCGGGATCGCCCTCTGGTTTGTCCTGTACAAGCAACTTCTGCCGTTTTCCCATTGGTTTGCCTATAGCCTGCTGGGTCTTGCTCCGGGCAGTCATTTTGGCGAGGCGGTGCAGTTTTTCGTCTATGACAGCCCCAAGGTTATGATGCTTCTGCTCCTGATTGTCTTCACGGTCGGAATAGTGCGCAGTTTTTTCACCCCGGAGAAAACCCGGAGCCTGCTGGCCGGAAAAAGAGAAGTAACCGGTAATGTCATGGCAGCTGGCCTGGGAATTGTTACACCCTTTTGTTCCTGCTCCGCAGTGCCGCTTTTTATCGGTTTTGTTCAGGCCGGAGTACCCTTGGGCGTCACCCTGTCTTTTCTCATCGCCGCTCCTATGGTCAATGAGGTCGCACTGGTTCTTCTTTACGGTCTCTTGGGCTGGAAGATTGCCGGTCTTTATCTGGTTACAGGTCTTGCCGTGGCCATTGTTTCCGGCTGGATTATCGGTCGTTTTAACATGGAATCCTCTATTGAAGACTGGGTACGGGAAATACGGGCTGGAGAACAGCCGGACATGGATATGAAGCTTACCTGGACGGATCGCATTGAGCAGGGTAAAGAAGCGGTGCGGGATATTGTCGGCAAGGTCTGGCCCTATGTCATCGCCGGTATCGGGGTAGGTGCGGCCATCCACGGCTATGTTCCTGAAGACTTTATGGCCGCTGTTATGGGTAAGGATGCCTGGTGGTCGGTGCCTGGAGCGGTTTTGGTTGGTATTCCAATGTATTCTAATGCGGCGGGCATTGTGCCGATCGTTGAAGCCCTGCTCGGCAAAGGGGCTGCTCTTGGAACGGTGCTGGCCTTCATGATGAGTGTTATCGCTCTGTCTCTGCCGGAAATGGTGATCCTTCGCAAGGTGCTGAAGCCTAAGCTTATAGGGGTGTTTATCGCCGTGGTTAGCGGCGGCATTCTACTCACTGGCTTTTTGTTTAACCTCATTATTTAAAATGGAAAAAGTACTATGAAGAGAGTTTCCTCACTCATTTGTTTCCACCTGATCCTATTCTCTCTGCTTCTTCCGGCAGTTTCGGTGACAGCAACGGATACTCCTGCTGAGGTTCCGGCACCCAATATGATCACTATGGTGGATTTGGGTGCCCATAAATGCATTCCCTGCAAGATGATGGCTCCGATCCTGAAAAAATTGACTTCCGAATATGAAGGCCGGGCAGCTGTCATCTTTATAGATGTCTGGAAGGATCCGAGTCAGGGGAAAAAATTCAAGATATCCACCATCCCAACCCAAATTTTTTTTGACGAGCAAGGCAAGGAAGTGTATCGACATCAAGGCTTTCTGTCTGAGGAGGACATTGTCAGTCAATTTGCCAAGATGGGTGTCAAGCAACCGGCCAAGGTGAAATAATGGACAGCGTATTTATCACCGTCAACGCCTGGATGACCAACGGGGGCTGGATTGCGGCTTTCGGCTGCCTGCTCTGGGGAATGGTTTCAGTGCTGTTCAGCCCCTGTCACCTGGCCTCTATTCCGTTGATCGTGGCCTATGTCGGCGGTCAGGACGAATTAGTGGAAGGGAAGCAGGCCGTCAAATTTGCCGTACTCTTCAGTGTCGGCCTGTTTATCACCATTGCGGCGGTGGGGATTATCTGCTCTCTGCTGGGCAGAATGCTGGGTGATATCGGCTCGTACTGGACAATCCTTATCGGCGTTATCCTGCTTTGGGTGGCTGGCGGTATGCTCGGCGTGGCAAAATGCTCCATGCCCGGCAATAGCATGATGTCGAAATTACAGCTCAAGGGATCTTTCGGGGCCCTTACTCTCGGGCTGGCTTACGGCATACTCTCCGGCTCCTGCACCTTTGGCTTTATCGCCCCTATTCTCGCTGTTATCACTGTTCAGGAAAAAATTGCCACCGGTATAATGTTTATCATCCTTTTCGGTATCGGTCATTGCCTGCCCATCGCTGTGGCAGGCAGTTCCACAGCCACGGTCAGGAGGCTGTTGGAAAGTTCCTCTTTCGGTCAGAGGACTGACTGGTTCAGGAAAGGGTCGGGCGTGGCGACCATAGGTCTCGGCCTTTATTTTATTGTGCTTCCCTTTGTCTGATTCAATAGACATTAAGGGTAAAATAATAGGGGACAGACCGAAAGCGCCGGGATAAACCGGCATAGAGTAGGGGATGAAAGAGCCCTATATAAAAGGAGAAGCTGCTCCATTATGGCCCCGAGTCATGCGTCGGTACTCCGTGAGGATGCGGCGAAGCGTTGACAGGGGAAGCGTAGGCCAGCCATTGAGTTCCGAAATCACCACAATCAGGGTGCCGACCGCGTGGTCTGGTTGGGAAGGCAACACGGGAAGCGGCGTAAATCAGCCAGCTGCTCCCCGGCCCTGCGGAGTCAGAGAACCTGTGCATGCGTGGACGC
>QYLO01000027.1 GCA_022766165.1 Candidatus Electrothrix gigas
ATTATATGAACGGGCGGCACACCCTGATGATTACTTTCTGTTTCTCTT
Organism: Candidatus Electrothrix gigas; assembly: GCA_022766165.1. Classification (GTDB taxonomy): domain Bacteria; phylum Desulfobacterota; class Desulfobulbia; order Desulfobulbales; family Desulfobulbaceae; genus Electrothrix; species Electrothrix gigas. The sequence goes on from QYLO01000027.1 coordinate 49, forward strand.
TCAGAGAAACTACTCTAACAGAAAGATAAGCCGTTATGCACCGGATAATCGAAAAAACCGCACTTTTAATCGCACCCACCAAGATCTGGGCGACCTGACCAAGGCAGAGCAGTACATAAGCCGATCCGTGCAGCTTGCCGAGGAGATCGGCCATCCTTCCTTGGAGAAATACCGCAAGGCATTGGAGAAGCTGCGAGCCGCAATCAAGGAGCGGTAGGGGCAAATCCCTGTGTTTGCCCGTGCTGGTTTCCGGCCCCTACGGGCATTTTTCCTCCTGCCTCAAGGAGCGATTTATAAGAGGACGGCAAGGCAGGAGATACATCCCTTGCTGACCACGCTCACTGGGGGCAGCAGAAAAAGACACGTCAGATACGGAGAAGTTCATCACATCGTTCGCCATACAATTTTATTTCTTTCTCCCTGTATTTCTTTCTCAGTTTTACCTTGCGCATCTTTGTTATATAGGGTATATAAAATCCCTTTTGAGTCATATATAATGACTCTATGTCTTTAAAATGCTGTTTTTCAAGATAGTTACTTGACACTTCTCAGTGTCATCCCGAATGCAGGATATGCGTTGAGGTCAAGAGCTTGCAGAAATATAAAAGGTGCTTTCAATTTTTTTTGAAAACGCTTGTGGTAGATACACCCACCTTTAATTAAGTACAACTTATAACTATTTATAAGAAAAAAGTATCGGGTTACAGAATTCGCTGTGACTCCTTTTTTGTTTTTAACTGGTTGTTTGCTCGGCAAACAGCAAATTTTTTTATCCGAATTCCGAGGGAGCGGATAGAATCAGCGGTCAGGCAGCTGTCACAGAGGAATAAGAGATGAACAAAGATCTGGAGAAAGTACGAAATATAGGCATTAGTGCCCATATTGATTCGGGCAAGACAACACTTACCGAACGCATCCTTTACTACACTCAGCGTATCCACGCTATCCATGAGGTACGCGGCAAAGACGGTGTTGGCGCAACAATGGACTCCATGGAACTGGAAAAAGAACGTGGTATAACCATTCAGTCGGCAGCCACCTACTGTTCATGGAAAGATATTGATATCAATATCATTGATACACCTGGCCATGTGGACTTTACCGTTGAAGTTGAACGTGCTCTGCGGGTACTTGATGGCGCTGTTCTGATTCTCTGCTCTGTGGGCGGTGTCCAGTCACAGTCCATTACAGTTGATCGTCAGATGACGAGGTATAACGTTCCACGTATTGCCTTTATTAATAAATGTGATCGAACAGGTGCCAATCCAGAACGTGTTGTTGGTCAGCTACGGGATAAGCTCAACCTCAATGCCGTGATGATTCAGCTACCTATCGGCTTGGAATCAGAGCTGGAAGGTATGGTTGATCTGGTCACCATGAAGGCCATTTACTTTGATGGCGATCAGGGCGATGAACTTCGTTATGAAGAGATTCCCGAACACCTGAAAGATGATGCTGAGGAGAAACGAGAAGAGCTGCTGGATGCAGTCTCCATGTTCTCTGAAGAGCTGATGGAAGCCATGCTGGAAGAGGAAGATATCCCCGAAGAACTCATCCACGCTGCTATCCGCAAAGGAACCTTGGATCTGGAACTGGCGCCGGTTATGATCGGTTCGGCCTATAAAAACAAAGGTGTTCAGCCGCTGCTGGATGCTGTTGAAGCCTATCTTCCCTGTCCAACCGATGTTGAAAACATTGCCCTTGATCTTGATAAAGATGAAGAGGAAAACACGGTTTCCAATGATTCAAATGATCCGCTGGTCGCATTGGCCTTTAAACTGGAAGACGGTCGCTACGGGCAGCTCACATACGTGCGGACTTACCAAGGGGTGTTGAAAAAAGGCGAGACTATTTTTAACACCCGAACCGGTAAAAAGGTCAAGGTTGGTCGTCTGGTGCGCATGCACGCCAATGAGATGGAGGAAATTGAAGAGGCCGGTGCTGGTGACATTGTTGGCCTCTTTGGCGTGGACTGCGCCTCTGGTGATACCTTTTGCGACAGCAAGATCAACTGGTCCATGAGTTCTATGCATGTACCTGCCCCGGTTATCTCGCTGGCTATTACGCCCAAGGATAACAAGGCACAGGATAATATGTCCAAGGCCCTGAACAGATTTGGCAAAGAAGACCCAACCTTTAAGACCTTTGTGGATCATGAGACCAGTGAGACCATTATCTCTGGTATGGGCGAACTGCACCTTGAGGTCTATATTGAACGCATGAAGCGTGAGTATAACGCTGAGGTTGAGGTTGGTGCGCCTCGGGTAGCCTATCGTGAGGCTATTACCCAGCAGGCCGAGTTCAACTACACCCATAAAAAACAGACCGGTGGTTCAGGGCAGTTTGGTCGGGTGGCAGGGTATATGGAACCCTTGGAAGAGGAAGAGTACGAGTTTGTTGACGAGATCGTGGGAGGGGTTATTCCTCGTGAGTACATCCCGTCCTGTGATAAGGGTTTTCAGGCATCTATGGAAAAAGGGTTACTGATCGGTGCGCCTATTACCGGTGTTCGCTGCCTGATTAACGACGGCAGCTATCATGCGGTTGACTCCTCAGATATGGCCTTTCAGCAGGCTGCCAAGGGTGCCTTTAAGGAAGGGTACAAAAAGGCTGGCCCTGTTATTATGGAACCGATTATGAAGGTCGCTGTAGAAGGTCCTTCTGAGTTTCAGGGCGCAATTATGGGCAGCCTGAACCAGCGACGCGGCATGATTGTTGGTACCTCTGAAGAGGGTAACTACACTGTTGTAGAGGCAGATATGCCGTTGTCTGAGATGTTTGGCTATTCAACCACCCTGCGTTCCCTGACCCAGGGAAAGGCGGAGTTCACAATGGAGTTCTCAACGTACAAGCAGGTTCCCAAGAGCGTTTCTGAAGAGCTGATCAAGGAATACGAAGAATCCAAGAAAAACGGATAAGACTGCTGGGCCGCTGGCATCTGGCATCTGGCAGTTGGGAAAGACAGCAGTCTGCCTTTTATGGGGGCTGTATGAGCGATACGAAAGAGAGAAAAATAAGAGGGAGTATCATGGGATATGAACCGTTAGTGAAAAAAAATCCGTTACGGGTTCTGAATTTAGCCGGAAATAACAAAAAAATGGGGCTGATCATGGCCCGAGCAGGAGTGGGAAAAACCGCTCTGTTAGTCCAGATTGCCTTGGATTCTATTCTGCGTGGCAAACGAGTTGTCCATATCAGTATTGGTGAAAATCTGGAAAAGACCAAGCTCTGGTATGATGATATATTGGAGATTATTTTACAGGAATGCTCTGTGGCTAAACCTCATGAGCTGATTGATATGGTGCAACGGCATCGGATGATCATGAGTTTTAAGGAATCTGCCTTTAACCGGGCGCGTCTTGAAGAGCGATTAAACGATTTGATCTTACAGGATATCTTTAAGCCGGACTGTGTGGTTATTGATGGGTTTGATTTTACAACTATGGATCACAAGGATCTGGAAGATATTAACAGTCTGATGGAGAGCTTACGTCTTCAAACCTGGTTTTCTGCAACCAGTCATCGTGAGGATGATCGGGTATCTCCCTCAGGGGTACCTGCTCCTTGCCATGAGCTTGATGATCTTTTTGAAACGGTTGTTTTGCTTAAATCTGATCAAGAAAATGTCCAGCTTGAGATCATTCGTCACAACAGTGATGCCTGTAGCGGCGATACCTATCACCTGAGCCTTGATCCAGCCACTATGATGGTAAAAAAGGATGATTAACTGACTGTATAATCTCTTGATATAAGCAAGATACGATGTTGCAGCTTGTCGTGTCTTGCTTTTTTTTTGCCAAAAGATTTCTTTAAATAGTCATTTTTTCTTGTAGGGGCGAATTTTGTATTCGCCCTGAGAGGCTGCAACAAGGGCGATCACTAGGATCGCCCCTACAGTAGCCTGATAAAAAAATATCCCTTCTTCATTCATAAATTATTTAAGAAAAAAATGCGCTTTCGTCCCTGTATTGACCTTCATAACGGCAAGGTAAAACAGATTGTTGGTTCCACTCTGAGCGACAGTGATGCTGCCAACCTGCGAACCAACTTTTCCTCGCAACTTTCTTCTGCCCATTACGCCAGGATGTACCGTCAGGATAATCTTCTCGGAGGGCATGTTATCATGCTGGGGCCGGGTAATGAAGAGGCTGCAACAGAGGCTCTGCAGGCATGGCCAGGAGGCTTGCAAGTTGGCGGGGGAATAACAGCGGACAATGCAGAACGCTGGTTGAAGCGGGGCGCATCCCATGTGATTATTACCTCGTATGTCTTTCATGATGGGCAACTTGATACAGGACGATTACACAGGCTCTGTCAACGCATTGGCAAAGAACGGATCGTTCTCGACTTGAGTTGCCGTTGGAAAGCTGATGGCTATTACGTGGTAACGGATCGCTGGCAAAAATTTACTGATCTGCAAATCAGCAAAAATCTCCTCAAAGATCTGGAAAAAAGCTGTGATGAATTTTTACTCCATGCTGTGGACATGGAAGGGCAATGTATGGGGGTTGATGAACGCTTAATTGAGCTATTGGCAGCAGCAGAGGTGAGCAAGCCAATGACCTATGCAGGCGGAGTCACCAGTCTAAAAGATTTGCAACATATTAACAGCGCAGGAAAATCCAGAATGGATGCAACCGTGGGCAGTGCCTTGGATATTTTTGGTGGATCAGGGTGTACCTATGAAGAGGTGGTGGCCTTTCATAACCAAGCTTCGTGATAACTGTTTGATTTAGGGTTGCTTTGAATCCAACGGAACCAGTGCCTCGATTTTCACTAAATGGCTGATTCTACATTATTCGTAAAATAATGATTTTCTATAAAATCGGCAGGTTAGAAAAAGATCGATATAGTGTCTAATATGGTTGCATTGTGTTGAGCTGATATATAAAAATCATAATTTATGAGGATTTTTTATGAGAATGAAAGTCGGATTATTTGGATTGGGCAGAACAGGAAAGGTGGTTGCGCAAAGCTTTATGCTGGATGAAAGATTTGATGTGGGCTTCGCAGTCTGTAATGAACGTAAGGAAAGATTTGATTTCGACTTCCCGGTTGAGCAGCCGGAACGGATCAGCGACTTGCTTGAACAATTCAGACCTGACGTTGTGGTAGATTTTACAACGCCCGAAGCTGTGATGTGTAATATTGAAAAGTTGAGAGACGAGACCGGGTATGTGGTCGCAACTACAGGATTCAGTGAAAAACAGTTATTGAAGCTTAAAGCAAACGATCGGTTGAAAATTCTTTATTCTCCGAATATTTCAGACGGAATTAATGTTATGCTCAAGGCCTGTGAGTTACTAAATAGGATATGGAGCGATACTGATATTGAGGTTATTGAGCAACATTTTAAATCGAAAAAAGACTCACCGAGTGGAACAGCCTTGGAAATTGCGAAAATATTCGATCAGCATGTTCCTGTCCACAGTGTCAGAGCCGGAGGGATAACGGGCGTGCATGAAGTGATTTTTGCTGTGGGCAGTCAAAAAATAACCGTCAAGCATGAATCATCCAGCAGAGAAGTATTTGCAGAGGGTGCCAAAAAAGCAGCTGAGTGGATTGTTAACAAGCGATGTGGATTTTACGAGATTTGTGAAGTTTACAACTAAAAAAATATAGACAACCGCCGATCTTTTCAGCGGTTGTCACCGTGCGGCTTTTTCCCTCTGGGGGATTTCCTGACACTGGGATTCGAACCCACGACCCCGGCCTGTAACCCCTATCACTGCGCAGTTTGATTTTGGGGTGTTATACCGGTGCGAGTACTTTTCAGTTCAATTATGTATTTTTGGTATAGTCGTCCAATTTTGGTTTTTCTGGCATGATTTATGCTATTAACTCTATTTAAGGATAAAATCACAATCTAACAGAACAGGAAAATCCAGAATGGATGCAACCGTGGGCAGTGCCTTGGATATTTTTGGTGGATCAGGGTGTACCTATGAAGAGGTGGTGGCCTTTCATAGACAGGTGTCCAGAAAGGATGCAAAGGATGCGTTCTCGTCAATGTAACAGAAGCTCTTTTTAGGCTATTTTTGCTGTACAGGATGCAAAAACAGGAGAGCCTAACATGGATAAAAATATTTTGAGAGCAGACATTGCGCAGAGTTTTTACTCTTTTTTGTTGACAAATACAATTCATCTGTTTAAGTTCGCCCACTAAATCATACTTATCTTGATTCTGCAGTTGGGTGAGATAGTAAAGTAGAATAATAAAAAAGTAATCAATAAGGTAAAGCGTTGTTATCTTTTCAAAAAACATCTGCATACCTATTGAACTTTCAGTAAGTTTGTACGTTTTTTACGTTTACCTTAATTTTATACCATTCTTGAGGAGGAACACCGATGGCAAAGCATGATACGCCTTTGTTGGACGAACTGGAAAAAGGCCCTTGGCCAAGTTTCGTTACCGACATGAAGCGCCAGGCAGAGACACACCCTGAATGCTGGGATATTCTCGGTCAGCTGGAGCTTTCGTATGAAGACAGAATTACACATTGGAAGCATGGCGGTATCGTTGGTGTTTTTGGATATGGCGGCGGTATTGTTGGTCGTTATTCAGATGTACCGGATCGTTTTCCCGGTGTTGAGCATTTCCATACCGTTCGTATTGCCCAACCTTCCGGGCTGTACTACTCCACCAAGAACCTGCGTGCTCTGATGGATCTGTGGGATAAGTACGGATCTGGTATGACCAATATGCACGGTTCCACTGGTGACATGATCTTCCTCGGTACCCGTACCGAGAATCTGGAGCCGCTGTTTTGGGATCTGACCCATGATCTGGACCAGGATCTTGGTGGTTCTGGTTCTAACCTGCGTACCCCTTCTTGCTGCTTGGGTGAGTCTCGCTGTGAGTGGTCCTGCTACGATACACAGGATATCTGTTACCACCTGACCATGCATTATCAGGATGAGATCCATCGTCCTGCTTTCCCGTATAAGTTCAAATTTAAGTTCTCTGGTTGTCCCAACGACTGTGTTGCTGCTATTGCTCGTTCCGACTTTGCTGTGATTGGTACTTGGAAAGATGATATCCAGATTGATCAGGCTGGTGTAAAAGAGTACATGGCTGGCAACTACCCGTCCAACGGCGGTGCCCATTCTGGTCGTGACTGGGGCGCCTTTGATATCAAGAAAGAAGTTATTGATATATGCCCGACCAACTGCATGTGGATGGAAGGCGATGAGCTGAAAATCGACAACTCCGAGTGTACCCGTTGTATGCACTGCATCAACGTTATGCCTCGCGCTCTGAAGCCGGGCAAAGAAAAGGGTGCCACGATATGTATCGGTGCCAAGGCTCCAATTTTGGACGGTGCCCAGTTCGCCACCATGGTTATTCCTTTTATCAAAGTTTCCAAAGAAAATGAGTACGAGAACGTTATTGACGTGATCGAGCAGATTTGGGACTGGTGGATGGAAGTTGGTAAGAACCGTGAGCGTGTTGGTGAAACCATGCAGCGTATCGGTCTACCTACCTTTTTAAGGGTTATGGAAGTTGATGCTATGCCGCAGCATGTGAGAGAGCCTCGTTCCAACCCCTATGTCTTCTGGAAGGAAGAAGAAGTTGAAGGTGGCTTTGAGCGTGATGTTGAAGAGTTCCGTAGAAAACATGCAGCGTAAGTCGTTGGCCGATTTTGCTTAAAATTTGAAATATATAACTATATAAGGAGATTGTGCAATGGGTTACGATCCAGCTAATCCCATGGAAGGTCGGATCACCGACTTGGGACCTCGTTCATATACGGAAATGCTGCCACCGGTTATCGCAGCAAATAAAGGAAAATGGGACTACCATGAAATTATCGCCCCTGGTGTGCTGGTGCATGTCGGATTGAGCGGTGATACGTGCTACACGGTCCGTGTTGGTTCTCCTCGTCTGGTTTCCATTGAATACGTTCGTGAGCTGTGTGATATCGCAGACAAGCACTGTGAAGGGTATCTGCGTTTCACCACCCGAAACAACGTTGAGTTCATGGTGGATTCCAAAGAGAAATGCGATGCGCTGATAGAAGAACTGAAAGGCCGCGAGACGAACCTGCCTATTGGCGGTACTGGTGCCTCTGTGACCAATATCGTTCATACCCAGGGTTGGGTGCATTGCCATACCCCAGCAACCGATGCTTCAGGTCCGGTTAAAGCGGTCATGGATGATCTGTTCGAGTATTTCAATTCTATGGCCTTGCCTGCGCAGGTACGTATTGCTCTGGCTTGCTGTCTGAACATGTGTGGCGCTGTTCATGCCTCTGATATCGCTATCCTCGGTATACATCGTAAGCCACCGATGATTGATCATACCCGTATCACCGGTGTCTGTGAGCTGCCTTTGGCGATTTCCGCCTGTCCGCTCGGTGCAGTTAAGCCTGCCAAGGCTGAGGTGAATGGAGAACAGATCAAGACCGTGAAGGTAAACGCTGACCGTTGTATGTTCTGCGGTAACTGCTACACCATGTGTCCAGCTATGCCTTTGGCTGATCCTGAAGGTGACGGTATTGCTATTCTGGTTGGTGGTAAGGTATCCAATGCCAAGTCTGCGCCTAAGTTTTCTAAGCTGGTTATTCCGTTCCTGCCCAACACTCCGCCGCGTTGGCCCGAGACTGTTGAAGCTGTTCGCAAGATCGTTGAGACGTATGCAAAGGATGCTAAAAAGTACGAGCGTATTGGCGAATGGGCAGAGCGTATCGGTTGGGAAAAATTCTTTGAAAAATGTGAGATTCCCTTTACTGATAAGTCCATTGACGATTATCGTCTGGCGTATGATACGTGGAGAACATCTACACAGTTCAAGTACACCAATGCGACAGATGCTTACACCAAGTAAGACCAAGTAAGCATTTTTTGCGTGACCAATTCCACCCGGCTTGGATTTTTAGAGCCGGGTTCTTATCAACTCAGCCAAAGAGGTACTTATCATGGCAATGAGTGTTGAAGAAATAGAAGCTGCAATTATTGAGAAGGCGACAAAATCGCCTAAGCCACAGCTGTACATCAAAGATTTTTACAAATGTGATCCTGATAGCAAGCCCCGTGCAATAAAAAATATTGCTAACGGATTGGTGAAAAAGGGAGAACTGATGTTCTGGTCTTCTGGTTCTACAACCATGTATGCTCGTCCTGATCGCATTAAGGACGAAGAGGGATCAGAAGGGGTCAATTAATCCTTTTCTTTTCCTGCGTTGTTGCTGTATAAAGCAAAGGCCACTTGGTCTTTGCTTTTTTTTTTCCGTTCTCTCTGATGAATTTTCTGTTGCAAATTCCTTTGATGCCCACTAAAAAGTGAAGACAGAGATACAATATGAAGTTTAATATGGAGTTTATCCAGTCACTGTTTTTTCAGGCAAGATGGTATGAACAACAGGGTGCTTTCCTATACAAAGTGAGAAGATGAGTTTGAGGAAAAAATTACAGGCATGTCAATGCTGTCTTTATGTTATTGATCCACAGGAACGGCTGATGGCGCATATTCATGAGGGACGACAGGTGATCAAAAATATTGATCTGATGATTCGTCTTGCCGATACCTTGGAGTTTCCCATTATTGCGAATACCCAATATAAAAAAGGAATCGGCCCGATTGTTGAAGAGCTTGTCCCACTGCTTGAGGATTGGCCCTGTATTGATAAAACAGAGTTTAACGGATTGGATAATGCCGGTGTACAGTGTATGCTTGGTAAGCTTCCTTCAAACGTTAACACGCTGTTACTCTGCGGTGTGGAGAGCCATATCTGTATATATCAGACAGCTATGGGAGCCATGCAGGCTGGTTATGCGGTTTGGGTGGTTGCAGATGCAATTTCGGCCCGTACCCCTGAAAATGACGCCTATGGCAAAGAAAGCCTTCGAGAGATGGGTGTGGTTGTGGCCCCTGCTGAAATGATTATTTATGAGTTGCTGCAAAAAGCTGGTACACCGGCCTTTAAAGTTATGCTTCCCTACTTAAAATAGCACCTTTACTTCTTTACGTATCTACGATATTCTGACGTTCTGCTCTTCAATTTTTTATCACTTTTAAAAGTTTATTAATCCAACGTATAATCCAACGTAATGACTGGTAACGAAATACGATCAAAATTTCTTCAGTATTTTAAAAAGAAAGGACATACGGTTGTGGACTCATCCTCTCTTGTCCCCCATGATGACCCAACCCTGCTCTTTACCAATGCAGGTATGTTTCAGTTCAAACGGATATTTATGGGGGAAGAACGCCGGGAGTATACCAGAGCGGTTTCCTGCCAGCGGTGCGTGCGGGCCGGAGGTAAGCATAATGATCTGGAAAATGTTGGCTACACAGCCCGGCATCATACCTTTTTTGAAATGCTCGGCAACTTCTCTTTTGGCGATTATTTCAAAAGAGAGGCCATTGACTTTGCTTGGGAATTTTTAACCAAGGAGCTGCGTCTTAATCCAGAACAACTTTGGGTCTCGGTGTTCCGGGATGATGACGAGGCATACAAGCTTTGGGAGCAGATTGAAGATCTGCCCAAAGGCCGAATTGTTCGGCTGGGTAAGGCAGATAATTTTTGGGCAATGGGCGATACCGGTCCCTGTGGCCCCTGCTCTGAGATCCATATTGATCAGGGGCCAGAACACGGATGCGATAATCCTGACTGTGCTGTGGGTTGCGATTGTGACCGCTTTCTGGAGCTGTGGAATTTGGTCTTTATGCAGTTTTATCGGGATGCAGACGGCACCATGACAGCGCTTCCCAAGCCTTCCATTGACACTGGCATGGGGGTTGAACGGGTTGCTGCGGTTCTTCAGGGCAAATATAATAATTTTGATTGCGATCTCTTTACCCCACTTATTGACAGGGTGGTTCGGCTTTCCGGTAGAGTCTATAACGAGAATGTGGCGGATGATGCGGCCATGCGAGTCATTGCCGATCATGCACGGGCCACGGCCTTTCTGGTGGCGGACGGGGTGCTGCCCTCCAATGAGGGGCGAGGCTATGTCCTGCGTCGGGTGATGCGGCGTGCTATTCGCTACGGCAGAACCTTGGGCCTGACAGAGGCTTTCTTCGGTGGGATCTGTCGCCAAGTAATTGAGCTGATGGCGGATGCCTATCCCCATCTTGCCGATTCCCGCCAGTTGCTGGACAAGGTGACGGATCATGAGGAGACCCGCTTCGGTGAAACCTTGGATCATGGTTTGGCTATGCTGGATGAGGAGATCAATCGTCTGTTGACAGAAAAGCAAGATAAACAGGTTACGTCGATTATCAACGGTGAGTTCATCTTCAAGCTCTATGATACCTACGGTTTCCCAAAAGATATTGTCCGGGACGTGGCTCTGGAACAGGGTCTATCCCTTGATGATGCGGGATTTGAAGCAGCCATGCAACGACAGCGGGAGCAGTCCAAGCGTTCCTGGAAGGGTAAGGATGTGGATCATTTATCCGCTGGCCTGATCACCTTGCTGGAGCAGGACAAAACAAGCGAGTTCCTAGGCTACAGCACAACTACAGCCGAATCAACAGTAGAGGGCATTATAGGTGTGCAGGGCAATCTGATCCAGGAAGCTGTTGCCGGAGCTGAGGTGCAGATCTACTGTCCTCAGACCCCTTTTTATGCTGAATCCGGTGGGCAGGTGGGCGACTGCGGAACCATCAGTTGGGAAGGCGGTTCCTTTACTGTGCAGAAAACCAAGGCTGCTGCTGAAGGTCTGGTTCTCCACGCCGGTACAATCAACGAAGGAAGGTTGACCAGCGGCCAGCAGGTGAGTTTGCAGGTGGACGAGCAGCGCACAGCCACGGCTCTTAATCATACCGCCACCCATCTCCTCCATGCAGCGATGAAGGAAATTCTTGGTGAGCATGTCAAGCAGGCAGGTTCTCTGGTCCGGGCAGATCGACTGCGCTTTGACTTCACGCATTTTTCACCGGTAACAGCGGATGAAATTCGTGCCATTGAGCAAGTAGTGAATCAGGAAATCCGCAGAAATAGCCCGGTGCAGACTGAAGTGCTGACCAAAGAGGCCGCCATTGCTGACGGAGCTACGGCCCTGTTCGGGGAAAAATACGGAGATGAGGTTCGGGTGGTCAGTATCCCGGATTTTTCCAAAGAACTCTGCGGCGGAACTCATACCCGTGCTACCGGGGATATTGGCCTGTTCAAAATTATCTCGGAAAGCGGTATTGCCGCAGGGGTACGCCGTATTGAGGCTGTGACCGGAAAGGCGGCTTTGGAGTGGCTGCAAAATTTAACTGAACAGGCCGATGGGCTGGGGCAACTGCTCGCTGGTTCTTTTGACGATGCCCAGACCAAGGTGAAGGCCCTGCTGCAACGACAGAAAGAGTTGGAAAAAGAGATTGCGGCCCTGAATGCGTCCAAGGCTCTGGGAGGGCTGGATGATCTGCTGGCCGGAGCTGTGGATGCCAATGGGGTGCAGCTTATCTGCGGTCAGTTGCCTCTGGATTCGCCAAAAACCCTGCGGGAAATTGGTGATAAGGTTCGTGATAAAATGACAAGCGGAGTAGCGGTTCTTGGAGGCGAGTTTGGCGGCAAGGCTGCTCTACTGGCCTTAGTGAGCAAGGATCTGACCAACAGGATCAAGGCAGGCCAACTTGTCAAAGAGGTGGCAGCCCTTGTTGGAGGAAAAGGAGGAGGAAGGCCCGATATGGCCCAGGCCGGCGGTCCTATGGCGGATAAACTTCCGGAAGCCATGCAGGCGGTTCCCGGCATAGTACGCAGTCTGTTAGGAGAGTAAAATAATGAGTGATGTTTCTTTGCCAGATGCGCAGCGCATCGTGATTACCGGCGTCGGTCTGACCGCTCCCGGAGGTTCCAATAGCCTTGCGGCGTTTCGTGAGCAGGTGCTGGCAGGCCGGAGTGGAATTTCCACGATTGATCTGCGCTATATGGATACCTATCCAGCTGGCATCTGTGATTTTCCAGAAACAAAGTATCGCAAAAAAAGAGAAAATAAGCGGGGAACCAGGGCTGGTTGCATTGGGGTGTACTGTGCTGGTGAGGCCCTAGCAGATGCTGGTGTAGATTTTTCAGAATATGAACGGAGCCGCACTGGCGTGTACATGGGCCTGACCGAACACGGCACCGTGGAAACTGAAAATGAGGTGTATAATATTAGTCAGTTTGACTATAATGTCGACTACTGGACCCATCACCATAATCCGCGCACGGTTCTCAACAATCCAGCCGGTGAAATCACCATGAAGTTTGGCATCACCGGTCCGCATTACGCAGTAGGCGCAGCCTGTGCTGCTGGTAATGCTGCCTTGATTCAGGGAACCCAGATGTTGCGTCTTGGCGAGATTGACTTTGCCCTTTGCGGCGGCTTATCAGAATGCGTGGGCTCCTTTGGTATTTTTGCCAGCTTCCGGGCCCAGGGAGCCTTGGCTGAACATGAAAACCCAATCAAAGCCAGTCGTCCACTAGACCAGGACCGGAACGGGATTGTGATCTCTGAAGGTGGCTGCGTTTTCACTCTGGAACGGCTGGACAAGGCCCTTGCCCGTGGAGCAAAGATCTACGGCGAAGTTGCTGGTTATGCTATGAACTCTGATGCCCGTGACTTTGTTCTGCCCTACGGTCCCCGACAGGCTGAGTGTATCCAGTTAGCGCTTGGACGAGCAGGGCTGACCCCACAGGATATCAGCATAATCAACACCCATGCCACAGGGACCAAACAGGGCGATGTGGAAGAGTGTCAGGCATTGGCTGAAATTTTTGCTGACTGCCCTGCGGTCAGAAGCAATAACACCAAGTCCATTATTGGACATGCTATGGGCGCTGCTGGTGTCTTGGAGTTGGCTGCCAACCTCTCTTCTTTTGAAGACAGTTTTGTTCACCCAACCATCAATCTGGACAATCCAGATCCAGCCTGTGCCTTACCAGGATTGGTTGCTGGCAAAGCAGAAAAAGTTGAACAGGTAGAAACAATTCTTAACAATTCTTTTGGGATGGTAGGAATAAATTCAGTTGTCATTATCAAGAGATTTATGGCAGCGTAAAGGTTTTTATGGTAGTATTCTTCTCTTTTGTAAAAAAGCTGACTCAAAGTGTCAGTAGAGAGGATTAAAAGAAGAATAAACGAATATTAAAGAGTATTTATATTGAGGAACCGGCATGACCCGTGATGAAATCAGGGATATAATCCTTGAAATTATTGAAGATATAGATGAGGATGCAGAATTTGATGATTTGGATGCGGATCAGCCTCTTCGAGATCAATTAGACCTTGATTCTATGGACTTTCTTGATATCGTAATGGAGCTGCGCAAACGCTACAAGCTCCAGATACCCGAGGAAGACTATCCTGAGTTGGCGACCTTGACCAGTTGCGTCAACTATCTTGAGCCGAAGCTGCAGGATGTCTGAGTAGGACACACGGCACGCCGTGCCCCTACCGCTTCCCGCACATCTGCTATGGCTGATTACCAGCTCATTATTATCGGCGGCGGCCTTTCTGGTTTAGCCGCTGGTATCCGTTCGGCCCGCTTTGGGCAGAAAACGCTCATTGTTGAGCAACACAGCCTTCCTGGTGGTTTAAATTCCTATTACTATCGTCAAGGGTATTTGTTGGAAACCGGCCTCCATGCCATGACCAACTTTGCGGCTCAGGGAAATAAGCATGCGCCCTTAAACAGGTTGTTCCGCCAACTCAAACTCTCCCGCAAAAAATTTATCACCCATGAACAGCTTGGGTCTGAGGTGATTTTCCCACAAACTTCTCTACGATTTTCCAACGACTTTACTCTGCTCTGTGAAGAAATAGCCTGTCAATTTCCAGCAAGTATTGACCAATTTCGTGCTATGGCTGCGGAGATTGATGCCTACAATCCCTTTGCTGAAGTACCTTGGCAATCAGCCCGTAATTTTCTCCATGATCGCCTTGCCGATCCTTTACTGGAAGATATGCTTCTGTTGCCGCTGATGGTGTACGGCAATGCTGAAGAGTATGATATGGATCTGGGTCAGTTTGCCATCATGTTTCGAGCTGTTTTTTTAGAGGGTTTTTTTCGGCCCCAGGGAACGATCAAAGACCTGATCGATATGCTCCTAGAGCAGTACAGTCAATTTGAGGGAGAGATTCGTTTTCGCACTCCGGTTGCTGAAATCCTCAAGAAAGAGAACAAGGTGCAGGGCATTCGCTTGGAAAACGGCGAAGAGATCACGGCGAATGCGGTGTTATCTACGGTCGGGATTCCGGGGACCGCCAAACTCAGCGGCTGGGAATTGGATATTGACCGCTATATCGGCAGAATGACCTTTATGGAAAGCATCTCCATGCTGCCGGAACCACAGCTACCGCCAGAACTGTCCGGGAGAACTATCCTGTTTTATAGCCTCAATGATGAACTGAAATACCACTGCCCTGCTTCCGCTCTTGATCCCTCCTGGGGCGTGATCTGTTTCCCGGATAATTTTCAGGATCTTGCGACTGAGGATAAGACAGCAACTCAGGTTCGAGTGACCAATGCGGCCAACTATTCCCTGTGGCAGCAGGCCGCAGTTGATAAAGAACAGTACAGGCAGCTCAAGGAAAAATGCGGGCAACAGTCGGCAGCAGCAGTGAGTCAGATCCTTGGCCCGTACAATCAGGATGCGGTGTTTCAGGACAGCTTCACGCCCATGACCATTGAACGCTTTACAGAAAAACGGGGCGGGGCTGTGTACGGCAGTCCGATCAAGATCAAGAGCGGCAGAACGCCGTTTGAAAATCTCTTTATTGCAGGCACGGATCAGGGCTATCTGGGGATTGTCGGGGCTATGCTCAGTGGCGTGACTGTTGTGAATCAGCATCTTTTGGGGTAGTGTCTCAAGTTCATACTTTGTTGCTGTATAGCATGATAAGAGGAAAATGCAGGTGAAAATTGATAAGTGGAAAAGTTTACCATGTCAATATCTGAATAAGTGGATTTTTGCGGTACCTATTACGGTCAATAGCAGGACATATTTCCACTTATTAATACTGTTCGCTTCCATAAAAATTTACACAACGCGAGGAATTTATGAATTTTACAGATAGAATTAAGCCTACCGACAAAGGAATTACTACCTATCTTGATGAACTAAAAAGCCTCACGTACCAAATTCCGACTTTCCAACGTGATGTAGTTTGGGAAAAAGAAAATGTTAAGAAATTATGGGATAGTATTTATAAATTTTACCCTCTCGGCAGCATCCTCGTTTGGAAAACAGAAATAAAATTACAAAACCATAGAAACATTGGCGGACACCAAATTGCCGATAACCATTCCTACTCTAGCGAATTTCAATATCTTTTGGACGGTCAGCAAAGAACAACTTCCCTATTAACTTCTCTATATGGAGGATCAATCCAGGGAAAAGAAGACTTTGATCCTGCTCTTTATATCGATTTGACAGCAGAGAGCGAGGACGAAACGGATGATGAAACATACAAAAAGAGATTTTTATATTGGGATGAAATAGATGACAAAAATGGTACTTTCAAAAGAAATATAGGGCGAAAAAAGAAATTTGATTCAGGGCTAATTGTAAAGCTGGTAGATATTAAGGAGCAGTTTGAGACAGTTCAAGAAAAAATAGTCAATCATCCTGAGGTAAATCAACAATACAATCATTTATACTGGGTTGAGCTGAGAAGGGTTAAGCAGGTTCTTGATAATTATAGACTTTCCTTTATAGAGCTGAAAGGTATTAAAGTTGCGGAGGTGTGCCAAATTTTCGAAAGGATCAACCAAGCTGGCAAGCCATTGGACATTTTCGATATTGTTGTTGCTAAAACTTTCCGGCCAAAAGAAAGTGGTGTAGATGGTTTTTATTTGCGGGAGTTATTTGACAAATTCAGAGAAACAAACAATAGCAAATTTTTACAAATTGACAACTTTGACTTTCTTCAAGTCATTGCATTAATTATCCGAGAAAACATTGCTAAATCAGGAATTTGGAATATAACCCCAACATACCTAAACAACATAACGGCTGAGCAAATTGAAACAGTTTGGGATGAAACTAAAAAAGCACTACTGAAAACTTTTGATTTCTTTGAAAACACCCTCAATATCAAAGGACCTCAACTTATTCCTTACAGATATTTTTACCTCACTCTCAGTTGCTACTTTTACCAAAATAATAATCCAGACTATGACTTTTTGAAAAAATATTTTTGGTTTAACAGTTTTCATAATTCTAATTTACTTAGTAATACTAGGCATATAAATGATCACTTAAAAATATTAAACAGTCAGAAAAACGGAGACTCGTATGCGTTTGGCAGGTTTTTAATCGACAAAGAAGTTCTCCGAAATTCGTCATATAGTTCAAAAGGTCGCTTGTCACGAGCGATTCTATCCCTTTACTCAAGCAATAATCCAAAAGCTTGGAAATACACGGACAGAAGTGTCATCGCAGATAATTTTTTCTTCTCTACTGATCAGCCCAATTTACATCATGTTTTTCCTTCTAATTTTATCGCTCAAAACCCCGGCAAAAATTCACTATCAAACAACAGCCTAATGAACATTGCCTATATTACCCAATTAACAAATCGGGAAATTAGTGATAAAAATCCATTGACCTACATTCGTGAATACAATGAGAACCCAAATTTTGAAAATGTCTTAGATTCTCATTTTCTTTCACAACAACTCATTGAGTGGTCACAGCAAGAAAATATGCCAGAAAATGCTCTTGATCTATTCATTGAGAACCGTGTCTCAATAATTATTGAAAAATTACAGTCAATTTTATCAGATGAAATAAGCTTTGAAATTATTGACACAAAAGCAGCTTTGGAGCAGGAAAAAAGCGAACAAATCGTTCAACATTGACGCCAAGCCCGTGCGTTTTTCTTGCAAAGCTGGTTGATCAAAAAAGGTGACAGATTTATTCCTGACATATCAGGAACCTGTTAGCGAGTTCAACATCCTTGGCATTGAGATGGAAATATAAGTTAAAGCGTTTGAAAAAAACTCTCACCCTCCCCACTGACAAACAAAGTCCTGATATGCAGAGTTAAGTCTTTAATTAAACTGGGAATACCCCCAGATTGGCCCTAAAACAAACCTTGTCAGGAGCTTGGGCAGTGCATAGCAACAATGCAAGCGGCAGATATTTATAATAAACAGGAAGGTATGCCGATTTCCTGTATATATGGCTGCGTTACCACGGAAACCACCTAGAAGTTCATAAGGCTCTCTGCCCGAGCAACATCTACCCTACAGACGATGGTGCTGGTAAAAATTACAATAATCATATAAGCAACACATTATGCTGACAAAAAAAAACGGAACATATATCCTGCTGATCAGTATTCACGGTTTAATTCGCGGTCATAACCTAGAACTCGGTCGTGATGCCGATACTGGAGGACAGACAAAGTATGTGGTTGATCTGGCTCGTGCCTTGGCTGATCATGAAGAGGTTGAACAGGTAGACTTGGTGACCCAACTGGTGGTTGACCCGGCAGTCAGTAAGGACTATGCCCAACCAATAGAACCTCTTTCTGATAAAGCCCGTATTGTGCGTATAGGAGCTGGTCCAGAGGAATATCTTGCCAAAGAGCAGCTCTGGGATCATCTGGACAGTTTTACTGACAACCTGATCAGCTGGTTACAGGATCAGCCTAAATTGCCGGATATTATCCATAGCCATTATGCTGATGCAGGCTATGTAGCTGTCCGACTGACCAATTTTCTCGGCGTGCCATTGATTCATACCGGGCATTCGCTGGGCAGGGATAAACGTAAGCGCCTGCTTGCCAAGGGAATGTCGCGTGAACATATTGAGCAGACCTATAATATGGAACGCCGTATTGATGCGGAAGAAGAAGTGCTTGCCCATGCAAGTCTGGTGGTTACCAGTACCAAGAACGAAATACAAACGCAATACGGTCTGTACAACTATTATGATCCTGGAAGGATGACTGTTATTCCTCCCGGAACTGACCTTGATCAGTTTTATCCTCCGGGTGAAGAAAAAGAAAAAGTTTTTGCGCAGGACTTGCCCCGCTTTCTGATTGAACCGGACAAGCCGCTGATTCTTGCTTTATCCCGTCCTGATGAGCGTAAAAATATCCTGACATTGGTTGAGGCCTATGGGGAATCTGCGGAGCTACAAAAGGTTGCTAATCTTCTTATTGTTGCCGGAACTCGACAGGACATTCGGGATATGGAGGACGGCGCACAGGATGTACTCACCAACATCCTCCTTTTGATCGACACGTATGATCTTTACGGTCACGTTGCTTTTCCAAAACAACATCAAGCAGATGACGTTCCTTCTATTTATCGGCTTGTTGCCCAGACAGGCGGTGTTTTTATCAATCCAGCACTGACTGAACCTTTTGGCCTGACATTGCTTGAAGCCGCAGCCAGTGGCCTACCCGTGGTGGCAACGGAGAATGGAGGACCGGTTGATATTCTGGTCAACTGTAAAAACGGTGAACTTGTTGATCCCTTGGATAAAGAGGCAATAACCGTTGCTCTGCGTAGCCTGCTTGAGGACCGTAAAAAATGGTCAGAAGCGGCAGAAAATGGCCTGAAAGGAGTACGTCGCCATTATTCCTGGCAAAACCATGCCCATAGCTATCTGGAAAAGATTGCCGACCTTCCAGAATATTCCTCGTTCCCACCAACTAAGCCTCCAGTACGAACCATACGCTATCGTGATCGCGCCCTGTTTACTGATCTGGAACAGAGTCTGATTGGCAACTCTTCGGATTTGGCCCGTTTTTCTGCTGTGATTAGGGAACAACACAAAAATATGATCTTTGGTATCGCCACTGGACGCCGTATAGAAGCCGCACTGCCCCTGATTCGGAAACACCGAATACCGCAACCAGATATCTTGATCAGCGGTTTGGGAACCAAAATCCACTATGGTCATGACCTGACTGAAGATGATTATTGGACCGACCATATTGATCAGGACTGGAGCAGAAAAAAAATCCTGCGTACCCTTGCTGGCGTTCCTGGTTTGCGGCTCCAGCCTAAGTCTGAACAAAGCTCGTTTAAAATTTCCTGGTATTTCGATCCAGAACAAGGCGGTGATTTGGACGAAATCGTTACCTTGCTCCGTCAGAGGGAATTGACCGTGAATGTTATGCTCTCCTTTGGTCAATTTCTTGATATTATTCCGTCTCGGGCTTCAAAAGGGCAAGCTCTGCGCTACGTTGCTCACCGTCTCGACATCCCTCTTGAACGAATCCTGGTGGCTGGTGGTTCAGGAGCAGACGAAGATATGATGCGGGGCAATACGTTGGCAGTTGTTGTGAATAACCGTCATCACGAAGAGCTGTCGCAACTGGTGGAACAAGACAAGGTCTACTTTGCTGAACAGAAATATGCAGGCGGATTACTTGAAGCTCTGGAATACTATGATTTCTTTTCCACCTGCAAGGAACCAGAGGACTCATGAAAAAGAATTTATTCATCTGCACCGACCTTGATCGCACCTTGATACCTAATGGAGCTGAACCTGAGTCTTCTCAAGCACCAAAACTGTTTCAAAGATTGGTGCAGCAACCTTGGGTTACGCTGGCCTATGTGAGCGGACGTGATGCAAGTCTGGTTCAGGATGCAATTCAACAGTTCCAACTGCCTTGGCCTGATTATGTCATCAGTGATGTGGGTACAGGTCTATATCAGCTCTCAGAACCTCAAGACAATACAAACACATATAAATGGCAACCCAATATGGCTTGGCAGACCGCCATCAGCGTAGACTGGAACGGCAGAAGTAATAAGGAGATACGTACCCTTTTACAGGATCTGTCAGTGCTGACAATACAGGAGGAAAGCCGTCAGGGACAGTATAAACTGAGTTATTATATAGACTCCGATGGGCCTGTTGCAAAGGAGCAGGATGAGCTGGAAAAAAAAATCAGGCAACGCTTGAACCAAGCCGGGATCAAGGCTAACTTGATATGGAGCCATGACGATGTTGAAAAGGTCGGGCTACTGGATATCCTGCCAGCCAGCGCATCAAAACTGCATGCCATTGAAGCATTGATGGCCCAACTGGGATTTTCAGTCAACGATACGGTTTTCTGTGGTGACAGTGGTAACGATATGGAGGTGCTGACCAGTTGTATCCCCTCTGTGTTGGTGGGTAATAGTCAACCTGAAGTGAAGATACTTGCATCGGAGGAAGCGCAACGAAACAGCTATGCAAATGCCCTGTATATAGCCTCTGGTGAGTTTATGAATATGAACGGAAATTACAGTGCAGGCATGTTAGAAGGGATTGCCCACTATCATCCAGCAGTTCAAACCTGGTTACAGAAGGTGATATCTTGAAACCGAACAATGGATACGGACGATACGGACAGATTTGTATATTTGGTGAAGTCCTGTTTGATCATTTTCCTGATAAGAGCAAAGTCCTCGGAGGCGCACCTTTTAACGTGGCCTGGAATCTGCAAGCCTTTGGTCAGGCACCCTGTTTTATCAGCAGGGTCGGAGAGGACCATGAAGGACATCTGATTCAGGAAGCTATGGAACGTCGGGGTCTGAGCACAGGTACCTTACAGTATGACCCTGAGCACAGGACAGGACAAGTCAGTATAGAGTTTATTGAGAATGAACCAGAGTACAGTATTATTGAACCCTGTGCCTACGATTTTATAGCACTAACATCTGAGACAAAAGATATACTGCGTCATTGCGCATTGCTTTATCACGGTACCTTGGCCCTGCGTGACCCGGTTTCAGCCGCTAGTTTTGCAGCATTGCAAAGGCAACATAGCGGGAAAGTGTTTCTTGACGTCAATCTCCGTACACCTTGGTGGCAGAAAAAACAGGTTCTGTCCCTCATAGAACAAGCAGACTGGATCAAGCTGAATGCAGCTGAGGCGGCCCTGCTTTTTGCTCTTAAACAGGAGCAGGATGTAGAGCAAGAGTTGATTAC
Source organism: Candidatus Electrothrix gigas (assembly GCA_022766165.1). GTDB lineage: Bacteria > Desulfobacterota > Desulfobulbia > Desulfobulbales > Desulfobulbaceae > Electrothrix > Electrothrix gigas. The sequence continues at coordinate 21,906 of QYLO01000027.1, forward strand.
GCTGATCAGTAAATATAATTTACAGGGAATTATTCTGACACGAGGTGCGCAGGGGGCTGTGGCCGCAACTGCGGAGAAGGAAAAATATACTGTTCATCCAGATAGAACAATCCCTGTTGTTGATACAGTCGGAGCTGGAGATGCCTTTGCCTCAATCATAATTCTTGGATTACATAAAAACTGGCCTATAAAGACGAGCCTTGAACGTGCTCAGGAATTTGCCTCCGCTATTGTGGGACAACGAGGCGCAACTGTTACGGATCGCAGTTTTTACGATAATTTTATCTGTCAGTGGCAAACTGACATTATGACAGAACAGACTCAAAGAACAAACTGACGATGTATGAACAAGTTTCACATGCTCTGCTGAACCAAATACTTGAAGAGGTTAAACCGGAAATCCTCAGAAGCGACCTGCGGCGTTTCTATACTCGTATTGGGGCTAATTTTTATGTCATCCACTCTCTCTTCTCTCAGTTATACGGTGAACGAGAAGATTTTCTGGATCAGATGGTCAAACTGGTCGAGGTTATGGCACTTCGCTATATTGAACGGACCGAAGAGCTTGAAAAAATTGATATTGAACGAGAAAACAACCATCATTGGTTCCTGAGTCAGGAATGGGTTGCTATGGCCCTGTATGCAGACGGCTATGCGGGCGACCTGAAAGGGATACGTGAGCGTTGTTCGTATTTACAGGATCTTGGTGTAAATATACTGCATATCATGCCCATGATGAAAGGCCCACAGGGAGCCAGTGACGGCGGCTATGCAGTCAGTGATTTTCGAGCCATTGACAGTCGTGCTGGTTCGCTTGAAGACCTGCAGGAACTTGCCACTCACTTGAGAGAGCGTGGCATTCTTTTGACCCTTGATGTGGTCGTGAATCACACCTCAGATCAACATGCATGGGCTATAGAGGCAAAACAGGGCAACAGCAAATATCAAGACTACTATTATACCTTTCCTGATAGAAATATCCCGGACATGTTTGAGGAAACCATGCCGGAAATCTTCCCTGAAACCTCGCCAGGAAATTTTGTCTATGATGAAGAAATGGGCCGCTGGGTCATGTCGGTTTTTAACGCCTATCAATGGGATTTGAACTATTCCAACCCTGCTGTCTTCATAGAAATGATAGATACTATTCTCTTTTGGGCTAATCAAGGGGCTGATATCATACGTCTTGATGCAGTTGCCTTTCTCTGGAAGAAGATAGGTACAGTCTGTCAGAACGAACGGGAAGCGCATCTTATTTTACAGCTCATGAAAGATTGCTGTCAGGTAGTAGCTCCTGGTATCCTTTTTATTGCTGAAGCTATTGTCGCTCCCGTTGAAATCATTAAATATTTTGGTGAAGACGCTGTTATTGCCAAAGAATGTGAAATCGCCTATAACGCCACTTTTATGGCCCTGCTTTGGGATACTGTAGCAACGAAAAACAGCAAGTTGCTTGTCAACGGTATTAATAATCTGCCTACAAAACTGGACGGAGCAACGTGGCTGAATTATGTACGTTGCCACGATGACATCGGTCTTGGTTTTGATGACGTAGATATCATTGCAGCAGGTTTTGAACCGCATGCTCATCGAAATTTTTTGCTTAATTACTTCACTGGAAATTATGATAATTCCATTGCCCGTGGCCTGCCTTTTGGGCGGAACAGCAAAACAGGCGATGCACGGATTTCTGGTTCACTGGCCTCTCTGGTCGGCTTGGAGGTGGCAATTCAACAAAATGATGAAAAGCTGATTGACGATTCCATCAAGCTCATTTTGCTTCTGCATGGCATGATTCTCTCCTTTGGAGGCATTCCAATGCTGTACTACGGTGATGAGATCGGCACTCTGAATGATGAATCGTATAAATTAGATGAAAACAAGGCGCTTGACACCCGCTGGATACATCGTCCGAAAATCGACTGGGACAAGGCGGAGCGAAGACACCTCCATGGTAGTATTGAAGAACGGATTTTTAATGGTCTCAAGAAACTGATTGCCATACGAAAAAATATCCCTGCATTTGCTGATTTCAATAATAGGGAACTCCTTGAAGTGAAGGATCAACATCTGTTTGTCTTTCTGCGTACAAATCCTGAATCTATGGGAGACCGGGTTCTTGTTGTTGCCAACTTTGATGCCAAACCCAGGTATCTGCGCCTTGCTGAAATCGGTAAACGAGGCTATCATGAACATACCCAGCTTCGGGATTATATTAGCGGAGAATCTCCTTCTATGTTCAAACATTACCTTGTTCTACCACCGTATCATTTCTACTGGCTTGTTGAACGATAGACATCTATATAACTTTTATCCCTTTCCTTGAGGCTTGGAAATATAAGGTCTTGCTGTTGCAGGAACACCGGGAACAAAAAAGAGCATCCAGCTCCAACTATGAATTATTCAATTGCAGGAAAAAGACTAACATGTCCACATTGTGGTGGAGTTGACTTTCAAAAAGGCGAAGTCCAGCTCAACACTGCTGGGATGACATTCTTTGGTTTTGACTGGCCAAATCAATCAGCTAATACTTTTCTATGTGACGGATGTGGAAGAATTGAGTGGTTTGCAGCTAAAGTCACTACAAAACAAGAGGATTTTAATATTGAAACGGAGTGTTTAGCTTGTGGTGAGATTATTCCTAAAGATCAGGATTTTTGTTCAAAATGTGGATGGACATATAAATAAAACGTATAAAACGTATAACCAATCAGTTGAGCGCAATGACTGGTAGGCATCTTTTGAAGTAATAATAATGTGGTAGTAATGAAGTAGTTCATTCGTTAATCTATTGAAAAAGGGTTTATCATGACAGACGACGAAAAAGTGAAAGTGATCTTGAGAGAAGTCCTTGATGCCTTTGCCTCAGTGGTCTTTGTCGTTGATCAAGACGTGTGTATTCAGGCGTACAATGCAGCGGCAGCGGAACTTATTACGGCAACAAGAACAGATGTTCTTCAACGTCGGGCTGGCGATGTTCTGCACTGCATTCATGCCTCTCCAATGCTAGGAGGGTGTAGCTATTCTGCAGCCTGTCAATACTGTACTATCAGAAATGCCGTGACAGATGCTCTTGAGCAAAATTGCATTATCCGTCGTCGGGCCAAAGTGCAGTTGATTTCGCCTCAAAAAACAACCGTACTCCGGGCCGTCGTCTCTGTGTCTCCTTTTAGTTTACAGGAAAGCCGTTATGCCTTGGTGGAGCTTGAAGATTTTAACGAAATTGTCAAGCTGTATCGGAAACTTCTTATTTGTCATGGCTGCGGAAAATTGCTGGATTCAGAAAGCTCTTGGGACTGGACGGATTTCTCTTTAACAAATAACTGGAATATTGACTGCTCATATAGTTACTGTGTTGACTGTTTCAATGAGGATATTCATGCAATTGAAGATCGCTAACATACTCTTATGGTTGACGAATTAAATAAAGTCAGTACCAGAAAATACAAGCGGACAGTATTATTTCATGACAGAAAAAATGATCAGAGAGGTTTTTGATGCCTTGCCTTCAATGGTATTTGTTGTTGACCGAGACATGAGGGTTCAGGAGTATAATGCCGCAGCAGAAGAGCTGATGAGTGATGGACGCAAGACTGTTCTCCAGCAACCAGCCGGGGATATACTGCATTGCGTACATTCGGTCGAGGCATCGCAAGGATGTGGTGGATCGTCAGCCTGTCAGGACTGCATTTTGCACAAGTCTGTTCTCACTGCCCTGCAAGGAAAGCGTATAGTGCGGCATCGGACACTAATAGAGATTGTTCAGAATGATACTAAGACTGAGATCTACGCATTGGTCACCGTATCTCCGTTTTCTTTTCGGGGTACTCCTCATGCCCTTTTGGTGATTGAAGATATTAGTGAAATAGCTGAGTTATATCGTATGATCTTTATCTGCCCAGTCTGCGGAAAAGTGCAAAGTGATGAAAAAACCTGGATGCGCGTTGAAGCCTATTTTAAAAATAATTGGAATGTCGAATGTTCACACGGCTACTGTCCTGACTGTTTTAAGGATGAGATGGAAAAAATTAAGTCCGGCACAAAGAATGAGCAGAAACGCAACGTATAGACGTATAGACGTATAGACTGCAGCTTATAGACTAACAGTCGTCTCTCTGTGCCTAGAGTTTGTTAATTTAACATAAAAAAAATACTGCTATGTCCTTTACCCCTCTTGATAAGGTTCAAAATAACTACGATGTTATTGTTATCGGCTCTGGTCTTGGCGGCTTAACCTCTGCCAAACGTCTTGCAAAATCTGGTCATTCTGTTCTTTTGCTGGAGCATCATAGCCAGCTTGGTGGCTTGGCTACTTGGTTTAAGCGAGGAGGACATATCTTTGATGTCTCCCTGCATGGCTTTCCGCACGGCATGGTCAAAACCTGCAAAAAATACTGGTCCAAAGAGATTAAGGATTCCATTGTTCAGCTCAAAAATATTGTCTTTGACAATCCCCAGTTCTCGTTGACCACGACCTTTTCCAAGGATGATTTTACCCGTATTCTGCATGAGGATTTCAAGGTTGAGCGAGCCACTGTGGATGATTTTTTCACAACGGTCCGGGCCATGAATTTTTATGATGACCAAGGCATGACCACCCGGGAGCTGTTTGAAAAGTTCTTTCCAGGTCGTTCTGATGTCCATCGTCTGCTCATGGAACCCATCACCTATGCCAACGGCTCCACTCTGGATGAGCCAGCCATCACTTACGGCATTGTGTTTTCTAACTTCATGAGCAAGGGCGTATTTACCTTTGAGGGCGGTACGGATAAGCTTATTGGGATGATGGCAGATGATCTGCAAAAAAATGGGGTGACTATCTGTACTGGAGCCAAGGTTGACCGGATCCTGATTGACAAGGGCAAAACCCGAGGCGTCCTTGTTGGGGATCGGGAAATTACTGCTAAGGCTGTGGTTTCCAATGCTGGTATCACCAACACCATTGATAATCTCGCTGGCCCAGAGGTTTTTAGTGATGAGTTTCTCTCCCGTTTTGACAAGGTGGTGGTGAATAACTCCTCCTGTCAGGTCTATTTCGGTATCCGTAAAGGTGAATCCTTTCCAGACGTGGGCGATCTGCTTTTCACCTCTACGGCTGAACATTTTTCCTCTGAAGAAATGCGCCGTATGGATACGCAAAGCCGCACCTTTTCGGTTTACTATCCCAAGACCCGCCCGGACAAGCCGGATTATACCGTGGTTGCCTCCATGAATGGCAATTACGATGACTGGGCAGGGTTAGATGATGTAGCCTATAAAGCGGCTAAAGAGGCTATGGTAGAACGTTGTTTTGTTGATCTGGAGCGATATATCCCCGGCATTCGGGATAAGGTGGATACCATTTCCTCAGCCACACCCAAGACCTTTAACCGCTATACACTCCATACAAAAGGCACCTCCTTTGGCACCAAGTTTGAGGGCTTGGATATCTCCCGTTCTCTTTTTAAAGAGGTGGGCGGCCTGTTTCATGTCGGCTCGGTGGGGATTATCATGAGCGGCTGGCTCGGTGCGATCAACTACGGCGTGATTGTGGCTAATGATGTGGATGCGTATGTGCGGGGTTGAAAAGAAAATTTCATTAGTCTGCATCAAGGATGCTGCCAATGCCTCAATGCCTGTTTGCTCGGAGGGCGAAGAATCTGTCGCCATGTTCTACCCGACAATCCGGGAAGTTTTCCTATTAAAATGAATCATTCGCCTTATTGAACGGGCAGCGTCGGTATGATTATAATGGTAAAATACATGTAAAAGATTTTTTCAAAAGGAATCATTACGTTATCTCCATTAGAGTCTTACTTTTTCATCAACTACTTCCTGTTGAGTATAAAAATATGCATATTTCTGAAGGTGTCCTGTCGACGCCGATATTGATTGGTGGAGGAGTCTTGACTGTCCTCGGCCTCTCTATTGGTCTGAAAAAAATTGATTATGATCGGGTTATGGAGGTGTCTATTTTGGCATCCACTTTTTTTGTGGCTTCCCTCATCCATGTTCCGCTGGGACCGGGCAGTGTTCATCTCATTCTTAATGGCCTGCTTGGCATGGTGCTAGGTTGGGCCAGTTTTCCAGCAATTTTTATAGCGCTTCTGCTCCAGGCCTTCTTTTTTCAATACGGCGGTCTTGTGGTTTTAGGGGTGAATACCTTTAATATGGCTGCTCCAGCGGTACTGTGTTTTTATCTGTTTGGCCCCTTGGTTAGCCCCTTGGTCAAAGATCCTCAAAGAAGAGCGTTGGCTGGCTTTGCCGGAGGATTTTTTTCTGTTTTCTTTTCTGGCATACTTATGTCCTCGGCTCTGGCCCTTTCCGACAGCGGTTTTTTCTCAATCGCTCAAATGGTTGTTGCAGCCCATCTGCCTGTGATGATCATTGAGGGCTTTATCACCATGTTTACAGTCTCTTTTCTGGCAAAGATAAAACCGGAAATACTCCAGTCATAAGTAGATACGGATAGAAATGACCTTTGAAAAATTCTCTCAGGGAGAATCCCTGCTCCATCGGACAGACACGAGGGTCAAACTGGTCTCTGCCATCTCCCTCACCTTGGTGATCGCACTTTGTCAAAGTTTTTATACCAGCTTGGCTGGTCTTACTGTAGGGTTGCTGTTATTGACCTTTTCAAGGCTGAACCTGCGGTTTGTCTTTTGGCGGCTGATGCTGGTGAACAGCTTTATCGCCTTTCTCTGGATAACCCTGCCCTTGACCTATCCAGGCGATGCCCTGTGTGTAGTTGGGCCAGTCACCCTAAGCAAACAGGGCGTTGCGTTGGCAGCCTTGATCAGCATCAAGGCCAATGCCATTATTTTATTTTTTATCACCCTGCTGGCAACATCCACTGTGGTGGATCTCGGACACGGTTTAGAGAGTTTACGTCTGCCAAAAAAGCTCTGCCTGATCTTGCTCTTTTCCTATCGCTATATTTTTGTCGTTCATCAAGAATATCATCGCCTGCTTCGAGCCGCAAAACTGCGATGCTTTAAGCCACGAACCAATCTGCATACCTATCGAACCTATGCCTATCTCTTTGGCATGACCCTTGTCAAAAGTTGGAATCGAGCAGAACGGGTGGGACAGGCCATGATGCTTCGCGGTTTTCATGGTCGATTTTATAGTCTAGAGGAAAAGACGGTCACCAAAGTTGATGTAATCTTTCTCATCATCATGATAAGTGCGGCAATTGGGTTCGCATATATTGAACTCATGAAATAAAAAAATACAAAAGACTAGGAAATTGTATGCCCCCTCTTGGTAGCTTAGTTGCATTACACAACGTCACATTTTGTTACCCTGGAAGAAAACACCCCATCTTAGACAAAGTAGATTTTACCCTGCATGAGAAACAGCGTGTAGGCTTAATCGGGCCAAATGGTTGCGGCAAAACCTCTCTCTTTCATATCATCATGGGATTGCTCCGTCCACAGACAGGCACTGTTTTTTTTAAAGATACGCAGCTCAACAGGAAAAAAGATTTTAAAATATTGCATGAAAAGGTTGGCCTGCTCTTTCAAGATGCCGATGATCAGCTTTTTTCACCCACTGTACTGGAAGACGTGGCCTTTGGTCCGCTCAACCTCGGCGCCAGCCCAGCAGAAGCCCGGGAAAGAGCCTGCCAGACGCTTCAAGAACTCGGGTTATCAAAGCTAGAACAACGGATCACCCACCAACTCTCTGGGGGCGAAAAAAAAATGGTCTCCTTGGCCACTGTTATGGTCATGCAGCCTGACGCCTTACTGTTGGACGAACCCAGCAACAACTTAGACATGGGAACCAGAGCCAGACTCATTGAGATTCTTAACGAGCTTGATCTTGCCATATTGATTATATCCCATGACTGGAGCCTGTTAGCCGATACCTGTGAGGATATCTATGCCATAGATAAAGGCAAGGTAACGCAAAGTGATAAAGCCTATCTCCATGACCATCGCCATGCCCATCCCTACGGAGAACAGCCGCATCGACACAGAAACAGGATAAAACTCACATCAGATCAAAAAAAAGAAGAGAGGTAATATGTTATGCATCTCTTCCCCTTTCAACATGATCACCAACTCACAGAATACGAATTTATTAACTGCTGTAAAGACTGTGAACGCAGTTACAAGATCGTAAGAGAACAGCTTGACAACTTTTATCACCAGATCAGGGACTACACACAGGACGATCTGCGCAGGCTGACCCAGAGCGAAATCTACCAACTCTATCTTGTGCTGGACGATATCGCTCACTTTGAATGCGGTACCCATCTGGCAGATCAAATTATAGGCAGTCCTCATATACAGAAGAATTTACCGAAAATACGTCAATATTACAATACGTTCTTTGACGTACATGAATCCTATCTGGTCAAAGAGATCCTGACCGCCGATGACCCGTGGCAACCGCTCTTATTTTTTGGCCTCTATCCCCGGTATGAGGCATTAATCCGTACTCAGATGAATGCTCTGGACCTGCCTCTTCCTCAACAACTAGCCTTTATCGGTTGCGGCCCACTGCCTCTTTCGCTGATTCTCATGCACCGACTGTACGGGGTCAAGTCAATCGGAGTGGACATGAATCCACAGGCTGTTGCCTTGGCCAGACAATGCGTTGAGCAGTTAAACATGAGCGAGGCCATCACGATTATCCAAGGCAACCAAGAATCACTGCTTGATATGGACTGGGATCTTGTGGTGATTGCAGCCTTGGCCGAACCCAAGGAAAAGATATTTGCTGGTCTGCGTCAAATTATGGCTGTTCATGAAAAAAAACCTGTAATATGCAGAACCTACTCTGGTTTACTAACGTTGCTTCATCCACCGCTTAAAGTTAATGATTATAAGGGGTTTAAGATACAACATGAAATCAGACCCGGAGCCAACAGGGTCAACAACACGCTCTTGCAACTGGAGATGGTAGAATGAGTGAGAATATTATCGGCATTCGAGAAACTCTTCTTTATATATATGATCAGATCAAAGGAATGAGCGATGAGCAGATCCTTACAGGAAAAACAGACGTTCTCAAGCCATGCTTTAACGAACTGGATCGCTTGGCTGCTCGGCACGTCACCCAAGAAATAGTTAAGGAAATTTCAGAATCTGCTGAGTTTGCTCCTGCGTTGTCCGTTATCAGTCGCCTACGGAATCTTTACAATCTTCGCCTGGAAATCGAACAGGCCCATGCTCTGCTGGACTCTGCTGATCCTTGGGCGAGGATAAAGGATTTTACCTTTTATGCCAACTATATCCAACTGGCAGCTATGGAACAGAAAGGAGCAAAACTCAAACCTCAAGATCGAATCATCTTTCTCGGTAGCGGACCCTTGCCTCTGTCTCTGATCATTCTCTGCTCACTCTACGATTTGCAAGGGGTGGGCATTGAACAGGAGGCTTCCTCTGTTGCACTCTCTCGTCAGGTTGTGCAGCATCTTGGCCTAGAACAGCAAATTCAGATCATCTGCGGTGATCATTTTTTACTGCCGCTTGAGGAGGAGACCCAGCTCCTGATGGTAGCAGCTATGGCTCGACCCAAGCGAGAAATATTTGCGCATCTTGCTCAGGTTCTGCCAGAGGGGGATTTGATTTCTTTTCGACTGTATGAAAAGGGTCTGCGCAAGATACTGGATCAAGAAGAGGATGTTGTTTTGCCAGAGGGATTTACTGCTCACTGTCGAATCTGTCCGCATCCTCCGGTGAACAATACCGTTATTATGATAAAAAAGTCGTTTTCCGATCCTTGATAACTCAAAAAAATACTACTTTTCAACGCCCTTTATTTCTTGAAAACAGGAGAAAATATGCACCTTCAAGTTCAGCAGAAAGAAAAGCTTGCCACTATAGCACTTAGGCTTAGAGATTTTTTTAAACAGAAAAAAAGTCCTGTCTGGATTGGAGGATTATTTTTTTTGGCACTCATGTATCTCATGATTGGTTTCGTTTCTATTGAAAATGGGCATGTTGGGATTATTTTTGCTAAATTTGGTAGTAAACCGACCGTGGACGAAAGGTTTATTGTTGAAGAAGGCGAAAAGGGCTATCAGCGGGAAGTATTGATGCCTGGAATGCGGTTTTATTGGTTTTTAGAACCGTTGTGGAAATACACGATCACTGAAGAGCCTTTTGTCAAGATTCCGACTGGCATGATCGGTGTGGTCAATGCCAAGGACGGTTATCCTATGCTGCCCGGTCAGATTCTCGCTGATTCTGATAGTTATGAAGAAGTTGTGGAGAACGGAAAAAAGGTTAAGAAGTTTAAAATGGGCCAAAAGGGACCCCGTTTAGATATCCTGAAACCTGGAGATCATCCAGTTAATCCAGCTTATTTAGAGGTTAAGCAATATCCTGCGGTGAATATCCCGGAAGGAAGTCTGGGAGTGTTGACGAGGTTATACGGCGACGAACCGCCGCAGGGCACCATTCTTGTCTCTAAGGAGAGTATGTTTCGCGGTATTATTAGAGAAAACTTGCAGCCAGGCACCTACTATATCAACCCCAAGGCCTACAAGTATGAAATTGTTGAAGCCGCAAAGATAGAGAAGGGGCAGGTCGGTATCATAACAAAAAGAGTAGGCCGGATTCCGCCAGAAGGAACAATTTTAGTTGATGCTGAAGATGATTTTCAGGGTATCCAGAGACAGGTGCTACAGCCTGGCATGTATTATCTCAATCCCTACGAGAAATCCTTGAGAATAGAAGAGGCAGTTTCGGTTCCTGACGGACATGTGGGGGTACAGATCGCTAAAACAGGAGTAGCAAAACCAGTTGATCAATTACTTGCCAAAAAAGGCGAACGCGGCATTCAAGAAAATACGCTACCTCCGGGCCTGTATTATCTGAACCCCTATGCAACCGAGGTGGTCAATATAGATATCCGCCAGCAACGCTATGAAATGACCTATCTTGAAGGGCAGGGCGACACCCAGCAAAATGATGCCATTGTATTTTATTCTGATGACGGTTTTGAGATCGCTATTGATGTGACCGTGCTTTTTCAGATCCTTCCCCATGACGCTCCGTATGTGGTTGCCACTATTGGACGGAATATTCAAGATATCAAGGAAAAAATCATCCGTCCTCAGGCACGTTCCTATGCCCGTATTCTTGGTTCCAGGTACAAGGGTGAGGATTTTGTTCATGGCGCCACCAGGGAGACCTTTCAGAATGATATCCATAAAGAACTGAAGACAAAAAGTCTGGAGAGCAGGGTTCAGATGAATCAGGCCTTGGTGCGGCATTTTGAGGTTCCCGCACTTCTTCGGCAGCCTATTACTGACAAGGTGATTGCTCTTAAAATGCAGGAGAAATTTGAACAGGAGCAAAAGACGCAGAAAGCAAATGCTGACCTCGCTCGTGAAAAAGAAAAGGTGAATTTTGAATCAGCAAAAGTAGTGGCTGAGACCAAAAAGATTAAAGCCATTATCAGTGCAGAAGAAGCAAGAGAAGTTGAAGAGATTAACGTGGCCAAGAAAGAGTTCATTGCTCAAGGTGAAGCGAAAAAGATTCAAATTGGAGCTGATGCGGCCTTATATGAAAAAGAAAAAGAAGCGACCGGTATCTTGGCCGTAGGAAAGGCGCAAGCAGAGGCCAAGAAACTTATACTTGCTGCGTATAACGGTGAGGGCGGGCATCGTTTTGCTGAAGTGGAAAAGGCCAAAGCGTTGGGCAGCGGCATTGAAAAGATCTACTATATTCCTGCTGATATGAGCATTAACGCTATAGCTAAAGATTTTGAAAACGCCATTACTGTCGGGCTGCCGGACAATACAAAAAAGAGCAAGGTGACGGACTGATACAGGAACATGACCAATCGATTTGATAACACGAGTGAGGGTGATCAGAACGTTGGTCAGGGTGAGGGGGCTATCGGGAAGCAGGAGAACGCCACCCAAGAGATGTGCGGAGACGGTAATATCTTCTCCGGTGCTGGCAATGTAACTGTGAACGGTGTTCCCCCGGAGCTGCTTGCCAAGTATGCTGAAGAGCTAGGTCAGACCAAAGAACTCATCAATACCTTCCTCGGTACGCTACTGAAAGAAAAAGTGCCTCCTGAGCAGTGGGCTGCCAAGCTGCGGGAGATAGCCGCCACGCAGGAAGTACGAAGAGATAACAATATCATCTCCGACACCGGCAATGTGACGGGAAACCAAAGTCTGCTACCATTGAAACCTCGTATCGTGGTGCTGATAGCAGTGCTTGTGGTGCTAATAATAGTGCTGCTTGCCGTAGGTTGGTACTCGCTTGGTCCAGTATCGCCACTACGCAATCGGATGGGAGAAGGTATTACTCTGAATAATCTTGGCACAACGGCATACAACAAAGGCGACTACGTTACCGCCCTGAAGTACCTGGAGCAGAGCCGCATCATTCGCCGGGAGATCGGGGACAGGGCCGGAGAAGGTATTAGCCTGGATAATCTTGGCACAACGGCATACGCCAAAGGCGAGTATGACAAGGCCCAAAAATATTTGGAGCAGAGCTTGGATATTTACCGGGAAATCGGTAACCGGACTAAGGAAGGCACTACCCTGAACTATCTCGTCAAAACGGCATACGCCAAGAACGAGGATGCGACAGCCCTGAAGTATCTGGAGCAGCTCCTCACCCTGTACCAAGAGATCGGCGACCGGGTTGTTGAAGCGGTTACTAACTGGAATATTGGCTTGATTTATATAAAGCAGGACGACCTTACCAAGGCAGAGCAGTACATTAGTCAGGCCGTGCAGATTGAAGAGATCATTGGACATCCTGATCTAGAGCGTGACCGTAAGGCATTGGAAGAGGTGCGGGCGGCGTTGCAGGGGAGATAGGGGTAACCCATTAATAAAACACAGCGCACCGAGTACAATCAGTACAGGCAACAGAAGAGGAACCCGGTCGGAGGCATTGGGATAATTTGTTTCCTGGTACTATAAAGTCGGGTTATGATCATAATAACTTTACCTCCTTGAGGGAACTATGATAATCAATATTTGGAACTTCTTGACCCATCATGCAAAATGGGTGCTTTCCGGAATCGGCACAGTCTTTATAGGTTTTATACTCACCAGCACCTGTTCAAACGGTGCGGAAGACAAAAGCCCCATAGTAATAAATAATCCCGAAACTATTTCAGGAGATATCACTTCAGGGATCAAGATCGACGGGGATCAAGTCGGGACAATCCATTATGGAGACGAATTCAACGGGGATAAGGTCTTAGTCTTAGGTGATAAAGTTTCAGGTGATAAAGTTACTGCTGAAACAATCCATTATGGAGACAAAGTCAGCGGGGATAACATCTCGGTCTCAGGAGACAATAACGTTGTAGGTGACAAGGTCAGCGGAGACAAGGTGTTAGGTGATAAGTATACAACATATAACTCGTCGCCGTCCTTCAGAGAAGTTACCGTTGCTCGGGGAGAAAACGGAAATCCGATTGGTATTGCAGACAATCCGTCTCCCATACAGAATGCGGTAGGGTTGCTGGCAAAAGTAATGAGAGGAGAAGAGGTAAACCTTCAAGAGGCTTCTCCTTCTAAATTCCTTATTAATTCAGGAACGGAAATAGCTATTTTAGATTCTGATAATTCCTCAGAACAACCTTCGACAGGATTCACAGATCCCATAGGCTTTACACAATTTGTAAATATTAAAATATTGGAAGGGCCGTATAAAAACAGGACAGGCTGGATTCATGCCAGTACGATTCATCATGAACAAAGAAAGAAGTAAGGCGGATAGCTGTGGACATCACCTGAAACGGAGACTGCACCCCCACCCGGTTTTTACGACTCGGCAGGCAGTCAACAGCCTGAGAGTGAAAGCCTCACTAATCTGAATGGTGCTGTTAAAGATATTCAGGGAACCAAGGAGAGCGATTCCGCCGAGTTTCTTTCTGAGATAATCTTTTCTCTCTTATTGTCCCCTTCCCAGAGGTCTGAAATCCTCCCCGCACAGACCAACCAGCACACTTCCCCCAGACTCATCCACCTTCAGTTCACCGTACCGGGCCTCTCCGTACAGCTTGGCATCTCCCTCCTGAAAAAAGAAGGATTCCGCACCCAAACGGAGGCCGTCCCGGTTGCGATAAAACAGAAGATGTTCGTTTGAGCCGAGTTCTTCATTTTGGTGGATTCTGACGAGTTCGGCAACATTATGTTCGTCAAGGGAAACCACGAGATGGCCTTTATCTGCTTCCAGCTCTGCTGCAGAGATTTCACGGGCAAGGGTGTATCGTAAGATCATGTAATCGCCTTGCATGAGTGAGCGGGGATCTTGGGGTGCAAGGCGCAGGAGCATGGTGCGACCGTTGGCCAGCGTGTATTCCTTTTCTATGATCATATAGTTGATTGTCGCAAGAATCAGTAGGGCTACGGCCCAGAGGATACTCTTTTTCATCTCTGCTCCTCCTTTAGGTGAGGCTGAGGCTGAAGATATTGTACAATCCAACGCACCGCAAGGAGAAGCAGTCCGCTTCCGGCCACAACATAGGATTTATAGGCAAGATCAATATGCAGGGCATAATAGAAGACGATCAGAAAACAGGGCAAAAAGAGATATGCGAGTCCAGTCAGGATGCGATCACCAAAGGCGTATCCTGTGACCAGCAGGGCAATGGCGACCAGAATGCCCGGAGTGGTGAAGATACCCAGCAGAACGGTGACAACAAGAGCAAGCATCATCCAAGGCTCGGTAAAACGTTTGCTCCCTGCCAGGTGCAGCAGGAGATACAGCAGATACAGTAGACCGCCGGAGAGCAGCAGGCTGGACGGCCAGAGTGGCTCGCTGAAATTTGTTCGCCAGAGATGTACTTGGGTCAGGTTCATAAAGAGCAGAGTGGCAGGCAAGGTGGTTGCGCTGGCATAGGCCAGCGGCATGAGCCGGGACGGACATCTTTTCCACAGTAGGAGAAGTCCGGCAAGCAACATCTCGGCAGCAATGACAACATGAATGAGACCGAAGACTTTCTGTTCGATAATCCAAAGAGTTGTCATGATCGCCAGCCCTATCGGGGCAAGGAAGCGATAGGTAGTGCTCGGGTAGAGCGGATACATCACAGCGCAGACAGCGGTATGCATAAGCAGGGCTGCGGTCAATTCATCCGAAGTGGTGGTCGCCGCACCCGTGACAGCCAGGGTATTGCCTGCAAAGGCCAAGGCAAGGGCGAGCTGCTCCAGAAAAGTACCTTTACTTGATCGGGCAATGATGCAGGAAATGGCAAGTAAAAAAGCGCCGCAGATGATTGATCCTCCTCCGCTGTCGATGATGCCGGATATGACGAAAAAAGGCAGCAGAAAGGCGGCAGCAAACCAAGCTCCGATCCCTATAAGGATACGGATGTACATGGGATCTTTCTCATCTTTCTCGGTTTTGCTCAGATGATCCGCAATCTTTGTCGCCTCTTCCGGGCTTACCAGTCCTTGGACGCTCGGATGCTCCAGCAGTTGGCTGATGGTGGCAGTGTCTTGATTCATCCTGCGGCCTCCTTGGGTATTCTTACCATTGCTGTTGCGGTTCGGCGGAGAAAAAGGGCTGCACTGCTCACCACGGCTAAAATAATCAGGGCAAAAAGAAGAAAGCCTCCGGCATCATCAAAGTTCATCGTGTCAAAAAGGAGGTTGCCAATCAGAGTCAGCAGGATGACACAGGCATTCATGACGATAAGGGCAAGGGCGGACATATCAGGAACTGTGAAGCGATAGCAGAAATATCCTCCGGCAACGGTTGCTGCCCAAGCGCAGGTGGCAACAAAGGTCATTCCATCGTTGCGACCGAGTGCAAGGATCAGGTCGATGGTTGGAATGGAGAGAGGAACCAGGCAGGCAAGGAGCAGGATGCCCCGCAACCAGCCGTTGTTTAGCCATGTTCGGTCTTGGCGAACACCGATTTCTCGAAGGGCCAGAGCTATGCCGTTTAGGACTGCAATGGCCAAACAGAGCAGTTCATAGGGGATGGAATGGGCCGGTTCACCGACCTGTTGCCAGTAAAGGATCGCTCCGGTATTGAGCAGAACCAGCCAGAGCAGCCAGAGGGCGGCGAATTCCCCGATCATGACCCAAGCGAAAATCAGGGCAGCCCAGCCAAGAAAAAGGCCAAAGGCGTCTGCACCGGTTTGGTAGACCTGTCCGTACACGGCCAGCAGCACCCCGACCAGAACCGATGCACTCAAGAGGAGAATTTTACCGGAAAGCTGTTGCAGCTCTCTCTGGTATGCAGCAAGGACACAGCCTACTATTCCGGCCTCAATAAGAGCAAATTTAAGAAAGCTGCTCATCTCGGCCCAGTTATAGGCAAAGAAAAAGATGATCCCGGCCAGCACCAAGGTACTGCCGAGCAGAAGGAGCATCTGACTGGCCCAGGAGAACCAAGCGGAAGCAGGGTGCAGCACGGCCTGGGCTGCAATGAATGCCTTGTCGTTGAGCAGACCGTCCCGGTTTAGCTGCCGGAGCAGCCTAATGTCAGCCGGTTTGTTGTATGCGTCGATGTTCACCGATACCTCCTTGGATTGAATATATTTTCAGGATATTAATCAAAGCTGATAGTGCGCTACGTTGGGGGAAGTCAACTCCGGCCCCAACGGTACATCACGGGGGTATCTTGGCGGGATACTCGGATAATGACATAATATGTCCGAACTCCTTAACCTTGGCTATATGTCTTCGGTCATTGGTTATAAAAACAGCATTATTGAGGATCGCCACGGCATGATACAGGCTGTCGGTCAGCTCGGGATAACCGCTCTTTGGATTTCCCGTTCTTGCGATTGTAATCGCTTGCATCCGCACCGTGCTGTCCGGGACAACAACATTTAGGACGCCCTCCTTTGCCAGCGTCTCAAGGTATTGTATGTGCAGCTTCACCTCTTCAATATTATTCAAATTCCCACAAAGTACCTCTGTAATTTCGTCAAGCAGGAGACTGGGGACGATAAGCTGGATTCTGTCCAAAACGGCATCATGTACTATTTGCTGCGAATAATTTTTCAACGGTCTGTCATAAATATATTCCAGAAAAACGTTGGCATCCGGCACATAAAAATCACTCGCCATACTTCTTGCCCGCCCTGATCCGCTTCTGCTCCCGCATACTTCTCAAGACAGCAACAGGATCTTGATCTATTGCCAGGCTGGGCAGACTGTGTAGTTTTTCCAACAATGCGCGTTGTCGAGAAGAGAATTGTTCCGTCTGCGAGTGCGCACCTTCTATCGGCACAATTCTGGCTAAGGGTTTTCCTTTCCTCGAAATCGTAACCGTGTCGCCTTTATGAAAGACTTCATCCAGCAGGGTGCTGAATTGTCTCCGGGCTGTGGTCACATCAATGATTCTTTCCATACGGTTTCCTCCCTTGGAAGCATAGTAACTCTATTAGTCATGCTACTTTCAAGGAGCGTGTATGTCAATCTGTTTACTGCTGTCTCCTTGGTTTCCGGTGCTGGAATTTTTTGTCATCAGGGTTGTTACCCTGAGCTGATAGTGCGCCGTTTAGTGCGCCGTTTTGGGGCAGGGGAAAGGTGACGGTCTACCGTGATTGATACCGTCACCAAGGATAAAGGAGGGATAAACGCAATGCTGTATTAACTCCAATTCTTGAAAGGGTTGTTCAGGAGATTAGCGTTATAATACTTGTCCTCACCGGTAACCTCTTGCACTGCCCAAGCCGGGATGTCCACGCTTTCATTTTCACTTTGCATCTCAACTTCAGCGACGATAAGGCCGTCATTATCTCCACGAAAGATATCAACTTCCCAGGTATGACCGCAATGCTCAACAAGGTATCTTGTCTTATCAATTATAGGGCCGCTACAAAATTCTGCTAACATTTCGTTTGCATCTTTGACTGGAATTTCATACTCAAATTCAGATCTGGTTGCGCCGGTATTTTTACCTTTCAGTGTAAGGAATGCCTTATCACCTAACAATCGTATCCTGACAGCTATATTATCAGTTGTATTATCAGTTGTAGAAATATACCCTTGCTTTATTTCCACTCCAGAATTTAAATCCCCAAGTTGAGAAATATCAATGAGAAACTTACGTTCTATTTCTTTTGCCATGAATAAATCCGTCCGTGTTTATAGTTAAAGTAGACTTCAGTTGCTCGTAAAATCAATCTTCTGACTCGGAGATCGCACGCTTATACTCTGGTGTATCAAGATGACACTTGGTGCAGTTCGTTTTAAGATGAAACGCCAACGTACCGTTATGGCAGGTGCCACAGTATTTACCCTTATACATGGCTTCCATAGTAAAATCATCTTGTTCTCCTGTACTTCCCGTCTTCATTGCAAAGAGTCTCATGTGACACTCGTTACAGGCAAGCCCGAGTTCCTTACTGTGTAGGGCGTGATTAAACCGTACTGTTTTAAGCGGTTTTTCTAAAAGAATAGTATCGGGCGGATTGGTGTCATTCTTATGACAGCGGCTACAGTTGGCTTTATCATTAATAGCAAAGCTCTTGGTTCCGTTATGACAGGCGCCGCAGTACTTGCCCTCCCCAAAGGAAATTTTATTAAAGTCACCATTGATCTTGACTGTACTTGCTGACATTTGAAAAATTTTGTTATGGCAGGCAGTACATTGGAGTCCTGCATCGGTTACATGGGCCGTATGGCTGAATAATCCAATGCTATACTCAGGAAAAACATCAGCCTGCTTAGGTGGTTTTTCATTGGCTATGGCCTCTTGCGTACCATTTGTACCATTTGTACCATTGTTCAATCCGGCAATAATAACAAAAATACCGAGAGTTCCCAATAGAGTGACAGTGATCTTGTTTACTTTCATTCTTATCTCCTCCAACATGTGAGTCGGTTATATAATACAAAAAATCAGGATACACTGATAACTGATACAGTCATACAATAGCTCCTAATATTTGCAGATTTTTCCTTTGAGTTCCTGTCCTGCTTCTAAAATTACATGAGGACAGGGTCCACTGTACCAGTTGTTGACCTGAAAAGCCCCTGGATTAATGAGCAGCTTTCCTGCTATTCGCTTACAGACTGGCTCATGGGTGTGACCGTAGATGACACAATCTGCCTCTGGAAAGACATCCCATATCCCGGCTTCAATGGTGTCAGCATACCTGCCTAGAGTATACCCGTGCAACAGGCCAATGGTAAAGTTCCCCAACTGAAAACGGGTGTGATTAAAAGTGCGGTTTTTGACACCTTACGCCGCTCTTTTTATATTATCCCAATACTTTTCCCAGTACCCGTCTGCACGATCAACTCTCAGGGCGAGCATGATCCGGGCATTTTCCGGTGTCCACCATGCACCGGCTATTTTCAGACGCTCCTGAATAATATATCGATGCGCACTCTCTATTTCGCCTGAACCAATGGGTAGACCTCTGACTTGAGCACCTAGATAATCGAATTGTCCCGGACGATTGTGTAGATAACGCAGGCAGCTCCGTACAGGAGCATGTTGATCTTCAGTTTCTTCAGGCTCAAGATGCGGCTTTAACGATTCTTTCACCTCTTCCACCCGCCCCTCTTTCAGTAATGCCTTCTGCCTATTACTCCATGCTTTTGCTCCATTTTTCTCGGAATATGCCGTAGCAGCAGCTTCCAGATATTCACAAACATGATAAAAATCAATAATATAATTTCC
>QYLO01000028.1 GCA_022766165.1 Candidatus Electrothrix gigas
AAAGGCAAGACGACAGTAAAACATTTATGGAAATGCCTGATAGGATTTTTCACCTATGACCTTATAATAGCTGAGGATTTATCCTGTATTTTAAGAAAAAGAAATCAGATTCGTTTTGAATGAAAAATAAGGAGAGATCCTGCTCCCAAATACAGGATTAAAATTAAGACAGAAAAGGAGGGATAAGGGAAAAAGATACAACTTGGATGACAACACTGACTTTTCAAATAGATCTAATTTGAAGAGGCGGGATAGCTGTGTCCAAAATTTTTCATTGCGCTATTTTCATATTGAAAAAAAATTACGCTCTGAATCGCTGGTATTCCTGTGGGGCATATAGAGGCAGGCCTGCGCACACATGATATTTCTGCCCCGTTTCCAGAAGAGGCCAACCGGGCCATGACTGCAAGGCTGGCTGCACTTCATTTCGCCCCAACAGAACAGGCATGTCAAAATCTGTACCAAGAAGGCATTCCACAAAGTTTTGTGCATCTGACTGGCAATACCGTGATTGATGCACTGTTCTGGATTCAACAGAAGGTGCAGCAGCAGGCAGACCGAGCAATCAATCCTGCGTCTTTTGCTTCAGCCAGATCTCTTGTTCAGGAAGGGAAACCATACATCCTGATCACCGGCCACCGCCGAGAAAATTTCGGAGATGGTTTTCAGAATATCTGCAAAGCTGTTGCGGTGCTGGCAGACAGGCATCCTGAGATTGGCTTTATTTATCCGGTTCACCTGAATCCCCATGTCCAGCAACCAGTGCATGCTCTGTTGGGCAAAAAAAAGAATATCTATTTGATACCACCGCTGGACTATGCTCCCTTTGTCCAGGCAATGGCGCAGGCTCGTTTGATCTTGACTGATTCTGGCGGAGTACAGGAAGAGGCCCCTTCACTGGGCAAGCCGGTTCTTGTGATGCGAGAGAGTACAGAACGGCCCGAGGCTGTTGAAGCAGGCACAGTGCGTCTGGTTGGAACAGATAAAGAGCTGATCATCCGGGAAACAGAACGCCTGCTCACCGATGAAGATGCCTATCAGAGTATGGCAAGCAAATCCAATCCCTACGGCGATGGCCGAGCTGCTACACGAATCGTCCAGGCCCTTAAAGCATTTCGAGCAGACCGAGCAAACGATTACAGCTCTGCTCTTTTCTAATTGTATCTAGTCGTATATAGTTACCTGTTTTCATGGGAAGGTGTGCATGACGCCACCTTGCCTGAGTTGTCTTTGCATAAGGCGAATAACTCAACCTTATCCCACGGAGAAAAAAAATGGGACAAACCATAGCTGAAAAGATTTTCGCAGCCCATCTGCGTGACACCCCCACCCCGGAAAACATGGTCTTGGACATTGATGTGATCATGTGCCATGAAATTACCACCCCTATCGCCATCATGGATTTGGTGGACAAGGGCATGGACAGGGTGATTGATCAGAGTCTGATCAAAGCGGTTATTGACCATGTTACCCCGGCCAAGGATTCCAAGACTGCTACCCAGGCAAAAATCATGCGTGACTGGGCTAAACGCCATAAGATCAAAGATTTTTTTGATGTAGGCCGTAACGGGGTTTGCCATGCCCTGTTCCCAGAAAAAGGCTTTATTCGTCCTGGCAACACCGTCATCATGGGAGATTCTCATACCTGTACCCACGGCGCCTTTGGGGCCTTTGCCGCTGGCGTTGGCACCACAGATTTGGAGGTAGGTATTTTAAAAGGCGTCTGCGCTTTTCGTAAACCTCAATCCATGAAAGTCGAAGTTCTTGGCAGCCTGCCTACAGGTGTCTATGCCAAAGACGTGATCCTTAAGATCATTAAGCAACTCACCGTGAATGGGGCTACAGATATGGTCATGGAGTTCTGCGGCCCGGTGGTGGAGCAGATGAACATGTCCGCCCGTATGACCCTCTGTAACATGTCTGTGGAAGCTGGGGCCACCTCTGGTCTTTGCCTGCCCGATAAGGTGACAGCTGAATACCTCTGGCCCTTTATTCAGGATGAGTACGCATCTCTTGAAGAGGCAACAGAAGATTTCAGTAAATGGCATTCTGACCCTGATGCGGAATATGCCGAGACCCTGACTATCGACGTCTCAGACCTCCGTCCCCAGGTGACATACAATTATAAGCCAGATAAGGTTAAGGATATTGATGAGCTGGTTGGTGAAAAAATCGATCAGGTGTATATCGGCTCCTGTACCAACGGTCGCATCGAAGACATCCGGATAGCTGCCTCTATCCTGCGGGGACGCACTGTTGCCGACTCAGTGCGCGGTATCCTGACCCCGGCAACCCCGGCCATTTACTCCCAGGCTCTGGATGAGGGGTTGATCAAAATCTTTATGGATGCTGGTTTCTGTGTCCTCAATCCCACCTGCGGTGCCTGCCTAGGTATGAGTAGTGGTGTGTTGGCTGAAGGGGAATCCTGTGCCTCAACTACTAACCGGAATTTCAACGGGCGCATGGGCAAAGGCGGTATGGTGCATCTGATGAGTCCACTCTCGGCGGCGGCGGCAGCGGTCACCGGAGAGATCACAGATCCAGCCCAGTTTATTAATTAAGAGGAGCAACGAAGGACATGAAAGAATTCGGCGGTTCAGCCTTTTTTATAGATAGAGACGACATCAATACAGACGAAATTATTCCGGCCAAATACCTGACCGAGATCACCAAACGAGCCTTACAGCCCCATCTGCTGGAAGATCTCTTTCTGGATGGCAAAGAGTTTGATACTGAGGCAGAGGAGTTCCAGCAGGCCTCTGTGCTGGTGACCCGCTCCAATTTTGGTTGCGGTTCCTCTCGCGAACACGCGGTCTGGGCCTTAGAGGTCAACGACATCAACGTGGTGATCGGTGAAAGCTTTGCCCGTATTTTTCGCCAAAATATGTTCAACTGCGGTATCTTGGCTGTGGAGCTTTCCAAGGCGGATATTGATCAGCTCTTTTCCCTTACTGGTGATGGCGCAATCAAGATTGGTATTGAACTGGACAGAGATACGGTTGTTGCAGAGAACGACAAAGGAGAGCGGGTGGAGTGCAGCTTTTCCATGAACCCCTTTGATAAGGAGCTGGTTGCTGCTGGTGGCTGGCTGGCGTATGCGGATCAGAAGTACTGATTGTATCGTCAGCTATTAAGAAGCCGCCCACCGTTAAAACGGTGGGCCATTATCGATCGCCCCTCCAGGGCGGGAATATCCCGGAAACAGCGTCCCGGAGGGACTGCCGAAAATAGCCCGGTGTTTCAACACCGGGTACAGAAAATTGGCTCTTCCCTAACTCTTAAATACGCCTATCTCAAGCTCATTTCCTGCCCCAAAAAAAAGAAACAGGAAAAGCCTTTAGAGTTTCCTTATGAGTTCCTTACATGTTACATGCCCTTTCTCCCTTCAACCAAGTTGTCCACTACTGAAGGGTCAGCCAGGGTAGAGGTATCACCAAAGTTATCAAAGTCATCCGCAGCAATCTTGCGCAGAATACGACGCATGATCTTACCAGACCGAGTCTTAGGCAGGCCCGGTGCCCACATGATCACCTCTGGAGTGGCAATGGGGCCGATCTCTGCGCGAACATGTTTGCGTAACTCTGCTATCAACTCCTCAGATTCTTCAACTGAGGCCATGAGGGTGACATAGGCAAAGATGGTCTGGCCCTTAACCGGATGTGGCATACCAACAACAGCAGCTTCAGCCACTGCATCGTGGGAAACCAATGCAGATTCAATCTCAGCAGTACCGAGACGGTGGCCGGATACGTTGATAACATCGTCCAGACGCCCCATGATCCAGAAACAGCCGTCCTCATCCTTGCGCGCACCGTCTTCTGGGTCATACGTATCTGCGTACCGATTAAAATAGGTTTTCTTAAAGCGTTCTGGATTTTTGTAGACTCCGCGCAACATTCCTGGCCACGGTTTACGGATAACCAGATGCCCGCCTTCGTTCGGTGCAGCCTCATTCCCGTCTTCGTCATAGATTGCCGCATCAATACCAGGCAACGGATAGGTTGCTGAACCGGGCTTCAGTGTCGTGGCATAAGGCAACGGTGAAATCATAATGCCACCGGTTTCAGTTTGCCACCAAGTATCCACAATAGGTAATTTTTCCTTACCAATGTTGACGTAGTACCACATCCAGGCTTCAGGATTGATAGGCTCGCCCACAGAGCCGAGAATACGCAGGCTGGACAGGTCATAGCGTTGGACAGGTTCTTCACCTTCCCGCATCAGCGCACGGATAACGGTCGGTGCAGTGTAAAAAATATTGACCTTAAACTTCTCAACAATCTTCCAAAAACGATCTGGTCCAGGGTAGGAGGGTACACCTTCAAACATAAGAGAGGTTGCACCCAGGCCGAGCGGTCCGTAAAGAATATAGGAATGCCCGGTAATCCAGCCAATGTCAGCAGTACACCAGTACACATCATCGTCTTTCAGGTCAAAAACCCACTGGCAGGTATGCATGGCATAGGTCAGATAACCGCCAGTGGTGTGAACAACCCCTTTAGGAGTACCCGTAGAACCAGAGGTATAGAGGATAAACAGGATATCTTCTGCATCCATAGACTCAGGCTCGCACTCACTGCTGATATCCTTGGCAGCAACTTCGTCATGCCACCACGTATCACGCCCCTCCTGCATGGTGATATCGTTGCCAGCACGCTCTACTACAATACAGCTTTCAACACTGTCACTGCCTGCCAGCGCATTATCTGCATTAGGCTTGAGCGGAATAACCTTGCCTGAACGGAGAACAGCATCCGCTGTGATCAGTACTTTGGCTTCGCAGTCCTGAATTCGGCTTTGTAGGGCAACAGCAGAAAAGCCAGCAAAGACAACAGAGTGGATTGCACCAATACGAGCGCAGGCCAGCAGGGCAATGGACAGCTCAGGAATCATAGGCAGGTAAATTGAGACACGATCACCTTTTTTTACACCTTTTTTCTTGAGAACATTGGCAAAACGGCAAACCTCGGTATGGAGCATCTGATAGGTGTAGACCTTGACATCCTCTTCTGGCTCACCTTGCCAGATAAGAGCAGCCTTGTTGCGGCGACCGTTGGTCAGGTGCCGATCCAGACAGTTCACTGACATGTTCAGCTTGCCGCCTTTGAACCACGCAATTTCAGGCTTGTCAAAATCGTACTCCAGTACAGAATCCCATTTTTTATCCCATGTGACCAGTTCTTCAGCCCGATCCGCCCAAAATCCTTCTGGATCTTCTATAGAACGCTGATAGGCTGCCTGGTACTCGTCCATAGATTTTACATGAGCCTGCTCTTGTCCTCGTGTTGGAGGTGTAAAGGTTGCACCTTCTTGTAGTAGGCTTACAATTTTATCTTCATTTTCAGCCATATTCTTCTCTCCTTACAAAAACGAATTATTGGTTTACGGTTATAACCTATCATGGTGTCATTTTAAGAAAGATTAGTCAACAGTTTTAAAAGCATTGAACCGGGAAAGGAGGTTATTTTGTAACTCCTCAGTCAGTTGCCAAGCTTCTTGACAGAATCACCGGATTAAGATTATTCTGCCGTTATGAATTTGAATATTCCCGATAAAAAAATCCGTAAGGCAACAGCTTTAATAAATTGCCGCTCAGTCGGAACAGCGACCAGCTTTGACATGACACGTAACAATCAGAAATTTTAGACCCATTTTACAGACCGAACTTTTGACCTGACTATCATGTTTAGATTATATAAATTTGTTGTCTTTTTTCTATTGGCTGTAATAGTTTTTTGTGTAATAAACATAAATGACTATACGATTAATGTAAGCATCAAAGCGCCTGTTTCCTCAGAGATTAAAGTCACATATCATCTACTTTTCAGTGGTCATAAAATTATTAACAAAAGAGAAGTCAGCAAACGGAGTATTTCTGAAATTACAAATTTTTCCTGTAAGACACGAGGTACAATTACAAGTATAGAAATATGGTCACGGAATGATGATGTTCAACTAGATAGTTTTCTGATAAATAAATACCAAAAGAAAAATATTCCGATTGATGATCTGTCGATCACGATAGAAGATAATATAATTGTTATTGATAAGTTGTGGTATCATGTTATTCCCCGTCCAATACACCTAACGCTTTATTCGATTGTATCCTTTTTATTGATTCTATTTCTCTTTAATAGGAATAGAGTAAATAGAAATTACAATATTAATATCAGCTATATAGTTATTATTTTTATTCCCTTTTCACTTATCAATTATCTTTTCTATAAGGAGCTTCCTAAACATAGTCTTGTCGAATCTGTTGTTATTCTGATAATGATCTTATTATCATTTCTTATCTTGTCGATGATGGCAATGCTGGTTGAACAAATGCTGCTACGTTATAAAATATCACGTATCAGGATGTTTTATAACGGATTGCTGGCACTGATTGTATTTCTTCTATATGTTGACTATGTCGTATTTACTACGCAGCAGATGCATCTTGTAGATAGCCTGTCACTTGTATCCGATGTCTCCAGTTTAGATGACCTGTTGTTTATTCTTAATAATATTGGTTTTTCTCTCTTACAATGTCTATTATTTATAGTACTACTTACAGCGGTAGTCTCAATTGGTATCTTTCTTTATTGGATAACAGGAAAATACAAAGTACTGCCTGTAACATTTTCCTCTGTATTTGTTATATTAATAACTAGTATTGCATTCTTTTACTTTTTGCAATATCTCCAATCGACTCGGTTCCCAAATAAAATAACAAAAAAATATCAATCGATTTTTTCCTACCAATATGTCGTTTTTAATGTGCCGAGTATGATGAAAAAAAAATACACTATAGAACTTGATAAAAAAAAATATTCAAAGCGGGTATTGAATGTCAAAAATCCCATTTCTAATATTTATCTAATCGTCATAGAAACATTACGACAAGATGTTTTCAACAAAGATAATATGGGAAATGTGTTTGAATTAAAAAATGATTTTGTGAAGATTGACCAGACATACGCAGCAGGAAATGAAACGTATCTATCGTGGTTTGCGATATTTCACTCACTGTATCCCGTGTATATTGATACAGATAAAAAAATAAAAAAATATGGCTCGAAAAATTTACAATTACTGAAAAAAAATAGCTATGATATAAATGTTCTCTCAGGTTCTGGATTGAGATGGGGAGAAAGTGATAAAAAAATATTTGGCAGAAAGCATTATTTAGCAAATTACTATTACAGTAATGATGAGGGATTTAAGAAAAATGAAAATCCAAATGAAAAAGATAAGGTGGTACTGAAAAAAGCTATCCAAATGACTAACGAGAAAAGGCAGCTTTTTACGATATTTCTCGAAAGTGGCCATTTCCCTTATTATTTTCCAGAAAACATGGTGAAGTACAAGCCTATAAAGAATTATATCAATCCTTTGTCCGATTTAACAGATACCAGCAATGATAATATCATTAAGATTAAAAATAGATATTATAATGCTGTCTATTATTTAGATATGATAGTTGGACAATTTTTGAATACTCTAAAAAAGAAAGGTCTTTACGATGATGCTCTTATTATTATTACCGGGGATCATGGTGAAGAATTCTGGGAAAATGGAACATTTGGTCATCATTCCAATTTCAGTAGCGGGCAGATTGAGATACCAATTCTTATAAAAGTTCCAAAATCCTCTATAATTCAGTCAATAAGGCAGTTTTCCCATGTAGATATTTTTGACTTTATATTCTCTCTTCTCGAAGAAAAAACATACCAAGCAAAAAACTATTCTTTGGTCTTCGGAAAAAACGGCTCAACTATTCCTGGTTATTTTTCAATAATAGCAAATAACAGAAAGTCCTATTTTAGCTTCAGCAACTTTAATAACATCTGGCAATCTAATAAACTCTATTTATCTCGTTATACCGATATTTATGATGAAGATATCCAGTTAACAGATAATGAAGAAAAAAAAATAATTAACATTTTACATCAGGTTGATTTTATAAAGAGTATACAACTATTATAAATCAACAAAACCAGATAAAGTTTCGTGAAAGCTATCTCTAGCTCACTGATTTAGAAGATCTAATTATTTTTATCTTTTTTGTGGAATTAACACGTTATAAAATAGACATTATATCGTTTTTCACTAAATGACTGATTCTACGCCATTCGTAAAATAACGACTTTCAATAAAATCGGCAGGTTGGAAAAAGATCGGTATAGCGTCTAATGATTTTGCAAATTATTAGACACTATACGTAGTAATATCAAAGTATTGATTTATCTACACAGGATGGTAACAGATGATAAAGCACCAAAATGTCAACAAAATAATACTCCTTATCATGGTGACAGCAATATCTGCCCTGTTCCTCACCATGATTCGACAATTTCTCATGGCAATCTTCATGGCCGGTCTGTTTTCCGCCATGACAACGCCTGCTCACAGATGGCTCACTCCACGTCTCAACAACAGAGAAAATCTGGCCTCAATCCTGATTATCATTGCTCTTGTCTGTCTTCTTCTGATCCCTCTAGCCCTTCTCATCGGAGTCGTCATCAGCCAAGCCGTGCATGTAGGTCAATCTGTAACCCCTTGGATAGACTCGTTTGTAAAAGAACCAACGATTTTATCAGACTATATCAGTAAAGTTCCCCATTATGAGATATTTCTTCCCTATCGCGACATGATTTTAGAAAAGGCTGGAGAGATTGTTGGTATGATCTCCAACCAGATCATTGATTCTCTTGGGTCTTTGGGCAGAATAACGATCAATGCCCTGTTTAATGCCGTGATCATGCTCTATGTCATGTTTTATTTTTTAACTATGGGCGAAGTCCTGCTCAACAAAATCTTGTATTATCTTCCTATGACGCATGAAGATGAAGAACGCCTGCTTCGGCGCTTTACTTCTGTTGCAGGGGCTACCATGAAATCAACGTTAATTATCGGTATACTTCAAGGAGGACTCTGCGGCTTTGCTTTTTTCTTGGCAGAAATACAAGGAGCTGTTTTTTGGGGAACGGTCATGGCAGTTCTCTCCATTATTCCTGCGGTTGGAACAGCCATAGTGTGGATACCTGCCTTGGCTATCCTTGCCATAGACGGTGACTTTTCTGGAGTTTTTATTCTTGCCATTATCTGTGGCGCCTTAGCAGGTAATCTTGACAACCTGCTTCGTCCCAGACTTGTTGGCAAGGATACGGAAATGCACGATCTTTTTGTTCTCTTTGGCACCTTGGGTGGTATTGCCCTTTTTGGTGTACTTGGCATTATTATTGGCCCGATTATCTCAGCGCTCTTTATAACGATTTGGGAGATCTACGGTGATGCCTTTCATGAGTATCTCCCAGAAGTCGGCCCGCTGTATTCAAAACTTGAGACCAAGCCAAAGACCAAGCAAAATAAAGAAAAAAATGCAACGGAACAGGATGATGATCAGGTTTTACCTGAAGAATAAAAAACTTCTTTGAGTTTCTTAGCCAATACATGGTAAGATGGCTGTGCGTGGATGCGCAGACGAACCCGGTTGTATATATTTTTTGTATTTCCAAGGACGTCAAGTGTTAGTCAGTAGTTTTTTTACATACCCTTCCATTTCTTAGTATGAGATATAAAGGGACACACAAGGATAGATAAGATATGAAAGAACGAGAAGAAATTGCGGAAAAGGCTGTTCAACTCTTTGCCGAAGGCTATCATTGCAGCCAAGCCGTCCTCTGTGCCTGCGCAGAGTTATTACGAGATGAACCACCATCGCCGGAGGTTGTAGCTGCTATGGCTCCCTTTGCAGGTGGCATGGGCAGTAGCGGCGAGACATGCGGTGCGCTGTCAGGTGCATTGGCAACAATCGGTTTTACCCTGGGCAAGAAAGCTCCTGAGCAGGATAATCATAAGCAGATGTGCAGTATCAGCTATGCAATGGTGCAAAAATTTGCCCACATCACAGAACCGTATGGTAGCATCCGATGCTCTGACATTGCCCAAATAGACTGGAAAGACAAGGAAGCTGTTCAAAACTTTCGGACAAATCCAGACAGTACACGCAAAAATTGTGTGCATGTTGTCCGGGAAACCAGCAATACCCTATATGATCTTATCACAGATAAACTCGAAAAAAGCTGAAGAAAAAGTCATGAAAGCAACACAGAAAAAAAACGGTCATTTTGGTTATTTGTTATGGCAGGCTGTTTTTTTGGGCCTTTTGCTCATATCGTTGAGTGCCTGTGGGTCGCTGTATACAACAGAATACCTCTTAGAACCCCCAACAAGCCAGCAGGGACAGATTTGTGTTATGCAGTGTGAGCAGAATAGAACCGCCTGCAAAAACGAGATTAAATTAGCGCAAAAAGACTGTGAACACCGCAACGAGATAGCAGGCATTAAACTGGAGAATTGCCTTAAAAATGGTGGAATGAATTGCTATGACAGCCGTAAAACCTGTCCGCCGCCGAGCTTTGAGCAATGCAATCAAGAGCATCGTTACTGCTATCAAGCCTGTGGAGGTACGGTGGCTTCACAACGGACCTGTGTTGATTCCTGGGGCTGGGGACTGGGCTGTAACTAATTCATTAGAATATATAATGAAATAGTCGTTCGTATTTATGCTGAAAAAAATAGATCATATAGGAATAGCTGTTCATTCCATCGCAACGGCCCGTATCTTTTATGAACAGGCATTAGGACTCCACTGTGAACGAATCGAAGAAGTCCCTTCGCAGCAGGTACGCACGGCTTTTTTTTCTCTTGGTGAGACAAAAATCGAATTGCTTGAACCGCTGGGCGAGGATGGCCCCATAGCAAAATTTTTGCAACGCCAAGGCGAAGGAGTTCATCATATTGCCTATACCTGCGATAATGCGGCTGCCCAACTTGAAAAAGCAGAGCAAGCCGGTTGTCAGTTAATCAACCGCACACCAATGACTGGGGCTGGTGGTAAACAAATAGGCTTTCTTCATCCCAAATCCACTCATGGCGTATTAACAGAGCTATGTTCAGCAGAGTTGTCTTCCGCTCCTTAGTCAGGCAATATCGCATTTTCAACTCTCATACCCTTTACTCTTCAAAATTATGCAGGATATCATAGAACAACTCGATGCAAAACGTGAAGCAACCCGTCTTGGCGGAGGTCAACAACGGATTGATAAACAACATGCCAAAGGAAAGCTAACAGCTCGTGAACGCATTGAACTTTTTCTTGATCCGGGTAGTTTTGAAGAATGGGATATGTTTGTCGAACACCGATGCGTTGATTTTGGCATGGCAGAGCAGAAGATCCCTGGCGACGGGGTAGTCACCGGCTATGGTACTGTCTGCGGTCGACTTGTCTTTGTCTACAGCCAAGATTTTACCGTGTTTGGCGGTTCCCTCTCCGCAGCGCATGCTGAAAAAATATGCAAGATCATGGATCATGCCATCAAAGTTGGCGCACCGGTTGTTGGCCTCAACGACTCAGGCGGAGCACGGATTCAAGAGGGTGTTGATGCCTTGGCAGGCTATGCAGATGTGTTTCAGCGTAATGTTCTGGCCTCCGGCGTGATTCCACAGCTTTCCATGATCATGGGTCCCTGTGCTGGCGGCGCTGTCTATTCGCCGGCAATGACTGACTTCATCTTTATGGTCAAGAACACCTCGTATATGTTTGTTACCGGCCCTGATGTGGTGAAGACGGTTACCCATGAGAGCGTAACAGCCGAAGAGCTGGGCGGAGCCACCACCCATACGGCTCGCTCAGGTGTGGCGGATCTGGCCTTTGAGAACGGTGTTGAGGCCCTGCTGATGCTCAGAAGGTTTATCAACTTTCTTCCGTCCAATAATCGGGAGGCACCTCCGGTCTGGCCTTGCAGCGATACGCCAGAGCGAACCGAATCCTCACTGGACAGCCTTATTCCCAGTGATCCGAACAAGCCCTACGATATGAAGGAACTCATCACCAAGGTAGTGGATGAGCATGACTTTTTTGAGTTGCAACCCGACTTTGCCGCTAATATCATTATTGGCATGGCCCGGATGCAGGGATCAACCGTAGGCATTGTGGCAAATCAACCTATGGTGCTGGCAGGCTGTCTTGATATTTCCTCAGCACGTAAGGCGGCCCGTTTTGTCCGCTTTTGCGATGCCTTTAATATTCCGATTATCACCTTTGTGGATGTGCCGGGATTTTTACCTGGAACGTCTCAGGAATACGGAGGGATCATAAAACATGGGGCCAAACTCCTCTACGCCTATGCCGAGGCAACAGTACCAAAAATTACCCTGATCACCCGTAAAGCCTATGGTGGTGCCTATGATGTGATGAGTTCCAAACATTTGCGAGGCGATGTCAACTTTGCCTGGCCCAGCGCGGAAATTGCTGTCATGGGTCCCAAGGGTGCTGTTGAGATTATTTTTCGACCAGACGGTCAAGATACCGAAATGGTTAAAAGGCGAACAGCGGAGTATACTGCTCGTTTTGCCAACCCCTTTGTTGCAGGCAGCCGGGGCTTTATTGATGACGTGATCATGCCCCATCAGACTCGAACTCGTATCTGCCGTTCCTTGGCCATGCTCCGCAATAAAAAATTGGAAAATCCTTGGCGTAAGCATGGGAATATTCCCTTGTAATGTTAAATATCAAGAAAAATCAAAAATATAGATAATGTGAGGGTAAGCTTCCTCTCCTTGTTTTCTCACCTGATATCTGATGCAATGCCAGTAGAGAAAAAAATCCATTGGACAAATTTCATTTTGTTCTTATTTTTATTCTGATAGAGAAACTTCTCTTGCTCAGGAAAAACTTCTAAAAAGCTCTTAAAAATCATAAGGCAATGTGAACGCCTGCAAAGTACAGCAAATATGGAATACTATAAAATTCTCGGCATTGATAAAACAGCCTCTGCTGCTGAAATTAAAAAGGCCTACCGCAAATTGGCCCTAAAATATCATCCCGATAAAAACCCGGACAATAAAGAGGCTGAGGCCAAATTCAAACAGATCAGCGAGGCTTATGCAGTCCTTTCTGATGAACAAAAACGGCAGCAATACGACACCTACGGATCAGCAGGATTTCAGCAGCGTTATTCCCAGGAAGATATTTTTCGGGGCTTTGACATTAATGATATCCTTGGTCAATTTGGCTTTGGTGGCGGTGGCAGGGGCGGACGCACCAGCTTTCGCTTTAACGGCCAAGGAGGCGGTGGTGGCAATCCCTTTGACTTTTTCAATCAGGCTGGCAGTGGAACCCAGGGTGGGGGATGCTGTGGAGGTGGCGGATGTCGACCTCAGCCAACCCCAACCAAAGGACAGGATCAGACCTACGAACTGACCATTACTCTGGAAGATGTCCTGCACGGAGGAGAAAAGAATATCAGTTTGCGCCGCAATGGGGAGACGCAGAATATTGCGGTCAAAATCCCCAAAGGAATTGAGTCGGGAAAACGGTTACGCCTTTCCGGTAAGGGTGCGCCCTCTTCTACGGGTGGCCCTGCTGGCGACTTATTTCTTAAGGTGACAGTGCAACAGCATGAAAAGTTTACCCGTGATGGGGACAATCTGATCACGGAAAAAAAGCTGCCTTTTAGTCAGGCATGTTTGGGAACAGCAGTGGAGGTCACCACGCTGGACGGACGGACATTTAAGCTCAAGGTACCTGCTGGCGTGCAACAGGAAGCCAAACTACGTATCAAGGGGCATGGCTTACCTTTTGGTCCTATTGGAGATAGGGGAGATCTCTATGTCAAATTCCTTGTCAAGATACCGAAACAGCTCACCAGTGAACAGAAACAGGCTGTTCAAAAGCTTACTGAACTTGGATTATAGCCTCCAGGCTGTCCAACTATCCTTTTTTCGTACCCCTCTCCTCTTCTTCTCTCCACTGGGCAAAAACAACAAGGCATGATAGTCGACAAAATCGGCACGATCGTATAAAAAAATGATTGTGCCGAGACTGTTTGAGTAAATTCCTTAAAACAAGAGTTTCGTTTTTTGTATCTGCACTACACTACGGACAACCTTGGCATGTAGGTAGCATATTTTCAGTTTTATCAAGAAGTAATGATGTTGATTTTTTTTTGGAAAGGGGATTCACGTAGCATTGTGTGTGCTGAGACCATGCTCAGAGTATAAATACGTATTGTTTGATATTTTAAACAAATATCCATAAAATTATCGTAATATAATCAGCATGTTATTTTAACAGTGCTATTTTTAGTATAGAAAGTACAAAAAAAGTTTGCTTTTTATAAACAGGAAAGGTACAAAATATTATATAGGAATAATTATTAAGGGAATAATTTATACAAGAGGAGATGGAGCTATGTACACACAAAAAATTTTTCAAGTTGTATTTGTTACGATATTTCTGGTATCAGCAACATTTGTCCAATCAGTAGCCAGTAAAGAGTTGACTGGTATAGTTAAAGAAGCACCCGGTCTTGCCTGGCCCTACGGTTCATGGAAAATAGGAAAAAATAGCGTCAGAGTGACTGATAAAACCGTGATTACGGGCGATCAATCCAAGGCCCATTTGGGTGCAAAAGTCATTGTTCAAGCACAGCGTGTTCGGGGTGTTTTTGTAGCGGATGAATTTAAAATCATAACAGACGATATGTCTACCCTTGCCAGCATGTAGCCGGGGTCGATTTCAGCCTCTGCCTTCTTCGACCAATTCTCACCGATTCCGGCTCTTCCTATCTTGAAGAGGGCAGGGTATTTTCAAGGTGGAACCAGGGTTTTTCCTTGGTGCCAATTTGCTCCGGCAGTATCTGAGATGCTGTCGGATATTTCAATTATTCAGTATGGTTTCACCCTCACCTTCTGCTTTTTTCCGACATTTTTACACCCCCAATCGAATTTGAGATTTTCAACACACCGACAACAGCATTCCGCTCTGGTCATCTAAAAAATATTTTATCCCACTCGCTCTGCTAAGGTCGGCCTCAGTACAGGGTTTTCGGATTGCAAAGCCCTTGCTAACACTACTCACTGCTCACCTTTCAAATATTATATATAAATAATTCCAGCAAGTTATTTTTTCAAAAAAGATTTTTCTGTTTTTTTATAAAAAAATATTATTAAGTAAACATGAACTGTTCCTATAAGAGTGCACTCTATATTTTGTTGTCCCGGCCTACGTGTCGGGATGTCGGGATGGGAGCTATATACTCTTTATCACCCTCTTGAACAGAGGTATACGGCCTTATCCCCTCCCTGCTGGGGAGGGACAACATAAAAATTATTTTATTGACGGAGGTTTTATTATTCGATATTCTTTTATTAAAAGGTAATTATTATTAAATAAGGAGGAGCAAATGAATAAACTATATTTTACTTTTATATTGAGCATTTTGGTGGTGTCAACTCTCACTTTGTCTTCGATTTCCTTTGCAGGAGTGAGACCAAACACAAGCATATATGTTGAAGGACTTACCCTGGATGAGGCCACGGCAAAATACGGGGTTGGATCTGGACGGGAACACCCAATCATCTTTAAGGTGAACAATGAATCAGGTGTTAAACGGTGCGGGTTGATCGTGGGCATGTCCACCAATAAGACTGCCTGTACAACAGGAAAGATCTTCTATCAGTCCCACAAGCTGGTTTCAAACTTTGACGGAACCAGTACCATGCGGGTTGACCTGTATTATGATATAAATCAGATCAAGCTAATTGATAAAGATCTTGCAGAGACTCTTGGGTATGCGATGTAACTTCTTCTCATCGTGTTATATGTCCTGATATCTTACTGTATTGATGATTCTATCCCGTCACTGGCGGGATAGATGGTTATAGGGTTACAGGGTACTTAAAACAGACATAACCTCTCGAATCAGAGCATCTTTTCTCTCTCCCAATGCAATGCGATTGCGAATAAGGTTGATATAGACCCCAGCCTTTGTAATATCACCAAGAAAAATCATTCCTACAAGTCGATCTTTGTCAAAGATCAGTTTGCGGTAATTCTCCCCCTGCGCCTCGGTATAAACTGTATACTGCTCAGATTGAGGGTGGATAAGGCCAGCAGAGATAATGGGGAGTCCGGCGATTTCAGTGCTGTTGAACGAGGAGAGAAACGGCGGAACCACCGCCTTGATACCGCTCATATTAAAACCCGCTGTTCTGCCCATATGGACAGCATTGCCCCACAGGCCACTGATCACATCCTCGCCAGTAACCGCATCATGGATCTGGACCATATCGCCGGCAGCATAAATATCCGGGACAGATGTCTGCATCTCCTGATCCGTGAGTACAGCCAAATCAGTATCAACGCCTGAACCGGCAAGAAATTCTACATTCGGACGCACCCCTACCATCAAGAGGACCAGATCTGCCGGTATTGTTTTTCCGGAAACAAGCCGTACCCCTGTGGCCTTCCCATCTGTTGCAAGAATTTCTGCTGCTGAATCGTTGGTGTGGATTGCCATCCCCTCCTGTCCGAGTTTTTGGCTCATGCGTTGAGCTGTTTCCGTGTCTGCGATAAAGGGCAGAATGCGGGGAAACTGCTCAACCACGGTTACATGAACGCCTGTGCGCTGAAGGGACTCGGCCATCTTTATACCGGCCAAGGCACCACCGACCACCACGGCTTTTCCGCACCCTTCCAGAGCGTCCCGAACCTTGAGGGCCTCATCCATATTGCGTAGGGTATACACCCCTGTACTGCCCACACCAGGAATATCAGGACGAACTGAAGAGCTGCCTGCTGCCAGTAAAAGTTTATCATAGGGCAGGGGGTTGCCTGATTCCAGACGAATAACTTTCTGCGTCGAGTCTACCCCGACACAGCGATCATGGTGAAACTTTACCCGTTTATCATCTGTAGGTTGCTCAGTAAAGAGAATTTCATCCACAGTGCGGCTTTTATCCAGCAAAAAGGGGATCAGGGCTCGGTAATAAAATGGGACAGCTTCATCGGCAACCATCTGCATCTTTGCATCCGGCCTGTTGGCCCGAATAACATTGAGCGCAGTAATAGCGGCAATGGAGCCGCCTACGATAACATACTGCATACTCAGACCTCTTTTTTGAGCAGAAGTTCTTTGCGTCGCTCCTGCGGCAAACTGTCCACATCAACCAGCTGCAATGCCTTGGTAGGACAGCCCGTTACACAGGCGGGTGTATCCAGATCAGGACAGTGGTCGCATTTCACCGCAATATGGGCCTCGGCATCCCGGACAACCACCCCAAAGGGACAGGCCATAATGCAGGACCAGCACCCAATACAACGTTCTTTTTTCCGACGAACAAAGCCTTGTTCATCCCGATATATGCTCCCGCTGATGCACTCCACAATACAGGGAGCTTCTTCGCAGTGACGGCAGATCACCGGTGTTTTGCCTTTTTCTCCCTGTTCCACGAACAGCCTTCTTTTGGGAGGTCGCAACTGACTGACCGCTGCGAACAGGGTGTTCTCGGTATCGGTATCGGTATGGGCGATGCGGCATTCGATCTCACAGGTTTTGCAGCCTAGGCATCGGTCCGCTTGTACATAAATAACTTCCATGATCGCCTCCTTTACGACAGGCCCAAACCGGCCCGGCGTTCATCAATAATAGCTAACAGGGCCTTGACAGCTTTGTTCGGGTCCGGCTCAATAACAAAATACCCGCCTACCAGATCCTTTACGGTTGAGGTCAGGGTTTCAGCAACTAACTTACTGCCTAAAACCGGGGGAATCACACCAAGATGGGTTGGCAGTCCTCCAACCACAGCCCAGGTGCCAATGGCCACTGCCTTTTCCGTTGTTGCTTCTGGGGCAGAGGCAACAACCGGTAATTTGCTGATATCTACGCCCAGTTTATTGGCTATTGCCGTCGCAATATCCACAGCTCTGGGATTATCCACACAGGAACCTATATGAAGAACCGGGGGCAGGGGTGCTTCTAATCCTGCTGCCTCGCCAATAGCAGTCAGTACAGCAGCCAGACCTTCACCGGCATATTTTGTTGTTGCTTCCGAGGTCATGAAGCCGTGACGGGCATAGGCAGATGAAGCACAACCTGTTGCCATAATCAGGACATTTTCTGCCAGTAATCGCTTGACCATTTCCACATAGTTATAATCTTGCGGTACTTTAACGGTATTGCAGCCAGCAAAGAGACAGATCCCCCGGATATTGCCTGCCACGATATTATCAATCAACGGCTTGAGTGGATCATCGGCATCAACCTTGGACAGGGCACCGATAATAGCTTCTGCGGAAAAACCGGCTATAGCTGTGGATGACTCGTGCGGGATACAGATCTTGTCCGGATTCCGGGATCTAAAACGTTCAATACCCTGCCGGATAATTGCCGTGGCACATTTGACAGCATTTTCTTCATCAAAGGGAATATGTTCAGCCCCAGGCATTTTGGCAATGGGCATGGTGGTGATAACCTTGGTATGAAAACACTCTGCGATAGTTGCCACAGCAGGCATGATACACTGATAGTCTACCACCATAGCATCCAGCACACCGGTCATAATCGCCACTTCCTGGGAAATTGAGCTGGTTGCCAGCGGGATACCGTGGCGCATCAGGATTTCATTCCCTGTGCAGCAGATACCGACAACATTCAGTCCTTCAGAGGCTCCTGCTTTTTTAGCCTCAGTAATCAAGGCAGGGTCAGATGCGACCTGAGCAATAATATCGCTCAACAGCGGATTATGACCATGCAGGGCAATATTAACGGCCTCTTCTCGGAGAACTCCTAGGTTTGCCTTGCTGATCACAGGCTGTGGCGTGCCAAAGATAATATCAGAAAGATCTGTGGCAAGATGACATGCTGTATAATCAGCCACAGCACATTTCAGCCCGCCAAGGAGAATATTGATTGGATCAGCATCCACGCCATAGGTGGTTCGGTGCATGACTTCGGCAATAGAGCCGTCAATGCTGGTCGGGACAATGCCAAGCTTGTCACATGCCTCAATTCGGCCTGCGGTGACAGTGCTTGCAGCCCAAGTAAGGGGTTCGCCTTTATCGCCAAATTCAGCCAAAGCCAGCTCAACAAGTTCCAAGGCTATTTTCTTGCTGGACCGGTCTTTTATCTCAATGCCACAACGAGCTGCCACTGCTTTCAACTTGTCTTTGTCCTTGATGGCGTAGTCTGGTGCCTGACCTGTCAGGGCTTTTTTTAAGGTATGCACCAGATGCAGGGCATGACCACTATGCGAGGCTGTTCCACCTGCTATTGCCCGTGCCAAACCTCGGGCAACAATGGTATCTGCTGTAGCTCCGCAAATTCCTCGGTCAGGGCCTTCGCCAAAGGGATCAATACGGCAGGGCCCCTGCATACAGTGGCGACAGCAAAGTCCCAGTTCGCCAAAACCACATTGCGGCTGCTGGGCCTCGTATCTGTCCCAAACAGTTTGGATTTGTGATCCTCCTTTATGGTTGTTAAGTACCTCTGTGACTGCTCTATCGGTTGATTGTGTCATGGAACGTTCTCTTTTTTCTGTTAAGGATTACTGATACTGTTCAGGATACTTCTGATATTGTATATATAAGGCCAAGATAATAAAAATAACAAAATATGAAGTTGACCAAGGAGTGAAGTCATCCAACACTTTTTTCTGTATATAGAAAAGTAGAATCAGGTAATGTGTACGTTAAAAAACATTTCTTATCAGAAATCCTTCAAAAGATCAATAGATACCAATGGTATTTTTTAAGAAGACCTTAACAAAACAAGAGCAAAATATTCTGAAATAGTGTTGGATATACGGAAAAGTAAGTTGAAAAGGGTTTGGACAGCAACAATCTTGAGCCGTATGCTGCGTACAGATAAACAACAGTAAGTAATAGTTTACAAGATTTTACAAAAGTTATGGACTTTGATTTTGAATACCTGACAGAACTTTTTTTTAGTGGCCTGACCAGAGGGTCTATCTACGCCCTCATCGCTTTGGGCTACACGATGGTCTACGGCATTATTGGTTTAATCAATTTTGCCCACGGTGAAATCTATATGATAGGCGCCTTTACCGCCTTTATCGTTGCCACAGTCCTCTCTATTTACGGTTTTCCTCCTTTTGCCGTGCTTATCCTGTCTGCTGTTGCCGCAATGATTTGGGCTGCAGCATACGGCTTTACCGTGGAAAAGTTGGCGTACAGACCTTTGCGGAATGCACCCCGTTTATCCCCTCTGATTTCCGCCATTGGCATGTCGATCTTTTTACAGAATTATGTTCTCTTGGCACAGAGTTCGGAATTTATCTCTTTTCCTGAACTGATTCCAGAGTTTGCCTTTTTGGAACCGTATGCCTATGTTATTGGGTCAACGGATTTTGTTATACTGGTCACCACGGCTGTGGTTATGGGGCTTTTGACTTGGCTGATTAAGTTCACCCGCTTAGGAAAGGCGATGCGGGCTACGGCCCAGGATAAGACAATGGCCTTGTTGGTTGGTATTAATATTAATAATGTTATTGCAGCTACCTTTGTTATAGGCTCTGCCTTGGCTGCACTGGGTGGTCTGCTTATAGCCTCCCATGTAGGTCAAATTAATTTTTTCATTGGTTTTATTGCCGGGATTAAGGCATTTACCGCAGCGGTTCTGGGAGGGATAGGCTCTATCC
Source organism: Candidatus Electrothrix gigas (assembly GCA_022766165.1). GTDB lineage: Bacteria > Desulfobacterota > Desulfobulbia > Desulfobulbales > Desulfobulbaceae > Electrothrix > Electrothrix gigas. Next base: position 20,491 of record QYLO01000028.1, read on the forward strand.
CAGGAGCTGTGCTGGGCAGTTTTATTCTCGGCCTTACCGAAGCCTTTGCCACAGGATATGTATCCAGTGATTATGAAGACGTCTTTGCCTTTTCTCTGCTGGTGTTGATTTTGATTTTTCGACCTGCTGGTATTCTTGGTAAGGCGAGTGTAGAAAAGGTGTGAAGCAGATGGTTCCTTTACCCTGAGCGATAAATAGGCTATGCTCTATGCTGTACTCTATGCTGTATACTGTATTATAAATTAAGCAGGTGATCCCCTGCCCTACCGTAAGATCATGAACAAGGAGAGAAGCTGAATGAGTGAGGAAAAAAAGGTGCAGCCACCGCAGTTACCAATGGAGATGAAAGAAATTCTTGACCTCTTGCCGCACCGGTATCCTTTTATTATGTTGGATCGGGTCTTGAAGTTTGAAGCGAATAAGACAATAACCGGCTTAAAAAATGTTTCTATGGGAGAACCCTTTTTTCAGGGACATTTTCCAGGTGAGCCTGTTATGCCGGGCGTTTTAATTCTTGAAGGGTTGGCCCAGGCCGGAGCAGTGTTGGCCTATCTTTCTGCTGAAGATATCGCTGGTAAGCTGGTATACTTTGCTGGCATGGATAAGGTTCGTTTTCGTCAAGTGGTGCGACCAGGCGATCAGTTGATCTATAAAGTTGAGTTAATTCGCAAAAAGACGAAACTCATCAAGGTGCAGAGTCGGGCGTATGTTGATGATGTGCTGGTTACGGAAGCACAACAACTGGCCACCTTTTCCTGATGTTTCTGATGTTCAGAATTTTTTTGTTTATTAACTCGACTGTTGGCCTGCTCTGGTCAGCAAAGCTTGTGGTAGATACACCCACCTTTAATTAGGTGCAACTTATAACTATTTATAAGAAAAAAAGTATCGGATTATTTACATGACTATACATGCTACTGCCGTGGTTGATTCACAGGCGGAAATCCATGCAACCGCTTCCGTTGGCGCATATAGCGTTATCGGTCCCAATGTTTCTATTGGCCCTGATACGGTTATTGATGCACATGTCGTCATCTCAGGTCATACCACGCTTGGGGCTGGAAATCATATTGGTTCTTTTTCTTCTCTCGGTACCCCGCCCCAAGATATGCATTATCAGGATGAACCAACAGAGTTGATTATTGGAGAGGGGAATACTATACGAGAGTATGTCTCAATTCACCGGGGAACACCTTCTGATAGGGGAAAAACAATTATTGGAAATAATAATATGTTGATGGCCTACTGTCATGTAGCGCATGACTGTGTTCTCCATGACCATGTTATCATGTCTAACGTGGCAACACTGGGCGGTCATGTTGAGGTGGGCAGTTATGCCAACCTTGGAGGCTTAGTGGCTGTCCATCAGTTCTGTCGGATAGGCGCATACACCTACGTTGGTGGCATGTCAGGCATTTCTCTGGATGTTCCGCCCTATGTTATTTTGACTGGAACCAGAAACAGAATGCGTATTGCCGGTGTGAATAAGATCGGTATGCGACGTAATGGCATGTCACGAGAGGCGATCAATGATGTTGACGGTGCCTTTAGAATAATTTTTCGTTCCTCACCCCAGGTTCTGGTCAAAGAGGCTTTGGTCCAAGCAGTACATAACTTCCCTGATTCTCAAGAAGTAAGCATTCTGGTGGATTTTTTCCGGGAAAGCAAGCGTGGTGTGGTGAAACGTACTGAAGATAGCTAGTTGTTTGTAATATCGATATAATATCTGTGACCTCTCTTTTTTATGTCAACACCAATCGGACTTGTTGCCGGAGGAGGACAGTTTCCTCTGCTTTTTGCCGAGGCTGCCCAACAACGAAACCGTAAGGTCGTTGCGGTCTGTCACCAGAATGAAACCCAAGCCGAGCTTGAGCAACGGGCGGATATCTCCTGCTGGGTAAAACTGGGGCAGTTGGGAAAGATTATTCGTTTTTTTCATGAACAGGGAGTGTCTGAGACCGTGTTCTGCGGCACAATCACCAAGACGCGGATGTTCAAGGATATTTTTCCTGATTTAAAAGGGTTGAGCCTGTGGAATAAGATTGATAAGCGGTTGGACGATGCCATTCTCCGAGCGGTTGCCAACACACTTGAGCAAGAGGGCATCAAGGTACTGGCCTCAACCTGCTATTTAGAGCATCTCTTTTTTCCCAAAGGAGTTTTAGGAAAGAAAAAGCCCAGCAAAGATCAACGGGCTGATATTGCTTTTGGCTGGAAGATTGCCCGTGACATAGGACGGTTGGATATCGGTCAATGTGTTGTTGTGCGTGCAGGAGCTGTTCTTGCCGTGGAAGCCATAGAAGGCACAGATGCCGCCATTCGCCGCGGTGGAGAGCTGTCAGGCTCTGGGGCTGTTGTTGTGAAAAGGAAAAAGCCAGGTCAGGATTTTCGTTTTGATTTACCTGCCACAGGAACCAAAACCATTGAAACCCTCTCCTCGGTAAACGGTTCTGTGCTGGCTGTTGAGGCAGGCCAGTCGCTCCTCTTTGATCGTGAGGCAATGATTGCTGCTGCTGATCAAGCCGGTATTGTGGTGGTTGGCGTGGCAGAAGATAACAGGGGCAATTTGCGCTGGTAAGGGGAAGTAAGAGGAGAAGCATCAATCTTTAATTATTACGCTTTTTAACCCGTATTTAGCTAATAGAGCATTCTTTCTTCCTTTTGTTCCATCTCTGCCCGATTTTACCCTGTTTTCCTACTTTATCCGGGAAAAATTCCCGACAAAATGAGGCAATCGCCTTATTGTTCGGGCATCCTCTCTCTGGTAGCCTGTCGTACCACAAATTTTAAACAGAAAATACATTTCGAGCAGTGCACTGCTGTCTGATCAATATCAAAGGAGAAATAAGACTCATGTCTGAACAACAAGAAGACTGGAAACGATGCGTTGAATTTCATGGCCATACCTGTCCTGGTTTGGCTATAGGTTACCGGATTGCCCTTGCTGCCCAAAAACACTTACAGGCTCAATTTTCTCCAGATGAAGAGATAGTCTGCGTAACAGAGAATGACTCCTGCAGTGTGGATGCAATTCAAGTACTGACTGGTTGTAGCATTGGCAAGGGCAACCTGATCTACCGGGATACGGGCAAGCAGGCATTCAGCTTTTACAGCCGTAAGGACGGTCGCAAAGTCCGTCTCTTTTTTAAGATGCAGGGTAAGCGAGGCAGTCAAGCAGACAGAGATGCCTTTCAGGAAAAGATTCTCAATGCCCCGGATGAAGAACTCTTTACTTTCACGGAGCCAGCTGACCTGCCCCCGAGCAAGGCCCGTCTCTTTACCAGTATTGTTTGTGAGGAATGCGGTGAGGCTGCCCCGGAACATAAAATTCGCTTACACCAAGGGAAAAAAGTCTGCCTGGGATGTTTTCCGGATTACTCCAGGGGGTGGTAATAGAGCTTCATTGATGGAGCAGACGCAAAGAACAGCAATGGATACAAGACAATGCTCTCGCTTGATGATTATCAACGAGCAAAAACAGCTCCTGCTCTTTCAATACAAGGACGAGCATCATGCAGAGCCGTTCTGGGCGACTGCCGGTGGAGAACTCAGGCCGGGAGAGTCTTATCTTGAAGCGGCGAAACGGGAGCTGTACGAAGAAACCGGGCTGGACGATGCAATAGGCAGGATGGTGATGAAACGCAAAGAGGTCTTTGCTGTTGCCCGCTCAGTGCCTGCATTGTGGCGGGAACAATACTACCTGGTACAGTGTTCTTCACAAAAAACAGTCTTTGCCGCCGAGTGGACGGAAGAGGAAAAAAGCACCATACAGCAATGGAAGTGGTGGTCGCTTGAAGAAATGGACGGAAAAGCGCATTGCTTCAAGCCTGAATGTCTGCCTGAGCTTTTCGGGGAAATACTTTCTGATTCCGGAGCGTAATAAGGTGCATAGCGGGCGGTCATAAAGCTTTTTCTCGGTTGACAGAGGAGGTTTTGCCTTTTATTTTAAGCAAGTCAGCCAGTTTTCTGATTATTAATCATAATAAATGGGACAGAAATGAGCCAGCACACCCTTGATATTCTTCGGCGTCTTACTACTGATTCATCGCTTCGACAGACTCGTCTTCCAGAGCTATTGAAACCAGCGGAGGCTACCTACGCTGAGAGCTGGTTTATGTATGTGGGCAAGTGCTTCAATGATCCTCTTGACATCCGACTCACGGAACGCATAGTCGATGGAGAAAAGTCCCGTATATGGACACAGGGATCCGCATTCTCATTTCGTGAGGGAGACACTCTTTATGATACCCGAGATGCATATCAAGAGTGGGCCAAAGCAATGAAGAGCATTTCGTTGTGCGTACAGGTTAAACAGGCCATGCCAGCAGGCAGCATTGATGCGGATGGAGGTAAACGTTCTCCCGGTTCAGTCACAATTGACATTTTTAAACCAAATGAAGGACGGACCAAGCTCGTCAGCTATGGTCACTATACAATGTCGCAAGATAGTTTTGTTCATTTTCTTATTTCTGGGCCATCAGGAGACTTCGCTGCGAGACTGAAGGAGCAATCCTCAACAATCGCTTCAATTTGACCAAGACGGAGATGTAGATGCGTAATCTTGCAAGCAACCGCCAGAAGAAACTCTTACGATTCTTTGGTATACACTTCAGTCCTAATATCAGCAGCGGCGCTGCCGGATGGGAAATAGCAAACTTACTCGCCGACGATGACCTTCGCGAATGGTGGCGAAAATACCTGTACCTCACAAAAGACTTCGATTCCGACACTGATCAACTCAAACCGTTTGATCAAGAAGAACTCAATGCTGTGGTCATTCCTGATGACTGGCACAGTTCTGATGAAAAGCAAAAGTTCAAAGATGAACTTATAGCAAACTTACTGGAAAACAATAACAATGCTCCTTACGATAATCCGCAGCCAGTAATCAATTTTTTAGATTCTACTTTTGCCTTCACAGGCAAATTTGACTTCGGCGCTCGCAGAGAATGCCAGAATGCTGTCGTGGGCCTTGGTGGCGTTGCATCTAACAAAATCAATGGCAATCTCGACTATCTGGTTATCGGCACTCAAGGTAGTCCTTGCTATAAACGCAGATCATACGGCATCAAGATCGAAAAAGCAATTCTGTCACGTCGCGAATTCGGGTCACCTTCAATCCTCTCTGAGGATCATTGGACAAAACTCTTACTGGAACAACAAATATGACAGCTCAAATGAATACCCCGGAAAAACAGAAGAAGTTCTGGGAAAAAATGGCGGAAAAGTATCCGCTGCCCTTTGATAAAAAACATCTGAACAAAACGCAGAAAATCATCAGTATGGCAGAGGATCGTGGAGTCCAGCTTGATGGCGCAACTATCCTTGATATTGGCTGTGGCACTGGAGTCTATACCCTGCCTCTGGCGCAACGGGCAGCTCAGGTGACTGGGCTGGATCTTTCCGCTGAGATGATTGTTCGCTTTAAGAAAGAACAGCAAGAGCACGACATAGAAAATGCTGCTGCTATCCAAATGCCCTGGAGCGATGCTGCGGTCAATGAACACCAGCTAGAAAATGCCTTTGATATTGTCTGGGCTGCCATGACTCCGGCTGTGCGCAGCCCGGAGGATGTAGCCCGGATGAACCGTTGTGCCCGCAACTGGTGCGTCTATATCGGCTGGGGTGGAGTGCGGGATAATCCCTTTCTTCAGGAAGTTTTTCAGGCCCACGGTCAGACCTTTGGCCCACCTCCTGGTGCCAAGGCTGTACAAAAGCATTTAGCCGCAATGGGTATCAGCACAGAGCTTGAGTTGTTCCGCGATCATTGGGAATGGCAAGGCACAGAAGAAGAGGCGGTTACCCATGCAGAAGGTATGTTGCGCACCCAGAGCGAGGCTGAACCCAATCTGGACCTTATCCGGGAGATTGCGGCCCGCTTCAGTAAAGATGGCACAGTGACCCATCGCACTGATGTGGAAAAGGGAATTATGACATGGCAGGCAATATGAAAAATATTCTGATAACAGTGACAGCAGCTTTTATCATTATCGGGTCTTTTGCCGCAACTGCTCTAGCTGGCTCCCGCACCTTAACAGACATGAACGGACGAATAGTGACGGTCCCGGAGAAAATCCGCACCGTGGTTCCTCTGGGCGGTGCTCTGCGTTTTCTGGTCTATATGCAGAGTCTGGATCTGGTCAAGGGCATGGAACGGATTGAGCAAAAGCGGATCGTTGCAGGACGACTGTACGGGTTAGCAACGGTTGATCTTGCCCCGAAATTACCTATTATCGGTGAAGGCGGAGCAGGGGGCAGGTTGCCGAATTTTGAAAAGATTATTGAGGTCTGGCCGGATGTGATCATTGCTATGGGCCTGGACAACAGTCAGATTGCAAACATTCAGCAAAAAACCGGCATTCCAGTCTATGCCCTCAATTACGGAGAACCGGGAATCCTTGACGTGCAGAGTGTGCGTACCGCACTTACTCATCTGGGCAAGCTGCTCGGACGGAGCAAGCGTTCAACACAGCTCATTGCAAATATAGATCATTTACAGGCGGATCTGGCCCAACGTACTGCCGGAATTGCTGAGGATGAGCAACGGGCAGCTTATGTCGGAGCGATCTCCTACAGAGGGGCCCAGGCAATTACCAGCACAGAGGCAAGTTATGCGCCGCTGGCCTGGGCAGGTGGCAAAAATGTGGCTGCGGCAATCAACACACCCGGTCATATCTTCATTGATCCGGAACAGATTCTGAGCTGGAATCCAGAGGTCATCTTTCTTGATGCAGGCGGTCTGGAAGTCGTGCAGCAGGATTATCAAAAAAAAGCTGCCTTTTATAAGCAATTACAAGCAGTGAAAAAACAGCAACTCTACCTGCTCATGCCCTATAACCTCTACCACACCAATATTGAGATTGCATACGCTGATGCGTATTTCATTGGCAAAACCCTGTACCCGAATCGTTTTCAGGATATTGATCCTCCAACGCAGGCTGATGAGATCTTTCAGGCCTTTATCGGAATGAAAGGGTATAACGCTTTGAAAAAAGAATATGGCGGCTTTCGGCAGCTGAGGTTGGGAGAGTAATATGACCTCGTCTGTCAATGCAGCAGGTTCAGCAACGTCCTCACTTGCTGATGACTATCTGCGCCTTCTCCGTAAAAAGAACCTCTTTGCCCTCACCTTGCTGGCCCTGCTCATTTGTGCTGCTGGCTTTTCCCTGCGCACAGGCTCCCTTGCTCTACCCTGGACAGAAATACTCAGGGCTTTAGTTGATTGGGAAACAGCAGGCCGCACAGCCCATGTGATTCAGCAGATCCGTCTGCCCAGAGTGGCAGCAGCGATCCTGGCCGGGGGCAGTCTGGGGATTGCAGGCGCAGTGATGCAGAATGTCCTCAAGAATCCGCTGGCCTCTCCCTTTACCATTGGGGTCTCTCAAGGGGCTGCTTTTGGAGCGGCCTTTGCTATTATCTTTCTTGGAGCCGGACAGACCCACTCTTCCGCCTCAACAGCCGTTACTATTGATCTGCCCAATCTGGTGGTCCTCTGTGCCTTTGTTGGTGCGCTGCTGGCCGTTATCTTTATTCTGATACTGGCTTCGCTCAAAGGGGTTACCACTGAGGCGGTCATTCTGGCAGGGGTGGCCTTATCTGCCTTTTTCGGGGCAGCCACCATGCTGTTGCAGTATTTTGCTGATGATGTGCAGGTAGCAGCCTCTGTCTTTTGGACCTTTGGCGATCTGGGCAAGGCAGGCTGGACAGAAAACGTCCTGATCGGGATAACCGTTATTCTGGCCTTTGCCTTTTTCCTGATCGGTCGCTGGGAACATAATGCCCTGCTCTGGGGCGATGAGGTGGCAGCCAGTCTCGGTATCCGGGTTCGGCATCTGCGAACCACAGCCATGCTTTTTGCGGCCTTGACCGTTGCCGTGACCACGGCTTTTCTGGGTATTATTGGCTTTATCGGCCTGATGGCCCCTCATCTGGCCCGGCTCTTTGTGGGCAATGACTATCGTTACCTGCTTATTTCCTCGGCCCTGACCGGTGCCTTGCTGTTGCTTGTCTCAGATGTCATTTCCCGGATTCTGATTCCTCCGGTGATTCTGCCGGTGGGCATTATTACCTCCTTTGCCGGAGCACCCCTGTTTCTCTACTTACTCACCCGGAGGCGAAAACACTGACCATGCTCAAACTTGATCAACTCTGCTTTGCCTTTAACGGCAGACCTATTCTGGAAGATATCAGCTTTCGGCTGGGCCGGGGCGAAATGGCAGCCCTGCTCGGTGTGAATGGCTCTGGTAAATCAACTCTGCTCAAGACCATTAACGGCATTCTCAAGCCCAGGAAAGGAACTGTGCTGGTGGAGGGTGTGTCGCTCAAGGGTATGTCTGGCAAGGAAATCGCTCGACGGATAGGGTATATGCCTCAGAAAAGCGGCGGGGTGATTTGCACAGTCTTTGATGCCGTGCTTTTAGGGAGAAAACCCCATTTTGGCCGCACTGTCACGCCCCGTGATCTGGAAGTGGTGGAAGATGTCCTGCAACGTCTGGGAATGGAAGAGCTGGCCCTGCGCGAAACCACAGAACTCTCTGGTGGTGAACTGCAAAAGGTGGTTATTGCCCGTGCCCTGGTCCAGGAACCCAAGATTCTGCTGCTGGATGAGCCGGTGAATCATCTGGATGTCCGTAATCAGCTGGAGACCATGTCGCTCTTGCAGGAGATTACCCAGGAACTCAATCTGCTGACCATCACGGTGCTTCATGACCTGACCATTGCCCTGCGCTATGCGGATCGTTTTGTTCTGATTAAGGATGGTGGGTTACATGCCTGTGGCAACCGTGAGGTTATGACACCGGGGGCCATCCGTGAGGTCTTTGGGATGCATGCCACTATTCATGATATTGATGGGATTCCGGTGGTACTGCCGCTGGGGTCGGTGCAGTAGGGACACAAGCTCTGCCCGCCATGAATCACCGGCCCGGAAAGCCTTGCCGCCTTCCAATTGCTGGACGAGGTTCTGGCTGGACGGTAATTACGAGAATCAGGTCTGGGCCCAGAAACGATGAAATCATCCTGAACATCCTTTCGCTGATTGAAGCGGGACAGATCAGGCTGCTTTCATCCGAAATCTCGCTTTATGAGGCGGAGAAAATCAGCAACACCTTTCGCAGAGAATTCACACTGAAGGTACTGAGCGAACGAAGCGGATTCACCCTGCTGAATGATGCTATTGAAGAACGCTCAAGGCTGTTCACCGGTTTCGGCATCAAACCGATTGATGCCCTGCATCTTGCAGCGGCGGAAATACTGAAAGCTGATTTCTTCTGCACCTGCGACGACAGGTTTCTGAAAAAGGCGAAGAAAATAGACGACCTCGGAGTCAGGGCTGTTTCAATCCTTGAACTGTTACAGGAGATGGAAAAATGAGTGTTACAGCAACAACGTTGAACGATATAAATATCAAGGCTATTGCTCTGTTAAGCAGCAAACTCGGAACGGCGGACACAATACGCTTTCTCAATCAGTTCACGACCGGATTCGGTGACTACACGGAAGAAAGAAAAAAAGTGTTTGACAAGATGAGTCTGGATGATATTGTGAGTGGAATCAAGGAGAGGAGAAAGCGAACCTGAAAATCCTCTTCCTTATGGTGGTGCCTATGGCAAATCGCCGCATGGGGTGACCAAGATGTGTCATCGGATTGGTGGGATGGTTTGTTCTTCTTGAGGCTTTCGTTGCTGAGATATTCCACCTCTGTTCTTCGGTTCAGCTTTTCCTGTTGACCTGAAATTTCGTTGCGGCGCAGTGTAATTTCCAGAAAGCAACACTGCCAGACAATTTTATCCATTTTTTTTGCAAAAAAAACATTGCACTGCTCAAGGAGCCATGCTATCTATTTCTGTTATGATGTCAACAGGGAATAAACGTAGGCTATCCCTGTTTATTCAGAATGCGTGCAGTTGCCTGATGTATGAAAAATCTATTGCAAATTTGTAGTTTAATCAACCTCATCATTACAAGGAGAATAACGATGAATCTGAAAACGCTGATTTTATTTGCCGGAATGACCTTAGTTGCTATGCCAAGTCTTTCCTCGGCAGCAGAAGTAGACAGAATGATGATTACAACAGCTACGGCAAAACCTATTGTACAGGAAGCAAGTCATGCTCAGTTAGATAATCTTCCAGATGTACTTGGTGGTATTGATTATGCTGAAATGACTTCGATGACTTCTGATGAAATGCAGGGGATCAGAGGGGAAGGCCGGATTTGGAATGGTGTTAAAAAGGCTGGATCTTATTGGGTTCGGGGGGTAAAATTATTCTTTCCCTTTATACCAAAGGCGCATTAGGATTAAAACAAATTAACAAATTGTTTTTTTGTTTCTAATTTTTATTCAGGGGAATAGCTCTACCAGGAGTTATTCCCCTGAATATTTTATTACATGATAAAAGTGAATATAAAAGGCAAAGCATCCACTGTATTTTTAATTTGTTATACCTTCATTTGCACGACTGCAACCGCTGATGAACTCCATCTTAAAAATGGCGACCGTATTACTGGAAAAATCATAGACCTCTCCCCTACAGACTGTATTTTCAAAACAAATTACCATGCCAATCTCCAGGTTAAGCGTAGCGATATAATGCACCTGAAGATGCTTCAGCCTGATACCGATACAGCTCCTCTCAATGAACAACTATTCAACGTTCAGGGCAAAGGTACCGAAGATGCCCCGAAACAAACAGGAAAAAAAGACAGCTCGCCGGACATTTTAGGCCAAGAGCCGGATGAAGACCTGCGGCAAATCTTTCTGCGTGAATCCAACGTCCTGCTGAAACCCGGCGAAAAAGAAGTGGATGTCGCTCTCAGCTATACACGAGACGAATACGCCAACCTGCGTAGCCGCCAATGGAGCATTCCCTTGTCGTTGCGTTTTGGAATCACAACAAAGCTAGAAGGGACTGTCGAATTGCCTCTTAGTTGGAACCAGCGGGAAGCACTCGCCACCAATTCAGTTAGCAAAAACGATGCTACGGGGATCGGAGATATTGGGGCCGGGCTGAAATACATCTTCAAACAGCAAGATAAAGAATGGCCTGATATCATTGGTTCATTCAGTTTCAATGCGCCGACAGGTGACGGAGCATCACCTCTTGATTTAAATGATATTTCTGTCAGTAGTGGATATTGGCAGACCTCAACTAGTTTGAATTTAGTGAAAACTTATGATCCGGCGGTGCTGTTCGGCAGCATAGGCTGGGCGCATGCCTTTGAGAAAACCATAGATGGAATTGATTTTGCTCCCGGCGACAGTTTCCACTACAGTTTCGGCATGGGTTTTTCCATTAATGATCAAATAACCATGAGTAGCCAGTTTACAGGCGCTTACCAGACCGAAACCAAGATGAACGGTGCAGAAATCCCCGGCTCATCGCGTGAGCCTATGTCATTGAAGACCGGACTGACGTACCGCATCAGTAAAGGACGTTATCTTGAACCGTCGGTAACCTTTGGCCTGAATAATGATGCCAGCGATGCCACCCTCATGCTTTCCTACACACACAAACTTGATTTCTAAACCGGAGCATCTTGTGAAATCATCAACCTGTCCGTTGTGGTGCATTGTCCTCCTGCTTGTTTCCGGATGCGCCAATATTGCGGAGCAGCATCCGACCGCTCTGTCAATGGGTACTCTGCATATTAAAAAGCCCATCAAGACATGGAAAGACTTCTTAGAGCAGAATATTGTCATGCAGAAGTTTGACTACTCCTGTGGAGCAGCGGCATTGTCTACTTTAATGCAAAAGTATTTCAAGGATAAAATTACCGAAAAAGATATACTGGAAGATATCGTCAAACATTTGGACAAAAAAGACTTTGACGACCGGAAAGAAAATGGCCTTTCTCTGCTTGATCTCCAAAAATTTGCGCAGCGGTATGGCTATCAGGCAATGGGAGTTAAATTGAAATTTTCTGCATTGCCTAAACTGCGGGGGCCAGTGCTGGTGTATCTTGAAAACAGTGAATACAAACACTTCGCCATTTTACGCAGCATTCAGGAAGATCGGGTTTTTCTGGCCGATCCAAGCCGTGGCAATATTCGGCTATCGGTGTTTGAGTTTGCCAAGGAATGGCCGGGGATTGCGTTGATACTGGGAAAAAAAGGTTTTGGCACACCTTCAGAACATCTGCTTGCTGTGCATGAATCATCACCTGTAGTTACTGAATTAAACGTAGCAAGAAGTATGCTGTACAGGGATATGCCAGCAATTCGCTCGTTCTCTTCAGCAGGCAATTTATCCGACATTCAGCACCCCTAGCAGAAGTAAATCGGGGTCAGACTATCTTTAGTTGTAGTTCACAATTCTACACCCTCTTTTTCCACCGCCTCTTTGAACAGCAAGGCATCGTATGCAGGCGAAAACCACTCCTGCCTGCTCCGTATAATACTGCTCACCACTTCATTATTTGCCAGTTCAATATCATACAGCCCATCCTTCAGCTTTGTTACAATCTCTCTGTCCAGCGGATGATCAGAAAGTCCCGGTCAGAGTCCTGCCGGGTTGCATTGGCGGACACGGGAACCGTGCAGAATTACTTTTGCATCAGGCAGCAGACGATACACTTCTTCCCGCACCTGATGCAAAAAATCCTTGGCACGCAGAGAACTGTTCTCCCATTGCAGAAACGGTTTCATAATTTTTTCTCACAAGCTGTGCAGTGCTGATGCAGAAAGAAGAAAAGACTTGTCTGCTTGTTGTTTAAAAGCTACAATCAAAGCATGGATACGTCAGAAATCGAATTGCTTGAGTATGTCAGCGATGCTGGAAAGAATATTTTTCGGGCAGGGTGTCAGTGAACTGAGGATTGATTACGGCCCCGGCTACCGGGTGTACTTCGGAAAAAGTGGGGCGGTCGTGGTTCTTCTTCTTTGCGGCGGAACAAAACAAAGCCAGACGAAAGATATCAGGAATGCGCAGAAATACTGGGCAGAATATCAACAGAGGACAATATGAATAAAAACAGTACATCATACATACAGGGTCTGCACGAAGACCTTGCTAACCCTGTTGAAGCTGCGGAATATCTCAATGCCGCCCTTGAAGACGGTTCGCAGGAGATTTTCCTCATGGCCCTGAAGGACGTTGCCGACGCAAAGGGCATTTCCGAAATTGCCCGCAATGCTAATCTCAACCGGGAAAATTTGTACAGAATCTTTTCAAGCAAGGGAAACCCGAATCTTAAAAGTCTCACATCCATTCTGCACAGTATAGGGTTGAAACTTTCAGTTGCTGTTGAATCTGCGGCAAGATGTTAGCCGAGCAGGTCTGCTTGAGTAACTTATCTGATTTCATTACACTCAATCAGATCTGCGCAATTCTCTCTCCATCACTTTTTTGAACAGCAAGGCATTGTATGCAGGCTAAGACCACTCCTGCCTGCTCCACACGGCGAACGCATGACTTTTGTTATAATTTTTGCTATAATTTCGGAAAAATATTGCCTCCTCGTGATCGTGCCGGGGTACGCTGGTCTATTTGTTTAATAGGCTGCCCTTTTTTATATCTTCAGTTCGCTCTTTAACCAAAAAAGTGGGGGCTGGAAGAGCAAAAAAAAAGGATTTAACTCAACTTGAGCTAAATCCCTGTATATATTGGTGGGCCGTGAAGGATTCGAACCTTCGACCAATTGATTAAGAGTCAACTGCTCTACCAAACTGAGCTAACGGCCCCTCTTTTTGATAAAAAAAAGTATATAGCATAAACCCGAGACAAGGTCAAGGGATTAATTACCGATAGTAGAGGCTCGGGCTACCCATAGTCTGCATAACCTGATAGAGATGACGACGAAAATCCCGTCGATCCGTGATTCCCTGAATATGGCCTCGCTTTAAGGCGTTCCTTGCATCATGGTAATCTGGCGGAATATCAATGCCAGTGGTCTCTCGGATAACCCGAGGGCCAGCAAAACCAATCCGGCTGGAACGAATGGCAAACTGATACGGCGAACATCCCAAGAAAGAGGCCACTGGGCCAGCGTATGAGTTGTTATCATAGACTACAATATAGAGTCCACCCGCATCAATGTACTCCCGAACCGCCATAGTACATTTGGGCATCTGGGCAACGCCCAAGGTTCCCTCCTGAATGCGAATACCGCCAGTGGTATGGATATACGCCAGTAAGGGCCGTTTTTTCCGTCGCGCCCTGTCGCAGGCCCGGACAAATTTTTCCCCTTCCGCAGATCCCACTGTTCCGTTGCGAAAATCAGAGAACAGCATGGTGACAACAAGGTTGATGTCCTTGACCTTGGCATCAAAGGTGAGATTGGCACTGCCCATGCCGGTTCTGGAACGGGCTGCCTTGAGGCGTTCATCAAATCCCTCATAGTTCAAGGGATTTCGGGAAAAGATCTCATTATTAAAAATGCGAACCGAACCAGGATCAAAGACATTCTTTAAATACCATTGATATTCCAACGGGAAATGATACCCGCAGTTCTCACACACGCCACAAAACTCGCCATACAGATCAGGAATCCAGAGATCCTGACACCCGTATTTTTCAGCATTTGGACAGGTAACTGTTCGATCCTCATTTGCCAAGGGGCTGGTATAGGTATCTGTGAGTTCCAAAGGATCTGCAATGATACAGTAGTCACCTGATGCCTGAGCTGCTATGGAGGGCGAAAAGGCAAGGGCCTTTTTCTTGTTTTGACGCTGGATAAAAAGTTTGTTATACACAGAGGTAAAAGGCGCAGTGATCCGGTTCACCAGAGCTGTCCCCTCTCCAGAGACCTCTTTCAGGGTCTTCTGCATCTGTTTATGTTGATTTTTCAACAGATCATAACGAAAACTATACCAGATTTTTTCCGAAGCCGAGTACAGCAACTTAAACATATTTTCCGTTGGGATATTAATCACCCCAAAACTGTGTGTACTCATGTTTCGGTATTTCCTTGATCTGGCCTTGAGCAACCGCTCTTTTTCCCGAGAACTCAGATCCCAGGGAATATCAATCTGAGGAGCCTCATCAGAGCTTTCTGCCTTTTTCCTCTTTACCTCATAAGAACGAAAGCCACGCACGCTCTTGGTCTTCAGCACCACCTCATCAGTGGCGCGGATAATCTCAGAGCGGATGCGGGCAAAAAAAGCAAAGTCATCTGTTTTTGCGCCCAAAGGCGGTTCGTGGATAATACGATCAATCGTACCGAGCCGGAGGTTATCTGCTGCAGTAATATTGAGCTGACGAGCACAGCGTTCAATCAGCTCTGGCGCAACCTTTTGTCCTTCTCGAACCCGACCTTCAATGGCCGCAGCCCCTTCAGGAGAGATAACAGAGTAGTAGCCATGAGAAAACATGAGGCGAAAATCACTCATTCCCACAGCCTCGGCTCCACCAGAGCCACCCTCGGAGATGACTGAAATCATGGGTACCCCAAGCTTGGTCATGGTGTACAGGTTGCGGGCAATCTGCTGGGCTGCACCTGGATACTCTTCAACCGGATAAGAACCAGGGGTAAAGATATAAAAATGAATGGGAATGCCCTCAGTCTCAGCCACCTTCATATAGCGCATGGCCTTCTCGTTACCCCAGGGCTTACAGGAACCACCGTTCCGGAACTCCTCACCGTGACCAACCTCTTGCCCGATAATCATGACTGGCGAGGTATAGGGTTTTTTCTTGATCCGACGGACAATATTGGCCTTGGCAACCACCAGGGCCGGGTCAATATTTGCCTCGCCTTCACCGCCAAGTTCAGTATGCTCTTCATAGACGTTTTCCAGAATATCTTTCAAAGAAAAACGCAAAGGGGAACGAACAATACGTACCCGTTCCATAGAGGTCAGACCTTCTTCGCAACGTTCTTCAAGAAAGCAAACTGAATCCTCCAGCTTTTCAAGTTGCATACGGAACGTATCTTTCCCCATGTCAAAAACAGTCTGTTTGAGCTGTTCGATTTTTTTTTGAAATTCAGAGAGATTGCCCCAATCAGCATTCCCCTTTATATGAACCAGATAGCCTATTCGCTGGTCAATCCCCTGAAGTTGTTTTATAAGTTCATTCATTATACATTCATAGGATATATATACATTTATAATATTTATAATGTATACATTGTTGTATATGAAAGTACCAAGTATTAAGCGGCTTTCATATTTTGTTAGAGAGTTAGAGGAGTGAGATAACTAGATGACTAAAGGACTAAAGGACTAGAACGTCAGCAGTCGATCAAGATTTTCACGGAGATATAAGAGGTTGGTCAGGATAGAGTCACCTGAGCTGTTGACCCCTTCTATAGACGACGCATCAATAAACTGACGGGCTCGCTCTTTTGCCTCTTCCACAGTGTTTCCCCAGACTAAGACCAAGGCAAGGTTGGGATCATACTCACTGGGAATAGCATAATGTCGATCTGTGGGAACATGACTATAGGTGACTGACCACTCATATTGGGGCAGATCAAATCGGGTAATCGTGCCAATCCAGGGCGCAAAGTCACGCTGGGTATTTTCAGCAACTATCCGCAACTCAATGCTTGCACCACGAAACACCACATCACTCTGCTGATAGCCCATAGGCTGACCAAGGGCAAGACGAATCTGCTCACGCAACAGGTTGGGATGTTTATCGTTCAGATAACTTATTCGGGCTGACACATCGTTTTCCACCTGAATACGGGTGTTCACCTCTAAAAGATAGGGCTTGCCGCTGCGACTGACAATCCACTCCCAGGTTCCGACATTATCATATTTGACATAGTCGGCCAGCTTTAAAGAGTTTTCAACAATGCTGTCAAGAACCTGGTCTGCATTAAAATCATAGTTAAAGCAGGAGGCATGAAAACCAGGAGCAGCCTCAACCCGCTTCTGCCGGCCAGTGGATTGAATCGTACAGTTACGGGAACTGAAATGGATACGTTCATCATGGCGCGAACAGACCAGTTGCACTTCAAGATGATTAAAGTCACGGAGTCGTTGTTCAATCAGCACACCGCCATCACCAAACTGACGCTTGGCATAGTTTTGCACCTGGCGATAAACTCGGCGGAAATGTTCTATCCTGTTGACCTCTTCAATACCCATGCCGCCTCCGCCAGCGGCTGCTTTAATCAAGATGGCAGGGTTTGACTCGTTTTCTTCTTGTTGTAAATCAAAAAGATGCTGGGCAATTTCCTCAGCCTCCATCTCGTTATAAATAGGAGCAGATGTCCCAGGAATAGTGGGAATCCCTAACTTATTGGCAACCCGCTTGGTGTTGATCTTATCACCAAGATCACGAATAACCTCCCAGCTTGGACCGATAAATACAAGCGGTCGATCTCGAATCGTGACCCGGCGGGCAAAACGATAATCTTCTGAAAAAAAACCATATCCTGGATGAATAGCTGTACAGTTGGTATGATCGGCTACCGAGAGCAGATCGTTGGGATCAGTATAGCTGACAACCCGCCATGCATTCTGCCCGTTGCCGTTCTGTTTATTCCGCTGCACATGCTCAGAGTCACGATCTGCATCCGTATAGATAATCGTATATTCAAGACCGAGATCTTGACATGCCTTCATAATGCGGAGAGCTATCTCCCCGCGATTAGCAATCAGTACTTTGCCTTGCACAAACAACCTCTTTAAGCTTTTTTATCTCTTATTAAAAATTCCTTACATACTTACAAATTACTATACCTACCCGCAGGGGGGATAAAAAAAACCGGTATACCTTCCCGATGATGTTGACAGTAATTTTTGACAGTAATCTTTCGGTAATTTTATGGTAGTTTTTTGGTAATCTCCCCGGTAATTTTTTTGCATTCTACTCCACCTTCAGCAAGTTGAAAAGTTGTAAATAGAAATTCGTAAATAGAAAAGAGCAGATATCCCAACCTGCCCCAGACTCATACCGTATAATCATCGGGTTTTCGACAAATTTCTTGACTTTCTGTGTTTACTTTCTACTGTTAGAGTAGTGTATCATCATATAAAACTCCCTGCTGAGGGAAAATACCAAAACATGATGTAAAGAATATGACTGAAAAAGAGGAGGGCTATGAGGGGAAATCATGTTGGCAGCGATTAAAATCTCTGGTTAAACTGAGAAGATTCCCTGATAGCACCCAAGAATTGGAACACGAAATTCAAGAACTCTTGGAAGACGGCGAAGAGCAGGGATTAATCAGTAGCCATGAAGAGCAACTGATTAACTCCATTTTTCATTTTCGTGCCACAGTGGCCTCTGAAATTATGACTCCAACCGCCGAAATCATTCGGATTAATGTGGAGAGTTCTGTGCAAGAGGCAGCAACCTTAACTGCTACTGAGGGATACACGAGGATACCGGTCTTTCGTAATAACCAAGATAATATCATCGGCATTCTCCATGCTAAAGATCTGCTCTGTGCCTTTGCACAAAAATCTGCACAAAAATCTGCACAAAGAGATACACAACAAGATGCACAACAAGACGAACCAAAAAATTTAGAAAAACTGCTCAATCCGCCCATGATTATCCCTGAGTCCAAGCCTATTACAGAGTTGCTCAGGGAATTTCAGGAACAAAAAAATCACATGGCAGTGGTAAAGGATGAGTTTGGCAGCGTTCGAGGATTGATCACCCTTGAAGATGTTATTGAAGAAATTGTCGGTGAAATTGACGACGAACACGATCAGGCAGAACGGGAACTCATGCAGGTTGACCAACAAACTGTTGTTGTGGATGCTAAAATTGACATTGAAATCGTGGAAAATCACTTCCAGTGCCAGTTACCTGATGGCCCGTATGAATCAATAGGTGGACTGACTATCTATTACCTGGGACGTATGCCGAAAAATGGTGAAACTGTCGATGTTCCTCCTCTGACATTAACCGTTCTCGTGGCCAATCCACGCAAGGTTCGCACGGTAAGGATTCGTAGTATACAATAATATAATACAACCAATACAACTAAAGCGGGCTTTGCCCGCAACCCAATGATCGTAGAAGTAGAGCCGTTCCTCATGTAGAATGAAAGTAACCATATAACTTTCAGGATACAAAAAGGAGCGACTCATGAAAGCATTAATAGACAGGT
>QYLO01000029.1 GCA_022766165.1 Candidatus Electrothrix gigas
ATGCCCGGATCATGCTTGCACTGAGAGTTGATCGTGCAGACGGGTACTGGGAAAAGTATTGGGATAATATAAAAAGAGCGGCGTAAGGTGTCAAAAACCGCACTTTTAATCACACCCGGCGGTTACGAAGAGGTGGCGAGACGGGTCGCCCTGAAGAATCCCGGCGCGTCTGCGGAACAGATCAAGAATCACGTCAAGTCGGCCTTTGATGAAATCGCCGAGATGCTTACCGAAGGGCTGCAGGTGACCCTGAGAGATACCCTCACCATCCGGCCCGCCTTCCATGCCAGCCTGAACAGCCCGGACGACCCGCTGCCGCCCATGGACGAACTCTTTCGCCTGAGCATCACGGCCACCCGTCCCTATGTCCGGGCCGTGCGCGAGAACGTCACCCTGGAGCGGGTAGGTAGCGAAGAAAAGGCCCCTTCCCTCCTGTCGGCCTCCGATGCCACCCTGGAGTTGAACAACGTACTCAACCCGGTGGGTGTGCTCCGCCTGACCGGCAATCATCTTGCTTTTGATCGGAACGACCCGGACTGTCAATGTGTGATTGCGGGTACGGAAAGCGGCAGCACGAAGCAGAGCCAGTTCGCCGGTATCAGCAACAGCGAAATTCTGGTGGTCCCACATATTCCGGCCCAGACCAACCCTTGGAACAACGAGTACACGGTCTCGGTCACTACCCGCTATACGGCACACGGCTCCCTGCGCACCGGCACCTACGGTCGCAAACTGCGCTCGCCCCTGAGCGTGTCCGGTTTTGGTCAACCTGAACTTCCGCCGATTGGTATTCTGACCGATAATGCCGCTGCCCCGTATGTCAACATCACCGGCGGCACAGTCGCAGCCCCGGAGCAGCTGCGTATTCAGGCGGATTACAACCTGCAGGCGGATCAGCTCTCCTTTTCTTTGCTTGATCTGCACAATAACGGGGCAAGCGGGGTCATGGTGCCGGTGACTGCAAACGGGGACTACACCCTGAACGGTTTCACGGGTTCAGCGGTCAGCAGCCTGAATATCACGGTAAATAATTATGATGCCCTCAAGGCGATGATCCGCAACGACTATGACGGTCGACTAGTGGATATCCTGGATGTCTTGGATGTGCCGGTCTGATACAAAAGGCCACCCTCATTCCACGAGAGCGGCCTTTCCAACTCCAACAGTAAAAAATCAAATCACGCAGAAAACTCCTGCACAGTCTTCACCCCCACCTCCTGTTTCGCTGAAGCGGTAATCGCCTGAGCCATAGAGATAGCCCCGCTGACCGTGGTGGTGTACGGGATATGATAATCCAGGGCTGCCCGGCGGATACGGTACGAATCCTCGGTGGTTCTGCTGCCAGAGGAGGTGTTGATAATCCACTGCACCTGCCCATCCTTGATCTTGTCCAGAATATGCGGACGCCCCTGAGAAATCTTGTTGATCTGCTCACAGGCAAGACCGTACTCGGTCAGGCGTTCTGCGGTGCCATCAGTTGCCAGCACAGTAAACCCCCGTTCTAACAGCGAGGTAACCACAGGAACCAGGGATGCCTTATCCCCACGCCGAACCGAAATAAAGACGCAACCCGAGGTCGGCACCTGTTGGTTTGCAGCCTGTTGCGATTTAGCCAAGGCCAGTCCCAGGTTGTCATCAATTCCCATGACCTCACCAGTGGATTTCATCTCTGGCCCCAGCAGGGTATCCACATTGTCAAAACGATCAAAAGGGAAAACGGCTTCCTTGACCGCCCAATGATCAATAGCAACCTCTTTGGTAAAGCCGAGTTCTTCCAGGGTCATCCCCATCATCACCTTGGTCGCCATCTTGGCCAGCGGAACACCCGTTGCCTTGGACACAAAGGGCGCTGTTCGTGAGGCCCGAGGGTTGACCTCCAGAATATACAGTTCCTCACCCTTGACCGCGTACTGCACATTCATCAAACCGATAACGCCCAGTTCTCTAGCCATAGCCTTGGTAGCCCGCATGATCTCGGCAATCATCTTGTCAGAGAGCGTATGGGGCGGCAGCACACAGGCCGAGTCGCCGGAGTGAATACCGGCCTCCTCTATATGCTCCATGATTCCGCCGATCACAGTCATCTTGCCGTCAGAGACTGCATCCACATCCACCTCAACCGCATCTTTCAGAAAACGATCTAACAGCACAGGATGGTCGCTCCCTGCAATACTGGGCAGTGCCATAAAATCACGCAACCCCTCCTCGTTGTAGACGATTCTCATATCCCGCCCTCCCAGCACATAAGAAGGCCGCATCACTACAGGATACCCGATCCGCTCCACTGCTTTCAAGGCTTGGTCCAAGTTGCTGACTGTCCCGTTTTCCGGCTGCTTTAAGCCGAGCTTCTGCAAGAGCTGCTGAAAACGCTTGCGGTCTTCTGCCCGGTCAATGGCATCAGGTGAGGTGCCAACGATCTGCACACCCGCCTTATCCAAGGCCACAGCAAGGTTCAGCGGAGTCTGCCCACCAAACTGGACAATGACCCCATCTGGTTTTTCCAGCTCAATGATGTTCAGGACATCCTCACGGGTCAGGGGTTCAAAATAGAGGCGGTCTGAGGTATCGTAATCCGTGGACACGGTCTCCGGGTTGGAGTTGACCATCACCGATTCCACCCCGATCTCTGCCAAGGCAAAGGAGGCATGCACACAGCAATAATCAAACTCAATACCCTGACCGATCCGGTTGGGTCCACCACCGAGAATAATGATCTTTTTGTTGTCCGAAGGCAGGGACTCATTTTCCTGATCATAGCAGGAATAGTAATAGGGCGTATAGGATTCAAACTCAGCAGCGCAGGTATCCACCAGTTTATAGACGGGCAGCACCTCTTTCTGCTGACGAAGCTGACGGATATCATCCTCTGAAGTCCCGGTCAGGTGTCCCAACTGCACATCAGAAAAACCATTCTGCTTCACCGTGCGCAGGAAATCAGCATCAAGGCCAGGAAATCCCCGCTGCTCAATATCCTTACCCATATCAACGATCTGCTGCATACTGCGCAGATACCAGGGGTCAATCATGCTCAGTTTATGCATTCGCTCAATGGACATTCCCCGGCGCATGGCCTCAAAGAGATGAAAAAACCGCTTGGAGTTTGGTTCCTTCAGGGCCTTTTCCAGATCATCCTGGTGGAGATCCTCCATTTCATCCTTGCCATCAAAACCAAAGCCCATGCGTCCGATTTCCAACGAGCGCATGGCCTTCTGAAAGGCCTCCTTAAAGGTCCGGCCCATAGACATGGTCTCACCCACGGACTTCATAGCAGTGGTCAAGGTGTCATCGGCTTCAGGGAACTTCTCAAAGGTCCAGCGGGGAATCTTAACCACGCAGTAATCAATGGTGGGCTCAAAGGCTGCGTAGGTCTCCTGGGTGATGTCGTTCTGCAGCTCATCCAGGGTGTAGCCTACAGCCAGCTTGGCAGCAATCTTGGCAATGGGAAAGCCCGTGGCCTTGGAGGCCAGGGCCGAAGAACGGGAAACCCTGGGATTCATCTCAATCACCATGATCTCGCCGTCTGCCGGATTGACCGCAAACTGGACATTGGAACCTCCAGTCTCCACCCCGATTTCCCGGATAATGGCAATGGAGGCATCCCGCAACTCCTGGTACTCCACATCAGACAGGGTCTGCTGAGGGGCCACGGTGATAGAGTCACCGGTATGCACGCCCATCGCATCAATATTCTCAATGGAGCAGATGATCACCACGTTGTCCTTGCGGTCCCGGACCACCTCCAGCTCATACTCTTTCCAGCCTAACAGGCTGCGCTCTAGCATGATTTCAGTGGTCATGGAGAGATCCAGCCCAGCTGTACACATCTCCCGCAGTTCCTGGCGGTTATAGGCCACCCCGCCACCGGTGCCACCCAAGGTGAAGCTGGGGCGGACAATCACAGGAAAACCGATCTTGTCACCGGCATCCATAGCATCTTCAATGGTATGGACAATAAAGGATTTCGGCACATTCAGGCCAATCTTCTCCATTGCATCACGGAACTCTTCCCGGCCTTCGGCTTTACGGATAACTTCGATGTTGGCAGCCAGCATCTCAACATTATACTTTTCCAGAATACCAGTTTCAGCAACCTTGATCGCGGTGTTCAAGGCAGTCTGTCCACCCAAGGTCGGCAGCAGGGCATCGGGTCGTTCCCGCTCAATAACCTTGATCAGGTATTCCGGGGTAATGGGTTCAATATAGGTACGGTCGGCCAGACCAGGGTCGGTCATAATGGTGGCAGGGTTGGAGTTGATCAACACCACCTCGTAGCCCTCTTCCTTGAGGGCCTTGACGGCCTGGGCCCCGGAATAATCGAATTCACAGGCTTGGCTGATAATGATCGGGCCAGACCCGATAATCAAAATTTTATGTATATCTGTGCGTTTTGGCATGATAAGAAGGATGTCGGTAAGTATCGGTAAGTATCGGCAATAATCGATAAAGATATATCGAAAACCACTAGCTCTGTTGGTCCATCAACTCAATAAAACGGTCAAAGAGATAGATCGCATCATGGGGGCCAGGTGCGTGTTCAGGATGATATTGCACAGAAAAGGCCGGGAAATCGGTATGGCGCATCCCCTCTAAACTGCCGTCGTTCAGATTAACATGAGTTACTTTCACTGTGTCGGGCAGGCTCTCTGGATCAACGCAGAAGCCGTGGTTCTGCGAGGTGATTTCCACCTTGCCGGTCAGGAGATCTTTGACCGGTTGATTACCGCCCCGATGACCGAACTTGAGTTTATAGGTAGAAGCCCCGTAGGCCAGTCCTAACATCTGATGCCCCAGACAGATACCAAAGATGGGCTTTTTCCCTAGGAGTTGACGAATATTTTCCACAACTCCGTCCACACCAGCAGGGTCGCCCGGCCCATTGGAAAGAAAGATGCCGTCTGGATTCAGGGCCAGCACGTCTTCAGCAGAAGTAGTGGCAGGGACAACATGCACGGCACAGCCTTTTTCTTTGAGGATTCGTAACTGGTTATACTTAACTCCGAAATCATAGGCAACAACCTTGTACTTGTCCCCCTCTTCCACAGCAAACCCTGCGCCTGCAACCGGCCCATTATTCAACCAGTTATAGGGAGTTGCTGTTGTGACCCGAGCAGCCATGTCCCGACCCACCAAACCAGGCCAGTCTTTTGCCCGTTGCACCAATGAGGCCTCGTCTACATCCTCAGTGGAAATAATCGCCTTCATGGCCCCATGCTGACGGATAATCCGGGTCAGCATCCGGGTATCAAAGCCTTCAACACCCAACACACCAAACTTTTGCAAAAACTCAGCCAGCTTTCCTGTTGACCTAAAATTACTGGGAACGTCCTGATACTCACGCATCAAAAAGGCCCGAGGATGGACCGACGAAGACTCCATGTCCTCCTCATTCACCCCGTAATTACCGATCAGGGGATAGGTCATGGTGACCAATTGGCCAGTATAGGAGGGGTCAGTTAGAATCTCCTGATAACCGCTCATACTGGTATTAAAGACTATTTCACCCACTGCTTCTCCAGATCCGGTAAAGGAGCGGCCAGTGAGTACGGTGCCATCTTCAAGTGCGATGAATGCTTTCATGTGCAATATATTGTGTAGAGAGAGACTATGGATTTCGCCTGCAACGTTTTGTTTCCGACACTTTTTACCATTGTCTGGATCGCTTTGCAATGAAGATAACAGCAAGCTATCCGCGCAACGTTGTGGCAACCTCTCCCATGCGTACCCCGAGATTCCTAGCACTGGCAATGCCCGTGGTATCAGCTTCATAGCCGTCAGGATGATTGGCCCAACCCGCTCCACCAAAATGATCGCCGTCACCGACAATGATCATATCATGAATCATCATAGCAGCATGTACGGCCTGCACAGTCAGTTCCTGGCCTCCGTTGCGGGACCCGCCCACTGCGATCACCCCACCCAGTTTATTTTTCAGCATAAAGCCATTGCGGCGATAAAGAACCGTCCGATCAATAAACGCCTTGGCCCGGCTGGTCATACAGCCCATATAGACTGGTGTTGCCATGATGATTCCGACAAGTTCCGGGTCTGCAAACTTGGGGATAAGAGACTGGAAATCGTCCTGTTGACTGCATAACACGCCTTTTTTACAGGCATCGCAGGCAATGCAACCCTGAAATTTAAGAGGGGCAAGGTCTATCAACTCAACCTCGATATGTCGCTCAGATGCCTCGCCTGTACTCTTGACCGCATCAAGGCATTGTTCTAACAGGAATCGGGTGGATTTATTTTCTCTTGGACTTGCTGCTACGCCTATGATTTTCATAATTGATTGCTCTTTTTTTGTGATTTATAAAAAATATTCCCTCCCCCTGCTGCTTTATTCTGGAGAGAGGACAGCTTTACGTCTTCCTTAGTCTTAGTCTTTCTTTACTTACACCACTGACGCTCACAAGGAACACCGTCATTATTACCATCAATTTGAACGCCTGGACAGTTTTTCAGATAAAACTTTGCCTCAGCACAGGAGGTCATCTCAGAACAGTGTTTTTTTCCTTGGCATGAGAATCTGTTTTTTTGCGGTTTCATGATCTCCTCTATCTTTTTTTGCAAAGACGTTGCTCCTGATTGCTGCTTAACAAGATACACTTTTTTATCAGCAAAAAGATATATTCCTGAATAGACAAAGAGGGCACCAACACAAGAGACCACAAAGGGCTTTATGGCAGATTTTCCATGAAGAAAAAGGAAAAACAGGGACATGAAGGGCAGTACAAGACAACAAAGTCCCCAGAGAATATGAACTCGGAGGGCGGCAAGAAGAAGCCATAAAAATCCGGCCAAGATAAAGAGGGTCCCGACAAGGGGAAGAAAAACATGCAAGACACCGTTTACGCCGTATTTTTGATATTGCCTTTTGCCTAACCGTTGAAGATCGGCAAAAGATTTGACGTTCCGTAGCTTTTTGAAAAGGTAACCAACTTTACTCTGCTCTATTTTTTTAATATTTTCTGCATGCTTCAAAGCACGTTGATTGGAAGAGTTAATCTGTTCAATCGCACCTGGAGTCAACTTGCTGAAAAATTCACTTTTATTTTTCTCAACAAGTGCAACGCCTCTTACCTGACGCAAATCGTAACTGATACTCAGACTCTTTTGAGTGCATTTGGCCTTATTGGCTTGTATGACAAGGAAGTCACAATGTTCTGCTTTCTGTCCCCCCGTAACTGATAAGTAAAATTTCGTGGCTGAGGAGATTGGGACATACAGTAGAAAACCTATGATAAATCCAATCAGGAAACAGCCTGTTCTTTGTTTGGTATTTAGCATTTCCATAAAAAAATTTTAATGGTTAGGCAAACAGTCCTCAATACAGAAGTCTAGCTCTCTTACAGCTCTTCAACTTATTGGTGATAAGATCAATATCGGCCTTTCGGGGATGATCATTATGTATAATCTTCCATTTAGAGTGCTTGGAATAGAAATACACCGTACTGCCATCTATATCAATTGATCTCCCCTGATAAAGAATAAGAAATTCGTGTTCATTATAATAAAGGTCGGACATGTTGAAATAAGTGTTTGGTCGGTTGGTCTGCAGGTAAGTATACACAGGCTCGCACGGTGCAGGCATACTTTTTTTTACGTATTGCACCAGAGGCTCTGTTGCTGCGGCAAACCTTCGCATGGCTATATAGTTTGAAGTTATCATTACCAATACAGCCAGTACTATCCCCATAATAGTCAATATTAATCTCATGATAAAAAAACGAGAATGAGAAGGCAATGCTCTTTTGCTCAAGCTATACATCAACAACGACAGTTGAACCAACAATCCAGGGCATGTAAATAACAATATTATTATGCACAAAGTGCCGATAGCCGGATATTGTAGCCCTTCCAGAAAAACATACAGAGTCAGAACAAGATAAAAACTCAATAGAATACTGGTAATTACATTGATTCTGAAAAGAAGATCCTTTTTTTTGTCAGACGGTGCGGAAAAATATTTTAGTTTTAAACTAAAATGAATAGTAACGAGAACGAGAAACAACAATAAACCGATAAGGATAAATAATTCATTCATAAACAACTTGTTATGTTTGCGTATACGGAATAAATATGTAACGGATAAAAAATCAAGCAGAGTGAACTCGTAACTGCTGCAAAACCATCTCAGCCTGCCGCTGTGCAGATCCCTGCTGAGTCTGCGCAAGCCGCTCCGCTGCCTGACAGGCTTGTGTATAGATGGAAGAGGCAAGGGAGTACGACAATAAACAATCAGCTAACTCATCAGACGAACCCACCTGCACTCCTGCCCGAGCCGACAAAACTAAATCCACGGCATCCTGGAAATCCTGCATAAACGGCCCAAAGAAAACCGGCTTTCCCTGGGCAATGGGTTCCATAATATTATGCCCGCCCTTATCAACCAAACTGCCACCGCAAAAGATATAATCGCCCAAGGCGTAGAGATGGGCAAGTTGGCCCATGCTGTTCAGCAGAATAATATTTTCCTGCCGTTTTATGCCATCCACCGCAGAAAAGTGGGAAAACAACTCATAGCCTAATCCGGCCTGAGCAAGCAGAGTTTGTACCTCGGACAGGCGTTGTAAATGGCGGGGAGCAAGAATCCACAGGAACCTGCCAGAGTATTTTTCTTGTAATCGACTAAAGACAGGCAAAAGAAGTTGCTCCTCTCCTGTTCGAGTTGAACCGCAGATAAAAACCACATCATCTGGCTGCATGTCGAGCAAACGAGAATATTTATCTCGGACTTTATGTACTGACTGTACTGACACTTTGCTGGCCTTATCTAGGTTTTGCTGCATCAGGTCATACTTCATATTACCGCAGACCTGAATACGGTGGCTTGCTAGTCCAAGGCGGCAAAAACGTTCTTTATCCTGTTCAGCAATCACGCCTACCGCTGAAAAGCCAGCAAGCAGTGGCTGGAGCGTTTTTTTTATCCGTTGATATTGCTGAAAAGAACCTGCTGATATCCGTCCGTTCAACAGGAGCAGAGGTATTCCTGCCCGACGAACCTCGGTCAACATCACTGGCCAGAGTTCTGTTTCTAAACAGATATAGACTGTTGGCTGCACCTCATGCAATGCCCGTTGAACAGCCTGCAGTATATCTAATGGTGCTAACTCACAACGAACCTGGGAAGGCAGAAAGGATTGGGCAACCGCCCTGCCCTGCCGAGTTGTTGTGGTTAAAAATATTGCAGCCGCTGGCAAGCGAGCAAGCAAAAGGGTAATGAGGGGCCGTGCTGCTTGGACTTCCCCCACAGAAGCAGCATGTATCCAGAGCAATGTGCTGTTTTTCTTTGATGCGGTTCCTGCTTGATAAACATCCTGATAGCGTCCATATCGTCCAACTCGTTGATTGAGATTCCATTTTGGCAGAAAACGCTCAAAAAACGGTAAGAGCATGACGAGCAGAGGATAGAAAACTGCTCCGGTTATCCGATACAAAGTATACAGCATCATGCATTTCCCTGTTTTTCCTGCTCTGAAAAAACTTTGCTTTTTCAAAGGTCAACCGAGTGATAGCCTAACTGGCTACCATCTTTTTGAAAAAGAATTTATTTAAACAGAGTTTTCTCTCCTCGTCAAGAGAGCAAAAAGCGGAACCGGAAAAAAGAAATACTTCGGTTTTTCTTGACAACTGCTACCATGTTTTGTTAGCAAACCTATACTGTTTCAATCTTCAGACGTGTACCCAGTTACTGTATGCACATCTGAGTAAAGTAAAAATATTATCTGCTGTCGGAGGCTTTTATGTACAAATTGCTTGCAAATCGTTATATTATCCCCGTTATCTTGTCGGTCTTGCCGGTCTTGTTGGCGTTTGTTTTTCTACAACAGCCTGTTTCAGCAACAACCCAACAGGGAGAATTCCCTGAGAAAGCTAAGGAACAAAAAATGCACGACGGATTGTACGCAAAAATAACAACAGATAAGGGCGATATCCTTCTTAATCTGTATTACGATAAAACACCGCTCACGGTTATCAACTTTGTGGGTCTGGCCGAGGGAACCCTGATCTATGGTGGTGCAACTAGGCCCACAGGAATCCATTTCTATGACGGCTTAAAGTTTCACAGAGTTATTAAAGACTTTATGATTCAGGGTGGTTGCCCGCTTGGCACTGGAACTGGAGGCCCAGGCTACACCTTTGCCGATGAAATAGACCCGGATCTTCGTTTTACCGGTGCTGGTGTTTTGGCTATGGCGAATTCTGGACCGAATACCAACGGTTCCCAATTTTTTATTACCCATGTTGCTACCCCGCATCTGAACGGCAAACACACCATCTTTGGTCATGTGGTAGAAGGACAGGATGTCGTTGACAGCATTGCTCAAAATGATGTAATCAAAAGCGTGGAGATTATCCGGGTTGGCAACAAAGCAAAAGAATTTATAACCGACCAAGAAGCCTTTGATCGGATGCAAGAAAAGATGAGTAGAAAACAAGGTCATACTGCTGAAAAAGAAAAACAAGCAACCATTAAAATGATTAAGCAGAAATGGCCTGATGTGCATTTCAGCCATTCCGGTCTCTACTGGGTTGTGAACAAGGAAGGTGCAGGAAAGAAGCCAGCAAAGGGAACTATGATCAGCGTTGATTACTCTGGTCGGCTCCTGTCCAACGGAAAACAATTTGACAGCTCCTATGATCGCGGCAAGCCTCTCCAGTTTGAAGTTGGGATTGGACGAGTGATTAAAGGCTGGGACCAGGCTCTCTCCAATATGCGAAAAGGGGAGAAGCGTACTTTAATCATACCGCCGGAACTGGCCTATGGATCGCGAGGAGCAGGTGGGGTTATTCCCCCTGATGCTTGGTTAGTCTTTGATGTAGAACTTGTTGATTTCTAAGAAATCTAAAAAATACCCTGTCTTTTCAGGCGGGGTTACTCACGATGAAGGAGTATACCATGCAGGAAGTTCAAACCATTATCACCCCTGTTGACTTTTCCGACAACGCTAACATGATTGCCAGATCAGCAGGATACACCGCTGGTAAATTTGGTGCAGAACTGCACCTCATCTTTGTTGTCCAAAACTTTGAGGATTATTCCGGCTTCTTTGTTCCGCCGGTCAACCTGCCCAATTTGGAAGAAGAGCTGCTTAAATCTGCGCAACAGCGGATGGATGAATTTGTTGCAGATAAAAAAGAAGACTTTCTTCAAGCCGGGGTTGGAGCTGTACACAGCAAGGTGTTGACTGGCGACGTAAGCGAAGAAATTCTCAGCTATGCCGAGGAGATTTCCTGCAATTTGATTATCATGGGAACCCACGGCTATAAAGGGCTTGAGCGCATCATGTTTGGAAGCGTGGCTGATAAGGTGGTCAAGAACGCCTGCTGTCCGGTCATGACCATCAATCCCTATCGCAAAGCCTGCGAAGAGGCGAACAAATCGTAACGCCCCCTCTTATAAAAAACAAAAATAGGGGCGATTCACGAATCGCCCTGCTCTCTCCTAGTGCATATTCTGTTGTATCTTTCTCTGCCACTCCGCCAGTAAACGCAATGCCTGCTCTGCCCTGAACTGTCCTCGTTCCCGTTTTCGCATTTTTTTTTGCAACGGCGGAAAAAGGCCAAAGTTAACATTGGACGGCTGAAAATGCTTGGGATCTGTTGCTGTGAGATGATGTATTAAGGCACCCAGTGCTGTGGCCGCAGGAGGTGGACTTATCGGTTTTCCTGTGACAAGGCAGGCCGCATTTATCCCGGCAAGTAAGCCCATAGCCGTGGATTCAACATACCCTTCCACCCCGGAAAGCTGGCCAGCCAGAAAAAGTCCTGGTTGTTTTTTCATCTGCAACGAGGTGTCCAGCAATGCAGGAGCGCAGATAAAGGTGTTGCGATGAATAGAACCAAGCCGAACAAATTCAGCCTGTTCTAAGCCAGGAATGGTTTGAAAGACCCGCTTTTGTTCTGCGTAGGTGAGTTTGGTTTGAAATCCCACCAAGTTGTACATGGTCTTGTCTCGATTTTCTGCCCGCAACTGCACAACAGCATGGGCCTTTGCTCCGGTTATAGGATGCGCCAAGCCAACCGGCTTCATAGGCCCAAAACGAAGGGTTTCCTTGCCCCGTTCGCACATGACCTCAAGAGGCAGACAGCCCTCAAAATACTTGGCCTTTTCAAAGGACTTTAATGGCACTGTCTTTGCATTTCCCAAGGCTTCAATAAAATGTTCATACTGCTCTTCGGACAGAGGACAGTTCAGATAATCGCCTGGCCCCTCATCATCCCATCGAGATTTTTGATAAATAATATTCATATCCAGAGAATCAGCCGCAACAATCGGGGCAATGGCATCATAAAAGGCAAGATGCTGTTCACCGGTGAGTTCCAGCAGAGCAGCAGTCATGGCCTCAGAGGTTAAGGGGCCTGTGGCGAGGATAACCGGTGTATTTATCAAAGACGATTGCGGAGAGGACAACGGCAAAGTGGTCACCTCCTCCCGAATTAAGTTAATATCAGGATGTTTCTCCACAGCATGAGAGATAAACGCAGAAAACTCCTGCCGATCAACAGCCAAAGCTGAACCTGCTGGCACAGCAGTGGCCTCTGCGGCCCGCATGATCAACGAATCAAAACGTCGCATCTCCTCTTTGAGCAGACCAACCGCAGAATCTGGGGCATTGGAACGCAACGAGTTAGAACAGACCAGTTCAGCCAACAAGTCTGATGCATGGGCTGGGCTAAAACGATGTGGTTTCATCTCATAAAGTTCTACAGAACAGCCACGCTCTGCGGCCTGCCAAGCTGCTTCACAGCCTGCTAACCCAGCACCGATTATTTGTATTTTTGACATTGTTAAATATATTGTTTAAGAAATGGAAAGCTCTGCTGAACTTCTGAACCATCAACCAATCATCAACAGGATTTGACAGGAGAAGTATTTTTTGCTAATCATTGCTCATGATCTTACATGATCTTAGATCTTAGGGATGTTTTATCAGAGGAGTGTACTCTCACATCAGAACCCAACCTCAACCTAACCATAACCCAACTATACTCTATGCTTTTCGCTGTTGATGTAGGAAATTCACACACTGTCAGCGGTATATTCTCTGGACAAGAGCTTATGCATCAATGGCGGTTACAATCAGATCGAGATAAAACCGCTGATGAACTGGCTATCCGCTATCACTCCCTTTTTCAAATGGAGGGGATCAACAAACAAGACATCACTGCCTGTATTATCTGTTCGGTCGTTCCTCCCTTGGAAACCAGTTGGCTCAACTTTACAACAAAATATCTCAGCGGTTGCCTTACCCCGCCTCTGGCAGTCTCTCACCAAACAGACACGGGGATGATCATTCGCACAGAAAGCCCAGCCGAAGTGGGCGCAGATAGAGTTGTCAATGCGGTTGCGGCCTGGAACCGTTTTAAAACAGCCCTGATAGCCATTGACTTTGGCACGGCGATTACCTTTGACTGTGTTAGTAAAAGAGGAGAATATCTCGGCGGCACCATTCATCCAGGTATTGGCATCTCGCTTGACGCTCTTGCTGGCAAGACCGCAAAACTCCCGCGCATTGATCTGGACAGGAAACCAACTGCGGTCATAGGCGCCAACACTGTTGATGCGATCCGTTCTGGGATGCTCCACGGCTTTGGCGGCATGATTGACCGCATGACCAGCCTGTTACACAGAGAAATGCAGCAGGACAGTGAAGAGGTGAACATCATTGCCACTGGAGGCATGGCAAAAATAATAGCTCCATACTGTGTCTCCATCACAACTGTTGATCCGCTCCTGACCTTGACTGGCCTACGCCTTATCCATGAGTTGCATCAGCTTCATCAGCTCAATTAGCGCCGAGCAACCTCTCTTCTCTTACCCTCGTTTTATTCTAGCTTACTGTTTTTCCAATATGGAAGAAACATTTTGACATATAGATATTATCTGCTAAAATAACACAAATGATAATAACTATCAATATTACCGAATATTTAAAAAACTATATTTCTATGTGAAAAAGTATAAAAAATAATATCTACTCTACAGGCAAGGAGAAATCTCTATGGTTATTAACAATAATAAGCATAACAAGCTCAATAAAAAAAAAGAGCAGGGGATATTCAATACTTTTGAGTCATTTTTCTTTGTGACCTTGACTTCCTTATCTCTTCTTTTTCTTTTTGTGACCTGCTGGTTTTTTTTGACCGGTGATGAAAATATATTTTTTCACGGAAAAGATATCAACTACCATGACCTTGATCTCCCCTGCTCCATGCAGAGCGTTCTTCCTGACCAACCCCCGGGTACTGCCCATACTGCCCACTGAGTACAAAAAAATTCTGCGGATCTGAGGCTCTTTTAACTTTTAATCCTTTGCCAGAAGTTGTTTTATCAGTTGCTTTGGAACCTCCTCTATGCCCTCTTGAAGGGTTATGATTGGCTGCTCAGTCCGTTCTGCACGCCGTACGGCCTGAGAGTCTGGAAAAAAAACAAGCGGTCGTTCTCCGAGTTCCTGCTCTAAAAAATTTTTATCATCCTGATCCCGGACCAGGTTGCCAATAAAACAGACCCGAGGTATTTTCACATCATCGGCCATCTTCTTGATCTTTAAGGCCGTGCGAATACCTGATCTGGATGGAATTGTCACAATCAAAAGACAGTCTGCCCCAGCCACAGTCCCCCGGCCCAGATGTTCTACGCCAGCCTCCATGTCCAACAAAACAACCTCATCAGCAGTCAAGAGCATCTTTTTAAGCATCTTGCGAAGGACATGATTTTCTGGACAGGCGCAACCGCCCTCTGCTGTCTGCACAGCACCAAGTATCATCAGGCGGATACCGTCCTGCTCCAACATAAAGTCTCGTAACAGATCGTTGACCTCTGGATTGAGGTTGTAAAAAGGAGAGCCTGCTGTTTTCCCTGCTCGTTCTGCCAGCAAGGCCCCCATTTCTGCAATGGGTTTGATCTGCTCTGTATCTTTGATTCCCAAGGTTTCAGCCATGTGCGGACTGGGATCAGCGTCGATTACCAGCACTTTTTGTCCCTGTTTTTGCAGTTCTCCAGCCAACAGCGCCATGATAGTTGTCTTGCCAACCCCACCTTTGCCACTGATTGCGATTTTCATAGTATTTTCTCCTGAATTTCTTGCCTTGTTTCAGCGGAGTGGTTACATTAATAAGTAATGGAATAATTGAAGTAGTGTCGATTGCCCCTTCTGAAAAAAGCGCAATACGGCAAAATCCCCTAAAATTTATCAGGAGACTATACAATATGGAAACAAAGTATGCGAGTACTACCGCTGTACATGCCAAGGCGCGGCAGGAGGCTTCAACGATTTTTCTAGCAAAGGTTTTTAACTGGATGGCCGCAGGATTGGCCCTCACCGGTATTGTGGCGTGGTTTGCCGTTGCCAGTGGGCTGACCCTCTCTATTGCCAGATCACCGCTGTATATTTTCTTAATTCTTGCTGAATTGGGAATGGTTTTTTATCTTGCCGCACGGGTTGAAAAGATGAAGGCTGCCACAGCCACAGCCCTGTTTATCGGTTATGCTGCCTTAAACGGACTCACCCTCTCTGTTATTTTTCTCAGATATACTGGCACATCTATAGCAGGTACCTTTATGATCACCGCAGGCATGTTCGGGGCTATGGCAGTGTACGGCATGGTCACGAAAAGGGATCTTTCTGGCTTGGGATCGTTCCTGTTCATGGGCTTGATTGGCCTTATCCTTGCCTCAGTGGTCAACATGTTCTTAGGCAGTTCAACCCTGCATCTGGCAATATCTGCTGTGGGCGTACTGGTTTTTGTCGGCCTGACCGCCTATGATGTACAGCGAATTAAAGAAATGGGTGAGCAGGGAATTATGAGTCAGGGAGAGAGTACTGTACAAAAGGGAGCCATCCTCGGTGCCTTGGCCCTGTACCTTGATTTTATTAATCTGTTTATTATGCTGCTCTCCCTTTTCGGCGGCGGACGTGACTAACCTTCTGAAACTTCTGTCGTAACAAAGAAACAGGTAACAGGCACACAAAAGGCCGGGGCAACGACTAACGACTGCTCTGGCCTTTTTATTTTACTCCTCTTCTGCCGTTTCTATCCGCTGCTTTTTTCCCAGCAAGGCCATACTTGGCCGAATATCCACGTGGCGTAACCATCTTCTCGCCAAAGACAAAGGTTGCTGAATTCCCGATAATCACCGTGGTCTGCATCCCGATTTCCTGATCCAGCATTTTTTCCAAGGTGGTCAGGCACACCGATTCATGCTCACGACTGGCGCCCGAGACAATGCCCACTGGCGTTTTTGGATTGCGTTGTTTTAGCATAATTTCTTGCGCCCGAACAATCTGCTCAGTACGCTTTTTTGATTTTGGATTATAGATCACCGTGACAAAATCCGCCATTGCTGCTGCCTCAAGACGCCTTTCAATCAGGTCCCAAGGCGTCATCAGATCAGAAAGACTGATGGCGGCAAAGTCATGCATCAGGGGCGCACCAAGGACGGCAGCGCAGGCATTCAAAGCGGCAATACCAGGAATAATTTCAATGGTACTGGTGCTGCCTGTATCGCATACCAGTTCATAAACAAGGCCAGCCATTGCGTAGATGCCAGGATCGCCGCCGCAGACCAAGGCAACCTTTTTGCCGCTATCAGCCAGTTCCAAGGCCCGACGGCAACGGTCAATTTCCTGCATCATAGCTGAGGAAAGTATCTCCTGTTCTGGCGAAAGAAAATGGCGAATCAGCTCAAGATAGGTTGTGTATCCCACCACGACCTGAGCCTGTGTAAGAGCCTGCTGCGCTCTCGGAGTGATCAGATCTTCAGCACCTGGCCCTGTGCCTACCACGGTGAGGGTTCCGGTTCCTTGCTGCGAATTTTTAATATTTTCTGATAAGGTCATAAAAAACCGTTTGTTGTTCTAAAAAAATAATGAGGAAGCTGTCTGATACAGGGTGGTTATCAAGAAATACCCTGCCAGCGAGGCAGTTTGTGCAGGTGCAGACCAACTTGGTCACATATACGTCCGGCAAATTGGCGGGCCATTGTCGCAAGATCAGCAGGATGAAGATAAAAAGAGGGCATGGGCGGACAGATGATTGCGCCGGCATCATGCAGTGCCAGCATGTTGTTGAGATGCGTACGATTGAGCGGCGTTTCCCGAACAGCAAGAAGTAAAGGACGACGCTCCTTCAGGGTAACATCCGCTGCCCGATGGATCAGATTTCCCGAAAATCCACTGGCAACTGCTCCCAGCGTACCAACCGTACAGGGTAAGATAATCATGGCATCGTAACGGGCTGAACCCGAGGCTGGAGGGGCGGTAAAATCAGCCACTGCAAACCAGCGGTTAATATTGGGCAGATCTTCCGGGACCATGTCCTGTTCCAATCCAAGAACTTTGCTGCCAGCAGCAGAGATAATGGCATCCACTGCCACGTTTTGATCAGCCAGCAGATCAAGGAGAGCCGTCACATAGAGCATACCAGTGGCCCCGGTTATGGCAAGAATGATGCGTTGCGTTTGTTCATTCATAGTACTTCCCATCTCTCCTGCGTGATCATATCACGTTATTTTTTCTCAACTCAGCAATACTCTTGGCACAAACCGCTTCTTGTGTCTGTCCTGTACTGTTGATGATGATGTCTGCATATTTCCTGTATAACGGAAGCCGCTCATTGAATAGTTGGGAAAAAGTCTGCCCCGGTTGTCTGACAAGACCCCGCATACTCAAATTATGTATTCTTGCCTCCAAGGTCGCCTGGTCTGCATCAAGAAAAAGAGTAATACCATCTGATGCAAGATGTGTCATGCCCTGTTCGCTGTAAACAGCACTGCCCCCAGTGGCAATGACATAACTTTGCAGGCTGAGGTTGAGCAAAACCTCTTCTTCAAGAATTCGGAGGCCAGCCTGTCCCTCTGTATTCACAATATCCTGCAATGCCCGCCCCTGTGATTCCTGAATAACGAGATCTGTATCCAAGAAGTTGCGGGATATTTTACTGGCAAGGAGGACACCAACTGTACTCTTGCCTGCGCCTGGCATCCCGATCAGGATAATATTTGAACTTTTTTCTCGCATATTACGGCACAACCCGATCTAGCTGCGAAACCTTACCAATGGCAACAAAGTTGTCCCCTTTACGGAAAACCTC
The DNA here is from genome assembly GCA_022766165.1 of Candidatus Electrothrix gigas. Taxonomy (GTDB): domain Bacteria; phylum Desulfobacterota; class Desulfobulbia; order Desulfobulbales; family Desulfobulbaceae; genus Electrothrix; species Electrothrix gigas. The sequence goes on from QYLO01000029.1 coordinate 18,097, forward strand.
ATTAGCTTTTGGTATATACTGATATTTCTCATTGCCATTTCTCCGAACAGCAATCACCTGAATTTCAAAAGTGTTGGTCAAGTTCAGCTCCAACAGGGTCTTGCCTTCCCACTCCTCAATCGTGAACTCTTTGACTGCCATTGACTCATCAAAAGGTAGATAGTCAAGAAAACCAGGCATGGCAATACGACTGGCAATTTGTTTTGCAGCCATGAATTCCGGGATGACGATCTCATCCACCCCTATTTTATGAAGCAGTTTTTCATGATCCTGATGAATAGCCTTGACCCACACCTTGGGCACACCCAGCTCCTTCAAAAACATGGAAATCATCACACTGGCCGCTATAGAATCGCCAACACTGACCAGCACATGCTGAAAGTCCTGGATACGTATCTGCTCCAGAGCCTCCCGGTTCATTGCATCCACCTGATAGACCTGCGTCAGGACATGTTGGGCATTTTTTACTTTTTCAGCATCTGTCTCCACTCCCAGTACCTCATGCCCAAGATCTACCAGGGTTTTTCCGAGCTGCAGGCCAAATTTACCTAAGCCGATAATACCTATTTGTAATTTCATGATTACTCCACTATCAACCCACTGAAAGTTTTTCTTCGGGCCGAGAAAAAAGAATTTTTGTTCGCATAGACTGTATAGAACCTAAAAGGACAAGAGGGCCGAGTCGACCGACAAACATAAGGAACATAATGATCACCTTGCCAGGAGGAGAAAGTTGAGCGGTCAAGCCTGTGCTCAAGCCTGCTGTGCCAAAAGCAGAAACTGTTTCAAAGAGAATTTCCAAAAATTGTCCCCGTGCCTGAGTGTGAGGGATATTTCCGCCTTCTGTAACATCCAGGGCAATCAGACATAAAAAGATAATAGCTACTGAAAAAAAGAGCAGGGTTAAGGCTTTATTTACAGATTCCCGGTCAACAGCGTATTTACCGATGACAACTTGCTCTTGATCGGAGATCTGACCACGGATAAAGGCTGCAAGAATCCGAAAAGTAGTCACCTTGGTCCCTCCTGCGCAGGAGCCAGGTGCGCCACCGATAAACATCAGAAAAATCATAAAGACCAACGAGGCATTGGTCATACTTGCCAGATCCAATGAATTAAAGCCAGCTGTCCGGCAGGTTACTGACTGAAAAAGCGAGGTCAGGATGGCCTCATGCTGGCTGATTGTTCCCATGTGTCCCAAAAATTCAGCACAATAGATATAGAGCCATCCCGCAAGGATGAGAAATAAAGAAGTTTGCACCACCACGGTGAAATGCCAGCTCGGCTGTATTTTTTGTTGAGGATTTTTCAAGCGGGCCTGGAGAATATCCTTGCCCTCAACAATCACAGCAAAGCCAATCCCACCAAGGACAATAAGCGCAATAATGGTTAGATTCACCAGCCAATTGCTTTTATAGCCAACCAGACTGTCAGGGTGCAGGGAAAAGCCTGCATTACAAAAGGCGGAGACCGCATGAAATACGGCTGAAAAGGGTGAGAATCCTTTAGGATCAGCAAGAAACAGCAGCACAGCACCACAAAACTCTATAACCAAGGTCACGGTCACAATCTGGACGAGGAATTTCCCTAAGTGAAACAAAGAGTTATTGAACAGGCTCTGACCAACAGCAATCCGGTCAGTCAGTGATACCCTCTTTTTCCAGAGAAAAAACGTTAAACTGGAAAAGGTCATAATGCCGAGGCCACCCATCTGGATAAGCAGGAGGAGAACAGACTGCCCGGTTCGGGTAAACTCCTGACCAGTATCAGCTACTGCCAAGCCAGTCACACAGACTGCTGAGGTTGCTGTGAACAGGGCATCCAGCCAGGAAATGGCAGGGCCTTGGCAACTCAATGGACTATGCAGCAGCCAGGCACCAGCAATAATTGCTCCCAGAAAGAAAAAGACCGGAAGGGAGATCGGGGCGAAAATACTTCTGATTTTATTACGAAAGCTGATGTTCATTCCAATACTGAGGGATAAAGGGTGTGTTTTTCGACGCAGTTTGCGTGATGATTATACGGAGTATTTGCCTTGCCTGCAATGAGTGGCTGAAAATTTGTTGGGATCAGGAGGGCGATATTCTGCTGATCAGGAGTGTTTCCCATCAGAGAACACCATCATCCTGCCGAGAGACTACCTCCCTGTTCGCTGACAAACAAGCCCTGTTGTACAACAAAAGATTCTTCTTGATCAAAGAAGGAATCCTGATTATCCACAAAGAAGTCTTGATAAACAAGAGAAGAACTTTGTTTATCAAACAATGAGTGTTATTAATTAACGAAGAAGCATTTGATATTAAAGAAGAAATTCTGCTGAACAGACGGGGTATGTTCCTAAACAGTGAAGGAGTTTTATTGATCAATATAGCTTCGTTGTCTGCTGTTTAGGAAACGTGATTAGTCCAGTTCTGTTGCGTTCATGTTTTTTCTGTTTGACAAAGTACAGCAAATGCTTTAATGCTTATTTATTTTTCGCTGCAACTCCAGTTCATAAAAAGAAAAATTCTTTTCAAAGGAGGCCCGCTCATGGCATTTCGTCGCAGATCTTCAAAAGTCATCACCGATGCCCTTGCACGCCTTGCCAATCTCAAGGCAATTGATCCGAACCTGGATTTAGGCAATAATCTCAACGTTGCTACTTATGAAGCACAGATAAACAAGACCCAGCAATCCCAGAACACCTATAACGGGATACTTGCCCAGGCTGATGCGGCGGGCAATGATTTCAATGCGGATGAAAGGGAACTTCGTGATATGTCCTCGCAGGTACTCTCTGCTGTGAAGGTGAAATACGGCAGGGACAGTAATGAATACGAGATGGCGGGCGGTAAGCGGTTGAGTGAAATCAACCGGCATCCGAATAAAGGCGGGAATAAGCCGGAGGATGAGGGGGAGAGTCGGTAAGGGTTTTTCCCTCAATATCGGAATAAGTGGAAAATACCGCAACCTATTACAGTCAATAGCATGGAAAATTTCCACTTATTAATACTGTTATGTTTTCAGCCCCTCATTCTAGGAGCGCTTGTGGCGATATCCGATAAATCAATAAAGATACTTTGGTCAAATGCAGCAGGTCGCTGCTCGTTTTCTTCGTGCGGTGAAAAGCTGACAGTTGCGGAAGCAGCTGGATATGCGCCATATACGTTGGGCGAAATGGCACATATAAAAGGTAACAAACCTGGCTCGAATCGTTATGATGAGAACCAAACGGATAAAGAGAGGGATAGTTATGAAAACTTAATTCTACTATGCCCGACCCACCACACTTTAATTGATAAAGCCGAGAACGAAGAGCACTACACAGTAGAAATGCTCCACGAAATGAAAGTTGAGCACGAAACAACAGTTGCAAATCGATTAGATCGCGTAAAAATCGAGGAAGTAGATCAACTGAAAGATCAGCTTTCTATTCTCTTGGCCGAAAACCATCAAGCTTGGGAGCAATACGGTCCTTTGTCTGATAACGCTAAAAAACACCCGAATAATGACGCAATTTACGCGTTATGGACATCATCTAGGCTCTCGATAATTGTTCCAAATAATCGTGAGGCAATGAAGTTGCTAATTGAAAATCGAGAGTTGTTTTTACGTTCTGAACAGCGAATCGTAAGTAAGTTTATATCTCATGTAGACAGCTATGAAAAATGGGTGAGGGATGAAATACCCTATCAAGCAGTGGTTGGCTTCCCGAAGGAATTTGAAGAGCTTATATTAGGAAGATAGTATGCCTGCACATAACAAAGAATTTCCGTGGATGAGCTACTACGGGAACTACAATTTTTTTGAATCAAGGATGAGTGAGCACAGCAAGGTTAATTCGATTAGAAAGATCAATCCTAGCCTCTATCACATTGAGCGCTCAGATGGAGCGACAATAAGGGTGTTTATTTGCGAGTGTTACTCGTTTGACGTTGCTGAATATATTGAGAGTTGCCAAGAGTTGGGTGAATTAGATGCAGTTATAATAAGCTCCAACTGGTGTGGGTATACTTTCGACGTAAAACGCCACTGCATGAGCGAACAAGTGGGCGTTTATGATATTGCCGGTTTTATGGCGGCACTTAACATGCCAAATTATTGGGAATATCTCACCAAATATGAAAGGGAGAAATTTAAAGAGAATGGCTGGAGTTAATATGAAGCCATGCTGATATATGGGTTTGGTTCATATTTTAAGTCAAGGAAGCCTTATAGAGACATTGACTTCCTGATAGTCCATGATTCAATTTCAAGTGAATCTTGCTTGAAGGCTATTAATGTTAAAAAAATAATACAGGAAGAAATTGTCGGGGCTAGTGTTACTATCCTTTCAAAATCATCAGAAGAAGATTTTGACTTTATTAAGGTTTCAGAAGCTATTCTTTTAGGAACTGTGGATAAAGAAAAAGCTGAACCTTGCATTGACGAAATTGTTCGGAAAACCATCCTGTTTAGACAAACATAACAAGCACATGTTGTCGGACTGGTTTTCCGCTGCGCTACAAACCAGCCGCAAATGCGGGCGTTAGGCGCATCAATGCCCGGCGTTGAGCAGATTTAAGTTACAGGATGCGGAGATACGAAATGAAGAAAAGTTTATTTAACAAAATAGAATGAGATCAAAATCGTGAAGTATGTCGCATCATTGAAATACGGAGTGGTATTTAAAAAAGCCTTCTGCGACCCGGAAATTTTTACGGCGTTTGCCCAGGACATCATTGGTTTGCCCATTGAAATAGATCGTGTTGAAACGGAAAAAGAATTCGACCCTCCGGTGGGCTATGTGAAGCCCCGGTTCGATCTGTTTGCGGAAGACAGCAGGCACCGGACAGTTGTTGATATTCAGTACGCCAGAACAGGTGATCATTATGACCGTTTTCTGTATTATCACTGCGTCGCGCTTCTTGAGCAGATCGCAAAAGCTGAAAACTACCGTCCGCCGCTTAAAGTTTTCACTGTTGCTGTACTGACATCAGGAGATCGTCATCAGACAGCTGTCTCAATGACTGACTTCGACCCTCACGACCTGGAAGGCAGACCGCTCCATGAAATTCCGCACAAGGTTATTTATTTATGCCGCTCTTAGAAATCTGACATAATCAATAACATGTCAGGTTATCTATTCCTAATTCAACGTTGGTAGTTTCACTTGCTGTCGCAAGCCAGAGCTTCCAACTCCAAAGGCGTAACTTCGGCCAGAGCTTGACCTAGATTTTTTTTTACTTAAGCCGCAAGCACTGATATATGCTGGGCTTAATATATTTGTTGTGCAGCATGAATATATCTATCCTTCTGAAGGAAGATTAGATTAACATGTATTATAATAGATTGTAAAGCACTGATTCCCTCCCCTTCCCCCTTATACACCGTATAAATCCGCTTCTTTTCCCCCTCACCAGTCAATCTCCTTGTCTTTTTGATTTTCCTACTGTACATTCAGCCTTTTTTTCTTAGCAAAAGATTAGCAAAAGAACAGGTGCGATCTTGCGCCTTTTTTATTTTTTACAGGAGCTATAATGGATCAGGATAAGATCAGGAATGTGGCGATTATCGCCCATGTTGACCACGGCAAAACCACATTGGTTGACAAGTTGTTTCATCAGAGCGGTATGTTTCGTGAAAACCAAGAGGTGGCTGAACGCCTTATGGATTCCATGGATTTGGAGCGGGAACGAGGCATTACCATTGCCTCAAAAAATGGCTCTTACAGCTACGGCGAGTATAAAATCAATATTATTGATACGCCAGGCCATGCTGATTTTGGTGGACAGGTAGAGCGTGTTATGCGCATGGCTGACGGGGTTGTCCTGCTGGTCGATGCCCAGGAAGGGCCTATGCCCCAGACCTTTTTTGTGGTTAAAAAGGCATTGGCTGCCAAGCTCCCTATTTTGGTGCTGGTCAATAAAATTGATAAGGACGGTGCCCGTTGTGAATGGGTCGTGGATGAGGTCTTTGACCTGCTGGCCCGCTTAGAAGCCCCTGATGAGACATTGGACTTTCCCGTACTCTACGGTTCAGCCAAAGAGGGCTACATGGTAAAAGATCCCGATGATCCCATTGTTCCTGGTCAGGGTATGGAGCTGATCTCTGAAATGATTGTCCAGCATGTTCCTCCGCCTCCTGGAGACCAAAACGCTCCATTGCAATTCCAGATTAATACCATTGATTACTCTCCTTATTTAGGCAGACTGGGCATTGGACGACTGGCCAACGGCACGCTGCGGCTCAATGAAAATATTGTGGTTGCCCGGCGTGACGGTTCTATCAAACCGGTTCGGATCACCAAAATTTTTGGCTTTGTCGGCGATGAGCAGGTGCCAGTGGACAGTGCCGGTGCCGGTGATATTGTTGCAGTGGCTGGTATGGAAGATGTGACTGTAGGCGTGACCTTTACTGACCCGGATAATCCTCAGCCTTTACCCCTGATTGAGATTGATCCGCCCACCATTTCCATGCATTTCATCCCAAATGACTCCCCCTTTGCTGGTCAGGATGGAAAATTTGTCACCTCCCGGCATCTGGAAGAACGCCTGAGCAAGGAAACCTTGGCAGATGTGGCCCTGCATGTGGAAGCACTGACCGATGGGGTTGGGTTCCGAGTTTCAGGCCGTGGTGAGCTGCATCTTTCTATCCTGATTGAAAAAATGCGGCGAGAGGGATATGAGTTTCAGGTAACCCGTCCCCATGTTATTATGCGAGAAGAAGACGGCCAAACCATAGAACCGTATGAATCGCTGACCGTTGACGTGGATGAAGAGTATCAGGGCGTGGTTATTGAAAAACTGGGTAAACTCAAAGGAGTCCTCAGCGACATGCAGGTGGAAAACGGGATGTCCAGGATGGTCTTTAAAGTCCCCACCCGTGGCCTGCTTGGTTACCGTTCCGAATTCATGACTGATACCCGAGGAATGGGCGTGATGAACTATGTCTTTGCCGAATGGGGTCCCCATGCCGGTGAAATTCAAAATCGCCAAAACGGGGTCATGATAGTCAAGGAAAACTGCACCAGTGTGGCCTATGCTCTGTTCAACCTACAGGATCGGGGCATCCTGTTTGTTCATCCAGGAGAAGAGCTGTACAAGGGACAAATTATCGGGGAAAATTGCCGCACGGCAGATCTGGTCGTCAACCCGGCTAAAGGCAAGAAATTAACCAATATGCGGGCCTCGGGTTCGGATGAGGCGGTTATCCTGACCCCTCCCCTTGACATGAGCCTGGAAGATTGCATATCATACATCAATGATGATGAGTTAGTGGAGGTAACCCCCCGGATTATTCGTTTACGCAAGCAAAAGGATGCCAAGATTCGAGCGTAAATATATACGGGAAAAAGGCAGGAGAAATAAGGAGGAGAAAGTGATACAGGATAAATACAGGAAGACAAGAGGATAAATAATGAATGAACTCGTTATATTGACGCTTTCTTTGCTCAGTGCCTTAGCAACTTTTGTTCTGCTCCCTCAACTCCTGCAACGCAAGGGCGTTGACTGCCTGCCCTGACTGCTGCTGTACAGCTCCGCAGGTGTGGGGTTTCTTGTCTACATAAGCTTACACGCCGTATTCTAAACGTATTCTAAAGAAGAAAGAAAAAGATGATAAGCCAATAGAGGTATATAGGTAGCAACTATGACCGATAAAGACTCTTCAGACTCTCCAGACTCTCCAGATTTTATGCAATTTGCTGAAGTTTATTTGGGAGAATACGATGCTGTTCAAGATTCACAAAAAATAACAGGTCGTGCAACTGTTTATCTTGACAACCTGGTCAACAGTGATCCAAAAAATGCCCTTGAGCTTCTTGCTGCAATTATAGAATGTTGCACAGATAACGCCCAACTTGCCCATGTTGCAGCAGGACCACTTGAAAACCTCTTTGTTTATCATGGCTATGAGGTGATCAACGCAGTCAAAGAAAAAGCAGATTGCAGTGAAAAATTTCAACTTGCCCTGAGCGGGGTTTGGCTGGATGAAGATGACGATGCCATCTTTCCACACTGGAGAGAGTTGATGAAACAGTATAACTTTATTGGCGATAATCCACGGCAAAGACTGTAAGATACAGAAGAAAAGAAGTGAAGAACAAGATACCCAAAAAAAAACAGTTTGATGTTGATTTTTATCACGATTGGTGTAAAAGTTGCGGTATTTGTATGACCTTTTGCTCACAAAAGATCATCATCCCCAACAAAGAGGGAAAACCTGAAATTGTTGCGCAAGATGGTTGTATTGGCTGTCGTTTCTGCGAGATGCATTGCCCAGATTTTGCCATCACCGTCTCTGAACGCATACCAGTCAGGAGTCAACAAGATGACTGAGAAACAAAGAGAACGACGCTTGCTCCAGGGAAATGAAGCCATTGTTCAGGGTGCCTTAGCTGCCCAATGTCGTTTTTTTGCCGGGTATCCGATCACACCAGCCTCTGAAATTGCAGAACAGCTCTCAATGCGCCTGCCAGCAGTGAACGGCACCTTTATCCAGATGGAGGATGAAATCGCCAGCATCGGTGCGGTGATCGGTGCCTCTCTGGCCGGAGTCAAAGCCATGACAGCCACCTCTGGACCTGGTTTTGCCCTGATGCAGGAAAATCTCGGGTTTGCCTGTGCTGCTGAAGTACCCTGCGTGATTGTCAATGTTATGCGGGGTGGCCCCTCAACTGGCCTGCCAACCAGCCCGGCTCAGGGTGATGTCCAGATGGCACGTTGGGGAACCCACGGTGATCATCCTGTTATTGTCCTGGCTGTTTCAAGCGTTCTTGACTCCTTTACTATTACTGTAACAGCCTTTAACCTCTCAGAAAGGTATCGAGTTCCTGTTGTTGTCCTTTCAGATGAAGTGGTTGCTCATACTCGCGAGTCTGTGGAACTTCCCCTGAAAAAGGAAGTCGAGGTTGTGGACAGGATTGCTCCGGGTATGCCGCCGGATTGGTATAAACCCTATCAGGAAGATGCACGCGGTGTTCCTCCTATGGCTGCCTTTGGCGATGGCTACCGGCATCATGTCACCGGCCTTGTGCATGATCAGGACGGTTTTCCCACGCAAAATCCGCAAGAAGTTGAAAAATTTCATCAACGCTTGGCCATGAAAATAACCAAGGGCCTGCCTGATATCCAGCTCACCAAAAAAATGTATATGGATGATGCGGAACTCTTTGTTGTTGCCTATGGCTCAGTTGCCCGCTCTGCCCTACGGGCTGTGGAAGAGGCTCAAAAGGTCGGTATCAAGGTCGGACTGTTACAACTGATCACCCTGTTTCCCTTCCCAAGGAGAACCCTGACCCCGTATTTGCAGCAATGTCATTCCGTGCTGGTTCCAGAGCTTAATCTCGGTCAGATGAGCCGAGAGGTGCAACGGGTCAACCAAGGCCAATGTACGGTTGTGAAACAGAACAGAGTTGATGGTAAGTTAATAACCCCGCAGGAAATATATAACCAACTGGTTAAACTCAGTGATGGTTGAACCTTCTACGACCTCTTGAATTTTTCAATTTCCTGCATGTAATAAACCTGCAACCATTCGCAACTATGCAACTATGCGCAACCATTTAATTGAACGATCATTATGCCTCCTTCAATACAGGCCCTGACCCATAGATATCTCCGTCATAATAAACGTTTTCCTCATGTCTGGTGTCCTGGATGCGGCAACGGAATTGTCATGGGCGCCTTGTTACGAGCCATAACCCGACTTGAGCTGGAAAAAGACAACATCGTCCTTGCCTCTGGTATTGGCTGTTCCGGGCGAATGCCTACCTATCTTGATTTCAACACCCTGCACACGACCCACGGGCGGGCATTAACCTTTGCCACTGGCGTTAAGTTGGCTAATCCGGCACTGAATGTGGTGGCCATTATGGGCGATGGCGATGCCACTGCAATTGGGGGCAACCATCTCATCCATGCGGCTCGCCGTAATCTCAACCTGACCGCAATCATTATTAACAACTCTATTTATGGCATGACCGGAGGGCAATACTCGCCAACCACACCCTTTGGCGCAACCACCACAACTTCTATGTACGGCCATATCGAACATGCCTTTTCTATTGCAGAGCTGGCTGTGACTGCTGGTGCCTCCTTTGTTGCCCGCTCAACAGTGTACCACGCTGCCTTGGCAGATCAGCTCATTGAACAGGCTATGATGAAACCAGGGTTTGCTGTGGTAGAGATTATCTCTAACTGCCATGTTCAGTACGGCAGGCGCAATAAAATCGGTAATGCCGTGCAGATGTTGACCGCCTTTAAAGAGCAGGCTGTAACCGTGAAAAAGGCTGCAACAATGGAGCCAGAGGAGCTACAGGATAAGATCACTATTGGTGTCCTGACAGATCGAAACCTTCCGGTTTCCACGGATGAATATAAGAGGATTCGAGAACAGGCCAGAGCTGGACAGGAGAAAAGATGATCATGCATCAGGAAAGCGGGCTGCACAGCAGCGGAGCTGATCGCTATGAAATATGTTTCAGCGGTTCAGGCGGGCAGGGAATTATTACGCAGGCCATTATTTTTGCTCAGGCAGTCAGCGCAGATAAGGACAAGTATGTCTGCCAGACGCAAAGTTATGGGCCAGAGGCCAGAGGCGGCAAATCCAAGGCAGAAGTGGTTATCAGCAAGAAACCCATTGATTACCCCAAGGCTTTGGGGCTTGATCTCTTACTGAGCATGAATCAAGCTGCCTGTGACGCCTATTTCTTTGATCTGAACAGTGACGGTATTCTGATTATTGATAAGGGGCTGGTTGAGCATTCTCCGACCAGTCGGGTTGTAGCCATTCCCTTTACCCAAATTGCCAGCAAAGAAATTGGTCAGGCAGTGACGGCAAATATGATAGCCCTTGGTGCTGTTGGTTTGCTGTCTGGACAGGTTGATCCTGATCTGTTGGAACAGGCCCTGCTCTCCAAAATTCCTGCTGGCATGGAAAAAATAAACTCTGCGGCTTTTCAACGCGGTGTACAAGAGGCAAAAAAAATAAATCTCGCAACCTTACCAAGATCTGTGATCTCTGAAGAGGAGGGTTGGTAATAAGGGGTAATACGGCTGTCCTCTGCTTTCTTTTTCTCACAAAATAGTTTACAGTAGTTTTTGGAGTCGGTGAGTTATGACGATTAGCATGAATGTGTCATGAATATCCGGGAAGGGAAGCACAGTATCCCACTACCCTGTTGCAACCATTTTAATTTTTTGTTTAAGTTGTTATACGCTCCTGTAAGCTTTTTTTACATTCTGAAGTTGTTGTAAACCTTTGTAAGCTGATCAACAGGAAAGGAGAGTTATCTTAATGCTCGTTATCTGTGAAGATTGTGCAAAAAAATACTCCATCGATGAGCAACGGATTAAAGCACCCAAGGTAAAATTTCACTGTCGTGCTTGCAATCATATTATTATCGTAGAGAAGCCGAAAAGTACGCAAAAGCCCGAGTCAGAAGTTGCGGATAATCGAGACGATAATCCAGATAATTCCTTATCTTCTTCTGAGCAAAAGGAACAGCCCAGTACTGTTGAGACAGATTCTAGTATAGTTGGTACAGTTGGTATAGTTGATACAGATGAAAAAAAAGAAAAAGAAGAACAGACTGTAAACCCATCTGCTACAAAGCCCTCCAAGTCCTCCAAATCCTCATCTGCTATTCGGGCAGCTCTCAGACATTCTGCAGCGGCAAGCGGAAAAGGTGTGCCTTGTTTTGTTTATCTTTTAACAGTCATAGTAACGGGCCTTTTTCTTCTCATAGCCTTTTTTGTCCATCTTCACCTGAATACGCTCCCGCATCTTCTTGAGCATCAACTTGAACTGCGCAGTCTAGCACTTACCCAATCATTACAAGGCACAGTTCTCTCTCCCTTAGCAAGAAAGGATTATTTAACGGTCAACAAAGAGGTACAGCGAATGAGTAAGCTACCCGGTGTAGCCTATGCTGCTGTCGGCAATAAAAAAGGGATCATTATTGCAGGTTTTTTCAACAATCTGAATAAATTTGACAACAACTTTGCTCAAAAGATCAAAGAAAAGGGATTTCAATCTGACATTCTTATTCAAAACACGCTTCCTCCTGATAAAAAATGGGCCGGAGCAAAGGTAGAAGTTGGCGGTATTCCTATCTACGATCAGATAACAGTACTGCCAGATGGTGGTGCACTGCATCTGGGCTTACATGTTGATGAACTTGATCATTTTTCCAAGGCTCTTCTTTCGCCTTTCACATTGATTCTCCTGTTGTTGTTTTTCCTTGCTGCCTGTATAATTCTTGTTCTGCTGAATAAACTCATTACTCAACCTATGCGGACTCTAACCAATGTTGCCAATCGAATTAGCTTAGGAGAGCTGGATCTGGCTATTATCGCAACCGGACCACGGGAAATTCGTGAGCTAGGAGCCGCTCTTGAACGTATGCGCCACTCCATTAAGGTCGCTATGGAGCGACTGAGTTGATCAACTGGTAAGCTGATATCCTATGAAAAAAATAGCATGTAACCTGCTTATTCTGCTCTGTACTCTTTCCATTCTTTGCACCTCATACATCTCAGTTGCAGCAGAAGAGTACATCCTCTCCATGCCGCCACTTTTCTCTCTTGAGCAAGTGACCTCTATGCTGACCCCTCTTGCCAGTCGGCTCAGTCAAGAAACAGGAAATAATATTAAGCTGCTCGCAGCAAAAAATATTGATCATTACACAGCGGAAGTTCTTCATGGGAACATTGTGATAGGCTATGAAAATCCCTCTGTTTATGTGAATATCTCCAATGTGCATGAGGCTCTTGCCAGTGCTGTGACATCTCAACATGATACACTTTCCAAAGGAATTGTTATCACCCGCCCTGAATCAGGCATTTCAACAGTCGAGGATCTCAAGGGCAAAAAAATTATGATCGTCAGCCGAAGGTCAGCAGGGGGCTTTTTATCGCAAAAGTTGACCTTACAAGAAAAAGGGATTGATATTGAACAGGACTGTGAGTTGACTGAGGCCGCTGATCAGCGGGAAGAAAATGTTATTATTTCCGTCAGTATTGGCGATGTAGATGCCGGTTTTATCAATGAGTATTCGTTACATAAGGCAGATAAATATATTGCTCCTGGCTCAGTTATCTCTGTGGCAAAAACTGCTCCACTCCCCAATTGGGTTATTTCTGTCAGTCGTAATATGCCCGAGATCCAAAAAGATGAACTTCAGCAGGCTCTCCTTGGTCTTTCTCCAGAAGATCCAGCACTCAAGGCGTTAGGGATTGCTGCTTTTGAGCGTGCAGTAGATACGGATTATGATATTATCAGAAATATTCTTGAGTGAAGCTGAGGTGATGCTGAGGTGATGCTGAGTAACGCCATGAAATTTCTTATAGGATTCAAAAAAAATCAAGGCAGGTGAATGCTGTTACCAAAAGAACCCCCCTTTTTAACCGGGCTAAATAGCTATTACCTTGATATTGAAAAGTTTATCCAGCATCTCCAAGGGGAGATAGGATCAGGCTGTCTCTACTGTAAGGCCGCAGATCAGGAGATGATGGTTTACTTTGACGAGTATGATATTGTTCGGGGCTTGACCCAAAAAAATAATGAGCCAGCCCTGGTTGCAAATCAACTAGATCATATCTTACCCCCCTTGCAGGAGAAAAATTTTCAGGTCACGATTTATTATCTTGATGCTGATTCAATTTTTTTCTGGGGCCAGATGCCAGCCTTTCGACGAACACAAGAGGTTCTTACCTCAGATAAGATGCGTCTTCCTGACCTTATCTTTCGTCTCAGTCAAAAAGAGTTCTCAGGATTTATTGAAATTGATGTTGATGAAAAAGAGGGCTGCGCAGTGCTTTTTTTTTATGAAGGGCAACGACGCGGTGGCTCGTATTACTGGGGATCTGGTGGGTTAAGCCCTTCTGATGCAGACTATAATACCCTGTTAGGGATGCTTCAAAAAAACAGGGGAACCTATCACCTGGGCTACTTTACTACTGATCCGCTGGCCCCTGTTCTAGAGAACCCTTTACCCTCCTCCAACCAATGGCAACCTACGCAGGAAGTAGAGCCAGAATTTGAGCCGGAACCGGAACAAGACGTTCCGCTGCATGCACAGTATATACAGGGTATACAGAGCACTACCAACAGTGAGGATGTTGCGGATAGTGTAAATACGAAGAAAGAGCCTCCGGCAGAACAGCCCCTGTCTGCACTCAACAAGGCATTAAATGCGTTTATAGCTGTCTTTATGCAAACAGTAGAGAGCAAAAAGGGCAAAACAGAGCCTCTTATTGACCTGAAGTTAAAGTTTATTGACTTTTCAGAGATATACACCTTCCTTGATCCCTACAAGCATCTCTGTACTGTGGAAAATGATGGCACAGTGACTCTTGCCCAGACAGTCTCAGAACAAGAGGCTGCTGAAGGCATTATAGACTGTGCCTGGATGGTCATTGATGACAACAAGCTCCATAAAAGATTCCGGGCCGCCCTTGTGGAGATGGAGTATCAGGAAGTGTTTGAGGCTCACGGAATTCATCTGGAACAATAAAGGCTGCCACACCAGCTCATCATCAGAGCTAACCTGCCATTTTACCAGCCAACTGCCCACAGGCAGCCGAGATATCTGCCCCCCTGCTCTGGCGAATAAACACCGTATAGTTCTTCTGTCTGAGTATCTCCTGAAAGTGCAAGACCCGCTTCCTTGACGGGCTGATAAACTCATGCAACGCATCCCCCTCCCCTTTGTTCACAGAGAGCAGATTAATCTTGCAGGGAATTCCCCGTAGCAAGTCTGCCAGTTGGTACGCATCCTCATCAGCGTCATTGATGCCTGCAAACAGGGTGTACTCAAACATGATCCGTTGCCGCTTTTTGCTGGGATACTCCTTACAGGCGGCAAGTAGCTCTTCAATAGGCCAACGTGTATTGATGGGCATAAGGCGGGTTCTGATGGCATTATCTGCTGCATGTAAAGAAACTGCCAAATTGACATTGCTCTGTTTGCCCAGCTCCAGCATCTGCGGTACAAGCCCACAGGTGGACACTGTGATACGACGGGAGGCAAAATCCAGGCCCCGTTGTTCTGTAAGTAAAGAGAGGCTGGCAAGCAGGTTTTCCATATTGGCCAAAGGCTCACCCATGCCCATGAACACGATATTGGTCAACTCCTGTTTTGGGCAATGGCCTGCATGCTCCAGCATCCAATCCCGGACCGCACAGACCTGATTAACGATTTCCGCCCGGTTCAGATTGCGCTGAAAACCCATGCTGCCGGTCACGCAAAAATGACAGCCCATTGCACAGCCTGCTTGGGAGGAAACACAGAGGGTGTTACGATCTTCCTCTGGAATCAGCACAGATTCAATCATCAGGCCATCATCCAGTTGAAAACCAAATTTCACGGTTCCGTCTTGAGAGACTTCTGTGATAGGATCAACAAAGCGACTCATCCGAGCGTGTTCAGCTAAGACCACCCGAAACTGCTTGGCCAGATCGGTCATCTCTGCAAAATCGGTAATGCCGGGTTTATAGATCCAAGCCAGGATCTGACGACCACGAAAGCCGGGTTGACCCAGAGATTCTACGTAGTCCACCAGTTCATCCTGGGTCAGGTTCTTCAGGTCGGTTTTCTGCTCTTCAAGACTCATATTGTTCTCAGTGTATTCAATACATATTGGAGGAGCAGGTTCCTGTGCCTGCCCAAAATAAAAGGGCGAATACAGGGATTCGCCCCTACAGCGTCCGTTTTCTTTAACATTATAATCCGCGCAACCCTTCTGGCTTCAGGGACATTTCCCCGGCAAGGGCTTGATCAATCGTGGCAAGAAAGGCATCTCGATCCCTGGGCAGGCGACCGTTCAGAGTGAAATAATTGGACGCATGATTGGCTTGAAACTGACAACGAAAATCTTCTAGGACTGCCAGCAACGCACGAAGCTCCTCAAATAATCCTACTCGATCCGGTAGCTGAAAAGAACCTTCGGCTGCGGCCTTGCCCAGTTCTGTGTTTTCCAGCAGCATCAGGGTCAGCACCGCAATCTGGCTGGGACGCATCTTGCTCAGGACTGCGGCAGTATCTTCTGCATGTTGTTGAGAAAATTTACGTCCGCCAATACCAAGTAGGCAGGTCACAGAGAGAAAGATGCCAGCCTCCCGAACCCTACGACCCGCTGTAATCATCTCATCTGCTGTTGTCCCTTTCCTGATCGCCTTCAAGATCGGATCATGCCCGCTTTCCAGACCCATATAGATACGGCCCACACCAGCTTTTTTCAGCTCAGTAAATTCTTGAGCAGAACGCTTGAGGATGTCCCGGCAGTTGGCATACAGGCTGATGCGACGCACCCACGGCAGTTTTGTCCGTATCTGTTGGCAAAGTGCGAGCAATCGCTGCTGAGGGATGATCAGGGCATCACCGTCAGCAAGGAAGACCGTTTTTTGCCTGCGACAATACTGGGCTGCAAAGGCAATGTCCTCCGCAATGATCTGGTCATCCTTGATCTGAAATTGCTGTTCAGGCGCACGATAAGCCCCACAAAAGGTGCAACGGTTATGCGAGCAGCCCACAGTGACCTGAAGGATGATGGCATTTGCCTCACTGGGAGGTCGGATGATGTTGCCTTGGTAATGCAAAAGTGTTCTCTGGGGTTCTCAGGTATCTGGTGTTTTGGCACTGACTGATTGTTGCGGCCCAATGTACAAGGATACGTTGGTGGTGTCAAAGTAAATGGCTTACCTCAAATACAAACAACTCTTCTCATCTAACTTCCGGTCTTTTCCTTCTGATCAAACCGGGTGGATTGCTGCTTTGCCAGATAGTCCCGGAGCTGCTTATGGAGGAAATGGTAGCTGCCGCCCACCCGCTGGAAGACCTTGCGTTGGTGCATGGTGTTCAGCCAGGGGATGAGGCGCAGGGGGAGTTGGCCTTCTTCCCAAAGGCAGAAACGCAGCAGGCAACGCTGAAGTATTTCATTGATGCTGAGGAACAAAAAACTACTGACTGCTGTTCCAAGCAAGACCGAATACAGGAAATTTGCCTCTAAGAAATGGTCAACATCAAGCCCTGCTTGTTTTGCTGCCAACATAACCAAACTAAAGATTATCATGCTTATGAATGTCAAAACGGGGAAAAGTAACAGACTGCTGCGCAGGATGTCACTCAGTAGTTCTTTGAGATGAATGCTCTTGCCAACTTGGCTATTAATTGATTTTAATCCTTTAAGTAGCCCGTCAAATAATGCTGCAAACAATCCAACAGCTAACATAACAGCCAGCATTTGCCTCAGTTCTCGGTTTTCTGTCCGAAATAGTGCAAATAGCAGTACACCGAGACAGGTGAGCGGCATCACAATAAGCAGATAACGAGTCAGACAACGAATCAGCTTTGCATTCAAGGTTATCAAGGTTGTTTTCATGAAGAACAGCAAGAAAAACAGGCCGACTTCCAGTCCCAGCAATATCCCATCTGACGCATTACGTACCGGCCCTTTGAACAGCCATCCTGTTAATCCAAAGAACAAACCGTAAACTATTACATAGAGCGACCCGATCGGCCAGTACCGCTTCAGCATACTCGGCTGCAACTCATCAATCTGCAAGGCCACCTTATCTTCTGCCTGCATCCATTTCGCCAGGCAATGCAGCCAGTGCAAGGACGGGGCCTGCGCATATTTCCTGTCATGCTCATCCGGCTCTTGGTTCGGCAACGGCGTCCTCGGGGCCAGACAGTCATTGAGATACAGCCGCCAAAGCAGGTCTTCCCAGCTTTCACCCTGCCGCCTCTTGAACCCTTTGCGCAATTTCTCAGCCACGCCGATCATGATACCGAGGAACAAAGGGCGTCGGGCCAGCTCAAGCAGGGACTGGGGCTGCTCTTGCTCCTGTCCGTCCTCCACAGGAGAAGGGGTAGCCTCATTTTCAGACTGCTCAAGCATGAGCCACAGCTCATCCAGTCCCTGCCGCAGGAGATGCCCCTTGAGTCTGGGCCGGGAGATGTCCTGGAGAATCACCGCATTTTTCAGGGCCAGTCGCACACCCGAGTTTTCCTGTAACTGTCCGTACTCCCTGACCCGACAGCAGACCACCTGGGGCCGATCAATGGGCAGGGCATTGAAGAGCCGGACAAAATCCCCCTGCTTTTCCGCTGCCAGCTCATCCAGCCCGTCGAACAGAGGCAGGACATCCCGCTCCTCAAGCATCTGACGGGCGATGTCTTCCTTGATGTCGTACTTGCGATTCAACTGCCAGGCCATCCAGGGCAGCAGTTCCCGACGTTCCCGACCATCCCATTCCGAGCACTCAAAGATTATCGGCAGCGGTTTCCTTATATCTCCACTCGCCTGTTCCAGCAGGAGTTCAACCAGGGCAAGCAGGCAGACAGTCTTGCCGCTACCCGGTTTTCCCAGAATCGCCAGCCGTTGCCCCACGTCCTGGTGCTGAAAAAGCTCCGTAATGGGCTGATCCGTGGTTTCGATTACCTTCCCGTCCCGCTCCAGGGTGTAGTCAATCGTATTCTGTCGGCTGTAGGGCCGATCAACAGCATCCGGGGACAGCTTTTTTCCTAGGTCCAGCGTGTTCTGCCCAAGGAGAAAGGACTCGCGACGATCCTTTAAGTCGGTCTTCAACCGTTCGAGCAGCTTGTCTTGGTTCCTGGAGAACCAGTCATCTGTCTTCTGTGCGTCAGAGGAGGTTTTCTTTTTGAAAAATCTGGCAAGAAGCCATAACGATCCGGCACCAGCAAGACCGAGGAACACTGAAACCACATAGGTTCCCAAGCCGCTCCAAGCCACATCGGGTTTATCCATTGCCGCACGTAACCCGGTGATAATCTCGTTCAGCAAGTCCATGCTATTTTTCTCCCAGCAAGCGAATAAATAAAGATAGCTGTTTTAAAAAGTCACTTTTCATCACGTTAATACCATGTATAGACAATTGTTCCAAGTATTCTCCAAGTATTTGGGACTCAAGCACAGCACCTTATCACAAAATACACCTTGTCCCTGAGACGAATAAGCCCTATGATCATCTCATAAACTGAGACGAAAAGCCAAGAGGAACGGGACGAGGATGATATGACAAAAAAATATATATGGCAACATACTGCGTGGCCCAACCTCCAATGGGACGAACAGGCCCTTACCTCCCTTATCACCCAATGCAGAAAAAAACAGCATTTCCTCCTTGGAGCGGTCTCCGTACTGGGCTTTGACTTACGGCTTCAGGCTCAGGGAATTATCCTGGAAAAAGAAGTACTGGAAACCTCAGCCATTGAGGGAGAACAGCTTGATCCAGAAGGCGTTCGTTCTTCCGTGGCGAACAAGCTGGGACTAGCAACAGCAGGCTTACGTCCGGCAGATCGCAAAACCAATGCAACCGTGGAGGTCCTGCTGGATGCGGCCAGGCATTACAACAGCCCTCTTTCTCAAGAACGTCTCAAGCGATGGCATGCAGCCCTGTTCCCGGATGGATACTCTGGTTTCCATCGCATCGTCACCGGCAGTTGGCGACAGCAGGAAATGGAGATTGTTTCCGGGCCAGAAGGACGACAGCAGGTTCATTACAAGGCCCCACCGCCAGAGTCGATGGAACAGGAAATGTCCTCCTTCCTCCACTGGCTCAACGGGTCACTGAACAGGTCAGCTTCCTCAAATCTTGACGGACTTATCCGGGCCGGACTTGCCCATTACCGCTTTGTGGCTATTCATCCCTTTGATGACGGCAATGGCAGGATCGCCAGAGCAATAACCGATATGGCCTTGGCCCAGGACGAGAACAATGCAACCCG
Organism: Candidatus Electrothrix gigas; assembly: GCA_022766165.1. Taxonomy (GTDB): domain Bacteria; phylum Desulfobacterota; class Desulfobulbia; order Desulfobulbales; family Desulfobulbaceae; genus Electrothrix; species Electrothrix gigas. The sequence goes on from QYLO01000029.1 coordinate 37,808, forward strand.
CTGCTATACCCTCTCAAACCGGATTATGGAGAATCGGGATGCCTATTATACAGTCCTTGAGCAATGCTCCAACGGAACAGGTGATGTCACACCTTGGCTGGAGTGGTTTTTCCAAAGCTTTGCAGAAGCAGTGACCAGCTCCCAGGAACTGATCAATCGTGTCCTTGTGAAAGCAGGATTCTGGCAAGAATTTGCAGGAACAGCACTGAATGCTCGTCAGACAAAAGTAATCAACACCCTATTGGATACAGGCAAGGGGAACTTTCAAGGATACTTGGCAGCGAGAAAATATCGCTCCTTAGCCAAGACAAGTAAGGCCAGCACCTCCCGTGATTTGGAGGATTTGATCAACAAGGGCATTCTCAAACAGCTACAAGGAGGCGGGAGAAACACAAGATACGATCTCAACTGGGATCGCTTTGAGCGGAAGTAAGCAGGGACGAAAAGGCGAGCCAGAATCAATCCCTGCCCAGTACGATTTAAGCGATTTCAACCAACTCCAGGTCAAAGGTCAGATCCTTGCCTGCCAGGGGCGGATTGGCATCCAGCTGGATATGCTCGTCAGTCACCTCGATGATTTCCACTACAATGGGCTGATTATCTGGGCCAGCAAGCTGCAAACGCTGCCCAACCTCTGGAGTGATATCCGCAGGCACCTGATCACGGGGTGCGTTGATCACCATCTCTTCGTTGCGCTGACCATAAGCCTTGTCCGCAGGAATCGTCACTGTTTTCTTTTCACCAGGCTCCATGCCAGTGACAGCCTCATCAAAGCCAGCAATCACCTGACCACCGCCCAGGGTAAACTCCAAGGGGTCAACACCCACTGAGGAATCAAACTGGGTCCCGTCCTCCAAGGTACCAGTGTAGTGAACTTTGACGCTGTCTCCTGATTTTGCTCCAGTCATAAATGCTCCTTAGCCCTGTACAGGACTGGGGGAAATGAATAATCAGAACCGGCTAATATGCCACCAATCCTGTTGAATATATCCTTTCGATGGTATTGTACATTCAGGCCCCTGTCAACCTTTGCCGTCCTGTTTACCGGTTTTCTTGTTCTGGGGTATCTACGGGCAGCTTGACAAACGCACAGCCTTACCAGTATGCTGTTGCTTTCCCTGTTCTACATAAAGGAGACCACTACCATGAAACACCTGCTCATCTTCCTTCTCATCCTGCTGCCAACCACGGTTACCCTGGCAGGCGAACCACCCACTGCGCCCATGCTGCGCCTGGAAACCGGCTTTCATACCGCTCAGATGAGGAGGATTGCCACAGATGCCCAAGGCCGTTGGCTGGCCACTGCCTCAGATGACAAGACCCTGCGCCTCTGGGATATCCAAGACAGGAAGCAGCCTGCCCTGGTCCGCACCCTTCGACTGCCTTCCGGTCCAGGCAATGGCAGCAAGCTGCCCTACAGCGCCACTGGTTGCTGCTGCTCCGTACTCCTGATGCGGCGTAACCCCGAGATGACGCATGGGAAAGATATCAGTCTTCATACGGGGAATAATGCCCACCACCG
>QYLO01000002.1 GCA_022766165.1 Candidatus Electrothrix gigas
CCGTTTTGTTGCGGCCTTTTATCAAGCCCTGGCTCAGGGCGAACGGGTGGGCGATGCCATGCTTGCTGCCCAGGTTGCGCTGTTCAGTGACCGCTTCCGGGGCAAAAAAATGGGCGCTGGCAATTTGGAGTTGCAGGACTGGTTTGTGCCGGTGCTTTATCAGGATCGGGACGACCCGCAGCTCTTCTCGTGCAGGCCAGGCGAGGCGGAAATACTCCAGGCGCAAAAGGGCCGTCAGCTTCAGCTCGGCAACATGCCTGCACCGCCGGACCATAGTTTTATTGGGCGCAGCAGGAAACTGTTAAAGCTGGAACGCCTGCTGGAGCAGGAACAGTACGCGGTGATTCGGGGCAGCGGCGGCATGGGCAAGACTGCCCTGGCAAGCGAGCTTGGCCGCTGGTTGCTGCGCTGCAAACGTTTTCAACGGGCCGCCTTTGTCAGTCTGGAGCCGCATTGTGTGCAGGATGTGCGGGGGGTGCTGGATATCATCGGGCGTCAACTCCTGCCCAAATACAGTGTTGCAGGCTATCCTGAGCAGGAGGGTGATGCGCTGGCCAAGGCCCGACAGCCGGTGGAACGTGCCTTGCGGGATTTCCCGACCCTGCTCCTGTTCGACAACATGGAGAGCGTGCTGCCTGATCATGCCGGCCAAAAGCCTGCCGGGGCCGCAGATGTGGACGAGCTGCTCGACCTCTGTCACAAGCTGGCAGCGGCTGCGCCCAACTGTCGCCTGCTCTTTACCAGCCGGGAAGCCTTGCCAAAGCCCTTTGCCGGAGTAAAGAATAAGGTGGAGCTGGGACGGCTGGACCGGCACGAGGCCATCAAACTGGTGGAGCAGGTCATGGCCCAGCACGGCTGGGAGCCGCCAAGCAGTGACAGCGCAACCACACCGGAGGAGGTAACGGATTTGGTCGAGGCAGTGAACTGTCATCCCCGCGCCCTGGTCCTGCTGGCACAAGAGGCGGTCAACGGGGTGCGGATCACGGCCAAGTCTGCGGCAGAACTCATGGCCCGGCTGGAGGCGAAAAATCCCCATGATCGGGAGAATTCCCTGTATGCCAGCGTGGAGCTGTCCCTGCGCCGTTTGCCGTTGGATGTGCGGGAGCAGATCAAGGGGTTGGCTGTGTTTCATGGGGGAGGGAATGGTTTTATTATAAGCAAGGTGCTTGGTATTGAGACCGAGGAGGTAGAAAGCATCGGGGCAATGCTGATCAAGGTAGGACTGGCCGAGATACAGGAGTACGGCTACCTGCGCCTTGACCCGGCCCTGCCTGCCTATCTCCGTCTGGAGCTGAGTACGGAGCAGTTGGCTGAACTGGAAGCAGCTTGGGAAGAGGTCATGAGCCAAATGGTCGGCTTGTTGTATGAGGAGAGGTTCAAAAATACGAACATAGCTGCCACCCTGACCCTGCTGGAGCTGCCCAACCTTATGGCCTTGCTGGCTTGGCAGGAACAGCAGCTTGCCGCAGACCCGGCCAAGGCCGAGAAAATCAGCGAAACTGCCCGATGGATTGAGCAACTGCTGGCGAAGCTGAATCAGCCTCAAGCCCTGCAACGGGCTGTTGCGCTGCGGGCAAAGGCTGCCCAAACCCTCCCTGACTGGGGCAAAGCAAGCTTTGAGCATGAATTCCTGCTCATAGAGCGGCTGCTGGACCAGGGCAAGCTCCCGACTGCATTGGAGCAGGCCAAGGTACTCTTAGAAAAGGTGCAGACTGCCGGACCAAACGCCTATAAGGGTGCGGATTATGATCTGGCAATGGCGCATATTCTACTGGGCCGTGTGTTAAAACATGGCGGACAGGCAGCCCCTGCCCTAGAACTCTTCGTTCAGACACAGCAGCTCTTTGAAGCCTTGGGGGAACGAGGTGCGTACATGGCCGCAGCCGCCTTAACGGAACAAGCTGACTGCCTCAGCGCACTTGGCCGTCTGGATGAAGCGGCGGAGAAGTATGAAGAAGCGATCAGCCGGGCTGAAGAACGGGAGAACTTCCGGGACGTGGCAATAGGCAAAGGGCAATTGGCAAGCCTGCGCTATGAGCAACAACGCTATGCTGATGCCTTGGCCGGATACCATGAGGCCCTGAGCATCTTTGGAGATTTGCAGGAACCGGCCTCAGTTGCCACAGTCTGGCACCAGATCGGCATGGTGCAGCAGGAGGTCGGACAGTACGAGGAGGCGGAAACAGCCTACCGCCGTTCCTTGGAGATCAACACCCAGCGCAAGGATCTGGCAGGCCAAGCAAGCACCTTGGCCCAACTGGGTAATCTGTGCCAAAGCTGCCTGCACCGCCCGGAAGAGGCCCTGGTCTTTTATCGACAGGCTGCTGACATCGCTGTTCAATCGGGAGATGTGCAGAAGGAAGGGATCAGACGCAACAACATTGCCAATACCCTGCGCCAGCTCAAACGCTATGATGAGGCCCGGCAGGAGATCAAGCGGGCGATTGAGTGTAAAAAAGAGTTAGGCCATGCCGGTACCGTATGGAATGCTTTCGCTGTCCTGCATCTCATTGAAACAGCAGAAGGCCATGAAGCTGCCGCCAAAGCAGCCTGGCAACAGGTGCGGGCTGCCTATCTTGCCTATCGCAGGCAGGGCGGCTATGCACGAAATCCGGGCGGCAAATTAGCTCACCAAATTGCAGGTGCTGTGCAACAGGGAAAGGGAGAAGAAACAGCGCAGGAGTTACGCCAAATTGCCGAGGCAGAGGACACACCGGACTGGCTCAGGGCTGTTGCGCCCCTCCTGCTTGCCGTGCTTAACGGCTCCCGTGACCCGGTCTTGGCCGATGATGCTACTCTGCATTACAGCGATGCCGCAGAGCTGCTCTTTCTTATGGAACGGTTGGGGGAATGAAATGCCTGCTTTCGTACAACACGAATGCACCCATTTGATAGACACGAATGCATGCATTTGATCGGAGGAACGCCCGGCGTTGCAACACTGGGCTATTACCGGCAGTCCCTCTGGGACGCTATGCAGCCGGGGATTAATCCCGTCCCGGAGGGACGAATGAAAATAGCCCGGGGTTTTAACCCTGGGCATTATTCAGCACCCCGAGATAAATCACGGGGCTATGACCGAATGTCCCTACGGGACAAAAGACGGAGCAAACCATGTCGCATTCATACATCAGTTGCCACATCCATTACGTGTTCAGCACCAAAAACCGGGAACCCTGGATCACAGAGGACATCCGTGAACGCCTGTTCAGATATATGAGCGGAACAGCACGGAAACATACGATGGCCTCGTTGCGGGTCGGTGGCACGGAAGACCATATTCACCAGCTTGTCTCCCTTCCGTCAACCCTGTCCGTGGCAAAGGCGGTCCAGCTTATCAAGGGCAATGCCTCCAAATGGATCCATGACACCTTTCCGCAACATCAACATTTCTCTTGGCAGGAAGGCTACGCCGGATTCAGTGTCAGTGTTTCGCAGCTTGAACGAATCATCGCCTATATCGACAATCAGCAGGAACACCACCGTTTCAGCTCCTTTGAAGAGGAGTTCCTCTTGTTGCTGAAAAGGCATCAGACTGAATACGATGAACGGTATGTATTCGGATAACCCGTCCCGGAGGGACGAATGAAAATAGCCCGGGGTTTTAACCCTGGGCATTCATGCTGGACTGGACGGCAATCACGACACCCCGCCGATACATCACGGGGCTATGACCGGCTGTCCCTTTGGGACGCTGTTGACCGCTTCTTCAGTTTGCAGCTCTACAGCAGCCCCGCAACAATGGCCTTGGCCTCTTCCTGAATCCGGCTCAGGTGGGCCTGATCAAGAAAGCTCTCTGCATAAATCTTGTAAATATCCTCGGTTCCAGAGGGTCGCAGGGCGCACCAGCCGTTTGCTGCCACGATCTTCAGGCCGCCAATGGGGGCGTTGTTGCCCGGCGCATTGGTGAGTACCGCTGTGATGGGTTCTCCGGCCAAAGAGCTTGCCTGGACATCTTCCGGCTTGAGATTTTTGAGGACCGCCTTCTGTTCCGGACTGGCCGGGGCATCAATGCGGGCATAGATAGGTGCGCCGAACTGTTGGGTCAGCTCCTGATACTGTTGCCCTGGGTCCTTTCCAGTCACAGCAATGATCTCCGCAGCCAACAGGTTGAGGATAATCCCGTCCTTATCCGTGCTCCAGACCGTGCCGTCCTTGCGGAGAAAGCTGGCACCAGCACTTTCCTCTCCCCCAAAAAAGATGCTTCCCTGCCGCAAACCATCCACAAACCACTTAAAGCCCACCGGCACCTCCACCACTTCCCGGCCAAGATGGGCCGCAGCCCGGTCAATGATAGAGCTGCTGACCAAGGTCTTGCCAATCGAAAGATCCTGTTGCCATTGGGGACGATGCTGGGCCAAATAGGAAATAGCCACGCTGAGATAATGGTTCGGATTCATCAGGCCAACGCTCTTGGTGACAATGCCGTGCCGGTCAAAGTCGGTGTCATTCCCAAAGGCAATATCAAAGTCCTCTTTCATGGCAACCAGTCCGGCCATTGCATACGGCGAGGAGCAGTCCATCCGAATTTTGCCGTCCTTATCGCAGTGCATAAAGGAAAAGGTCGAGTCAAGGCTGTCATGGAAGATCTCCATGTTGAGGTTGTAGCGTTCCTTGATTGCCTGCCAGTAGGCCATGCCTGCTCCGCCCATTGCATCGGCACCGATACGGATATTGGCCTGGGCAATGGCCTGCATGTCAAGCACCTGGTCCAGGTCGTTGACATAGGGGGTGATGTAGTCGTAGAGTTCCACGTTTTCTGCCTTGAGTGCTTCCTCAAGCGGAACCGTCTTGACCGCAGTAAGATTTTCTTCAAGGATCTGATTGGCTCGGGCCTCAATGACCTGGGTTACATCGGTATCCGCCGGACCGCCATGCGGGGGATTATACTTAAAACCACCATCCACAGGCGGATTATGGGAAGGCGTGATGACAATACCGTCGCAGGTCTTGCCGCTGTCTTTACTGTTGCGGTTATGGGTCAGGATGGCATGGGAGATGACCGGGGTCGGGGTGTAGCCAAAGTAGCCAAATCCCTGTTCTCCTGGTCCGGCAGCAATACGGACATCAACCTTGTTGGCTGCCAATACCTGTAAAGCAGTGAACTGGGCAGGCCAGGACAGCGGGTGGGTATCCATACCCATAAAGAGGATGCCGTCAATCCCGGCCTCCTGCCGATACTCGCAGACCGCCTGGGTCACAGCCAAGATATGGGCCTGGTTAAAGCTGCGTTTCAGCGAGCTGCCGCGATGGCCCGAGGTGCCAAAACTGATACGTTCAGCAGCTTGTTGCGGATCTGGACTGAGGGTGAAATAGGCAGAGATCAGCTCTGGGACATTGACTAAGATGGATTTCGGGGCAGGCTTTCCTGCCAAAGGATGTGTATTCATATTCTTTTTCTTCTATTATTTGGGGGCTATCGGCTTCGGGCTTCGGTTGTAAACCGGATAATGTAGCAGCAGGAGGTGTGTTGCGTCAATCAGTTCTGAGGCAGCATAAAGATTTCTGGGATGATCAGGCCACAGAACAAGGTACATTTTTTTTTGCAGTATTCATCTTCTGTTCATCTTGTTTCGGTATAATGAAAGTAATAAAATATAGCAAAGAAAACAAACATCACGCACCTTTTGATCCCTATTCAATGGAGGAAACATTATGAACACGATTACAACGTCCACCCAACAATATACAGCCAAAAACACCATGACCAATACCCTGCTCGCAATAGCCGCAATACTGACATGTCTTTTTTGGGCAAGTGCAGTCCAGGCCAGCAGCTATGAGAGGTATGAACGAAATAGGGAAGAGGTTAAGGTTTATGGCGCAATCGACAGTATGCCGAATGCTGGATTGACAGGAAAATGGGTTGTTGGCGGTCGTCAAGTTGAGGTAACGGATAGAACCCGGATTAAGGAAAAACACGGTCGGGCTGACATAGGGCGATATGTAGAGGTTGAAGGCTTTCGAGACGGAAACATCCTTGTTGCCTATGAGGTTGAAGTAGAAAGGAACAGAGAGTATCGTTCGGATAGAAATCGTGAGGAAGTTAAGATGTACGGCACTGTTGAAGCCATGCCTCAGGGGACACTGAACGGTGTCTGGAGGGTTAATGGTCGAGATATCACAGTAGATCGAAGTACAAGAATTAAGGAGAAGTACGGTAAGATTGAGGTTGGCGCCTATGTTGAGGTAGAGGGCAACTACTCTGGGAATAATTTTATCGCCTACAAGATTGAGTCAGAGCGTAGTCGCAGAAGGTAGGCAGAACGCCAGAACGTACATGATTACAACAGAAACAGCAGGACAACAGCAAGTTCTGGATGGATCACAGGCAAAACGCTACGTTGATGCATTCAGAACTTCAGAACTTGTTTTCTTCTTAGCTTTGCAACGTAATAGTTACAGCAAAGCCCCTTGGCTCTCGGTTCTTGGCGGAGACCGTTCCCTGACAGGCAGCAACACAGGTTTTAACAATAGCCATGCCCAAGCCCACCCCGCCGGAGTCTCGATCACGGGAGGGTTCTGGCCGAAAAAAGGGATCAAAGAGGCGATCAAGATATTTCTTAGCCACTCCAGGCCCGGAATCCTTGACTGTGAGCAGGACCTGTCCATTCTTTTCTTGGGCAGTAACCATGATTGGCCCGGCCTTACCAGCGTATTTCACCGCATTGCGTAGCAGGTTTGCCAAAGCCCTGGTCAACAGATCTGCCGAGGCAAGGGCGGAAGTCTCTGGATCAACCTGGACAGCAATCTGCACAGCCTGGGTACTTTCCCGCCGTACTGCCGCATCCACAACAGGCCGCAACAGGATCTGCTCCAGTTCAACTGCATTGGTATGCATTTCAGCACGGGAAAAGGCCAACAACTCCCGAATCAGCTTGGACATCTCCTCCACATCCTCCATCACATCCCGCACCCGCTCCTGATTACCGTCTTGGTTGCCTCCTTCAAGGCGTTGTTCTAGCACGCCTAAGCCAAATTGAATCCGCGCCACTGGTGAACCCAGTTCATGGGCTGCATCCCCGAGAAAGCGTTTTTGGCCTTTGACAAACTCAGCCAGCCGGCAGGTCATATTGTTGATGGTCTTTGCCAACCGCCCGATTTCATCTGCCCTTGGCTCGTGAATGGAAACGTTAAAGTTGCCCTTGGCTATTTCTTCAGCAGCGCGGGTCATGCGGACAAGGGGTTTGGTAATATTGCGAACCAGAGGAATCCAGAGCAGGGCCGAGATCAGCAGCACTGCAACCGCAACTACCATCCAAGGCAGTGGGTCAAAGAAAAAACCATTGCCTGTTATAGAGTCTGAAACTGCCAGCAGCATACCAGGAACTGGCCGATGCCGGGCATCTGGAAAAACAGGGATTTTTATGCCAAACCAGTATCGGGTTGGTTTCTTGGTTCGCATAACCAGATGCGTTATTTTTTCAAGTCGTTGGGGATGGAAAAAAGGTTTTCGGCATTTTTCTGATCGCTCTGCTGTGCCTGTACTGTCTCGTTCTGCTTGACATACTGTCTTATCACGTTGATGCCCCAGAGAAGGGGGATAAGGAGAATGACGTCTTCTCCAGGGCATGTTATGACGTAGGGCATTTTTTATCCTGATCATGATCTGTTCCGGCAAATCTTCTCTGGTCATAGTTGGAGAAAAAAGCGTGCCGTTTTGTATAATAACCATAAAATTAACCCGATGAATTGCTCCGTGCCGTGCAAGTATCTCTGACCAATCTTCAGGTGGCGCCTGATTGAGATCATGAGAGATTAACATGCCAGCGGCTTGCAGGTGGTCTGCCCCCTGTTGCCCGAAAAACTCGTGCAAATTCACCTGGGGTTGCACAGCAAAGAAGATGGTCAAAACAACGAGAACAAGCAGCAGGTTCAGGAAAAACCAAGAGAGTATTTTGGTAAAAAGGGTTGAAGTGAGTTTTCTCATATCTTGTTATCCGGCTGTTGAATCCGGTTGTTGGAACATGTAGCCAGCAGTACGGACTGTGCGGATAAAACGAGGGGTTCGCGGATTTTCCCCAAGTTTTTTACGCAACGAAGAGATATGGACATCCACAGAACGATCAAACACCTCATAATTTCTGCCAGCAACAGCGTCAAGGAGCTGATCACGGTTCAGTACCCGGCCAGCAGAGTGGGCCAGCGTGGTCAGAAGGTCATATTCCACAGGAGTCAGATTTAAAGAGATATCATTGAGCCGGACAGTTCTGCATCCCTGTTCAATGCGCAGTTCCGAAAAGATCAGTACCTCGTCATCTGTTCTGGAATCTGCTGCTGACTTTGCTGTTGACTTTGCCTTTTCTTCCACCTGTTGGTAGCGGCGGGTAACAGCACGCAGTCGGGCAAGCAGTTCCCGGGAAGAAAAGGTTTTGGGTAGGTAATCATCTGCTCCCATCTCAAGCCCGACAATTCGGTCCGTTTCATCACCCCTTGCACTGAGCATCAGCACCGGAATATCAGATTCTTTACGGAGGCGTTTTAAGACCTCAAGGCCGTCCATCTCTGGCATCATCACGTCCAAAATAGCAGCATGATAGGCACCATTTTTGACCATTTCCAAACCCTGTACCCCATTATGAGCTGCCTCGACCTCATAGCCCATAGGTTCTAGGTAGTCTGCAACTAAACGGCAGAGCTTCCGGTCATCATCAATCATAAGTATTTTCACTTTTCAACTCTCTCTTCAGTTGTCTTCTGCTGTTCTTTTCTGCTGTTGGTTTCTATTGTCGCTGTATCCTGCGGTTCCGGGCAATCAATTTTACAAAATCTTTCCAACTTTTGCTCTTACCTTGAGGTGGAAAAGGGCTTTTTATTACTTTTCTCTTGAGGATAGAAAAATCGTGCGGTACCCTCAAAAATGAAGAATACTTGCTGTGTTGCGCAAAAATATGCATGGGTTCACCCTTATATTAACCAACAGCCAAAATGAAATTTCTTAAAGTTTTTATTACCAAAAACTTTGAAGTCGTGTTTGTCATCTCCCTGATAGCCAGTATTGCTCTGATTAATTTTTTCATTGTTCAGGAACTGGCATTTTTGCATTTTTACTTTTTACCCGTGATTGTATCTGGGTATTATCTTGGTTGGCATCGCACTGTGTTAAGTGCCTTGCTCTGTATTGTTCTGATCACCCTGTACTTTCTTCTTTATCCTGATCATTTTGCTATAGAATCCAACCCGCAGAGGGTTGCTGTCCACTTACTTGTCTGGGGTTCGTTTCTTCTTATTGCCGGTGCAGTTGTTGGCAGACTGCATGAAAAATTACAAAAAGAAACCCTGATAACCTCTAATCTTAATCAAGAGCTGTTAAAAAAACAGGAGGAATTATTTCAGATTAACCAGTCTCTTGCAAAGGATACAGATAACTTGGAAAAGATGGTAGCCCAAAAAACAGCTGCTTTGGAGGAATCTCGTAATATCTTGGAGGTGATGAAGGGTAAGGTGGAAGAGGCGCTGTACTCTACTATGGATGCCTCAGTTGCCAAGCTGATTATTGAGGGACGCCTCCGGGATGAAAAAAAAATATCAGCGTGATGTTTACTGATCTTGCAGGCTTTACCTCTTATTCTGAAACACGTCCACCCGAGGTTGTTATCAGAGATCTGAACCGATACTTTGCTGAGATGGAAGAAATTATGTTTGCCTATAATGCTCATCTTGATAAATATCAGGGCGATGGGATCATGTGCGAATTTGGAACCCCTGTGGATCTGGCCAACTATCGCCTTATGGCGGTTGTCTGTGCAATTAAAATGCAGCAAAAAATAGCAGCAAAAAAGTATCCGTGGAAAATGCGTATCGGTATAGCCTCGGGAATGGCGATTGTCGGGCTGATTGGGGCCAAACGACAGGCCTATACCACAATCGGTGATGTGGTGAACCTGGCCTCCCGCTTTGAAAAGGCGGCTCCACCAGGTGCGATTTTGATCGATAACAATACCCTGGAAGGGGTACGGCCCTTTGTTGATGTAGAACTCAAGCACGATGTCAGTCTTTCTGATTCCCTGGTCCAAGAGGTTCGGAATAAGATCCAGGAAAAAAGTGACCTTTTAAAGGAGGGAAATAATCATGTGAAGGCAAATCTTTACCATCAGATAGGCCAGCTTTATCTTGCAATCATGGAGCCTGCTGAAGCCGTGTCCAACTTTGAGCAGGCCCTGCATCTCAAACCTGAGAATACAAATTTTAAAATAGCCTTTGCCGAGGCAACGCTGCAAAAGGAGAATCACTGTAAAATTCAGGTCCGAGGAAAGAGTAAACGCGTAGCAGCGTATGAGGTAATTGGCCTTAAAGATGTCTTACAGGATCGAAAGAAACTCACAGCTTCCTTTGAAAGAAGGTATAAAGATACTGTTCAACTGATAGATATACCCGAGGACTTCATTTTGCCCTCTGAGGTGTTGGATGGCAGAGTAGGACACGGCAAGGTGGTTGCTCTGCTTGCCTATGCAATAGCCGGTGAGCTGGGCATTGCATCAGAACAGATGAAGATTAAAATTATGCAGGCAGGATTTCTTGCCGATGTGGGACTTGAGGCTGTTCCGCATCATCTCCTCAATCGCAGTAAGGGGGGGTTGAGTTCCGAAGAGTATCAGGAGTACATGTATCATAGCATCGAAAGTATACGTATTCTGAAGAACAATGGTTTTCAAGACAAACAGCTATTTGACATGATCTACCACAGTCATGAGAAATATGATGGCAATGGGGTTCCAGATGGTTTATGTGGTGATAAGATTCCCATAGGGGCGAGAATTATAGCGGTTGCAGATACGTATAATACGCTCACCTCTTGGCATCCACGTCGAGAACGATGGGACATAGAGGTTGCCTTTGATGAGTTGCGTAATGAGGCGCAAAAGGGATACTTTGATATGAAGGTGGTCCAGGCCCTGATAAGGGTGCTGGAGAATGGGTAATGCGACCCTGTTTCAACCCGTTTCAGCGTTGATGTTGAGGATAAGTTCCCGCACAGTTGCATAAATCCGTTCATCGCTGCTGGCACGAGGTCCGGCAACGTTAAGAACCTTGATTGCATTCTCTTGTAGCCATTGCTCAACAGTCTGAACAGCTGTATCCAAAGAAAAGTAGTCCATATTCAGGTGCAGACAGGGGCGATCATGGCGAAGAGCCAAGGCCTCGGTCAGCGCAGAACCACTCCTGAGCGGGCCATAGGAAACGATCAGGGTGCCATCGCTTTCCACAACATTTTTTTCGGTACGATCCCGATAGCGGTACGAGTTCAGCTCTTGAAGATGATACTCCCATCCTAACGGCCCATCCTCTGTTATCCTTCCCTTGGGTATCCAGCCTCCATGGGCAATGCCGCGTTCTCTTGCCGCATCCAAGGCTGCTCTGTCAGCCCCTGTCTGTCCACCTGAAATTATTTTTATCATTTTTTCGACTTCTTCACTTCTGGGATATCAGAAACAGGGAATATACTCCTTTACTCCGCCGATCCCGGCTAAGGGACAACTCCCACATTTGGGTTTGGATTTCTTGCAAAAATTCTTGCCCACCTGCACCAACAACGCATGGTATTCGTTAAACAGGGAGACGTCTTCTTGCAAATTATCTGTAAAGACCTCCTGCAACTCAAAGTAATCAGCATCTTCAGCAATAAGCTCATGGCGGAATAAAATACGATGGGTGTAGGTATCCACCACAAAAACCGGCTGTTCAGCAGCATACAGCACCATAGAGTCAGCGGTTTCTGGCCCAATCCCCTTGACTGACAGCAACTGTTCTCGCAGAACCGGAATAGGCTGTTGCAGCAGATAGTCCAGATCATTCTCCCAATGCTCGGCAATCATGGCACATAAATTCTGCAGGCGACCAGCCTTGATGTTATAATACCCCGCTGGACGGATATACTCAGCCAGTCGTTCCACAGGAAGGTCGGCCAAAGCTGGTAAAGAGAGAAGCCCAGCCTCTTTCAAATTGGCAAGGGCCTTTTCCACGTTCAGCCAGTTGGTATTTTGGGTCAAGATTGCACCCACCATAATCTCAAAAGGCGTGTCACCGGGCCACCAATGCTGCGGCCCAAAATGCTTTAACAGGCGGTGATAGATTTCCTCCAAATCATCAGCCAGCACAGCTTACTCCTTATCGCCTAAACAGATCCCAATAGACCGGGCTGTCAGCACCTTATCGCTTTTCAAATCCACCTGCTTGCGGCAACGGATAGCATCTTCCAGCATAACTGACGACATGGTGGGCGGAGTCCAGGCTACCATCCGGTCAAACTGACCCTCTGCGGCAAAACGGACAGCAGCAGCACCAAAGCGCAGGGCCAGCAGGCGATCAAAGGTGGTTGGTGAACCACCACGTTGCAAATGACCAAGCACCAGCGACCGGGTATCTTTGCCAATCCGCTGTCGGATTTCTTCAGCCACCCATTCGCCAATACCGCCCAGCAACACCTCTTCACGTCCTGCCTCGCCTTTGCCACGGGCTCGCACAGAGCCGCCCTCCTCCTTAGCGCCTTCGGCAACCACGACAATGGAATACCGTTTACCGTGTAGCTCGTTTTCTGTGATTTTGGCACACACTGCATCCATATCAAAGGGAATTTCTGGCAGCAAAACAACATCTGCCCCCCCGGAAATCCCGGAATACAGGGCAATCCAGCCAGAATCCCTGCCCATCACTTCAACAACCATCACCCGGTCATGAGATTTTGCCGTGGAATGGAGTTTATCCAGAGCCTCGGTTGCCGTTGAAACAGCAGTATCAAAGCCAAAGGTACGATCTGTGGCTTCCAGATCATTATCAATGGTTTTTGGCACCCCAATGACCGGCATACCCATTTCTGCAAAACGGTGGGCTATTTCCAGACTACCATCACCGCCAACTGCTATATGGCAGTCAAAGCTCATACGTCTGAATCCGGCCATAACCTTGTCTGAGACATCTATCAGCTTTTCTTCGCCAGCAAAGTTTTTTATTGGCATGGAAAAGGGATTACCCCTATTTGTTGTGCCAAGGATAGTCCCCCCGATGGACGTTATCTCCTGAACATCAGCGGGCATCAGGCGGACCATTTTATCTTTGTCAAGAAAACCCTGGTATCCCTGCAGACTGCCGTAGACCTCCCACCCGAGTTTTGTTGCGGACTTGACCACCGCAAAAATTACCGCATTCAGGCCGGGTGCATCGCCACCACCTGTGGAAATCACAATTTTATTCATTATACTCCTCTTGTTCCGTAACAATGCGTTTTTTTATCAATCAATACAGTTCATAGATTCAATTTATATGAAAGTATCCTAAGAAAGGGCCGAGTGTTTTGCAACTTTTTTCCCGTGTTCCTCAATGAATAATTTGCCTGCGCCTTTCTGGAAAGACAGAAATTTATGGAGCTGGCTTGGGGTCATACTGTGCTGGCACCCATTCAAAATAGCCGGTTTCGTCCAGTGTCCAGGTTTTACCGTCCTTGGCAAAATTTGCCATTTTCCAGGACAGTTCCGTGTCGATAATTTTTAACTGACTAATTATAAAAAATAATTTTTTTTCGTTTGCACTTTATGAAAATCATAGTAGATTTATTTGTTGTCATCTACAGTGTCAATAAAAAAAACATTATAGGTTTCTGTATGGATATTCAAAGATACTTCTGTCTCTTTAGCGAGTTTTTATTACGGAATAAAAGGGGTTATAGCTGCTGTATTGTGGCTACTATGTATATTCTGATCGAAGTTACGGGGCAATATTCATATGCTGCCTCTCCTTTTGACGTTGATCTCGGAAGAGGATTTGCTCGTATGTTCAAACCGAACTATTTTAATTCTCAAACTTTTCAAGACAATTGTTCAGGAAAAATGAACTCTGCATCTGCTGGAACGTTTCGTTATCCTTATATTGCCTTTAACAACAATATACCAGCAGTAGCTATTCCTGCTCTGGAGCAGCACTTTATATCTATGGGATATAATCCCATCGGACAAAATGCAACATTCAAGGTAGACGGAAAGCTGATTGCTTCATGTGATATTAATGTCAACCGGTTATCTCAATACAGCAATTCCAACATGGACTTCTATGAATGTACAGCACAATGCAATCTCAAAGATTACGAAAACAACTTTAGTGTCTACGGCGGTCAAAGTACGGCATACGGGAGTGACCGGAGGAATTTGCAAGCAAAAGCAGTATTTTTAGCATTTAGAAACCTTGGAAGAAACTCGCAACCACCACAAACATATCCTGTTTCTATAGATGGTTTTGATAATGGAGTCCGAACAAATCGTCAGACCGATTATGCAGAAGCTGTACTTGATGCAAAAAAGCAGGCAATAGAGCGTGCTGGTGTCAGAATGGACATTGGAAGAAAGACCGGAAGAACATACCGTCATAGAAATGGGCAAGACTCCCTTGATAAATATTCCATTAATAATATTGAGAGTTATGCATCGGGAGTTCTTGTTCCGGGATACCGAATTGAAGATCATGGATATGGAAGGGATGGAAGCTATAAGGTGACATTACGAGGTGAGGTTTTTCAAGACCCTGTCACTGCAATAAAAAATCATACCGATAATGTTGACATGCAATCTATCCACAGGGGTCACTTTTCCTCTCAACCTAGTTATGGGCAGTATGCCCCTGCACCGAGAGAAAGGAATCTTGCTCCGGGTTCTAGGTCTGGGAATGGCATCTCCCGTACAAATACTACGCCCCGTAGAAGCATGATGCTTGATGAGCTTCTTCAGAATCCAGGGATTCAAGATGCTCTTGAAAGAAATGCTGCCAATTCAATTACTACTGTAATGGGGCTACAGGGTGATATAACGATTCAACTCATCAGGAGTTTTCGTAACAGCTCAGGGAAGAATTGCAAGTCGGCCAGAGCTACGTTCAGCTCGACATCAATGGTACGCAATTTTACAGCGTGTCGTGATCCATATACAGCCACTTGGAACCTCAATCATAAGTTTTAATAAAAGGAGAAAAAAATGACCAAGATCACTTTCCAAACTATTTCAATATACTTTATATGTTGCGCTATGCTTTTTTTTGCCAGCACAACCATTGCTGCGAACAATAATTACAATAATTTTGATGAAATCTGTTCCAAGAATATTCTTCCTATTTTTGAGGCAACAGTAAATGGAGAACACTTTATGATAGCATCCGGTAAAGATTTCATTCCGACTGGTATCAATAAAGTAGACGCAGCAGATATTGCGTTGGAGGGTGCCGAATTACAAGCACGAGCCCGGTTAACTGAATTTATAAATAATGGGGAGTTGGAGAAAACAAACTCTCGCAAAAGAGGTTATTCCTCAAGTGAAGGTAATGATCAATCTTCTTCCTTAGAGAAGAAGAAGGATTATCAGGCAAGTCAAACCGTTCGGACTGAGATGATACGAGGTGTCAAATTGTTATGTGTAAAGAAGGATGATATCGAAGGAGCCGTTTCGGTCGTTGTTGGATTAAGTAGAAACACCTTGGAGTCTGCAGATACTTTTAGAGAGATGTTGAAGCAGAATCATGCTCGTTCGCTTCCCTGAACATTTTTGCAGGAAATCAATGTCAAAAAAAGAGAGACTTGAGATTACTGCTATGATTGCAACTATAGTGGGTACTATTGCAACTATAGTGGGTACTATTGCAACTATAGTGGGTACTATCATAGCGGTGGTAATCTATTCTACGGGAGACGATAAAAAAAGTAGAGAGGACTTAAGTCATGTTGAGAGAGTGAAAACTGATTTTGTATCACCAGCGTCTTCAGGAGGACCTGCAAAAAAGACTCTTTCATCTGAACCCCTCGTCACTAAATATCCATCAGAAGGGTTGCAAACGCCATCTACTTCTTCAGAGTCATCAATCATTACATACCCTTCAGAAGGACTGCAAAAGCCATCCACTTCTCCAGAGTCATCAATCATTACATACCCTTCAGAAGGACTGCAAAAGCCAACCGCTCCTCCTGAACCGTCAATCATCAAATATCCTGCTGGAGGATAAAAACCGGAAAAAAGGGATGCTGTCATGTCAGCAAAACCGATCTGTTTTGATAGTAAATCTCATTAATATCCCTTCAGACGTTGACTTATCAAATAAACTGCCGTACCATATAATTAATCAGAACAGTTTTTTTCTGTTTTTTCCTTGCAGCGCAGCACAGTGTTTTGTTGAATTTTCACAGAAGTTTTCCAAAACATATAGATATCTCGGGCATTATCTTTTGGACACCCTAGGCGAAAACACATAAAACACATTTGTGCTGTTGCTGTCCTGCAAACACTCAGTTAAATTTTTTTCCCAGAAACTCGAAAAAATTCCCCCGGATCACCACAGAGTGGATACCGTCTTTGTAAAAGTATTTGAGCAGAAACCGCTCCAGTGAGTCCTCAAACTCAGCAAGCAAAGACTCCTGATCTTCTTTGGGCAGACTGTTGAACCGCTCTTCCAGTGCAAGGTTTTTCAGTTTTCGTTCCTCTTCAGCTCGTTGCCGGGCAAGCTCCCGTTGCTGTTTTGCAAGCTCAAGCTGCTTTTTCCGCAGAGCTTCAGCCGCCTCTTTGTCTTTCTCATACGACGACTTGCCAACAACGCCTTTCCGAAGAAGAGCGGCTAAATAGGCACCTTGAGTATTTTTGACCTTGCCAGCCTTGAGCATATCAGCATAATAAGTCAGCACATCTTGTATGTCATCCTCGCCGATTTCCCTGATAAATCCGTCTGCCTGTTTGGGAGAAATACCGTAATAGATAAGACGATCTTTTACGCCTTTGGGTGGAGTGCCGACACTCTCGCCTTGACTACCTGTCTGCTTTTTTTTGGAGACATAGGGAATAAACACTTGTATTTCATGGTATTCTTGTTCAACTATGATGAACTTTAGCCGTGCTATTTTCCGGCCTTCCCTGATTTTTTCCATTTCAAAGGTCAAGTCGCATTGAAATTTCCCAGACTCGTCTTTTTTCTCGAATTCTTTTTTTGCCTGATTTAGTACCCTGCTCCGAAATCGTTTAAACTCTCTATACTCCTGTTTTATCCCTAATATCTCTTTGAGGTTATCAATTTTGAATTCACGGTACCCTATGCCTTTGTACTGCTTTAAAAGCTGATAAATTCTGATAGAATAGATACTTTTAAACTGTACAATGAGTGAAAGACGATATTTTGTAAATTCACTCTTCAAACGCAAAAGATACGGTTTCAACTCTGGGTCAAACCGAAAGCTTACTGTTCCCTTTTTACTGTCATAACGGCATGAAGAAACCCAACCAGTATTTATCCACCCATGTTCTTCAAGAATATGTAGCTCTCTTTTTCTTAGAGATCTTGTAATGTTATCAATCTCATGATAGGCATATTTAATATTTATATTTAAAAAATCAGTCAAATTTTTCAGATTCATTTCATACCTGCAAAATTCCGCATCATCTGGATGAATCATTGAAACCATAGCCAAAATAATTTTCTGTTCTATTACGGTTAATGTATAGCTTGCTTCTATGAGCCTGTTTGACTGAACAGCTAGAGAAGACTTTTTCATTTTCTGCATAATCATGGTGGACAATTTTTTATTCTTAGACGCTACTTTTAATAAAGACTACTTGCAATGTCAAGCATAGACCTTTGAGTTAGGTTGTGTAGACCTTTAGGTTAGATCTTGTAGACTTTTGGGTTAGGTTTCGTAGACCTTTGGGTTAGGTCTTGTAGACCTTTAGATGTTATTGCCCTTTTATATCAAAATGTTATGCGCAGTTAAAACAAATTAAAATATTAAAAACAACAAAACATGTGCATGCGCGTCAATCAAAAAAATTCGTCCAGCTCAGACGACTTTTAGGTTAGGTCTTGTAGACTTTTACATATTATTCTCTTAAATTAAGTTGTTACAAATTGTTTGAAACAACAAACACGCACGTGCGCACACGTTGATCGAAAAAAGCCATGCGTCTGGATCAGGCGAAAACGCATAAAACGGATTTACAGTGAGTCCTCAAACTCAGCAAGCAAAGACTCCTGATCTTCTTTGGGCAGACTGTTGAACTGCTCTTCCAGTGCAAGGTTTTTCAGTTTTCGTTCCTCTTCAGCTCGTTGCCGGGCAAGCTCCCGTTGCTGTTTTGCAAGCTCAAGCTGCTTTTTCCGCAGAGCTTCAGCCGCCTCTTTATCCTTCTCATACGACGATTTACCAACAACGCCTTTCCGAAGAAGAGCCGCTAAATAGGCACCTTGAGTATTTTTGACCTTGCCAGCCTTGAGCATATCAGCATAATAAGTCAGCACATCTTGTATGTCATCCTCGCCGATTTCCCTGATAAATCCGTCTGCCTGTTTGGGAGAAATGCCGTAATAGATAAGACGATCTTTTACGCCTTTGGGTGGAGTGCCGACACTCTCGCCTTGACTACCTGTCTGCTTTTTTTTGGAGACATAGGGAGTAAAAACTTGTATTTCATGGTATTCTTGTTCAACTATGATGAACTTTAGCCGTGCTATTTTCCGGCCTTCCCTGATTTTTTCCAGTTCAAAGGTCAAGTCGCATTGAAATTTCCCAGACTCGTCTTTTTTCTCGAATTCTTTTTTTGCCTGATTCAGTACCCATACTTTAAACTGGTTAAATCTTTTGTATTTTTCAGACCCTATCCCTAGAATATCTTTCAGATCGTCAACACCGAATTCTCGGTATCCTATGCCTTTATATTGCTTTAAAAGTTGATAAATCCTAATGGAATAAACGCTTTGAAACTTGGTTAGAATCAACAGGCCCGATTTGGTAAATTCTCTTTTCAACTGCAACAGATATGGCTTTAAGTCAGGGTCAAATTTAAAACTGACTGTTCCTGTTTCATGATTATAACGACAGGAAGAAACCCAGCCGATTTTTAACCATCCTTTTCCTTCCCGAATATTTAGAACTCTTTGCATAAGCCGTTCCGAAATTTTTTCAATCTCGAAATAAGCATATTTTAGATCAAAATTAAGCAATTCTGCTAAGTTCTTCACCCTCATTTCATACACAAAAAAATCAACATCGTCCGAGTGAATAAGTGAGATCATAGCAAAAATTAATCTCTGTTCCCCTACAGTCAGCGAGTAACGAGCCTCAACTAATTTATTTGATTGAACAACTATAGATAACTTTTTTTTATTATTCATAATTTAAACAATAATTTTGGTTGTATTACGTCATACCAGTATTAAAACATAGAACTTTTCTTATTTCTATACTTTTAACCATAAATCCCTATGTTTTTAACCATAAATCCCTATGTTTTTAACCATAAACCCCTATGCTTTTAACCATAAATCGTATCCTCTCCAAATGTCAGGGTAGATTCCGTTAATGAAAAAGCTCATATCCGGAAATTCGGTAAGTTGCGATACACCAAGAAGCTAAAAAACACGTTTTACCCTGGATTTTGGAGAGGATACCATAAATCCCTGTGCTTTTAACCATAAATCCCTGTGTGTGCTTTTAACCATAATTACTTTTTTAAATTAAGATGTTACACCCCCTTAAAACAGTTAAAACATATAAAACAACAACAAAACATGCGTACGCACGTTGATCGAAAAAAGCCACCTGTTTAGATCAGGCGAAAACGCATAAAACGGATTTGCAGTGAGTCCTCAAACTCAGCAAGCAAAGACTCCTGATCTTCTTTGGGCAGACTGTTGAACCGCTCTTCCAGTGCAAGGTTTTTCAGTTTTCGTTCCTCTTCAGCTCGTTGTCGGGCAATCTCCTGCTGCTGTTTTTCAAGCTCAAGCTGCTTTTTCCGCAAAGCTTTAGCCGCCTCGCCTCTTTGTCTTTCTTACAAGACGACTTGCCAACAACGCCTTTCCGGGGTAATAGTGGACAGGCCACAATAAATGCGCTAGATGAGATGGGCGCATCTACGAGTTAGGGGGAGGCAATTCTTGACAGGAGCAAGAGATTATGATTACTCTGCGGCCATGAATGAGAAAAAGTCTAATCAACCCAATCAAGGTACCAGATGCGATCTGATTTTTATTGAATTAAGGTAATCGTTGAAAATCTTTTGAGATAAAACAAGCTAACCACGAGAAAATATGCTGAAAATAAATGAACATTATCTGAAATTACAGGCATCGTACCTCTTTTCCGATATTGCGAAACGAGTTAATGCCTTTCAAGAAGCCAACCCGGACAAGGAGATCATCCGCTTAGGCATCGGAGATGTCACCCACGGACTGCCAACAGCCTGTATTGAGGCCTTTCACAACGCTGTTGATGAAATGGCAGAGGACAGCAGTTTTCGTGGTTACGGCCCAGAACAGGGCTATGCCTTTCTGCGTGAGGCCATTGCCAACAACGATTTCCAGGCCAGAGGCGCAGATATCAGCCCGGATGAGATCTTTGTCTCTGACGGAGCAAAATGCGATACAGGAAATATTCAAGAGCTGTTTAGCACAGATGCCAAGGTGGCAATCCCTGATCCTGTTTATCCTGTTTATCTGGACACCAATGTCATGGCCGGGCGCACAGGTGATTTCAGCGACGGTCGTTATCAAGGACTGATTTATCTTGATTCAACGAAAGAGAACAACTATGTGCCAGATCTTCCCTCAGAGCCAGTTGATCTGATCTACCTCTGTTTCCCTAATAATCCCACTGGTTCCACAGCCACCAAAGAAGAACTAAAAAGATGGGTAGATTATGCCAAAGAACATAAGGCGTTAATCCTCTTTGATGCGGCCTATGAGGCATTTATCCGGGATGACGCTCTGCCCCGGTCCATCTTTGAAGTTGAAGGGGCAAAAGAAGTTGCGATTGAGTTCCGTTCTTTTTCAAAGAATGCAGGTTTTACCGGAACCCGTTGTGCCTATACAGTTGTTCCCAAGGAGTGCATGGCCTACGATAATGCGGGTAATAAGCAGGCCATTCACCCCCTTTGGAATCGACGCCACTGCACGAAATTTAATGGTGTTTCCTATCCGGTGCAACGGGCAGCAGAGGCTGTTTACTCTGCGGCAGGGCAAGTCCAGATCAACAAACTGGTCAACTCCTATCTTGAAAATGCGGACCTTATCGCTCAAGCAATCAAGGAGCTGGGTTTTGACTATGCCGGAGCAGCCAACTCCCCCTATGTCTGGATTCACGGTCAGCGGGATTCCTGGGATTTCTTTGATATGCTGTTGAACAAGGCCGGAGTGGTCTGTACCCCTGGGGAAGGCTTTGGCAAATGCGGTCAGGGCTATATTCGCCTTTCTGCCTTTAACTCCCGTGAAAACGTTGTTAAGGCTCTGGAAAGGATACAAAAGGCTCTGGCCTGATTTCTCCCCCTGCTATCAAAATTTATGGGTCGGATAACTTCAAGGGGTTCTTGTTCATAAGAACCCCTCATTCAAAATATTTAAAACCTTTAGAGTTTGCATAATGCGAAAGGCAACAGCAAGAGTCTACAGTTTTCTTTCTTTTCTCTATCAGGATGAAATTCCTCTCTCTTTTATTGAGGCAATGCAGGCAGAACCGTTCCTGTCTCAACTCACCAAAGCAGCAGGTAACTGTTCAGCCCTGACTCCAGCTCTGAGGCAGATAGTCAATGCCCTACACTCTGCCTCATCTCAGCAGATCTATAACGAGCTGCGGTATGAATATGCAGAACTCTTTCTCAATGCAGGCAAGAATCCAGTCTTCCCCTATGCCTCCTGCTATGTCACCGACGAACCATTGGTTGAACCATTGGTTATGCAACAGCCTGTTGTTGCAGTTCGTCAAGTCTATCACAAGAACGGAGTGCATAAAAATCCCGCCTATCTGGATCTGGATGATCATATTGCGGTTGAGTTAGAGTTCATGGCCTATCTGGCTGAACAATCTGAACAACAAGATGAACAGCAAGAATCGCAAGAACAACAGGCATTTCTTGATGAACATCTGGGATGGGTCGATGCCCTGTGCAAGACACTCCGATCTTCCGCGCAAAGTGTGTTTTATCAGGGGTTGGCTGAACTGACTCAGGCCGTTCTTGCTGCCAGTCGCTCGAAACAGGACTCTGTAGAGGAAGATATTGAGCAGTTGGCCCAGCCCCTTGCCTTGCTGGATTTTGAGAATACATCAAAAACCCTCTCCCAAGGAATCCCTCCCCAGCCTCTCCAGCAAGTAGACAGGACAGTCAAAACCCACTGTTATATCTGTGCTGGACTTTGCGGGCAAACAGTTAAGGTAAAAGATGAGATTATCACCAAGATCAGTGGGCTGGCAGGCGACCCCAAAGGAGGAGGACGCCTCTGTATCAAAGGGGCAAATGCCCATAAAAATACCTATTCAGCCTATCGTCTCAAAACGCCTCTGATCCGGGAAAATGGTCGTTTCAGAAAGGCATCCTGGGAGGAAGCCCTCAACCTGACCGCTTCCTGCTTACAAAAATTTGATCCCAAGACTGTAGGTTTTCATCAGGGCAACGATTTTAACAGTTGGTGCCATGATGCTGTGATGGCTGCCTATGGAACACCGAATAAGGTCACGCATCGTCAGATGTGCGATAACCCCAACCGGATAGCCAACGAACATTGCGGCAATGACAAGCGTCCTTGGATTGACTATGCCCATTCTGAGTTTATCCTGCTCTTTGGTATCAATGAACTGGTAACCTCTGTAGGACAGCGAAAGCTCAACCTCCTTCGCCAGGCCATAAAACGAGGAGCCAAACTGGTAGTGGTTGATCCTCGAAAAAGTGAAACAGGACAGGCGGCAACAGAGTGGATTCCCATTATTCCTGGAACCGATGGAGCAATGGCCTTGGCAATGCTCTATGTTTTGGTCACAGAAAATCTTTACAATACGACCTTTGTGCAAGACTGGTGCTACGGCTTTGACGCCTTGCAACGACGGCTGCTGGGTAAGGAAGACGGCATCATACGAACCCCCTTTTGGGCAGAAGATATCTGCGGAGTTCCTGCTGCGACCATTGAACGTTTAGCCCGTGAGTTTGCCGCTGTTGCCCCAGCTGCTGCCGCACTCTCTTGGACAGGCGTGGCGCAGGTTCCCAATGCTGTCCATGCCACCCAGGCAATCCAGGCCCTGAACGCCCTTGTTGGCAGTTTTGATGCCCCTGGTGGCCCCAGTCTGGTCAGTAAACGAAAACTTGCCTCTCCTTGGAGAGAAGATCAACCTCTACCGCCTAATAACAAAGAAAAGTTTCAACTCAACAGCAGCAAACTGTGGAAAGGTTGGATTCCAACCCACTGTGAAGAGGATGTTCAGACTGGACGACTCAAGGCGATGCTCTGTTATTTTGGCAATCCGGTCATGTCCAGCAGCGCAGAGCCTTGTATGCGCCGGGCAATGGAACAGTTAGAGTTCTCCTGTGCCATTGACTGTTTTATGAGTAACACCACAGAACTCTGTGATGTGATTCTTCCCGATTGCACCTATCTGGAGCAGAGCCGGGTGATCTCAGACTGGATGTATGAGTCCTTTCTCTCCTTGGGTCAACAGGCCATTCCTCCGATGTACGACGCTCGTTCTGTGGTGGATATCTTTACTCAGTTGGCAGAACGCCTCGGTTTTGGTGAATATTTCCCCTGGAAAACAGCAGAGGAATATATGAGCAATCAGCTCCGGGGCCAGGAAATCACCTTGGAGGAGCTTGTTCAAAAGGGCTACTTTGTCACAGATGAGCAGCAATTCTATAAATATCAAGAGTGGGGATCGTTTAACCCGCCAGCCGGATACGGCTCCTCTGGAAACAGCGTGACCGGGAAATATAACTTTATTCATCCGGCAGCGGAAAAAGCTGGGCTGAATGCCCTGCCTGATTATATTTCGCCTTATGCAGACTGGCCTGAGTTACAGCCTGATGCTGACTATCCCATGATTATTGGGTATTTCAGAGTTATGGAACATGAACATACCTCCACCGCTTGGAACCCGGCTTTGATGAAAAAATGCGGTTCTAATCCGGTTTGGATTAATTATTTGGATGCCAAGCAGCGCAATATTGCCGATGGTGACGAGGTGCTTATTCGCTCTCCTTGGGGAGAAGTCAAGGCAAAGGCGCAGGTAACGTGGGGGATTCGTCAAGGAGTTTTGGCAACTGCTGGCGGGTTTGGCGGAAAGTATGGATTGGAGGGCGATCCGAAATATCCCCAATGTAAAGGATTTAATACGAATGTTCTGTTACCGCCCCATATCGCCTGTACATGGTCGGGAATGCCGCCGTTAAAGTATATTAAAACGCAGATTAAAAAGGTATGACCTGAAGCATGACCGATAACTACCCAAGGAGCAACAAAAAAAGGACGCTCATAATGAACGCCCCTGACAAGATAATGCAAAAAATGATCTGTTAAAACTTCAGGCGAACCCCACCCATAGTCAGAGAAATCGGCTCATAATCAGCACCGGTATTGTCTTCCAGTTCAAGGTTACGGTACGCTGCAAACAACTCTGTATTGTAATCAGATAACTTTTGCACAAGCTGTACACCATAGCCTGTACCTTGCTCCTCAGTATCCTGATTTGTTATATTTTCATACACACCGTAATCAAAGGAACAGGCTGTTGGGCCGACAGAAAAGAGTTTTGTCTTATAGCCGACCTTGCCGTACATAAAGGTGGGATCATCGCCGCCAGCAGGCATTGTATCTAAGTCACGGGTACCGCCAGCCACGGTGAGATTCAGACCAAAACCAAACAGCACAGAGACAGATCCGTTGATCTGGGTGTGGTCTGTACCAGGATCAGAGTAGGCCAGACCAGCCTTCAGCTTGATCCCGTCAGCGAATTTCCCAGAGTATGTCATAGCGATATCAGCCATTTCCTTTTCGCCTGAAGAGACACCAAGAGAAAAACCAGCCAGGTTTGGACTGTCATAGCGTACACGGTTTTTCTTGCTCAACCCGTCCATCTGATTAAAGACATTGCTCACCTTTAACCCTTTCTTGTCATTGTCGTAAAAATAAAAACCACCACCCACATCAGCCATGCCCACGTTACCAGCTAAGGATGTCCCGGACAGGTCAATCTCAGAGGTATCGTCAGAGGCCATCTGCCCCTTGCCCAAGGAAACTTTACCGAATTTCTTAAAATCAAAATAGACTTCTATTTTCCGCTCTTTCAGGTCAGCAGAAACACCCTCCTCATTCATTGAAACCTTATCCGAAGGATTGGACTGCCACTGTGCCTCAAGATTTGCTCCAACGCTCAAAGCGTCAGAGGCCGCAACTTTTGCCTTTAAGCCAATGCGACTTTCAGAGTTTGTATTATCAACATGAAAAAATTTGTTATCCTTGCCATCATCAACAGCCATAATAGCCCTGTTGATTTGACCATACAGTTTGAGATTTACCTTATCATAGCCAGATTTTATTTCAAGAGCTGAGGCCGACACAGCACCACCAAGCAACATCGCACTAACAGTCATGGTGACTGCGCTCGTTATATATATTTTTTTCATAATATTTCTCCCTCGTTTGGTTATTTTTTATTCCTTTTAAAGGAAAATACCTCTTAGGCTTTCCCTGATGTAATCATTTTATAAGGACATATTGTATTGTATACATGAAATGTTTCGTTCTTGAAGAAAAAAAATAATTTTTTTATAAATTTCTTCTCTGATGCGACAAATTTCTTGCATCTGCTCCGTGTATTTGCCTGATAATGCAGCAGGATCATCAAAACTCCAATGCAGTCTCTTGGCCGTACCAGGAAAAACCGGACAACGTTGGCCGTTCGCTGCATCGCAGACCGTAATGACATAATCAAACTGTCTGCCTTGGCGGATAAGCTCATCAACTAAAGTTGTTTTCTGTTCACTGATATCAATCCCCACCTCCTGCATGGTGACAACAACCAAGGGATTGAGGGTACCGGGTTCCAGCCCTGCGCTCTCAACGGAAAAATACTCACCGCCCAATGTGCGTAAAAATGCCTCTGCCATCTGACTGCGAGCAGAGTTATGGATACAGACAAAGAGAACCGAATATTTTTTTGTCATATTTTTAATCGGATTGATCGGATTAGCTGCAACGTCTTGTAATAGTGATTTACTGTTACCTTATTTGTATCATAACGATCTCATTTTATCCAAGACAATGTCATTGATAACCCAACAGATAGGAATTTATATCATGCATCCTGCTTAAACAACAAAGAAAGGTTGAGCAGATTTTGGCAGAAAAATAGCCTGAGCTTGTATCGGGAAATAGGGCATCCCAATGTCGAGATAGTGCGGCAGGCACTGGATGAACCGAACCGGTCCAGGCTGCCTTACAGGAGTGTTCAGTGAAAAAAGTCAGCAGATGGCAAAAGGTATGAATTAATACAGCTCAAAGAAGAGGCCAGAAAAAATGGTAATCCAGCGTATTACGCAAGGCAGTTGCGCTGTCTTTCTGACGTCATGTACTGCCCCTGAACAACTTGCACCAGGCGCACTAAGGTCTGATTCACCGGAACCGCAAGCCCGACCTTCTCAGCCTTGCGAACAATATAACCGTTAATAGCATCAATTTCCGTGAGACGCTGGTTGTCAATATCCTGCCCCATAGAGGAACGATTGGATGCTGTGGCCTGGGCCACCTGCTCAACATGCTCCAATATATCAGCAGGCACCTCAATGGAATACGCCTTGGCAACAGCCATTGCCTCAGCAACAACATCCCGGATCAGCAAACGAGCATCCTCGTGAGCAAGCAGTTGCCCATTACGGAGACCGGTCAACGCTGTAATGGCATTGATTCCCACGTTGACAAAGAGCTTTTTCCATAAAACCGGTATAATATCATCAACAGTCTCTGAGTAAATACCTGCGGCTGAAAAAATTTTTGCTACCTCGGTCCCAACAGCACCTCCAACAGGATCTTCAATAGCATCTTTCCCCTGGCCCCACATACCAAGAACCGTTTCCCCATTTCCTGAGTGCTGCACTTTTCCAGGTTTGAGAACCATAGCTCCTTGGGCCGTGGTACCGCAAAGCACCCGGTCCTTGCCAAGGATATCCGCAAGAATTTCAGCATTGCCCATGCCATTTTGCAGGGTGAGTGCATAGCCAGTACTTCCTAACAGAGAAGCCGCTGACCGGGCAGCTTCAGCGGTCTGGGCATGTTTGACAAACAGCACAGCCAGCTCTGTTCCTATTATTTCAGCAGGGTCGACTGTAGCTCGTACTCGAATAATTCGTTTTTTTCCTTGATAAACTATTGCCAGTCCCTGTTTATTCAGCGTGTTAATCTGTTGTTTGCGTACACCAAGTAACTGAACATCTGCCCCGTATTCGGTGAGCAAACCACCAAACAGACATCCCATAGCTCCAGTGCCAATAACTGTTATCTTCATAACCTCTTACATTTTTTTGGTCCAGCTTGGTCAAGCAGGCTGCTTTATATGCTTTATATCCTTTTATATCCTTTTGGTACCATTTTAACCTGAGGAGAGGGAGAAGCAACTGCAAATTTGATTGACAACTGACAAAAGAACAGTAAACTTGAACGTACTGAGCGGCTTTCATATTTTGTTGTCCCGATCTTGCTGTACGAGGGTCGGGAGAAGTATTCAAAAGATAATAACCTAGGAAAGAATGATGAAAACCAGATCGTCCCTGTCCCTGATCAGCCTCCTGCTCTTATCAGCTTTATCGGCTCTTTTTCTTGCCCCAGCAGCACAGGCGGCTAACTATATCAACTCTATTGGGATGGAGTTTACCCGTATCCCTGCTGGTACCTTTTTTATGGGGAGCTGCATATACAGTGAGGCTGATAAAAAGCGAGATGACCAGCTCAAAAAGCAGGGTCTCCCAGCCAAAGGTCCGACCTGTCCAGCACAGGACCAGGATCGGGCAAACCGAACTGTTTACACCCCTTCCCGAAATTCAGTTGCTGCTGTTCCTGCTGCCAGAGGTGAACGTGAAGGAGCAGAGGAAAATGCAGAGGCAAATGAATGGCCAGGGATAAAGATGGACCCCAAGGCACTTGAGGAAGAAGCTCCACAGCATCTCGTCAAAATCAGTAAAGGTTTTCAAATAGGAACCTATGAAGTTACCTTTGGTCAGTTTAAACACTTTCTTGCCGCTCTTCCTGCGCAAAAACGAAAAAGGCTAGAGACAGAAATATTTAAGCAGGCCAACCAGCATGGTGATAATGCGGCGGTTGCAGCAGTCTCATGGTATAATGCCCAAGCCTTTCTCAAATGGCTGAATCAAAAAGAGGGTGGACAAAGATATCGTCTGCCCACAGAGGCAGAATGGGAATACGTAGCCCGTGCTGGCAGCAAGACAATCTATTTTTGGGGAGACAACGTAGAGGATGCCCCAAAATATGCTTGGTTTAATATGGAACTTGCAGATCTGGATATGTGGTTTCCAGAAGGGGAATTTCGCAAAAAAGAAGATTTTCCCCATCCTGTGGGGCTGAAAAAGCCCAATGCCTGGGGACTATATGACATAGCCGGCAATGTCTGGGAATGGGTCAACGATGGCTACAGTGCAACGTACTACCAAAACTCTCCCAGAGTT
The DNA here is from genome assembly GCA_022766165.1 of Candidatus Electrothrix gigas. GTDB lineage: Bacteria > Desulfobacterota > Desulfobulbia > Desulfobulbales > Desulfobulbaceae > Electrothrix > Electrothrix gigas. Next base: position 28,437 of record QYLO01000002.1, read on the forward strand.
GACCCGATTGGCCCTCACGTTAAAAGACTCCGCTGTTTTCGTGGTGGAAGCTGGTATGGTTCAACAACAAACCTCCGCTCGGCCTTTCGTGGTGTAAATACCCCGGACTACCACAGTACCTCTTTAGGGTTTCGTGTAGTCAGGGACGAATACTAAGGGCCTAAGATCTAAGACTCTACTCAGGGACAGGAGCAACATCCTCCTGCATTCCCTGATCCACAGCCGCTCTTCGCTGGTAGGTTCGGATATGATAGCGAATCGGCTCTGTTATCTCCTCTGTCCGTACCAGCACAAAGGGCGGGCAGGAGAATCGTGGAAAAAAGACATCCCCTGTGACCTCCTGCTCAAGCTCGGTTAAAATCAGCGTATCAGCCCGGTCCAAGTCCAGGGCAAGCTTATACAACTGGGCGCCACCAATGATAAAGACCTTTTCTTCTGTTGCAGTCAGGGCAAGTCCTTGGTCCAGCGAATGAACAACTTCAGCACCTGGGGCCTGAAAATCCCTCTGCCGTGTCACAACGATATTTCGTCTTCCAGGTAAGGGGCGGCGGCGACCAAGAGAGTCCCAGGTCTTCCGCCCCATAATAAGGCTGGAACCCATCGTGATTTCCTTAAAGCGGGCCTGCTCCCCTGGGATATCCCAAGGGATGGTCTTTCCTTGCCCGATCACTCGATTAGCTGCCAGAGCGGCAATAAGAATAATCTCCATTGAGTTTATTTTGTTGCTTTTTTCTTTGCGTTCTTGCCTGTTGTTTCCTCCTCAGTTGCTGTTGGAACCTGACCCTTATCCTCATCTGCCACAGGGATACCAAATCCTATCCGCACCTTCCTGTCAATCTCTGCCAACATATCCGGGTGTTCTTTGAGAAAGGTTTTGGCATTTTCACGGCCCTGTCCGATCCGCTCATCATTGTATGAATACCAGGCCCCGCTCTTGTCAATGATCTCCTGACTCACCCCAAGGTCCAGTAAGTCACCAGTCTTGGAGATCCCTTGGCCATAGATAATATCAAACTCAGCGAGCTTAAACGGAGGGGCTACCTTGTTCTTAACCACCTTCACCTTGGTCCGGTTGCCGATAACCTCCTGTCCGTCTTTAATTTGGGTCATACGACGGATATCAATACGAATTGAGCTGTAAAATTTCAGCGCATTACCACCAGTGGTGGTTTCAGGATTTCCAAACATCACTCCGATTTTCATCCTGATCTGGTTGATAAAAATCAGTACGGTGTTGGTTCGCTGGAGTACACTGGTAAACTTTCGCATGGCATGGGACATCAGGCGGGCCTGGAGTCCTACATGGTGATCACCCACATTGCCGTCTATTTCCGCCCTTGGTACCAGAGCAGCTACAGAGTCTATCACAATAACATCCATTCCGCCGCTCCGCATCAAAACCTCACAGATCTCTAATGCCTGCTCTCCAAAATCCGGTTGAGAAACCAGCAGATTATCCACATCCACGCCCAGTTTTTCTGCATAATCAATATCCAGAGCATGTTCTGCATCAATAAAAGCGGCATTGCCACCAGCTCGTTGAGCCTCTGCAATAACATGCAAGGCCAAGGTGGTTTTCCCGGAAGACTCTGGGCCGTAGATCTCTGTCATCCGCCCTCTGGGTAAACCGCCCACGCCAAGGGCAATGTCTATCCCCAAGGTACCCGTGGAAATCGCCGGGATGTTTTCTCGCTCATGCTCCCCAAGACGCATGATGGCCCCTTTGCCAAACTGCCGCTCTATTTGGCTGATAGCATTATCAACGCTCTTGAGTCTTCCCTCTGCCTGTTTATCTTGTGCCGTTGTCATTAATTGCTCCTTGGTTCTATCTTTTTAGCATTATCTAATTTTCGATGAAAAAATGATACCATAGAAAATACATCCAACGCATCTTGCTCTGTCATTGTCCAAATTAACTTAGGAGCATGAGCAGTAGGGTTTCTAACTGCTCCAAAAAGGCCAACCAACATATTACTGAAACCTTTCTGTTCACTCAATTCAGTATCATTAGAGAGAGGGTTTAGCATCAGAATCGGAGACTTTACGGAAAATGCAGAGTTCACCAATTCTGCACCATCTGAAGAGAGTCCAGACACCCTTCGTATTCTTTCACCGATTCCTTTTATAGATTCGAGAACAGCATGAAAATAATTCTCGTCAAGTAGCTCCGCCTTGCAATATTTAAAAACTTCAGGATGTGTACCTCTATCCTCTAATTTTGAGCGTAATGCACCTGCTCTTGCCTTAGCATTTCTAAGAGTGCTTTCTGGACGAATACGAACTACTTTACCGTCTTCTCTCACATTAAATCCAGAAAAAGCTAAAACAATATTCAACTCGTTTCTTCGCCACTCAAACGCCTCCCCATCGTGAACATATCTCACTGGACTTAAGGCACGACTAACAAACATTATCAAATGATTTTCAACATGATGTTTATTCTGTGCTCCAGCAAGAGCATTAAATAATCTTTTCCATTTTGTCATGCTAGGAGAAACGTCATCTACCTTGCAGTCTGCTAATATATAACCAATTTCTCTTCCTGTTAGCCCTCTTTCGGTATCAGCAAGTATTTTACAGGCTGCTTCTAATTGTTGAGCATCGAATGGTTGCAGTTTATCCATCTACTCTACCCTATTAATATTGAACTTAACGCTCGGGTCAAACTCCCTGAGCATTTTGGAAAGATAATAGCACGATTAACCATATAAGCATTTAGGACGGGAGCCTTTAATTGCTTGATTTATAGTTATTCCAGTACCCTTTATTGATTTTTACAAGCGGGGATTACAAAAAAACCAGATTTTGAATCAGGGCAAGGAGGAGAAATTACAGAACCTTTATCTAATGGAGAAATAAGTGTTTGAACCATGTATTGGTCTGTCCCATGAATCTCACACCTATTGCCACTTTGGCATCCAGTTATTTTTAAATAGTAGTTACCAGCTGTAGCTACACTAAATCCAAAATTTGTAAATTCATCTGGAGCATAAATGTCTGTTGAGTTTATTATCTGCCCATTACTATCTAAAATTTGAGCATAGAAAATATTATATTGATAAGAATCGACAGGATGGGAGAAATTAACTAAAATATCAGCCGGACTGTTTGTTGTGATAACAAAAAAATCCTCATCGGAAATGGTTGAAATTTGACCAGTAATAATACCACCATTTACATAGCTATCAGCAGATACCATAGAATTATTAGGCTCTGTTTCCCTTAAATAATCATCTGTGTTAAAAACAGATATTGTTAAATTATATTCATCTGATCGGTGATATTCGCATCTATCAGTATCGGATTGGCATGCAGTTGATACTACGATATAATACGAACCAGACTCACCAAGCCCAACATCAAATGTAGTTGTTTCATCAGCAGCGTAAATGGTTCTTTGGGATAAAAGAACATCATTTGAGTTATATATCTTAACTAAGAATAGATTATATTGATACCCGTCCCGAGGATGATCAAATTTGATAGTTAGAGAGGATGGTTGAGAGATGTCTATTTTGTACCAATCAGAGTCGTCTAATGAACTAATATTTCCTCTTTTTATTGTGTAATCATATGGTAATAACGTGGCGTTTGTTTTCGTGCCATTTGGTTCAGATTCATAAATATTGATATTATACGCTACTGTTTGTGATGCATTTAATATCATTAAGATATATGTTATCAATATTGCTTTCGGTTTCATAATCGCCCCCTCGTTTTAGTGTCTTCCAACAAAGCCCGTCGCACCGTATCCAGGGCCATCTGGGCAGTCTTCTCCTGAACCTCTTTGCGTCCACCAGAAAAATGATGCAAGATTGCGCTGACCTTCTTCTTATAAAAGAATCCAATATACACCGTACCCACGGGTTTTTCTGCTGTACCACCACTTGGACCGGCAATACCGGTAACTGAAAGAGAAATTTTGCTTCCCACCCGGGCCGCAAGTCGTGCTGCCATTGCCCGAGCCACCTGCTCACTTACTGCCCCGTAGTTACGCAGCAACTCGTGATCCACATTCAGCAAGACCTCTTTGAGATGGTTGGAATAGGCTACCACTCCACCGGCAAACCACTCTGAACTCCCTGGAACCGTGGTCAGTTGTGAACTGATCAACCCACCAGTGCAGGATTCTGCTGTAGAGAGCATCAAACCTCTTTCTCGGAGCAGGTTACCGACAACTTCGGCAAGGGTTTCTCTGTCTCTGCCATAGATATGATCTCCCAGAGCGTCTACAATTCGCTGTTCAGCATCAACAAACAGAGCATCAACTTCTTCAGCATCGCTGCCCGAGACACTCAGGTTTACATGCACCTCAAACTCAACAGGATAATAACCAACCGTTACCTGACCTTCCTGCTCCAGTGCCATGAGCCGCTGATTAATTTCATACTCAGGTAAGCCCACAGTCTTGTACAAACGCATCCGCTGAAATGTACTACAACTGCTCCATCCTGATAAACGTGGCAAAACGATATCTACCAGTAGTTTTTGGGCCTGTACTGGCACACCAGGAAGAAAAAAGATGGGAATATCATCATGAATAAGCAGGTGACCTGCCATTCTATCTTCTGGGCTGAGGACTTCTGCTCCTGCTGGCAACCAAGCCAATTTCTCTAAAGCATCAAGGTAATCATCAGGGTCCTGGAGTTGAGAATGTATCTTTCCCAAAATACCCTCATGTAAGGTGGCTGGACGCTGTAATGCCTCGGCCACAGCCTCATTGGTCAAATCATCGGTCGTTGGTCCCAGTCCACCTGTAACAATCACAAAATCCACCCGTTTGATAGCCCGCTTAAGAGCCTCGCCGATGAGCGTGGGTGTATCGCCGATGGTGTGCATTGCATAGATCCCATGGCCAGCCAGAAAGAGCTTTTTGGCAGCAAATGCACTGGTCGTGTTGGTTATCCGGCCCGAGGTGAGTTCGTTACCAATGGCTATAATTTCTCCGATCATTGTTCTACACAGCACGGCATTATTTTTTCTGGATATAACAAGCGAATACCTTTCCTAGGAGTACATTCTGCCTACTCTATCATAAACAGAAGAAAAAGGGAAAAACAGAATGCCTCTAAAGCTACAGAAATTTCTGGAGAAAAAAATATTGTGATCATGGAGTATGCAAGGACTTGTTGTTTATCAAAAAGCAAAGTACATGGCCAGCTAAGTACCAAAAAAATCGTTAAACTGCTTGCAAGGTCTGAAAAAGATGGGTATGTAGGTGTGCAAGTTGTGGCGTTCTCCAGTACAGAAATAAGAAAATCATTACACCATTTATTCACTCCTCTCTCTTATATGCTATCACAAACAAATACTTTGCAGGAAGTCCGAGCATCCCTTGTGTCATTTGACATGGTTTCCCGCTATGAAAAGGGCTTACTCCGCATGGTCCGAGACGATCTTTCACGCATGAAAAACGTCACCCAGCAACAGCGTGCATTGGCACAGTGTAACGTCTACCGCGCCCAGCGCACAGAGAAGCAGATCAAGATTGAGTTTTTTGATATGAATCAGCCCAAGGAAAGCCGGGTGTGTTTTCGTATGATCTATGAGCTTGCATCTTCGGATGTCTGATACTTCCATAAGAATATCATATTGCTATGAGGTCCACCTCAAGGAACTATGAGGTCCACCTCAAGGAAGCAAGATGAGGCTATAAAGAAGGATATGGAGAGAGATCTTTCTGAGCAAAGGGAAGAACTTGGGCAAGACTGTCTTGATCAGACAACACCATAAGCAGACGATCCAACCCAAGGGCTATCCCTGCACAGTCTGGTAAGTTCGCAAGCGCAGTAAGAAATTTTTCAGGCATTGCGCAGGCTCTGCCGTATTGAGCTGCTCTTTTGATCTCCTCTGCAAAACGGCGCCGCTGTATATCTGGATCTGTTAATTCGGAAAAACCATTTGCCAGTTCAACACCACCAATGTACAGCTCAAAGCGTTCAGCCAACTCAGGGGCTTGTGGCTTTGTTTGTGGCTTTGGTCGAGCCAATGAAGCTAATTCAATGGGATAATCATATAAAAAAACCGGTTGGTCCCAGCCTAGCTTTGGTTCGACCTTTTCCACCAACAACAGGTCAAAGGCTCCTGTACGAACAGCCTCGTGAGCTGATATCCCGGTATAACGCTGAAAGGCTTGGTTGACTGTCAGTCGCTGCCAAGGAGTGTGGAGGGAAATCTTTTGACCGGATCGGCAGAGGAAATCCTTTGCTGCAATCTGGCAGATCATCTGCTCACACTCTTCCATCAGCTCTACATAGCTCCAGCCAATACGATACCATTCCAGCATGGTAAACTCTTCCTGATGAAGCCGTCCCTGTTCTCCCTTACGAAAACAGGGGCAGATCTGAAAAATTTGCTCGTTTCCTTGGGACAACAGTTGTTTCATACAGAGTTCAGGCGAAGTTTGCAAAAACCAATCCTCAGAGGGAAGAGGGGAAATTTCTGCTTCAGGAATCAACACTGGAAGACGCACTGGCGTGTCCACCTCTATATATCCTTGGTCCCAGAAAAAGTTGCGAACTTTCTGAAGCATGTAAGCACGCTGTTGAAGATTTTTAGGTGAGAGCATATCAGATCCCTATCAGATCTCAAAAAACAGTATGTTTATTTTTCCTTGATTGTTATCACACCGTCCCAGTTGTCCGGCGGATCGGCGGCAAACTGGAGACATCGTTCCTGATACACTGCATAGAGTTTATCTGCTGGATACTTACTACACAAGTCCTGAAAAGAAGAGGCTGCCTCCTGAAAACGTTTTGCACGATATAACGCTAACGCTCTGTTATACGCCTCTTCTTCCTCTATCTTTTCATCGGTTACATTTACTCTGTTGCGAATCGGCAAGAGCTGATACAGAACAACCGGCTCTGTTTTTCCAGAAACGCAAACCGTATCAATATAACGAAAGAAAAAATCACTTTCCTGTAAAGCAGTAGAGACTGTGCCGCTGACTAGAATATCAACTCCGTACAACCTAGTCAACCCTTCAAGACGTGAAGCCAAGTTGACCGCATCTCCTATAACCGTGTAATCAAATCGTTGGCGTGATCCCATATTACCGACCCTTGCCACTCCTGAATGAATACCAATACCGATCCGTATCTTGGGCATCCCCTGTTGCTGCCAGGAAAGATTCAGGACTGCAAGCTCCCTGAGCATTGCCAAAGCACAGTCAGATGCCAACCTTATATGATCCGATCTTTCCAACGGAGCATTCCAGAAGGCCATAATAGCATCACCGATAAATTTATCCACGGTTCCAAACCGTTTCATAACAGCCTCCGCCATAGGGGTCAAGTACTCGTTAAGAAAGACGCAGAGATCATCTGGTGACATCCTTTCTGCCATTGCAGTAAATGCACAGATATCTGAAAAAAGGATGGTCACCTCCCGCTCTTCACCGTTGAAAACCAAACTGTTGCGCTTTTTCAACAACTCATCCACCACAGCCGGAGTAACATATTGAGAAAACACAGAGCGAAGCCACCGTCTCTTTTGCTCTTCCTGAAAAAAATTATAAAAGGTAAACAGGGTAAACAGCAGGCCGGTGAATATTGTGGGATATACTATATCAACCAATATCTGGTGAAAAAAATTCCAGAGAAAAAACAGCACCATTCCTCCAAACATGGCCGAGACAAGCAAGAACCCTGAAGTCGCCTTCATTCGTGAAAACAGCAGAACAAACACTAAACCAAGACAGATCAAATAACTTATCTCAACGCCTTTTACCCATTCCGGTCGATAGAGAAAGTTCTTGGTCAAAACGGTATTTAGCGCATGCGCTTGTAGTTCCACTCCGGGAAAAACAGGATCTGTTGGCACAGCTAAAATATCAAAAAGCCCTGGTGCTGAGATCCCGACAAGAACATAGGCATCAACAAGCATTTCTCGCAGAGTTGTTGGGTTGTAATCATCCGACAAAATGTCAGCAGCCGAAATATACGAAAAGGTATGCGCTGGTCCGCTGAAATGAACAAGAAGTTCCCCATGCCTCGTGGTGGGTATCTGATACGGGCCTGCCTGGACAAAACGGATACCGTTGTTTTTGATCTCTTGGTCAAGCACCACCCTAACCGCACAACCAGCACAGCTCTCTCCTTCTGCGGCCTGGATCATAGATAAGACCAAACTTGGGTACACCTGACCTGAAAAACTGGCCAACAAAGGAATCCGGCGGGTTATCGTATCTGGGTCAGGAACAATGTTAAAGAAACCGCTTCCAGAGGCTGTTTCTTCCAATACCTTTATGTTGGCTTCAACCCCTGAAAAGGTATGGAGAAAAGGGGCTGGATTGCCCCCGTCAAAAATAAATCCACCTGTTTTTGGAACATGCTTTTTTCTCATGGAATTGATATCATTACCTGTCAAAACATAACCAAGAATAACCGGAGTTGGACTGTTATGGAGAGCTTTTGCCAAGGTAAAGTCGTACAGAGATATATCAGAACCAGAAATAGGGGGTGAACTCCGATCAGGTTCAGCAAAGAGGATGTCAAAACCAACAACTGCTGGTTGAGCCGCTGTCACTCTCTCTAACATCTTTGCCAGCAGATCACGGGGCCAAGGCCACTGTCCGTAGCAAAGCAGGCTATTCGAGTCAATATTGACAATAACCACCCGAATATCTCCTTGTGGAGCAGGTTGACTACTGAGAAAAAGATCAAAGGCTCTGCAACGAAGTTCTTCCAAGCCGCAAGGATTATACTGATAGAGAACAACGGATAGAATTGTGAGAAGCAATCCAACAAGATGCACTGCTTGAACTGGTTGTCCAATTTTGGATTTTTTCTTCAACCATAAAGACATAAAGAGATCAGAGATGCAGGGCGTTATCAATAATAAGAGGATAAGAGGAGGAATATTCCTATTTCCTTGATTGTACTGGCGATAAAGGAGGAGATACCGGAGATAAGGGGGGATATTCCAGAACGTCTATATCCCGTTGCAGGAGTTCTAAGAGAAACTCTACAGGTTTTTGTTGTGCAGTTAATATCTCCTGTAACTGATCAATTTGTGGCCCGATATCTCGTAAAACATCTAAGGCCTTTTTGCCAAGATACGAGGGTTCTGTTCCAGTACAGCCAGACAGGACGCCGGTTACAGAGAGCGAATCAACAATAACTGAAGATTTTCCCTCAGGATCGCTGAATTCAACGCTTGAACTGTTGTCTCCTGTCACCAGTACTGTCATCAGTGAGGTAACTACCCCCTCATTTTCTGCAAAAGACAGGGAATTGCTGGATTGTGAAAACACCTTGCATTTTGATGGTTTTCTCGATACTGGCCCGACAACCAGTGCGAAATCCGTTCCCCGAACACCGGCAAGAGCGGTTGGCGTTGTAATCGTATAATCGGAGTCTCCTGTTACCTTGGAAACAAAGGATCGGAGCCTGCCAAAGAGAAGCTGTATCTTGGTATTTCGTTTCTCTGCTTGTGAGCTAACATTGTAAAAGGACCTTTTAATTAATAATTTAGAACGAGGCGCAAGAGACAAGGCACTCTTATCAATAAGCAGCAAAGCAACACTGCTATCATGTTCTGTGATCAAGGTATCTCCTCGAAAAATCGAAGTCTTCTTCTGTACTCTATACGCCCTGTCACTGCCATAATGAATAACAAGTACGGTACCCTCTACTTTCTGTACCTCTCCGACTGAAAGCCCTGTTCCCGGTTTAAAACCTTTCATGACCGTTACATGATCAGGAAGCAAACTCTCTGAAGGAACATGTTCTTTTTCAAGAAATTTTAGCAGTTCCATTTTATTTTCGGTTATATTTTCATTTGCTTGGACAAAAAAGGGGAAAAGGGGAAGCCAGCAGACGAGGTAACAGATAACCTTCATAATTTATTTTCCTTCCAGAGGTAAACGTATATATAACTTTTCAAAATATGAAAGCCGCTCAATATCCGACACTTTCATATAAGTATATGCCGTTGCATGTCGAAAATAAGAAGAGTATAATGACCTTAGGTCTCAAAAATCAAGTACTATCTTGCTCTGAGATGTAATTAAATATATTTATATTAACTGGCTGGATATTTTTTACCCATACTTTTATCTGTACAGAAGATGCTCCCGGTTAATCTAAAAAAAGAACAAGCAAACCAAGCACAGTGCAATAAACGGCAAAGAGGTAGAGAGAATGCTTACTCAAATAGGCAATTAACCAGCGGATGGCAATATAGCCGGAAATCAAAGCTGCCAGAAACCCGACCAGTAAAGGGAGGAGAAAATCATTCAGGGTTGGAAGTTCTGCTAAATCCTTGAAAGCCAATACGCCAGCACCTAGCATCACTGGCACAGACATTAAAAAAGAAAAACGGGCGGCTGCAGAACGATCCAGATGTTGTGTCATGCCGCCTGCAATAGTTGCACCGGAACGGGAAACACCGGGCAGCAGAGCAAGAACCTGAGAAAACCCGATCAGCAGACTATCCAGCCAGGTTATCTCCTCCATAGAACGGCTTCTTTGACCAGCCAACTCAGCAACAACCAGTAAAATTGCCGTAAGAAAAAGAAAGTACCCGGTCATCTTGGCACTGGCAAAGGCATGTTCAATCAGATCCTTGCCCAAGAGACCAAAGACCACAGCAGGTACTGTTGCAACAATCAGATACCAACCCATCTTTGCATCGGGATCAACAAGGGGCTTTCGTTGAAAAATACCCTGCACAAAAGCTCTGGCAATGGCTGTCAAATCTTGCCAAAAATAAATAAAAACGGACAACAGGGTTCCCCACTGCACTAAGACATCAAAGATAAAGGCCTGTTCCTTGGTAAACTGCCAACCTAAAAAATGAGGGACCAGTACCAGATGACCAGAACTGGATACCGGGATAAACTCTGTAAGTCCTTGGACAATGCCAAGAATAATTGCCTGCACCAACGTCATTCTTTTTCCTCTAACATAATGTTTTGTAATGTTTTGTTGTCCGCTTCCCAGCGTGAAGGGATGAAAGTTATTCCACAGCTCGAATATCAGCAGGATCTTTTGGCACCCAGGCCAAGCCACCGGTAAAACCGTAGCAACGAGCCATGTACAAGGTTTGAACTGTTTCCTCACCAAACCAGGGGCCTGTACGTGTCAGCGTTACTTTTTTCACAGGATCTACTCGTTTAAAAACCTCTGGAAGAACTGTACTAACCGGTTCATGCTCAAAAATACCAACAGCGTCTTTTCCAAGTAACATCTTGTCGGTAAACCAAAAGTCATAGACATTAGGCCGGGACCAACGATTAATTGAGACCGTACGGGGGTTGCCTTGCATATAAAAGGCCAACTCACTGGCAAATTGATACCTGAGTCCAAAGATAAAGGTTTCCTTGGGCTGCGGCATGTCCTGTAGCTCCTGTAGCTCCTGATCAACAAGCTTGCCCAAGGTATCCCAACCCTTGGTTTCTCGGGCTGTGCGGTCTAAGGCCACCTTGAGCGGCAAAATGGGATACAGGAGCTGGGTCAAAATCAGCGTGGAGACCACAAAGGCCAGACCAAGTCCAAACCACCATAAACGATATTGCGTCGTTTTTTTTTCTCTTTTTTCTCCAACTTCTACAACCTGTCCAACCTGCCCTGGACTGTACAAAGCAGCGATCAGGATAAAGGCGGTGAGATAGGCAGGAGCAGGCCAGTTTCCATAGATCCGAACATGCAAGGACAGCAGGGAAAAAATCAGAAAGGTGGTTAAGGACATCCAGATAAGGAATGATATCCGTGTGCGTACAATTCGATCTCTGCCAGTCCATCCTTTAACCCAACTAGCTATGATAAATAAAAAAATTACAGGAGAAACCAAGGCAACCTGTGTTCCTAAAAAATCAGGCAGATACGATAGAGTCAACCCTGTTTTACTCCCCCCTCCCTGAAAAAGCACATGCCGGAAGGTGACCCAGTTATTTTGTGCATTCCAAAGAATAACTGGAAAAAACTGTAAGCAACCGCACACTAGCCCCAGCCAAGGTTTATATCCCAGCAACTGTTTGCGATACGCTGAGGTAAAAAGCATGGCAAAAAAGAGCGATGGTAAAAACAGGACCATCGTGTACTTGGAAAGCATGCCCAGGCCGAACCAGATACCAGTCAGTAGCCATTGCAACAGCGTATTTTTTTCAACAGCCTGGGCAGCATGATAGCAGGCAGCAGCCCAGCAGAGGAGCAACATACCGTCTGGCGTGGCGATTAAGGCAGAGCCAATCAGCAACAAGACAGCTTGACTGAGCAGAGCCACCTGAAGGGCTGTTTTCCAGGTAAACCACTGCGCTGTCAACAGGCAAAGATAGACCGAAGCAAAGGCAAGGGCAAGGACTGTGGGCAGACGGACAGCAAATTCGCTCTGCCCAAAGAGTGTGGTGGCTAACCATATTGCCCAGGCAAGCATGGGAGGATGGTCGTAATAGCCTAAGGCGGGATAACGGCTCCACTGCCAATAATAGGCTTCATCCGGTACAAGCAGGAACTGTCCGCTCATCAGCAGACGAACGAGCAGGCCCAGACCAAGTATCAGCCAGGTCAAGCGGATGTATCCTGTTCCAACGGAACAAGGGCTGGACAAAACTTGTCCTCTTAACCAATTTCGATTATGATCGCTCATTGGTTCTCTTGTATACTTTTTTATAGTTTGTTGTCTCACCCCGAGGTGAAAAAAGGGGCCTTTCCTGTAACTTTAATCTTAACACTTTTCTTAAATAAACTTCAGTCAACGGATTATGCACTTAACACAAAAAAAAATCGAAAAAATCAAAACCTATCTCCTGCACTCTCTTCTCTTTGTTGCAGTCTGTCTTCCAAACAGCCTCTATGCGGCCCACGGCGTGTCCCTTGATGGCTCTTTGAAATACCCTGCCCAATTTGATCATTTTGAGTATGTCGAGCCAGGAGCAAAAAAAAATGGACTGCTGACCTTACACGCCCTAGGCAGCTTTGACAAGATGAATCCGTTCACCCTCAAAGGAACAGAAGCCTTTGGCCTGTTTGGCTATGAAAAAAGCCTGATCTTTGAAACGCTGGCCGTAGCCAGCTTGGATGAACCGTTTGCAGCCTATGGTCTGCTTGCCAAGGATATTGAACTGGCAGCAGATAAAAAATCGGTTCTCTTTACCCTGAATGAAAAGGCTCGTTTTTCTGACGGAACTCCAGTCACAGTAGAAGATGTCAAATTTTCTCTGGACACCCTCAAATCAGACCTAGCACATCCCTTTTATCAGGTCTATTATCAGGATATCAGCGAGGCAAAAATAGAGGATAAGGCTCAGGGAAAGATCAGATTTCTCTTTAGCCGACCCAACAGAGAGCTGCATATTATTGCCGCTGCCCTGCCCGTGTTGAGTAAAAAATTCTACACAGAACACGGCTTTGGTGCTGAGAACAGAGGCGATCCCATGTTGCCACCCATTGGAAGTGGCCCATACCGTATCAAAGAGGTGAATCCTGGAAAATCTATCACCTACGAGCGAAATCCCCAATACTGGGCAGTTGAACACCCGACTCGTAAGGGCATGTTCAACTACAACACCATTACTGTAAAATATTTTAAGGATCAAATTGTCAGCTTGGAAGCCCTAAAAGCAGGAGAGTTTGACTTTATGCCGGTCAACATTGCCAAACAGTGGCAACGCGATCTGGCGGGTCGTCCTTTTGAGCAGGGAAAACTGGTGAAAAAGGTATTTCCACATAAAAATAACGCTGGGATGCAGGGATTTGTCTTTAATACCCGTAAAGAACTGTTTAAAGATCCCAAGGTTCGCCAAGCTTTGGGGCTGGCCCTTGACTTTGAATGGACAAATAAGGCCCTGTTCTTTAATCAGTATACCCGCTCAAACTCCTATTTCAGTAACTCTGATCTGGCAGCAACAGGACTACCCAGTGCAGCAGAACTGGAACTTCTCAAGCCTCTCAAGGAAAAATATCCAGAAGCCATTCCACCCGAGGTCTTTACCACTCCGCTGACCCCGCCCACAACCACTCCCCCAAACAGTCTGCGCAAAAACCTTCGTCAGGCAAAAAAACTCCTCACAGAACAGGGCTGGAAGGTCAAAGATGGCATACTGACCTCAGCAGATGGCAAACAGCGTTTTGAGTTTGAAATCCTTCTTGTCAGTCCCTCTTTTGAACGGGTCATGGCACCTTATGCAAAAAATCTCAGCAAACTCGGCGTCAAAGTAAGCTATCGCACCATAGATCCGGCGCTGTATGTAGATCGAATCAAAAATTTTGACTTTGACATGACAGTAACTGTTTATGGTCAATCACAGTCACCGGGCAACGAACAGCGGGATAACTGGTCCTCTGCTGCGGCCTCCAGAAAAGGTTCTGCCAATCTGGCTGGTATTCAATCACCGGTTGTAGACAGCTTAGTTGACACCCTTATTTATGCGGAAACCAGACAAGAACTGACAACAGCCTGCAAGGCTCTGGACCGGGTACTCTGGTACGGTTATTATGTGGTTCCCAACTGGTATCTGGCCTATCACCGACTTGCCTTTTCTTCCAGATTCCAACAGCCCAAAAAGCTCCCTCTGTACTACAGTCCCTATGACCTGTTGTACACATGGTGGTTTTCAGAAAAGTAATGTATGAAAGTAATGTATATTTGATATATTGGGTTCTTTTTTGTCTGTTACACACAGAGACGAACAACTTAAAATTCTTCTGGTCGAAAACGATCTGGAGAGTATGGAGTTCTTTGTCCGCTGTTTTCAAGAGGAATACAATATTCTCTGTGCCACCTCGGGCGAAGAGGCTCTTGAACGCTTTCAGCAGGAAGATGATATTGCTATGGTGCTTTCAGATCAAACCATGTCCGGCATGACAGGCGTAGAACTCCTGACCCATATCTATCAAAAAAATGAAGCGGTTATTCGGATTATTATTACGGGTTTTCTCAAAACAGATGATATGATAGCGGCCATCAATCAGGGACGTATTTATCAATTTATTATGAAACCTTGGGAGCTTGTTCAGATGCGAATAGTTCTTGCGCAGGCCAGTGCGACTTGGCGACTTCGTCGAGAAAATCAGCATCTCCATGAGCAGGTTATCATTCAAAACGCCCTGCTCACCCAGGCCAATCAACGCCTCTATGCCTCTAAAGAGGCCCTACGTAACCTCTCTATCTCGCTCTTTACAGCAAGAGAGGAAGAGCAACGCCGAATTTCAATGGAACTCCATGATGAGCTGGGACAATCCTTGGCTGCGTTAAAAATGCAGACCCGGATCATGGAAAATGATTTTCTTGCAGCAGCACATCAACAGCAAGAAAAGATAAAAAAATGGGCTGCGCATCTCCGTGAAAGTATAGGCCAGATCATTCAAGATGTGCGGCAACTTTCAACCAGCCTCAGCCCGGTTATTATTGAGGATCTTGGCCTGGATGCGGCTTTACAGCAACTTGTGGATAACTTCAGCGTAGCCCACGGAATCTCCTGCTCCTTTTATCCGGTTTCCCTTCAGGATATAACCTCTACAGACGGCAAACGCATTGTCTACCGTCTTGTGCAGGAAACCCTGAATAATATCTGCAATCATGCCCAGGCAAGCCATGTTGATTTTTCCATAGAGATTGGTCAGAAAAATATTTTCCTCACCCTTGCTGATAACGGAAAGGGATTTCACGTCCGCAAAATTTTGGCTCGTCCACAGAGTCAACGTGGAATAGGTCTAACAGCGATGTCAGAACGGGTTAAAATGCTGGGTGGTAAAATTGAGATCCAATCCATCATTAATCAGGGAACAACGGTTTTCTTTACCATCCCATTTGATCTGAACGGACAAAAAAATAAAAAGTAGGTAATGGCGTAATGGCAGCAAACTCATTAGTACAGCAAAGAGTACAGCAGGGGATACAGAGACTACAGAGATTAGATAACATAGAAGCCACTCTGACCCTTGGCCAACAGCTAGGCCGCATCGCACAAAAGGGAGATGTCATCCTGCTGCATGGCGATCTCGGCGTAGGGAAGACCACCCTGACCCAGGCCATTGCCCACGGTCTGGAGGTGCCAAAGGATCAATATGTCTCCAGCCCGTCCTTTGCCCTGTTGCATGAGTATGCAGGTCGTCTCCCGCTCTTTCATATAGACTGCTATCGTCTGGCTGGAGAAGAGGATGTTGAAGGAGCTGGTTTGACTGAGTATATTTGTGGCTCTGGTCTGACAGGTCTGACAATTGTTGAGTGGCCAGACAGGCTGGGAAGCCTCCAACCCAAAAAGCGTCTTGATCTCATGCTTAAAGCAATCAATGAGACACAAAGAACCTGCCTTTTTGCGCCTCATGGCGACGCATGGCAATCCCGAATTACTGCCTTTT
This sequence comes from Candidatus Electrothrix gigas, assembly GCA_022766165.1. Taxonomy (GTDB): domain Bacteria; phylum Desulfobacterota; class Desulfobulbia; order Desulfobulbales; family Desulfobulbaceae; genus Electrothrix; species Electrothrix gigas. The sequence continues at coordinate 44,741 of QYLO01000002.1, forward strand.
CCTGACTATTTGACTATCTTGTCAGTTTTCATCTTTAGATACGCTTTAACAGTCCTTTAACACAACTTACCCCCCCTCTTTTAAAAGAAAAAATGAAAAAAAATACCATCCGTTTGCACAGTTGCCCAAAAAAATACACCTATGATCAGGATAAGGCCTGCACCCCAGAACAGACTGTGCAACGCTTTTATCAACGCTTACAAGATACTGGCCTGGATATCCTCAAAGAGGTGCAACGCATTGATACAGGCCGCTTGGGTATCCCGGTCTTTTTCAGTGTCTGCGGCAAAGACGCCTTGCAAATTATTGGCACAAAAAAACAGATGGGCAAGGGGTCTACCCCGGAACAATCTCAAGCCAGTGCCTGTATGGAACTTGCTGAACGCTTCAGCTTTTTTTCCTTTCTTAAAAATGCAGAAAACTTCATTATCGGTGATTATGCAGCCATGCAAAAAGCCGGGTACCCGGTTCTTCCGCTCTCCTTTTTGCTGCAATCTGTCCATGATGAGCAGCGTAGTCCACAAGAGCTAGAACAACTCCTGACAGATATACCCTTGCGCTGGACCTGGGCCAGAAATGTCACCAAGGAGAGGGATGTCCTTATACCCTTTTCCTGGTTCTATGCCATTAATGAGTTCAATGGCCCCTGTGCTGGCAACACCATTGAAGAGGCTGTTCTTCAGGGAATTTCTGAGGTTGTAGAACGGCATGTCTGCGCTCTCATCACTCTGGAAAAACTCCGTACTCCGACCATTGATCCCACATCAGTAACTGACCCTGTGGCTCGTCGCCTCATTGATACCTTTGAAGGTAACGGGATACAACTCCAGCTTAACGATTTCTCTTTAAATACAGGTATCCCCACTATCGGAGCCTTGGCTTGGGACCCCAAAACCTTTCCTGAAAAGAGCGAACTGGTCTATACTGCTGGGACCACGCCAGGAGCAGACAAGGCCCTGATCCGCGCCCTGACCGAAGTGGCTCAGTTGGCTGGTGATTTTGAATCTGGTTCCAATTACGTGGCTTCGGGACTCCCTAAACCGCTCAGTCTGGATGAGGTCAACTATTTATTTACCCCGGACCAGACCATCAGTATTGACCAGTTACCCCAGATTGAAGCAGATGATATGCTTCAGGAAGTATACAACTGCCTTGAAGCTCTTCAGAAAATAAACATGGAGGTATTCATCGTCAACACTGTCCATCCTGACCTTCAAATTCCAACAGCCTATACCATTATTCCTGGAGCGCATTTCCGAGAACGGGCTGCCTCGGGCGATGCCTCTCTGTTTGCAGCAAAACTTGCTGCAGATCTGTTAGCGCCGGATGCCTTAGAAGAAAAGATGGCTGCTATGCAGCAGTACTTGCCTGATGCCTATTATTTGGAATTTTACCGAGGACGTAATTTTTACAATCAGGGCATGATTGAATCGGCCAGACATTGCTTTGAACAGGCCCTGACCATGCACCCCAACCAGGAAGATATGCCCTACCTTTACTCGTATCTTGGCACCTGTCTTCGTGATCTGGAACGTTTTGAAGAGGCAATCCCCATTTTGGAACAGGGGCTGATTTGCGACGAAGAACGTTCTGATATCCATAATATTATCGGGGTTTGTCATTTTAAGATGAATCGCTTTGAACAGGCAGTTCATCACTTTCAGCGAGCTGTACAACTGAATCCGGTCTCTTCCATAGACTATGCCAATCTTGCCCTGAATCAACAACAACTTGGACGTAACCAAGAGGCGATCACCAACTATCAGATTGCCTTGGGACAGGATTCCAGCATTGCCTTTGCTGTGGAAAATCTGGCCTTATTATTAGCAGAAGATAAACAGGCAGGCCAGTAGCAAGGGAAGAGCAATAGGCGAAAACGAGATGAAAAAAAACAACAAAAACAATTACCTTTGTAATGGATGCTGCGGTCTGTGAGTAAAGATCAAATTGGTTTGATTTTGGTTATTTTGGTTATTTTGGTTATCAAAGTATGATTTTTTACACCTCAATGGCCCGATGGCGACCCGATGTTGATTTTTTTCCCTCAAACTTTGGCGGACTTTTTACCTGACCATTAAGATGAAGCAGGTAAGAAATTTAAACCAAAAAATTCCAAATAATTATTTTAGCGCATTTATATTGCGGTATTTTCAAAGCCCTTTTATTGTCTCTTCCCAGCGGGGAAAAAGGTTATAATCTTCCTGAACGAAAAAGTAGATATTGTTTTTTTATAGCGAATAAAGTATAATTTTTTTTACACCCACGATGAGAGGTGTGCTATAAATTGAACTTTTTTATTGAGGCAATATTGACGTTATGGAAAATGACAATATAAATTGCTGGGAATTCAAGGGATGTGGGCGAGAGCCTGGTGGAAAAAATGTGTCTAGAGACGGTATTTGTCCTGTTACCATTGAGACGAGAGCAAACGGAATTCATCAGGGAAAAAATGGCGGGCGTTGCTGCTGGGCTGTTATTGATTCGTATTGTAACGTTAAGGGGGTAGATGGTATTCCTGGAAATTTTCTTACATGCAGAAGCTGTAAATTTTATGCCTTGGTGAAAAAAGCTTCCGAGCTACTTGTTGTGGCATAGCACCGTGGCATAGTATAGTTTTTTACATGCAATGCAGGAATTCTTCTCTTTACTCCTTTGAGTTTATACGGCTTATACTACGGTAGATAAACGATAAACCAACCCCGCATTATATAGAGAACATATATGCGGCCCGCAGTCCCGGTGTGAATACGCTGGGATTTTTTTTGTGGTACAGATAGTACAGATACCCCTGATGGCGTGCAAGGTGAAAAATACCTTTTTTCCACTCCTTGCCTTTTTATGCAAAACTATTGTACAATAAAATTTTGTTAGCAAATATGAGGAGGGCTGAGGTGTCGTTGCACGACTGGACGACTTTATCATGAATTACAATACGGTGTGCCGATATTTATCATGAGAAAAAAAATAACATGCCTATTGTTGGTTATTGGAGTTCTTTTACTACTTTTACTACTCAATGACCAAGCTGAGGCTGGTTCTCGCTTTCCTATTTATCGAATAATTGCACCAAATGTACAGTTCTGGGAAAACATCTATGGAACATATACAGGTGACCAGGGAGTGTTGCATGATAAAGATGATCTCAGTATTATCTATGGTGTTATTGATTTTGTCCCAAGAAATATACCAGGGGCAGGGAAGATGAATGCTCAACTTGAAAAAGTGGTTCGCCAACGCCATAAAAAAATTCTTGAAAAATTTATTAACGGTCAGAAACCTAAGACAAAAGAAGAAAAAAAGGTTTATGCCCTCTTTAAAGGGAAGCAAAAAGCTGCTGTCTTTCGTGAGGCCATTGAAAATCTTCGCATACAGACAGGTCTGAAAAATGCCTTTCGCGAAGGGGTCATCCGTTCTGGTGCCTATATACCCCTGATTAAAAAAATTATGCGAGCGCAAAATCTTCCTGTGGAACTGGCCTACCTTCCTCATGTTGAATCCTCCTTTAATCTCCAGGCCCATTCTAAAGCAGCAGCTGTTGGTCTGTGGCAGTTTACCAAGTATACAGGGCGGGAGTACATGACAATTAATGAACTTGTTGATGAACGCTTTGATGTGTACCTTTCCAGCTTGGCCGCTGCCAAGTTCTTAAAAGAAAATTATCGTCAACTTGAATCGTGGCCTTTAGCTATAACAGCTTATAATTACGGAAGAACTGGAATGGTACGCGCCCAACAACAATGGGGAACATATCCTCAAATTATCAAGAATCATGAAACAGGAATTTTTAAGTTTGCTTCAAAGAATTTTTATTCAGAGTTTATAGCAGCTGTGCGTGTGGCAAGACGGCTGGAAAATGATCGCTCTCTGATTAAAGATCGCCCCTGGATCAATGTCTCCTTTCGTCTGAAAAAATATGCATCTGCAAAAAAATTGAGTGAGTATTTTGGGATAAGTGTGGAAGAGTTTAGGCGTCTGAATCCAGCTCTTCGTGATCCGATCTTTGCAGGGCAACGATATATTCCTCAAGGCACCTTAATTCGTCTGCCAGCGACAAAACGTATCCGCAAGCAGATAAAAAATATTCCTTCTCGGTTGCTGTATGCTCATCAAATTCGTGATAAAGTATACAAGGTCAGGAAGGGAGATACAGCGTTAGGCATTGCAATAAAATACAAGGTATCGTTAAAGCAGCTTATGCAGGCAAACAAGTTAGATAAAAAGGCTCAACTGCGTTTGGGGCAGAAGTTAAAGATTCCTTCTCGCACAGTTGTTCCCAAGGCGCAAGCTCAGGCGAAGTCGCAGCCCAAAAAAAAGTCTGTTGATGCTGTGGTGGTTTTACAGGCTACACCAAAGGAGCAGGCAGGAAAGACAGCAGAGGGGGGAGGCAAGGATAAGGAGACCTCTTTACAGGCTGACACGAAAAAAAGTAGTATTCTCACCCTGAAAAAAGTATCCAAAAAAACGCCATAAAAAAGAGAAGAAAGAGAAAGAATATAAACAGGATACCCGCTAGAGGGAGCGGTAAAAGATAAAAGGCATCCTGCTTATATACTCTCTCTGGAGAATTTATTCTTCGTTAGCCTCTATTTTCAGGAGTTTATCACCAGGCTGGAGCGCATCGCCCACCTTGGTACTGATTGTCTTGACAACACCAGCAACTTCAGCAAGAAGCGGGGTCTGCATCTTCATGGCTTCCAGCACCATGACCTGCTCACCTTTGCCAATCTCCTGCCCTTCCTTGACATTAATCGCACTGACATTACCGGCAAAAGGAGCCCGAATATCACCGGCAGCGGCCAGCTTTTCGATTTCCTCTTTGGACAAGCTCACAACGGCCTGGATGCCTTTCACAGCCTCTGGTTCAAAAACATAGACCCGTTCGTGATGATCCACGTTCAGATATACATTGGTCTCGCCATCGTCGTTCTTCTGGACAGGGCCAACCTCCAGCATATGCTCTTTACCGGAATGATCCCGGAAGCTGATACTTTCACCCAAATCAAAGCCACCTTGACGGAGGAAGATAGAAGGCGGCAGGACATAGGATTTGCCAAATTTTTCTTCAAATTTAAAAAAGTTCACTGCATCGTTAGGATGCTGGAGATAGGTCACCAGTTGCTGCTCTGTGGGTTCACAGCCTAAACGCTCAGTGAGGGTCTCACGCTCCTGCTCGATATCCATATCTTCGATATCATCAATGCCGCCTTCTTCTTCAAGAATGGTTTTCCAATCCTGACCAAAAACCTTTTCATAGATCCATTCTGGTGGCTGGTAAAAGGGGAAAGGTCCGTACTTGCCCAACAGAAGATTTTTTAGATCTCCTGACGGCGACTCATACCGGCCATTCTGGACATTGGAAACCGCCGTGGTCCAGAGGATCTGGGAACCCGGAGTTACGCTCCAATAATTGCCCAATTCCTTTTGTACCTTGGGTAACTCCTTATGCAGGATGTCCGGCATTTTATCCAGAAAACCGCCTTTCACCGCCTGCTCTAGGCTGGACCCCATTGCGCCACCTGGGAGCTTATGAATCTGCACTGTGGGTTGGAAACCTTTGATCTGGGCCTCAAACTGGGCGTAATGTTGCCGTTCATCGCGAATAACATCAGAGGACTCAATGACTGCTTCCTCATCAATACCCACAGCGGTCTTGCCCAGATCTTTCAGGGTCTGGATAACGGTCAGGATGGGAGGAGGACCATAAAAACCGGTAAAGGAGTGATCAGAGGCATCCACAATCTTGGCCCCGTTCATGACCGCCTCAACGATGCGGCCCACGTCATTCCCATCAGTATTATGGCCGTGGTAATGAATGATAATATCCGGGTACGCCTGCTTAATCGCGTCCACCAGCTCACCGATTCGGCGCGGGGTGCCTAATCCGCCATGATTCTTAATACACAGCGTTATATCTTCACCGGTCACATCCAGAATATCCTGGACCTTTTTCACATAGTATTCATTGGTATGTTCCGGGCCTGTGGAAAAACATATACAGGGTTCATTGATCTTGCCTGCCTTGGCCACTTCCTCAAACACGGCCTGCATATTTGGAATATGATTCATAAAGTCGAAGGTTCGCCACACATCAACGTATTTGGCAAACTCTTTGACTGTAAAGCGGATCACATTCTGAGGATACGGGCGGTAGCCGAACAGGTTCACCCCCCGGCACAGGGTCTGAAACATGGTGTTTGGCATGGCCTCACGCAGCAGTTCCAGCTTGAGAAAGGGATCCACCTGCTTACGGAGGATATCCACATGCACTGAGGCCCCACCAGTGATTTCCAAAGAAAAATAGCCTGCTGCTTCTCTGGCCTTGGCCGCCATCAGGTCGGTGTGCAGCAGGATTCGGTTTTTATAATCTGACTGGGACATGTCCCGAGCCGTATTGGTAATATAGTAGCCATCAGCCTCACGCAATGCCTTCAGCACTGCTGCTGTCTCCATATCCTGGGTAATTCGTGTCATAACTCTGTATCCATAAAATTTTCTTGATTATCCGATAGTCTCCGTTCCACCAGCTTTACCCGCTATGCTGCGTATGTATTTTCACCCTTCTGGTGAATTTCAGCGATCAGGCGGGCCAGCTTATTGACTTCACTACTATCCTCTTCATAATCCAGCAGACCATCATGGGTCTCAAGAAAAGAGGTATCAAAGTTGCCTTCTTGAAAATCAGGCTCTTGCAGTAAACGGAGGAAAAAAGGAATGGTCGTCTTGGGACCGGTAACAACAAAGTTATTCAGACAACGCCTCAACCGATCAACAGTCTCGTGCCAAGACCAACCAAACACGGTCAGCTTGACCAACAGGGAATCGTAGACCTGGGGAATGGTAAAGCCCTGGTAACAAAAACCGTCCAAACGGACACCGTAGCCGCCTGGTGAACGGTAGACTCGAACAGTCTTGCCGCCTTCAGGCATGAAATTATTTTTAGGATCTTCAGCATTGATCCGCAGCTCCACAGCATGACCACGCAACTGGACATCGTCCTGACTAAAGAGCAGCTCCTTGCCCAAGGCCAGCTTGATTTGGGTTCGCACAATATCAATACCTGTGATCATCTCAGAAACAGTGTGTTCTACCTGAAGACGGGTATTGATTTCCATGAAATAATACCTGCCGTCGCTGTCAAACAGGAACTCTACAGTACCGGCATTAAAATAATTGGCTGCCTTAGCAGCTCGAACAGCGGTCTGACTGATATCCTCCTGTTGCTCAGGGGTCAGCTGGAAGGCCGGGGCAATCTCAACAAGCTTTTGATTTCGACGCTGAATAGAACAGTCCCGGGTGCCAAGATGGACGGTATCACCGTTTTTATCAGCAATGATCTGCACCTCAATATGCTTGGGCTTGACCACTACCTTTTCCAGGTAAACAGAGTCATCATTAAACGCTGCCTGAGCCTCGGTCCGAGCAATCTCGTACTGCTCTTCCAGCTCTTTTTCATTCTCAACCCGTCGTATACCGCGTCCACCGCCACCAGAAGTCGCTTTGAGCATAATCGGGTAGCCGTATTTTTTCCCAAATTCCCGTGCCTCTTCAAGCCCTTCTTCTCCGGCCTTCAGATTTTGGGTACCCGGAACCATGGGAATACCGGCTTCGGCCATAATCGAACGAGCCATAACCTTATTGCCCAACTTATCAATGGCATCTGAAGAAGGCCCTATAAAAATAATGCCAGCGTCCTCACAGGCTCGGGCAAAATCCGCATTCTCGGCCAGAAAACCATAGCCTGGATGAATTGCCACAGCCCCGCTCTTCAGAGCCGCTTTCATCACCTTATCAATATTCAGATAATCACAGCGCGGGCCGTCACCCAGCCAGACAGCTTCATCGGCAATGCGTATATGTTTAGAATCCTTATCAGGCGTTTCGTAGATAGCTACAGCTTCATAATTTAATTCCTGAATAGCTCGGATAATCCGGATAGCTATTTCTCCCCGGTTGGCAACAAGTATTTTTGTTTTCAATGGTTTAGCCTTTCTAAGATTTTTGATTAATGTAATGGCAGGTCAAGTTGAATAAAGTTGGATGCTGCAATCGTATTTTTGTAAAAAAATATGAGGGAAGGATATAATTATAACAGAAACTCTTCTTTTAGGCAAGCGAAAGGTCTTCAACACAACGGGTGTGTTGTATTAAAATCTTTTTGATCAGCAGGTTGTCTCTCAAGGGGGTTCCAAAGTATGCAGGCCCTTTCTTGCGTATTTTTCAAGGAGAGAAAATATGAGTTGGAAAAATTCCTCTCTTGCGTTATTTTTTAGTTTCTTTGCTGTCCCTTCAATTATCCCTTCATAATCCCTTCATAATCCCATAAGGGAAAGGGATGTTGATATCCCAAATAAAAAAGTAACTGTTCATAATGGTTCATAACGTTCATTTCACTCTGAGTTAACAATGGAAGTTTATTGATATATCGTGTAATAGTAGCAATATGATCTCTTTATTTTTTTCTGATGATCATTTTTTTAGTTGGACATTCCGTACTTTCCTCTAGGTACTCGCTATGAAGCACAATAGACGCCAATTTACCCGCATTAAATTACCTCGCCCTATTACCCTTAGTTTTAGTAAAAAAAAATATGAATGCTTTGCAACAAATTTCAGTCTGGGTGGAATATATGTTCAAGGTTGCTTTGAACAGAAGATTGGTGATATCTGCGATATCAAGTTAAGCCTGTTAGAAAACAAAGCAGCAATGGATATTAAGGCTGTCTGTTTCGTTGTTCGATTGGAAGAAAATGGACTTGCCTTGCAGTTTACTTCTATGGAACCGACCAGCTTTCTTTTTCTTCAAGAGGCCCTGTTGTACAAAAATAATGCGCATTGGTGCGAGGAGCCAAAGGGAACAAATCCTCCTGTGTATAATTGGAAAATTATATAATATATCCCGCTGAATAAAAGTCTTCTCCTCTTAAAGCCTCAAGAATAAGTATGCGAAAACAATCCGGTACAACAGGAACGAGAGGGAAGGCAGAAAAAAATATTGCTGATCTTTATCACCGTTCCGCAGCAGTAGTCGATCTGGCCTGCATCAGCCGAAACCTGCAGGTTGTCCGCAAAAAGGCTCCAGGTAGAAAGATTATTGCAATGGTCAAGGCCAATGCCTATGGTCACGGTCTGATCCGAATTGCTCAACACCTTGCCTCTGCAGGCGTGGATTATTTAGGCACAGCCTTTGTTGAAGAGGCCTTGGAGTTGAGAAAGGCTGGACTCACTGTTCCTATCATTACTTCGGGTCCGTTTTCAAAATTTCAGATCGGTTTGTTTATTGAAAATGATATTGATCTGACTATTTCCTCTGTGGATGCGCTACATTATATCCGGGAAGCTGCTGAATTTTACAAGAAACGGGTCAATATTCACCTGAAAGTCGACACCGGTATGATGCGGATTGGCATCCGCCACACCAATGCGCATAAACTCTTTGCAGCCGCCTTACAGGCAGAAAAATACCTCAATCTGATCTCTATCTTCTCCCATTTTGCCACTGCCGATCACGAGGATTTAGAGTTTGCTGAACTTCAGCTCGAACGATTTCTCGAAGCAACCCGTTTTTTTGACCATGAGCATCGTCCCTCCCCCTTGCTTCAGATCGCTAACTCAGCGGCCCTGTTACGGATGGAGGAGAGTCAACTTGATATGGTGAGGCCAGGAATCATGCTGTACGGATACCATCCTTCCCCTTTTTCTCAAGCCAAGACCAAGGTAAAACTTTACCCTGCTCTCTCTCTGCGAGCAAAGATTATGTATTTTAAAGTTGTATTGGCTGGAAGCTCTGTGGGGTACGGGAGGACCTGGACAGCCACAAAAAATTGTCGGGTTGTAACTATTCCCGTGGGATATGGCGACGGCTATGCCCGTGGGCTTTCCAATAAAGGACAGGTCTTACTGTGCGGAAAAAGGTACTCTGTGGTGGGAAGTATCTGTATGGATCAGACAATGATTCAGATTGGTGATGGAGAAGCCTATATTGGTGACGAGGTGCAACTCATCGGTACACAGGGGAACGAAACCATCACAGCGGAGGAGTTGGCAAAGCAGCTCGGCACGATTACCTATGAGGTGCTGACCAATATCAGTACACGGGTTCCTCGAATCTATATTAATGAGCCTCAATGAGCCTTAATAAGCATCGCTGAATAAAGAGTACCACCTACTTTTCCCCCCATCCCTGCGATGAAAGGGTCATATAAACCGACGAGGCTTTTTATTCAGGAGTTTTTTCTGCTGCTTTTTCTTGTGAATTCGGGTGAAAAAACGGATTGCTATCAGATAGGTAATAATCCCAAGAGGAGTCGCAAGGACAAGGCCACCAACCTGAAGAACGAGCAGGGCATCAAAACCTAGACGACTCATGATCTTGATGCCCTCAAGAGGGGAGGATTGTTGAACCAATAGCAAGGTTGTATGGATTTGATTCCACTCTAATTTTCCAGGCAAAAGGATACTGCCGATTTTCCAGGATAGGTAGTATTGACCTGCAAAGGTAAGGGGATTACTGACAATCGTTCCGACCAGTAAGGCCGCAATGGTGTTCACCCGGAGGAACAGAGTCAGGCCGATGATACAGACCGTATGAAGGGGTAACGTAGGGGTAACCGCAATAGAGGCTCCAAGGGCTGCACCAAGAGCCAGAGAAAAAGGAGAGTCTTGCAGGCGGATAAAGCGCAGGTAATAGTATCGACTTGCCCGCTGGAGATTCAGTTTCACGACATTGATTTTTTATGAACAAAAAAAAGACCAAGCGGTTGCCCGGCCGGTCTTCAGGTGTACAAACAGGTTAAAATTACTCAAGGATAAAATCGTCTCTACGATTATAGGCGTAATCTGCCTCCTCAGAACTGGTAAACAGCGGACGCTCCTCGCCATAGGAAACCGTGCGGATTCTATAGCTGTCTATGCCAAGTTTTATCAGGTATCTTTTGGCGCTCATTGCCCGTCGTTCGCCCAAGGCAAGGTTGTACTCATTGGTTCCCTGCTCATCACAGTTGCCCTCAATAAGTACCTTACTGGCCATGTTGTTGTTTAAGTATTCGCCATTATGTTCAATGTGAGAAATTTGATCCTTGCGGATATTTGACTGGTCAAAGTTAAAGTAAACAGGTTTTAACTGTTTTGAAGAACGACCATACTTTTTCTTATATGTGATTGATTGATTCTCTTCATTGCCAAAATTGAGTTGTTGTTCCGTTCCACTGCCTGCATCTAGTGACTCGACAATAGGAGTATTATCATATTCTTCGGACAGAGGGAGGTCTTCTGTTAAGGTAGAAAAGTTGTTACGGTCTCTATCTCCAAACTCCATTTCTTCTACAATAGTTCCAGGTTCCACTTCTTCACCAAAAGAGCTATATGTTCGAGTTCTGTTTCGAGCCGTGTTGAGAGCTTTATCTTGCCTCTGTTCTTGGCCTCCCAGCAAGGTTGAATAATTACTTAATGGATAGGTAGTTGCTGTTGCCATTCCCGGTGTATTTTTTTTTGTTGCGGCCTGATACGGTTCAATTTCTTTCGGGCCACAGCCAGAAAGGACGAGAGTGTATGTTATACAGGCTAAAAAAAGCATGCGGAGCATGAAGGTATTCATGAAAGGTTCCTCAACAAGATGATAGTCATATAAAAGAGAAAAAAATATATTTTAAGTATGTATATTTAACTTGTTCAGAATAGAATCGTCAAGAAAAATCCTAATTTTCAAGAGCTTCTTGCCCCATGCCTTTGAGTTTATCGCAGGAACACATTGCAATCCTTGTTGATGTCTTGTGAATGTGCCTTGCAAAAAAGAAAATTATAGCTATATATAATATAATTATTATAAAAAAAATGAAAATGGTTATGAAAAAATGAAAAAAAAAGTTTTTCCAGAAGTTTTCCCAATAGAATCTGTCATTGCTACCCTCAAACAAGAGGTTGCTGAGTACAAGGTACCGATAGTGGATCTGATTGCTGCACAGACCAAAGATCCGCTCAAGGTTTTACTGGCCACTATCCTGTCGGCTCGAACAAAGGATGAGGTGACTGCGGCAGCCGCAAAACGATTGTTTGCGCAGGCAGACTCCCTTGAGGCTCTGGAACAGCTTTCTCAGAAGGAACTGGAAAGAATTATCTATCCAGTTGGATTTTTTCGTAATAAGGCTAAATATCTTGCCAGCCTGCCAGCGGTTTTGCAGCAAAAATTTGACGGGAAAATTCCTGATACGGTTGAAGAACTGATTGAGTTGCCTGGTGTAGGACGAAAAACCGCAAATCTGGTGGTGGCTGTAGCCTTTAACAAACCCGCTATCTGTGTGGATACCCATGTTCACCGGATTATGAATCTATGGGGATATGTTGCAACAAAAAATCCACTACAAACCGAAATGGCTCTGCGGGAAAAGTTACCTGAAAAGCACTGGATACAGATTAACTTTTTGCTGGTCGCCTTTGGTCAGGGGACCTGTAAACCTCGTCTCCCCCACTGTGATCGTTGCGTACTCGCTCAGGACTGCCCCCAGCTTGGTGTTACTCCACGCAAGGTTCCAAATACAGACAGGAATACAGCCAAAAATACAGCCAAGGCTGCCTCATCCTCTGGAAAAAAATTCATATCATGGAATGTCAACGGGTTGCGGGCAGCTTTAAAAAAGGGCTTTCTTGACGTGCTGCATCAAGCTGACGCAGATATTTTTGCGGTGCAGGAGATCAAGGCCATGCCAGATCAGCTTCCTGACGAGGTAAAGAATATTCCTGGATACAGGGCATACTGGTATCCGGCCCAGAAAAAAGGATATGCTGGAGTTGCTCTTTTTACCAGAAAAGAGCCAAAAGAGGTGCTGTATGGCTTGGGCAAGGAAGAGTTTGACCGAGAAGGTCGGGTGTTGACCTTAGAATTTGATGATTTTTACTTTATCACCGCCTATTTTCCCAACGCTCAACATGGCCTGAAACGGTTGCAGTATAAGCAGGACTTTAATAGGGAGATTTTGCACTACATGGATCAGCTGGCAAAGCAGAAATCTGTAGTGCTCTGCGGTGACTTGAATGTGGCGCATAAGGAAATTGATCTTGCCAATCCCAAGGCCAACAGGAAAAACCCTGGTTTTTGTCCGCAAGAAAGGGCCTGGATGGATGAGGTCATCAACGCAGGCTATCTTGACACCTTTCGTTTATTCAATCAAGAACCAGAGCAGTATACCTGGTGGAGCTACCGTTTCCAAGCCCGGGCCAAGAATATTGGTTGGCGTATTGATTATTTTGTCGTGGACGCTGCCAGTAAAGAGCGGGTCTGTGCTGCCGCAATTCATGATGATGTGTTGGGGTCAGATCACTGTCCGGTCAGTATTGACTTTGCTTGAGCAGATCCTATGTATCGTATTATTCTTGCAGATGATCATTACCTGATCAGAAACGGCATCAAAACGATGATTGCTCAGGAAGCTGGTTTACAGGTGATTGCAGAGGCGGCTGACGGTCAAGAGCTTCTTGATATCCTCAAAAAAAACCAGCCTGACATGGTGATACTCGATATTTCCATGCCCCAGGTCAACGGTATTGAGGCTCTGAAACAAATTCATGCGCTGTATCCAGAGATTCGGATGTTAGTTCTCACCATGCATTCCAATATCCAGTATTGCTATCATGCACTGTCAGCAGGTGCGCATGGATATTTATTAAAGGACGACTCTGCCACTGAACTGTTGCCTGCGATTTTGCAGGTACGGGATGGAAAGGTGTATGTAAGTCCTCAACTGGCCCCGGAATTTTCATGGCAAGATGAAAAAATTCAATTAACCCCAAGAGAAAAGGAAGTACTTGAGATGGTTGTAAAGGGGTTGACAACAAAAAAAATAGCTGAAAAATTTTGTCTTAGCCCGAGAACGGTTGAACATCATCGTTCCAACATTCTGAAAAAGTTTAAAAAGAAAAACAGTGTTGATTTGATTAATTATGTTGTAAAAAATCCCTATATTCTTTACTGGTAAACAGGTTGAACCTGTTGAGACTGTTATCGTTTTAGTTATCCTTAATAATATTAAAATATCAATATGATATATTAAAAATACGTATATATACCTATAGAAAAATAGGTATATCCCCGGATTGTTTTTTTCTTTTTTTCTTTTTAAGTGTAGGGGAATAATATTTGTTTTTCCCACTGTCTTTGATCCTTGATCTTCAACACAGCGGGACGGCTGTAGCATGTGAAAAAAGTAAAATACTTTGTTGGAGGGCAAAGAATGAATAAGCTTGATCTCATAAAGATACTTTCTCAGTCCGCAAATATCAGTAAAGCAGATGCCGAGCGTGGTTTGATTGGTTTATTAGAAACCATGAAACAGGCTATTGAGGTTGGTGAGCGCATCAATCTTGTTGGATTTGGTAGCTTTTCTGTTATTGAGAGAGCTCCCCGGGTGGGACGCAATCCTAAGACTGGGGAACAGATCAGAATACCTTCTCGACGAAGCATTAAATTTTGTCCCGGACAAGCACTCAAAGAGATAGTTTAGAATTTTTTTATATACCCCCCTTTCCCAGTGGGGAAAAGCAGGTTAATATATTGGCACGATAAACCATAAGTCTAATGTCTCTGGTTCTTGGAGACAGTTTTCCCCCTCCGAGGCGGCTGACATCTGCTCAGGATGTACCAGTCGCCTTTTTTATATTTTTTATGCGAAACATCCAGAGTATACCCCCTATACAGATCAAAATCGCACTGAGTACCTGCCCCATTGTCATACCCAAGAAAACTGTTCCCAGATGGGCATCAGGTTCACGGACAAATTCCACAAGAAAACGAAGGATTCCGTAGAGGATCATGGCTAAGGCGGTCAGAGAGCCGTGCGGCCAGCGCAACATCTGCCTTCCCTCTTGATCCCTTTGCCAAGGTTTTCCCTTGAATAACCAGAGGACGACAAATATCACCACCCCTTCCAAAAAGGCCTCATAGAGCTGAGAAGGATGTCGTGGTTCTGGGCCACCAAGGGGAAAGACAATCCCCCAGGGCAGATCGGTTGTTCTGCCAAACAGTTCGCCGTTGATAAAGTTGCCGATTCTACCAAACCCGACCCCAATGGGTGCAGTGATGGTGTACATGTCGATAATTTTCCAGGGATCAAGGTCATGCCGCTTGCTGTATATTGCCAGGGCAAGCAGCACACCCAAGGCACCACCGTGAAAGGACATACCTCCCTGCCAGGTGGCAAAGATTTCCAAGGGATGGTGCAGGAAATACGGCAGGTTATAAAACAGCACATAGCCCAGTCTGCCGCCAAGAATCACACCGGCAATGATGGCAATGTTCAGGTTGTCCAGGTGTTCCAGTAGCTGATCCCATTTGAATTTTTTGGCCTGATAACTGACCAGCAGGTAACAGGCAACAAAGCCGATAATGTACATCAGGCCGTACCAGCGGACATGGAGCGGGCCAAGAGAGAAGAGGATGGGGTCGATTTGCGGGAAGGTAAGCATAGCGTATTTTATGTGCGGAATTTTTCTCTGATCGTCTCACGAAACAGGACATTCAGTTCTTCAACGAGTTTGGCACGTTCGTTCATGTCAGGCCGTTCCTGCTCATGAAAGGCGGTCTCGTGGCGTTCCGTTTCAGCAGCAATAAAGGCATTGATTGCAGGCAGTGGCTCACCGAGACCGAGTTCAGGGGTACACCGTTTTGTCTCCAAAAGACTGGCGATACCTTGGCGAATTTCTGGTGGCGCAACAGTTTCAACAAGCTGCTCAAATTCTACAGGCGGAAGACCTTTTCCCGCCTCAATATAACGTATCGCAAGCAAGGGGCGCAGCACATAGAAATATTTTTTGAGCTTCACCTGGTCTCTAAAAAAACATTTGCGGGCATTTTTGCTTGCTATATGGCTGTAATGGTAGCAGAGTGCCACCTTGTTGATTGCCCGAGGTGCGAGATAGCGGAGTTTTGCAGCAAAGTTCCCACGCTCAATATAGCAGACAGGACTGTTGAGCCATTCCAGCAAGGCGCCGTTTGTGCGGGTGAACAGGTACAGTGCCTTGCGCAGATCCCAGCCAGAGCAGTCAATTTCATCGACAATGGGATACTCAATCACGTCTCGGCGGCGTTCTATGTCAAAGGAGAGATACCAGTCTTCCTCATGGACATAGATGAAGCGAACATCGTAGTCAGAGTCTGGGGAGGCAAAACCCCAGGCCCGGGAACCAGATTCGCAGCAGTAGAGAATGCGAACCCTGTGCTCGCGTTCCGCATCGGCAAGACGACGGGAAATTTCCTGAAAAATCTCGGGGGCTATTGCTTGATTGGAGGCCATTGTTTCTGTGTCGTTGTCAACGTATTTGAACTGTCCTGAATTTCCGAAGAGTTGCCTGAAGGATCAGTTTAATGATTGGCAAACCAGATAGCATAATTCATTATCGGCTGAGAATTCGACCCTTTTGTATCCACGGCCTCAATATTGGCCAAGGGGAACTCATACCTTGCTTGCTTCTTTTTTACGTTGACTAAAATACCCTGTACCTCATCAACATATGGATCAATGTTTTCTACAGTCAGTATATCGCTTGTTCGAAACGGGCCTCTATCCTGAAACTCTGTGATTTCGGCTTCAAAGGGAAAAGTTAAAACGTGACGCAGATGTTTATCCCAAGCTGTAAAGGCGGCTTCCTCATCATCAGAGGGAATATCTTGTAATACTTCGCTGATAGCTATTCCTTCTTTTCCCAAATGATCCCAAGCGTGTTTGTCTTCAATAATGTCGATCATTTCATCAACATCATCTTCTGTGTCACGAGGTTCTGTCTTTTCAACATCACTGGGGTAGGTATAGTATTGGCTCCAACCGAATCCTTCCAGTTCAGAGTTTGTTATATACGAGTCAGGTATGTTTTTTAAGGTCAAGCTGTCCCAGTCGATACGAAGAAGATTGTTTTCCTCTTCATCGATTTTCGTAATCCTACCTTGCCATCCGCCCATATCTATGCCAGTGTCTGGGTCTTTAATGCCTGCTTTTACCACAACGGAATCATTGATTTGAAAATTCATAACGTCCTCTTCTGGTTTAACACTCACTTTTTCCTGCTGCTGTCCCCTGTCCCCTATATACCGCCTGCCGCTTGGTTTTTAGGTGTGAGGAGTTAAATAAATCTGTCCCTGTTTCTTTGAATCTACGATCAGTCCTTTTATATTTCCTCTATCGAACAACGATATTGATCAGTAGGTCCTGAAAGGGTACGGGGGCCTGACACTCTCAGTTTGGCAGCAGAGCGATAAGTGCCGTTTCTAAGAAAAGACAATGTTATGATTGTTTCCCCATCCCCATCTACATAGTCTGTACTCAGCTCAAATTCAGTGCCTTCTAAGGGGCGTGGCGTTAAAAAAGACGTGCTTCTGTGGACCAAGCGACCACTACCACTCTTACAAATTTTCAAAATGCCTGAACCAGACCAGAACAGCACCTGAACAGCGTCGTGCTTCGGATCAAGTGGTGGATCAAGAGCCCATTCAATGCCGGGATTTGTCTCATCTGCGACATCTGTCACGCGATAGCGCAAGTGTAAAGGATCGCCCGGTGCAAGTGATGTGCTTGAAGCTGTCTTGTAAGACGCGCCCCCGCAACTAGTGAGAAATAGAAGTGTGATTGAAAAGCAGACTATTCTTCGAAAAATACAGAGCATTTTATAGACCCTCCTGTAGTTTTATCTGTTATTTGTAAAGTGGTATTCCCTTTCCCTTCTAAGCGAAAATACGGATAACTCCCGTTGCGAAGGGGTTTCCATTCGCCGGTAGTTTTAATGTCAACTTGGTGGCGGGATAATAGGTGCAATTTGCCATTAGATAACCGTTCGACCTGAAAGACGAAAGAGTCTCCCTTTTTGATATGCTTTGATGAACAACTAGGGCTAATTCTAAGAGATTGTTGGCTTTTATTTACTGTTTGACCAGATCCTCCTCTAAGGGCGTCAAACTCATTTTTGCTATATTCTATTGAGCCTCCGCTTGCAAGTTGCGACTTGTACCCTTTATCCCCTCCAGATGAAGCACGGTTGGAGCCATGTTTTATGCGTGCAGTTTTGGGAGAGCTAAAAACAAATTCTCCATTCTCATGTCCATCAAGGGTTCCCCACCTTGGCATAATGACTCCTCTTATGCTGGCTGATGTTAAAAGATACCCCTCAAGCTCACTCGTAGTGACGATCCCGTCATAGTTCTTATCAGCAAGGCCGTTCAATCCTCTGAGAAGATTCGCTGTATAATGACTATTCTTAGAAAAGCTACTGCGCATAGGAGCCTTTTCATTGGCACCACCAGCAGTCATGTAGAGACGCACTCGACGATTTGCCAAGTTTTCGAGATAAAAAGGGGTCTTTGATGAGATTCCTGGTCCCTTCGGCTCAATCATACCTCCAAAACAGGAATCTAAAATAAATAGCTGATGACGGGCATTGCCGAGTTTAGCTGCAAGCTCTTGAAGTTTCTCCATAGAAATAAAAGTTGAAGTACGTTTTTGCTTGCCATCATAGGGTATGATATAGCCAAAATCCTTTATGCCAATCTGCTCAGTGTATCCATGTCCCGAGAAATAAAAGACAACTCTGTCATTGCTTCTCAATGTCCGTGCCAAGTCGTCTGCCAAATAAGATATAATGCTATCCTTCGTCGCTTGGTCATTAATGAACGACTTTACATTACTTCTTCTGAAGCCCTGCCTCAAAAAAAATGCGACCATATCATTTGCATCTTCAACGCCATACGTCACATCCGACCAAGTGTTCCTATCCTGATATTTATGAATACCAATAACAACAGCATAGCTGTTACCGAAGTAACCAGAAAGATTAACGCCCCAGGCATTCGTTCCAATGAGCAGCAACAGTGCTGTAATAATGCAGCGATTTACTATTTCAATCATAGCGTTGTACTATTCTTTGGCAGTTTGTACTTTTTTCAGAGTTTCCTTGTAATCCTGATTAGCAGGATCAAGCTTCAAAGCAGTCTGTGCGGCTCGTTCCGCAGCGTCAAGCTCCTTCCCCCGATCCAGCAGAATCAGCGCCAGCGTGTCCAAGGCATTAGCATTGTTCCGGTCAACTGTCGTTGCTGCATGAGCCAACACCAGTGCTTCGTCAAGTTGCTGCTGCTCTCGATAGAGCCAAGCCAACGCATTGAGTATAAAGGGAGTCTTTGAATTCAACAGCACCTTGTTATAAACTTTTATGGCTGATTCTATATCACCAGCCTGTTGTAACTGCTCTCCTTCATCAAGCAACGACGCCAGAGTAACATCCTGCAACTCTTGACTTGGCTTACTATCTTTTTCCCCCTTAAATGAAGCACTACCGATATGCACCTCGGACGGTGAGCTGCCTTGCTGTGATTCTTTCATAAGGAGTTGCACATCTTTCAGAACAAGTTCAGGGTTACCTTGAACAAGCATAACTGCGATAATGAACGCACCGAATAAGGCAAAGATAGAACCCGGTCCGGCATTAGCGAGCATCAGTTTAATCTGGCCTGCTTCGGCATTGACGTTAGTTTTTTCTTTGCCCATCACGCCAAGCACAAACAGTTTATATCCAAGAACAATACTCACAATGCCCGCCGAAATAATTGCCAAACGAAAGATCACTGCGTAAATATAAAATCCAATGACGGTATTCATAGCTTTTTAAGGGTATAACAGATTTGAAATAAATATGTATTTTAGAAAAGAAAACAGTAAGCAAACAAGAGTGAATATTGAAAATACGAAGTATCTTCTTGAATGTCAACAGAAAATAAGTATATGCTTGAAAAAGCAGGGAGCAGGATAACCTTGTGTCTTTACAGTGAAGAACGTATAGTGTTTGTATGTTCTTACCAGCAACAGACCCTCTTGATAACCCGACATAACTGATGCGCTTTTCTCAGACCTCCCACATTGCCGAAAAAATCCGAGGCATAGTCCAACGGATCACCTATCACAATCAGGATAACGGCTGGTCCGTGCTGCGGGTCAATCCCTTTGATGCCCACGGCGAAACAGTCACGGTCACAGTGCATCAGATGCAGGTCTTTGCCGGAGCCACGATGGAGTTTTCCGGTGCCTGGACAGTGCATCCCAAATTTGGGCGGCAGTTCAAGGCAAATGAGGCGGTAGAGTTGAAACCGGCCTCTGCCGGGGCCTTGGAGAAATATCTTGGTTCCGGTTTGATCAAGGGGGTCGGCCCTAAGACGGCGCAGAAGATTGTCCGTCATTTCGGCAAGGAGACCCTGGAGGTCTTTGAGGAGAGGATAGAGCGGCTCACCGAGGTACCGGGCATTGCCGACAAAAAGTTAGCCTCCATCAGCACGGCCTGGCAGGAGCATCGGGCGATCCGGGATGTGATGATTTTTCTCCAGTCCCACGGCATCTCCACCCTGTTTGCGGTACGCATCTACAAGCAGTACGGCGACCGGTCTATCGCCCTTGTTTCCGAAAATCCCTACCGTTTGGCAGCGGATTTTTACGGGATCGGCTTCTTCTCCGCAGACAAAGTGGCCCTGTCCATCGGCTTCGGCCCGGATTCTCCTCTGCGCATCACAGCGGCCATCCGCCATGTCCTGTCCGCCAGCCGGGAGCAGGGCCATTGCTACCTCACCCAAGAGCAGATTGCCCAGCAGGTCAACAAGCTGCTGGAAATGAATCTCTCCGACCGAATCGCCCTGTTTCTCCATGAGATGGAACAGGATAACGCCCTGCGAGTCCGCCTGCTGGTTCCCCATGCCACCCCTGATGCGACGCAGGAGCCGGAACGCTGTTACTACTCCAAGACGCTCTATTATGATGAAGACTATGTGGCCACCCGTCTGCGTAAGCTCACTCGTCCCCTAGAGCATGATCCGGCCCGGATCAGCTCCTGGCTGCAACGCTATGCACAACAGGCTGGGATACTGCTTTCCGAGGAACAGGCCGCAGCGGTTCAAGCCATTGCAAGCTGCCAATGCGCCATCCTGACCGGCGGGCCGGGCTGCGGTAAGACCACCACCACCAAGGTGCTGGTTGCGCTGCTCCGGGCTATGGGCAGATCGGTTTTGCTGGCTGCCCCCACCGGACGAGCTGCCCAGCGCATGGGCGAGGTCATCGGCATGGAGGCCAAGACCATTCACCGCTTGCTGGAATTTCAGGGCACCGGCTTTAAGCGCAATGAGGAGAATCCCTTACAGACTGATGTCCTGATTCTCGATGAATGCTCCATGCTGGACATCAGCCTGACTGCCTCTCTCCTTAAAGCAGTTGGGAATGATACGGCGCTACTGTTCATCGGGGATGCTGACCAGCTCCCTTCAGTGGGTGCGGGCAACGTGCTGCGGGATATGATCGCCTCCGAACGTATTCCTACCTGCACCCTGCAAACCATCTTTCGGCAGGCCAGAGAATCCAGGATCATCACCTACTCCCATCAGATCAATCAAGGCCAAACACCGAGGATTGATTCCCCGTTCAAGCAGCCAACAATATGGCAGGAAAAGGACTGTTTCTTTATTGATTCCGATGAGGCAACTCAGGCCCAGTTGAGCTTCATCACCCGCACCAAGCAGCATGTACAGACCATTGAGGAACGGGAACAGGCCAGTGATGATCCCTTTGCCTTTGAGGCAGAGTCCTTGGAAAGCTCGTACCACGGTTTTGAGTTGCCTGAGCAGTTCCAGCATGTCAACCTCCAGGCTCTGGTCACGGCAGAAGGCCCTGCTGGTGAGCTGGCCGCAGTGGCGAAAAAGGTTCATCCCTGGTCCTCGCTCTACTACGGTCTGACAGCGGTGGATGTGGTGCAACGGCTCTACACGGAGTGGATTCCCAAATACTGCGGCCCGAACTGCGAGATGCAGGTCTTGTCCCCCATGATCCGGGGCAGCCTGGGCACGGCCTCGCTCAATAAAACCCTGCAACAGGCTGTCAATCCGGGACAGCAGGGCCGGGCGGAGATCATGGTCGGGGAACGGGTCTTTCGGGTCGGGGATCGGGTGATTCATCGACGCAATAACTACGATCTCGGGGTGTTTAACGGGGACATCGGCAGGATCACGGCTGTACAGAATGAGGCCATGACCATGCAGGTCTGCTTTTTCCCGGATCAGCGAAAGGTGGAGTACCAGCGCGAGCAGATCACCGAGCTGGAGCTGGCCTACGCCATCACCATCCATAAATCCCAAGGCTCAGAGTTCGAGGTCGTGATCCTGCCGGTCCTGACCCAGCATTTTCGGATGCTCTTCCGCAACCTGATCTATACCGGCCTGACCAGAGCCCGCAAGCTGGCCGTGTTTGTCGGCACCCGCAAGGCCCTGGCTATGGCTGTGCATAATCAGGATACCGGCTTGCGGCAGACGGCTTTGCAGGACTTGCTGAGGTAAGAGACAGGGCTGTCAGCTTTTTCTTTAACTGGTTGCGAATTGACCCGTCAAGTTTTTTCCATTCCTTCAGAGCTGTTGGGAGAAATTTCAGCTTATAAGGCATCAAGAGAGACCTCAACAGCTTCATTGCGCTCAGATTCTCTCTCCCGCACAATTCTGCCTAAATCCTGGTCCTCAATCATTTCCAGTAAGGCTTCGTAGGTTTCCGCTGGGATCAAGTACGCTGTTGGCTTATTATGGTTCAGAATAGTTATCGGGTTGCCTTTGGCTTTTTGTAGTAATGCGCTGGGGTTTCTTTTTAACTCAGAAATACTTGCGGAAAACTTTGCTAAAATAGGGTTCATGATACGCTCTCCAAGTTGACTTTTTTAGACCGTTATATGGAACCTATTATAGGTCATCGGAAGGTATCTTTTCAAGTTGTATTACAGCGAACTTGGCTCAAGAAAGGAAAAATCAACCTGCGGAGCTGCGGACAAGCCCTTTACCAAACCTCCCTTGCTGTTGACATTCCCCTTGACAAAGTCCTGCCCTCGTTCTACGTTACAGGCTCCATTCTTTCCATACTTACCCCGAACACTTCACCCTGAACAGAGGAACACCGGAGCCACCTATGAACTTTTCTGGAATCAAAAACATTATCAAGCTTCTATTTATCATACCATTCTTGATTGGCATTTGGTCAATAGTATTAATCCAATTGGGCCTTATCAATGTAAATGTAGACCTACCTGATAGAGACGATATGTTAGCAGCATATCAAAAGGAGGCGCAGCTTGACCCGGATAATGCAGAGGGATGGAACCAGTTAGGGATTCTGCTGTTGCAAACAGGAGAACTTGCGCAGGCCGAAGAGGCATTTCGCAAAGTACTAGCCTTAGGTGAGACGCATCAGAACAAAAAGGTACAGGCAGGAGCTCTCGGCAATCTAGGCATGGTATATCGGGT
Organism: Candidatus Electrothrix gigas; assembly: GCA_022766165.1. GTDB lineage: Bacteria > Desulfobacterota > Desulfobulbia > Desulfobulbales > Desulfobulbaceae > Electrothrix > Electrothrix gigas. The sequence continues at coordinate 68,022 of QYLO01000002.1, forward strand.
TCGCGGCGAGATTGACAAAGCGGAAGAGATGCATAGGAAGGCTCTGGAATTCCATAAAGCTTTAGGCAACAAACGAGGAATGGCGAGCAACTACGGCAATCTGGGCAATGTATATCTGACACGTAACGAACTCGACATGGCGGAGGAAATGTATCGGAAGGCTCTGGAGTTCAATAAAGCTTTGGGTAGAAACAAAGGTATGGCGATACAATATGGTAATTTAGGCCTTGTTTATACAGAACGCGGTGAGCTGGACAAGGCCGAGGAGATGTATCGCAAGGCTCTGGAATTCCATAATGCCTTAGGAAACGAACAAGGCATTGCGCAAGCTCTCGGCAATCTGGGCATTGTGTATTGGAAAAGCGGCGAGCTGGACATGGCGGAGAAAATGTATCGGCAAGCCTTGGAGCTTAACGAAGCCTTGGGAAGAAAGGAAGGAATGGCAAATCAGTATACTAACTTAGGTACCTTATATGAAGAACGCAGCAAACTGGACAGTGCAGAAGCTATGTGGAGGAAAAGTCTGAACCTTTATGAGGAAATGGGGGCAATACAACACCCCAAGGCCAAGCAGGTGCAGCAGGCATTGGACAAGCTGGCCAAGGAGCGCAGTGCTGCCGCCCAATAAGCGCAGCCAGTTCTTCTGTCTCGTGCTTTCCACCCGCCAGTACAACAGCCTTCTGAAGGGACTGCCGACAATAGCCCAGTGTTGCAACGCCGGACTCACCTCACCCCTCTTCATTCCCCTGCCAAAAAGTACACCCCCCTCTGCCCGATCATACTATCCAGGCAAGCTCGATCATACTATCGAGTTCTGCCCGATGCAGTTATCGAGCCTTGCCCGATACAGTGATCGAGCTATCCTCCCTCGCCGAACAAGCCCAGGAGCATCGGCGATACTCCCTCCGACCTTCGGCGATGCTCCCGGTGACCTTCGTGCGATACTCCCTAGGCGTGGACAGCTTTCCTGTAGTTCCCCACAGCCTGGTCCAAGGCGTTGATAAGGGCAAAAGGTGGACGTGCGGCAAAGACCCCGGTGCCAGGGGCATAGGTAGGGTGCATCCCTCGGAGAAAGAGGTAGAAGACGCCCCCGAAATGCTCATCATACTGATACGTTTTGATTCGTCCCCTGAGAAAGCGATGCAGGGCAAGGGTGTAAATAAGGAACTGCACATCATAGCGATGTTCCAGCATGGCGGCCTGGAGCTGGGGCTGTTGGTACGCAGTGGGCTGGTTGCCCAGATAGTTTGACTTGTAATCAGCCAGATAATACCGCCCGTGCATTGAGAAAACCAGATCAATAAAACCGACCATCAAGCCCTCAAGCACTCTCTGCTGACTGGGCAGGCGTGGGTAAGAAAATTGTTCCAAGAGCTGATTGAATCTGTTCAGGTGTAGCGATTCCAGAGGAAAGTAAAAGGCCATTTCATTGACCCGATCATGTTCCTGCACAGCAGCAAGAGCATAGGGAGGGTTGGTACCACGGCTCGTCTCAAGGTTGGTAGCCAGAATATCCTGTATCCAATGGGCAACCACAGGAGACCAGCTCTGCTCAAAGCCAGCCCTGGCCAGCTCAGTGCTTATCACTGTTTCATGGCCTGTTGCATCGCTCAAACTGATCTTTTCTAAGATGGCATGGAGACAGGTTCCTGCGGCAGCCCCTTTGGGAAAACAAAAGGCGTCCAAGGTCACAGGGGGAGATGGACTGCTCCTGCTACCTGCTGGGACCGGTTCCTTGTCTGCCTTTTCATCATAATCAGGCCGCTCTGGTTCAGGCACTGTTGTCTGGAACGAGTCAAGGGCAAGAGAGGAGATCAGGCGTGAATAACTGGTGAGTTGCCAACGGGTATCAATCTTCCCCTGAAACAAAAGACTACTGAGCTGGTCAGTGCTTGCGCTGTCTTGGAGCTTTGTTAAACTGAAACGCTCTGGAAAGGGTTTCACAGTGATCAGTTCCCTGCTGCTGTTTCGGTTGTCTTGCTGCTGTGTCCTGTTTATGTTGTGGAGAGCGGCAAGCACTTGATCAGGTTCTGGTAAACCATTATGCAGGAGATAGCAGAGCGCGCTTTGGTCCATCTTGCTGATCCGCCCCCAGCAGAAAAAGCAGCAGGTCCTGGCTCTGGTCACAGCCACATAGAGCAGGCGCAGGTCTTCGGCTAATCGCTCCTTTTCTGCCAAGGCAAAGTGTTGGCTGTTCTCGCTGCCCAGGTCAAGAAAGAGTTGTCCCTTCTGATGAAAGGAAAAGGGCCTCTTGTCTGAACAGGGCCGGGCTGCCCACAGAAAGGGGAGGAAAACAATAGGGTATTCCATGCCCTTGGCTTTATGAATGGTGACAATCTTGACCAGATGTTCATCGCTCTCTAAACGGAGCTGCTGTTTTTCAGCATTCTTTTCCGGGGAATGGATCTGATCACTGAACCAGCGCAAAAGGGCATTTGCTCCGTGCGTCCCCAGATAGTAGCGGGCCTCTTCCTGCAGCAGTTCTGCGAGATGGAGAAAGTTGGTCAGCGCACGTTCCCCGTTCGTGTTCCCGGGTTGGGACGGCATCTGGAGGCGACTGACCGTCTGTTGCTCCTTGAGCAGTTTTTGTAGCATGGGCAGAATACCCTGCTGTTGCCAGAGCTGGCGATAGGCAATCAGGAGACGCATGAGTTCCTCCCATGCCTGCTCATTGTTGCGAAGATGCTCCAGACGTTCAGCAGTATAGCCAAACAGCTCCGTCACCAAGGCTGTCCGCACCAGGGCAGTATCAGAGAGATCATGAAGTGCAGTTAAAACGGTAAGTAGCTGCCGGGCCTCCTTGCTGGCAAAGACGGATTCCTGACTAAAGGACACTGAGGTAATAGCCAGAGCGCGTAACTCCTTGCGGATAAGACTGGCCTCTGCATGGGTGCGAACCAGAACGGCAAAATCACCTGCACTCAGGGGCTGCTCTCCAATCGTGGCTGTGCCGCACTGGCCAGCTACCAGCAGGTCAGCAATCTGGTATGCGCAAAAGCGGGCAGCCAGGTCCTCGGCCTTTTTCTTGGCCAAGGGCTTTCCCTTATCCCCTTCTGGCAGCAGGAGGCAGGTCAGAGGTGATAGAGGTGATGGCTGGCTATCTTCTATGAGCAGCGCGGTCGTGTCTGCCAACCCTGATGCCTTGACCTGGGGGAAATCAATCGTGTCCTTGGCAAAGAGAAATGGGGCCTTATGGCAGAATAAACTATTCACAGCCTCCACCATAGGGGTGGCAGAGCGATAGTTGGTGGTCATGGTCAAACGGTTTGCTGGCAGAGTATCTTGCCGAGCCTGAATATAGGTAAAGATATCTGCTCCCCGAAAACTGTAGATGGCCTGTTTCGGATCTCCGATCAAGAAAAGACCTGAGACTGTTCCCTGTGTAGCTTGTGTAGCTCGGTGGATAGCAGCAAAAATACGGTACTGCAGGGGATCGGTATCCTGGAATTCATCCACCATAATAATCGGAAAACGTTTACCAATACTTTGAGCTAACCTTTGAGCTAACCGCTTGCCGCCTTCCCCTTGTAAATCCCCTTGTAAGTTCCCTTGTAAGGCTGTGTCAAGTTGGGTCAACAGGTCATCAAAAGAGAGCTGATCCTGGGCCTGTTTGCGTCGGCTCAGTTCATCCTGTAGCCAGGTTCTGGCCTCAAGCAATACAAGCGTTTTGCGGGCTTGGTCCAGTCTGCGATGTGCCTGAACAAGATCATCAAACAGTGTGAAAAAGGGATGACTTGGCGGGTCATGCTTGTTTTTCTTGAGCGAGGACTCTATTTTGCTGGTGGTGAATAGCTCCAACTCTGCTGCCAACAGCCACGATGGGCTGGACGGGTTAGACGGGCTAGACGGAGCAAGATATGCTGTGAGCAACTGTTCAGCCGCCTCCAACCGAGGCAATCCATAGCCCTTGCGTTTATCCCGTGAAAGCCGTTTATTTTCCCGCAGCAGCGCAACAATCTCGTTGCCCTGTGCCTGCCATTGCTCCTGTGCCTGCACAAAGAGGGCTGCAAGCCGTGCCTCCTGTTGCTCCACCTCTTTTGGGTTAATCGCTGGGAGACATTGCAGGTCCTGCCGTCCCAGATGACCACCCAGTCCGGCAAGCAGGTCTTGAGGAGATTGCCAGCGCGAGACCACCCAGGCTGCCTCTTCCTCAGCAGCAGGGTAGAAACGTTTGCGCCAGAAATCCTCCATAATGCGTTTTCTTAGGATCTGTTCGCTTTCAAGAAACTCCAGAGCAAAGGGCGCACCTGATTCAAAGGCATGTTCCTGCAGCATGCGTTGGCAAAAGCCGTGAATGGTGTAGATGGCAGCCTCATCCATACGGGTAAGGGCATCACTTAACAGGATCTTGGCCTTGTCATGAGAAATTGTTTTCGTTATTTTGGCAAGCAGTTCCTGTAAGGGAAGGTCGTTCTCTTGCTGGTTTTGCTGGTCTTCCAGGCTATCAAGGGTATCCAGAGCATCCAGGGCATCAAGAGCATCCAGGGCATCCAGGGCATTACGGATACGCTGGCGGATTCTATTGCGTAACTCCTCAGTTGCAGCCTTGGTAAAGGTGACCACTAAAATTTCATCTACATTCAGGCCCTTTTCCAGGAGCAGGCGCAGAAAGAGCAGAGCAATGGTATAGGTCTTGCCGGTGCCAGCACTGGCCTCAATCAAAATTTGACCGTGCAGGTTCAGGGTGAGCGGGTCGAGCGGGTGCATAGGTAAGTTACTTCCTTGTATATATTTGCTACACAGCAATATTATGCGGCATTGTCAGCATGTCTTCAGCCTGTTGACAGATAATCGTTTGTGGATATTTTTTACAGATCAGCTGAAAGCATTGTGTAGCCCGTTTCTCGTTGTTTTGCTCACGATAGGCCATAGCTAAGGCAAAGAGACAGGATGGAAGACCTGGATATTGAGGGCGTTTTTTCAACAGAAGCAGCAGAAAATGGGCTGCCTCTGTTGTCTGGTCAGAACGAATATGTATTTCCGCAAGAGCAAGCATGACTGAGGGCTGCAGGCGAGGTGTTGCGCTTATTTTTTTGTACTTATAAAAATAGGTGTACAGATCCTGAAAGTTTTCCTGCTCTGCAAGTTGTCCAAGGAGTTTTCCTGCTGTTTTATGAAACTGATCACCTGTGGGATTGCATTTATCAAGATGGAAAAGTCGGGCAAGCTCAACAAGGTTGTCAGGGTCATCTTGTAATGCCTTTTGAATTTCTGTCCTCAACTGTTCAGCCTCTTTGGGAGAGAGTTTGCCGAGCATCTTGATATCCTGATCTGATACAAGTGATGGTTGTATCTGTACACCTACACCTGTTTCCGAGTCTCTTTCTTTTTGCGCCTTTTTTGCGGCCTGCTTGCCCTCATGGGTTCGAAAAATAAGGCCAACAACAAGGCCAGCCAGCAATCCGCCAATATGAGAGGAAGAGGTCTGAGGGGTTGACGTGTTGACAAAGAGATAGACCTCTTTACTGAGCCAAAAGGGGAAGAGAAACCAGCCAAAGACCATCGTGTATCGGCTACAAAATCCTAGAGAACAGAGTACATTAATTTTTTTATTACAATATATCAGAAGGTAAGTACCCATGAGTCCGGCAATGGCACCAGATGCGCCGAGTAGCGGCCCCTGACTTAACGGATACATAAAGCCAAAGGACAGGCCAGCAAATGCTCCAGTTACAAGATAGATCCCAAGAAAGAGAATGCGACCAATATCGATTTCGATCCAGGAACCGACAAACCAGAGAAACAGCATGTTGGCAACAAGGAGGAGCAGATCATCATGAAAAAACATGTAGGTGGTAATGCTCAAATAGTTCTTACGGGCTGGCGAATAACCAAAACGATAGACAAGACTTTGGTTGAGCTTTTCTTCAAATGCCTTTCGCTTGGGAGACCAGTCAGCAAAACGGGGATCAGCTGGTGGAATCAGAATATGCTGCCGGAGTCCAGCTTGAAACTGATCGTCCTGCATAAGATGCTGAAAGATAGCGGCTGGCTTCTGCGTATCTTGGAGAAGAGCAGGAATCGTCCTGTGATGACGTTGGAGATACTCCAGATAAGCCTGTTGTTCTATTTGCAGGAGTCCTGAAGAACGAGCCAAGGAGACAGCCTGCATGTACTTTTGCTGCTTACTGTGCTGGAAATAAAAAAATATTCCTATATGCAGCAGAATGAGAAGGACAGTTATGTAGGGAAATCGTCTTTTGGGTTTGTCGGAAAGGGGAATTATCAGCATGGTTTCTCCAATTTTCGGCAAGCTCTCGTTTCTTTTTGAGCGTTTTTCTGAGCGTTTTTTTGAGCGATTTGATCCGGGGTGTTGATATTATGCCAGGATCTGTGCAGATGTTCAGGAGGTTGAAAATGACAGACACCGGCCTGATTTGCCAGCCGACTGAGCCTGAGAGAGCCAGAGGCAGCAATGGTTTCGAGTTGTGGACGGCAACGAACGTCATACCAGGCAAGGAGCGGTTCAAGATGACCGTCTCCGAGCAGATCAGGCAGAACAGCTCGGATACCGGGTTTTCGTTGGGCAAGAAGCCATTCCAGGCTTTCAGCTTGCACATCAGGTTGATCACAGGCCATGACTAACCAGGAGACTGTCTGCTGCCAGCGCATAACCGCAAGGATACCTGCCAAAGGGCCTGCCAGTCCTGGGACATCGGGAATTTGGGGCAGGGAAATCAAAGTTGGCGGAACTTTTCCTGATCCAGAAAGCACCACTTGCTCTACATGCGGGCTGAGGGTTTCCACTGCATGTTCAAGCCAGGTTTTTTTATCTTCAAGGATAAGATGTTTGGGTTGCCCCATTCGTCTGCTTTTCCCACCTATCAGGATACAGCCCCAGACTGGTGTCTGCTCTGTTTGCTCGGTCTGCTTCCATTGCTTGGTGATCATTGCTTGTCTTTCTTCCATAGTCAGAGTCAGAGTCAGGATGCCTTGTTGAAAGCAGCAGAGCTGGTGAACATGCCTGCCTTTTTTCCCCGGCGCAGGAGTTCGTGGACAGCAGCTCGTCCTATACTGGTTAAATCCAAAGAAAAGTCGTTCACATACAGCTCAATATGATCGGCAATCACCTGCTTGTCCATCTCCTGAGCATGTTGTCTGATATACTCTGTACAGGCATCCGGGTGGGCAAAGGCCCAGTCAAGACTGGCTGCTATGGCCTGTTCAACTTCTTGGATGGTTTGTTGACCAAGTTCTTTTTTAGCCGCAATACAGCCCAAGGGGATCGGGAGCATGGTTTCTTTTTCCCACCATTCGCCTAAATCTTGGATGCAGACAAGACCGTTATCTTGATAGGTAAAACGACTTTCATGAATAATTACTCCAGCATCCACCCTGCCTTCTTGGATAGCCTCCAGAATGGTATCAAAGGGCAGAACAAACAATTCGCCGTGTTCAGGAAGAAAGAGTTTGAGAAGCAGTGCGGCTGTGGTGTACTTTCCTGGTATGGCAATTTTCCAAGAGGAGGGGGCTGTTAGCTGATCTGGTCGTGTTATCAGCAGAGGTCCGCAACCTCGCCCAAGGGCTGCACCTGCATTGAGCATTGTATAGGTATCCTGCAAATACCCTAAGGCGTGAAACGATATCTTGGTGACATCCAACCGGGTATGAAGGGCCCATTGATTAAGAGTTTCTACATCTTCAAGCGCTGGCGGACTCAACTGAATATGCTGAAGAGGAATTTTTCCGTGCATAAGGGCATAAAAAATAAACGTATCATTAGGGCATGGTGAGTAGCCAAGTGTAAGCCCAAGTGTAAGCGGTGAGACCATAGGAAAAAGAGCGAAAGAGGAAAAAATAGGCAGAAAAATAGGCAATATCGGCCATCCCTCCCCGCTGGGAAGAGAGAACAAGGTATCAAGGTATAAAAGAGGACACCTGTACGGGGTACCGGGGTACTTTTTTATCAACTCTAACAGGATATAGAATATCCTTTATTCATCATTTCTGTCAAGCTCTGCCTGCCTGTATTCATTTATTCATTTTCACCCTTGTTGAATATATTTTCTTTTTTCGAAAAGAGACAAGATTTCCTGTTTACTTTTCAGGCCCAGCATTTTACTCTTGAAAAAGGAAGATAGATACACATCGCATCACCTTTTAGAGCATATCGCTAAACGGAAGCATCGAAAACTTATGCTCATGGTAATCCACAACTATGGGGCGTCAATGAAATTTTTAGTCATAGCAGTTGATGATAGTAAGTTTATTCACAAGATTATAGGTAATTTTTTAGATCCAAAGCGGTTTGAAGTTCATTTTTTTGTTTGTGCAAAAGATGCAAAAAAAGCTCTGGATGCCTTTGCCCGTCAGGGGCGGGATGTTGATCTTGTTCTCCTTGATATTTACTTACAAGAGGGTACAAAAGAGGATAGTCTGAGGCTTTTGCACTTTTTAACCAGAGAAAAAAAGCGAACACACGTCATTCTTATGTCTGGTCGCTTATCTGCTCGTGAGTTTGTAGAATTTTACTCGCGAGGCGCTGCAAATTATTTGCTCAAGCCTTTTGCTGAAAAAAAATTTATATACACTGTGCAACGACATGTCAAGCTTGCTCGAAGTACTCCAGAATATAATAATAAGCCATTGGCAAAGGTCAAAGTAAATGAGAGAGAGATTTTTATAGGTGCCTTATCTGCTCATGCACAAATAGCCTCATTTCTCAGAGATGAGTTGATGAAAAACAACATAGGGTCATGCTGTGAACCTGCCGAATTCCTTGGAGATACTCTCTGGCGTGCTGTGCTGACTCATGCGATAAATAGGTGCAAAATATTTTTTTTGATCCTCACGCCTGATACGCTGCAGTCTGCCTATATGAAGCAAGAGATTGTGCAGGCGTTTAAGAGGAAGAAACGTGATGGAAATAAATTTTTCATTATTCCTATTTTGTATAATATACAGGCAAGTTCCTTACCTCGCCAACTCAGTTCCCTCTACTGTGTGGATATTACATCTGCAAAGAATAGAGCTGAAAATATTCGCTCTCTTATTTTTTCTGTGAAAAAGAAAATGAAGACAATGGTGTAAAAAAGTACCTCGTTTTTATGCCTCATTTACTCCCTCATTTACTCCCTCTTGCCCAGGTTCAGGCTGAGATTGAAAAAAGAGGCTTGTACACTTCTCGCTGCATTTCTGAAAGGGCGGTATTTTTTATTGAGGAAAGCGGACAAAGGCTATATAGTACTTTTTTTAAAGAGATAGACTTTCTCGCTGATTACAATACACCACGATAACCCGCAACCCGCAACAGACCGCAACAATGCAGACACCACACTTTCCTGTCCCCTTTGTGAAGATGAGTGGCACAGGTAATGATTTCATTCTTATTGATCACCGTAAACCGCTCCTTGCCCCAGAGGCTATGGCTGACTTTGCCGCTCAGGTCTGTCGGAGAAAATTTTCCGTTGGAGCTGATGGCCTTATTCTTATTGAGGATCTGAGTGAGGACTCCTCAGCAGCAGATTTTCAATGGAAGTTCTTTAACGCAGACGGTTCTGTTGCTGAAATGTGCGGCAACGGGGCCCGTTGCGCTGCCCGTTTTGCCTTTTTGCAGGGCATTGCTCCAGCAGAGATGCGTTTTTCCACCTTGGCTGGCATTATTGAGGCCAGTGTTTCAGGAAAAGATGTTGCTGTAAAAATGACTGACCCTGTGGGTCTGAAGATGAATCAACGCATTACGGCGGAAAGCAAAGAGTATACGGTTCACAGCATCGATACCGGTGTACCCCATGCAGTTGTTTTTGTTGATGACATTGAGCAAACAGATGTCCGTACTTTGGGCAATCTTATCCGTCATCATCAGGCGTTTATGCCTGCGGGAACCAATGTCAACTTTGCCCAAGTTCAAGGTAATGCCATCAAGGTGCGAACATACGAACGGGGTGTGGAAGATGAGACGCTGGCCTGTGGTACCGGAGCCGCGGCCTGTGCCATTATTGCCGCTTTGCTGGATCAGGCCGCCTCGCCAGTGGATATTATTACCTCGGGCAACGATCAGTTAACCATTGTATTTGACCGTACAGAGGAGAACGGAAAGAACGGTCTTATTACCAATGTTTTCCTCAAAGGGCCAGCTCATACCATTTATTCGGGAAAACTCGACGCTGAGGCGTTACTGTAAACTTATCTCCCGACCCAGCGAAAAAAATCATAAGCTATAAATATTATAAGACAATAAAGGAGAAAATTGATGACAACAGAAAAAAATATCCAAGGTGCGTTTACCGCCATTGTCACTCCCATGCGGGACGGCAAGGTTGATGAACAGGGCCTCACTGATCTGATTAACTTTCAGATCGACAACGGCATCCACGGTCTAGTTCCCTGCGGAACTACTGGTGAATCTGCAACCTTGAACTTTGACGAACATAAACGAGTTATTGAGCTAACTGTGCAGGTGGTTGACGGACGGGTACCAGTCATTGCCGGAACCGGGGCCAACAGCACAGCAGAGGCCATTGAGCTGACCGAATCGGCCAAGGCCAGCGGTGCCGATGCCGTCCTGTCAGTGGCTCCTTATTATAACAGGCCCAGTCAGGAAGGTTTATTTCAGCACTTCAAAGCCATTACCGAGGCTGTTGATATCCCCATGGTCCTCTATAACGTGCCGAGCCGCACCGTCGTCAACATGGCTCCGGCCACAACAGCTCGTCTGGCTGAACTGCCCAACATTATCGCCATTAAAGAGGCCTGTGGTTGCCTCAACCAAATTTCTGAGGTGATTCGGCTCTGTCCAAAAGACTTTATTGTCCTGTCCGGTGATGATTTCACCTCTATGCCCACCACACTCATTGGCGGGAAAGGGGTTATTTCTGTAACCTCTAATGTGTATCCCAAAGCCATGTCTGAGCTGATGGAAGCGGCCTTGGCAGGTGATTTGGTCAAAGCCAATGAAATCCACTACAAGCTCTTTCCTCTAATGGGTACCATGTTTTGCTATCCCAGCCCGGCTCCAGCCAAAAAAGGACTGCACCTGATGGGCAAAATCGCCAGCCCTGAAGTTCGCCTGCCCATGACGGATATGGACGAGGCTTCCTTGAATAAGCTGATTACGGAGATGAAAGCTGCTGCGTTGATCTAAGCATGATTGCAGCAGGTAGGGGCGGTTCGTGTAGATCGCCCTTGTTTCGTCCTTTAACAGAAAGAAACTCCTGAGCTGATGAACCTCCTTCTCGCCTTTACAGCAGGCATCATCCTAGGAACGCTTGTCAACGGGAGGAATGACACCTTTATAGATTCTCTGAGAAAATGGCTCAACGCAACCACTAAAGACAACCAAGCAAAACGAGCGCAGCTTGAAGACAACATTGAAAAAAATCTGCCGGAATTTCGTCAATGGATGAAACAAGAGGCAGAGAGAAAGAGAAACCTCCAAAGGAAACTTCGATTCTATTTTTTTTTGTTAATCGCTCTCTTTCTCCTCTTTCAATACATTAAAACCAACGCTCATCCAGAAAAAAATAAAAACACCTCACCGTTTATTCAGACAAAGAAGTAAGCCAACTTGATCCGATAGAATTATGAGATACTGTCTGGTGCAGAGGCAACATTTTGAAATGTGAACAGTTAATTTAAATAAGAAGGCAAGAAAAAACCATGACAAAAGTAATTGTAGCCGGAGCCTCCGGTCGAATGGGACAGCGTATATGCTATATGGTGCAACAGCATCCAGAACTTACCCTGACCGGCGCCTTTGAACAGGCCAATAACCCGAATGTGGGCAAGGATGCCGGTGAGGTAGCAGGCATCGGTACCACAGGCGTCATCATCGCTGATGGTTTGGAGGCGGTGATTGATCAGGGTGAAGTCATCATTGACTTTACCTTTCACAAGGCGACTATGGAATTCGTCAAGATTGCGGCAAAGCATGGCCGGGCTATGGTGATCGGAACCACCGGCCTCAGCGCTGAGGATCTGGTCATCTTACGGAATACCGCAGCCGAGCATTTTCCCTGCGTTCAGGCCCCAAATATGGCTGTAGGCGTGAATGTCCTGTTCAAACTGGTGGAAAAGGCTGCTGCCGTGCTGGGTGATGCCTATGACGTGGAGATCGTTGAGGCCCATCATCGGATGAAAAAGGATGCGCCCTCTGGAACCGCCCTGAAGATCGGGGAAATGGCAGCCAAGGGCTTAGGGAGAGATCTGGCTGAAGTTGGTGTTTTTGAGCGTAACGGCATTATTGGTGAGCGCACGGACAAAGAAATTGGCATCCAGACCATTCGGGCCGGAGATATTGTCGGTGAACACACGGCCTACTTTGCCGGTCCGGGCGAGCGGATTGAAATCACCCACCGGGCCCATAACCGGGATAACTTTGCTGGTGGTGCTGCCAAGGCTGCTGCCTGGGTGGTGAACCAACCCAAGGGATTGTATACTATGTTCGATGTGCTGGGATTGGCAGACTTCTGAGTATTCCTGACCCGTTACCCCCAAGTTTGCCCTGCTCCGAAAGGGGTAGGGTTCTTTTTTTATCAACCTGCTCATGAACAGCAATTCGTTTGTCCATACCGCCTACATTGGCCTTGGCTCCAATCTTGGTAATTCCCGTAGCCTCTTGCGAGATGCTTGGAAATCCCTTGAACAACATCCTGATATTAAGGCGCAGGTCCTTTCTTCTCCTTATCGCACCCAGCCCGTGGGTATGGAAAGCGAGCATTGGTTTATTAATGCGGTGGGGCAACTTACTACCACTCTTTCCCCGGAGGCTCTCCTTGACCTTCTCCTGAAAACAGAGCAACAGTTCGGCAGAGTACGCCATCCCGAGCTGGCAGGGTATCAGGACAGAACCCTTGATCTTGACCTCCTTCTCTATGATGACATGACCATACATACATACAGACTTACGCTGCCTCATCCGGCAATGCATGAACGGCTTTTTGTCCTGGTTCCCTTGGCAGAGATTGGAGGACAGCTCATGCATCCTTTGTTCAGAAAAACTGTTGCAGAGCTTTTAGAGGAGCAACAGGCGGGCAGAGAAAAAATACAAGGGATTGAGCAGGTATGTTGGTGAGATACAACAATGTTGAAAAAGGTTTTAGGCAGCGCCTTTTTTTCTTGCCTGATCGTAATGAACCTGGAAAGAGTTACATAAGATCAGATCGCCTTCAAGTTCCAGGTTCATATTATTGACAAATTCAGTCCCTAGTACAAAAGGATCGTCTGATTCATAGAGCAAAATAGCTTGCAGCTGACAAAAGTCATCCAGTTTCATTGAGGTAAATTCAAGGGCAAGACCGTGGTTGCTGCCTCTGATAACCGAGCAGGTTGCGTGGACCTCAAGTGCTGTATCAAACTCGGCTTGATTGAGGCAGATAGTACAAATATCCCCGGACTGGTGTTGGAAATCCCCCTTGATATAGAGCCCGCCAAGGCTGATATTCTCAACAGGATTCCTGTAATATCGACGGGAGCCAAAATCAATCTCTGCCTCTAAGTAGCTGTGCAGCCGGGTAAACTGACGTTTATTTTTCCCACCCAGAGCAACGAGAAGTTGTTGAATATTTTGCACCAGGAGCTGCTGAATATTTTCAGCTGTTATATTCTCCTGTTGCGGAATTTTTAGAGGAGGGATAATTCGTTTTAGTTTGACTGAACCTGCCTGTGCTTTTTTTTGCTGATCATCAAGAGCTTTTTTTTCTTTCCAGGCCAAACCGCTTCGTTGTAGTGCAGTAATCTCCTGCTTCAGTTTCTTGTTTTCTTTTTCCGCATTTTCAATACGTACCTTTTGCCAGTCAATAAATTTTAACAAGACATCAACAAACGGAGTGCGTTCGTCTTCCGGAATCGGGCAAAGTATACCGTTGTTTGTATCCATAGGCCCAAAATACGTTATTAGCGATGAGAAAAAATAGGTCACAGGAGTATGCACAAAACGACAGGAAGCTCCCGGACAACTCGCTCATACGGTATTCCGGTATTTGATTACGCGATTACGCTTCCTGCCCAACAATTTTACAGGTCAAATAAGACAACGTATCCTGTTTATTGAAAGAAAAAAAGGAAAAAAGAGGGGGAGTATCAGCTCAGACAAGGATAAGAGCAGATTTCAATGTTGATTCAGCATCAAATATGGCAATACGAGTGAATTCCTCACCAGCTTTTGTGGTGTGAACACGTTGATAGCGGGGAATAGGATGTTCCTCAGTTGTTGTAAAAATATCTATAATGCTGACATGCCCCTCCTGGTAAGGAAAGAGTTTAAGGTACAGAGCTGATGACTTTGTTGGACAGTAAAAAATCTCTGTTGTCTTTGAAATAGTTCCCTTCTTATAAGGATTTTCAAACCAGTAGGTAAGAGAGCGTTGGCAGTGCGATTCAAAGTCTATGGTAATGGTAGCTGTGGGAAGCGGTTCATTATTTATTACGACATCCAGTTTTTTATCTGATGAGTCAGTTTCTTTTGTTAAGCGTAGGGAGGCAATAACTGTTGGGGCATCCATGTCAAGCAGCGAGGTTACACTGGTGATAAACTTGACATGAGGGCCGCAGATAAAGTTTTCATCAACAACAAATTCACCTGACTGATCTGTCAGTGCTGTTATAGGGCGGGTCTCACCACTGGCCACTGAGTCAAGATCAAGTTGATGTCCCTGAAACGTCACCTGTACTGCAACCCTAGCATGGGGGGGATGTATTCGGCCATAAACTAAAATATGCACCTGGTGCGAGTGGTGATGGCCACCCACTCTGACCATACTCACTGGCGCAACTATTGTATAGGACTCAGCTAAGGTGCCAATTCTTTTGGATCGCAACAGAGGTATTTTTGATAAGCAGGTGTGAAAAAACATCCCTATTTTTTTAAACAATTGTTTTTTTGTATCTAAGAGCATAAAAACGCCTTCCTGCATCTTTTGTGATTTCACGATTTTTTCTTTATGCTTTTTGTTTATACTGCCTACCCCTCTATGCTGGGGAGGGATAAAATGAAATTTTCCAGGCAGGGTTGCCCTGTTTATTATCATAGAAAATATATGATACATGAAGGCGTAATGCTGCTGAAAAAATGGGTTTGAGCATTTTTTTTAGATGAGCGTGTCCTCAATATACAAATGAAGAGTTGCAAGCCGGTGTCATCTTCAGTTGAATAATGAGAGGTGCAACGTATAAAAAAATATACAGCAGCAGATCCGAGAAGTTCAGAAGAGTTGGTTGAGGCTCATCGTCAGGAGATGCACTTTGATCAGGATTCCAGAGAAGATGACAAGAGACAAAGAGGGTACAAAACGAAATCGGCATTATTCTGAATCCAGAGTACGCAATGTACGGAATGTACGCAAAACCAAATTTCGCAACGCCTTGATAAAGAGCGGGTCATCGTTCAAGCCCTTGGTTGATTCCAGCCGCATACCCAAGGCAGCAGCCTGCTCTCTGTACAGCATGTCAATTTCATATAATGTTTCAATATGATCAGACACAAAGGCAAGAGGAACCATTAAAATATTTTTACACCCCTGTTTGGCCAGTTGCTCCAACATATCCGGCGTACTCGGTTCTAACCACTCCACCGGGCCACTCCGACTTTGAAAACAAAGCTTGCCCTTTATATTTATCTGTTGTTCAAGGGCAACAATGGTCTGTTGCAACTCCTCCACATAAGGATCTCCCAGATCAATAAATTTTTTTGGTAAACTATGCGCACTGTACACCAACTGCACAGACTCCACAGTTTTTTGCGCATCTTCTCCGAATAAACCCAAGCCCTCTTGGACACGAGCAGCCAAGGCATCAATATATGCCGGTTCAGCAGGCCAGGAACGAACCTCCTGGAGGGGTACATTAAAACCAAGTTTTTTGTTATGCTGTCGAAGATCAGCAAAAGAAGAGCCTGTGGTGGCTTGGCAGTAATGTGGGTACAGGGGGAGTGCAATCAGCTCGGTTACTCCAGCAGCAACCATTTCTTGGATAACCGTATCAGCAAAAGGAGGCCAATAGCGCATACAGGAACGCACGATAAACTGGCCATCATCAGCCAGGCTCTGTTCTAATGCGTATGCCTGTTCAGCGGTTATGCGGGTAAGTGGTGAACCACCGCCTATTTTCTGATAATTTTTCATGCTGCTCGGAGCGCGTTTACGGGCGATCAAAGCGGCAAGAGGTTTTTGGAGAAAGGCCGGACCAAGACGAATAATCTGTCTGTCCGAAAAAAGATTGTAAAGAAAAGGACGAACATCTTCTTGTTTTTCCGGCCCTCCCATATTCAACAGCAACACCCCTATTTTTTCCTCGATTTTTTTCTTCATCTGTTCCATCCGTTTATTTTTTTGTTTTTTATGAAGTATACATTGAACATAAGGCTACACGCTCCAGAAAACTTTCGTCAAGTAAATGACGTTTTAGCTCTTGTCTATTCAAAGATCAATGCCTATAATAAAACTATGATAAGGTTATATTTCACGATAAATACTCCAGTTTTCTTCTGGAAGCACAAAAGATCCCCCTCTTATTCTGCATTTTCTGCGGGTTTCACAGAACAATTTCTTAATACGCCCAGGCTTACGCTCTGGCATTGAAGGGGTATAAAGGGAACACTGTGCTGTTCAGTGGATGATCTTTTTGGGTAAAAGTGGTACAGATAGTTTTTTATAACCTCCTTCCCTCTCCGCTGGGAAGGGACAACACGGTATAAAAGCTACACTATATACATAACACAGCGGTAATACAGCAATACAGCGACAGAGGGTCGCTGGCACTATTAAATTGTGGAGGATATATGGATCTAAAAGTTGAAGCCAGAAATCTTGACATGCGCAACGGCTGGCAGGAAAAAATAGAAGAAGAACGAGAAAAAATTATCCGCCATTATGCAAATTTGGTTCTTCATCTCCGTGTCACCATTGAAGCTACCCCAGGCTACAAAGAAGGAGGATATGAAATAAGCTTGGTTGCCTCTGTACCCAACGATACTGTTGTAGTGAAACGCTGGGGCGAAAAAGTACATCCCCTGTTGGTTGAAAGCTTTGACATTCTTGGCCTCCAGTTAAAGGAGATTGTTGAGAAAAAACAAAATCACAAGCATCAGGCTAGTCCTAAAACGCAGGGCGGCGTTCCTGGTGGTGATGCCTCCGGGACTGTCCAGCGCATGTTTTCCGAATATGGATTCATCATGACCCATGACAATCAAGAGGTCTTTTTTCATGCCAACGCCTTAAAAGATGTCTCTATGGACGACCTTGAAGAGGGAGCTGCTGTGAACCTTGCCATGGAAGATGGGATTAAAGGATTACAGGCCGTTTGGGTCAAAGCCGCCTGATGACTGTCTCTGTAAATAATACGTTACGATACAAAAAAATAGAAAAGGAGGTGTAAGGTATGTTGAAATCAAAAGTACTTACAGCCGCTGTTTTTTCTCTCGGTTTGTTCCTGGGAGTGCAGACCAGTGCGCAGGCTATGGTCGGTGCCAAAGGCATTGCTTTCTGTACAAACGGGGAAGAAATCTGGATAGATGTTGGTCCGAATTTTTACGACCGGTGTGATGCGAAAACAGCCTTTGATAATAAGATATACTCGGTCTGTCAGTGTAAAGGGGGTTTATCGTTTTTTACCCGGAATTTTTATTCCCCACCACCACCAGCTCCAACTCAAGACAGTTGTCCCCTGTACCAAGGTACGCCGTATTGGAGTTATTGAGTTGAGCTAAAAAGAAAACGTGAAGATGTTGTTGTATGCGAGAACCCTATCATATTTTTTTGGTAGGGTTCTTTTATGTCTAGCACATAGCGCATTGCAAAGAAGAGCAAAGAAGATTTAATACCTCCTGCCAGTATATCCGCCCCCTCTAAGTTGTGATTGCACTACCTCAATTGGCGTGTAGTCAAGCGGAGCAACCCAACCCTTGATTCGGGCAGCTTGTAAGATCTTGTCCTTTGGTTGCAAGTCTCTGAGCGCTGCTGCAAGATGATCTGCGAGCTTTTGATCCGTAGCTGCGGTCTTTGCCAATGGGAAGCTGGGATACAGTTCTGTTGAGCAGACATAGGGAAAGCCAGGGTGATCTTTCTTTCTAAGGATCTTTATATCAGCCATGTCTATTTTTTTTGTCCTTACCATCCGCTCTAGGATGCTGGCCGGTACTGTGCCTGCATCAACCTTTCTACTCAGCACAGCGTAGACTACAGACTGAGGTTTATCAAAGAAGCGCAGAGTGTGCAGGAGGGAATACGGATCAATGCCCGCATTACGGAACTCTTTTTCTGCCATCTGCCAACCGCCAAAGGACCAACGCTGTAAGGCACCGAATTTTTTTTGGTTAAGATCGTACAGTTTATTGATCTTATGATTATCTGCTCTGGTAAAAAGTACTGCTCCAACGGAATCGGTATGACTCAGTTTCATGGTCAAGACTTCACTGGCACCGTATTCATTTTTTGCACTGATAAACATGGATGGATCAGCAGTAAAAAAATCTACTTCTCCCGCTTTGACAGCAGGCAGTATCTCTTTAAACTCTAATGGGAGAAAGGTGATTTTTCTGTCAAGCGTTTGTGTGAGATAGTTCTCGGTTGCCTGCCAACGTTTTTTGAATCCCAGTGGTCCTCTCCAGGAGAGGATGCCTATCTTGACTTCATCGTCTGTTACGGTGGCTGTGGTGGTTGTCCTGTCTGTCCTGTCCTGAGCAGCAAAACTTGGTTCGATAATAGTAAGCAGTAGTGTGATAACTATCAAAATTTTTTTTGTCATGACCCTCTCCCTTTTTATAAAAAAACTGTGAAAACAGTATATACTTTGTCTTTGACCACAGATTGAAAAATACGGGAGGAAGGTACTGATGGTGGATGGTGTTTTGCTTATGTAATGATTTGACTCATTATTTTACTACTCTGGTAACCCGGCGGTCTCCCCCCGAGAGATCCGTGGCTTTCCGACACCGCCTCACGACGGCTGTGGCTTTATCAGACTTTCCTTTTCCAAGAAAGCAGGGTGTTTGCTTGAACAGGCAAATCTACCCTTAGTTATATCATCGGATAGGATGGGTAAAAAAGTCAAGTTTATTCATAGAAACTGAGTCATTTTTTTACACCTTTTTCTTTGGAAGATTAAAAAGTTGAACCCTCTTTTTCAGAAAAAAGAGCAGATTTTTCTTAAATCTTTGTAGAACATCATGTTGGGCAGTGTATTCACTGTCACAATATAGCGAGATTATTTTTTATACACAATGGAAAGTGAGTATAAATTACTCAATCGGATATTTCAGAAAGTATTTCAGAAAGGACGGGCAACCCTTGTGATCTTGTGATCGCCCTTCTTGTTGTGCGAGGGAAAAGGAAGGAGTTTAGCTGCCCAAGACAACCTCCAACATCCGGGCTACCACCTCATCTGCGTTTAGTGAGGAGGAATCAATCAGCAGCGCATCCTGAGCCATGACCAGCGGGGCAATGGTGCGTTCCTTATCATTTTGGTCACGTTCAATGATCTGGGCCAAGGTTTCTTGCTCATCCACCTCTTGTCCCTGATTCCGCAGTTGATCCACCCTACGGCGACATCGCTCTTCCGGGGAAGCATCCAGATAGAATTTCCAGGTCGCATCAGGAAAAACAACCGTACCCGTATCTCTGCCCTCAGCAACAACGCCTCCTGCTTTGCCCATTTCCTGTTGCATGGTGGTCAGACAGGCCCGAACCGCTGGAACAGCCGAAACCTTGGAGGCGGCCATACTCATCTCCGGGCTACGGATGGCCGTGCTGATATCCTCATCTTGTAACAGTACTTGCACGTTATCATTTTTCTGATTCGAGGGGAGCAAACAAAGGTCAAGTTGCTTCAAAAGTATAAGCAACGCCTCCTGTTGTTCAGGGTTTGCTGGGTTGATTCCAGCCTGCTTGCAGGCATAGGCCACAGCCCGATACATGGCCCCGGTGTCCAGATAGGTGAAGCCCAGCTTGGACGCCACCCTCCGGCTGACTGTGGATTTGCCCACCCCGGAAGGGCCGTCAATGGTCACGACCCGTAATTTTTCTGCGTTGGTGGTTGTATCCTGTTCAGACATAGTTCAACTCCTTGAGACAATCCTGCAATGCCTTGACAAAGCGTTGGTTCTCCGCCTCGGCGCCAATGGTGATGCGGATAAAATTGGGATAGCCGTAGGCCTTCATGGAGCGGACAATCACACCCTTGTAGAGCATGGCATTGTAGAGGGCCGTGGCATCGCCCTGCACATCAATGAGAAAGAAGTTGGTGCAGGAGGGGTAGGGTTTGCAACCCAAAGCCCGGACTTGTTCCGAGAGCCATTCCCGACCCGCTGCGGTGCCGTTGATGGTCTTTTCATAATGCTCGCTGTCGCTCAGAGCGGCCAGGGCACCTGCCTGGGCAGGCAGGTTGATGTTAAAGGGCTGGCGGACCCGGTGGAGCAGGGAGGCAATCTCCGCATGCATGATACCGAAGCCCACCCGCAGGCCGGAAAGACCGAATGCCTTGGAAAAGGTACGCAGGGCCACTACTGCCGGGATGCCCTCGGGGTTTTGGATCAGGGAGAGGACATCAATGCGTTGCTCTGGCTCGACAAAATCAATGTATGCCTCATCCAGCACCACGATCAGGTCTTCGGGGAGCTTGCCGAGGAATGCGGCAAAGTCTTCCTTGCTGACCAAGGTGGCGCAGGGGTTATTGGGGTTGTCCAGAAAGATGAGCTTAGTGCGCTCGGTTACAGCTGCTGCAATGGCCTCCAGATCGTGCTGCATCTCCTTGAGCGGGATCACCACGTTGGTGCCGCCTCGGACCTGCACGAATTTTTGGTACATGAGAAAGGAGGGATGGCTGGTAATGACCTCGTCGGCGGCGCAGACAAATGCCTTGACCAGGAATTCAATCACCTCGTTCGACCCGTTGCCGAACACGATCTCCTCCGGGACCGCACCGGTCCAGTCGGCCAGGGCCTGGGTGAGGTGATAGCTGGAGCCGTCCGGGTAGCGGTGCAGATTGCTCAGAGCTTCCTGGGACGCTACCACGGCCTTTGGAGATGGTCCCCAGGGGTTTTCGTTGGAGGCCAGTTTGATGGAGTCGCTGATGCCGTATTCCCGTTCCAGTTCTTCCAGGGGTTTGCCTGGGGGATAGGGGATGATGTCGGCTATGTTTTTTGGGATGTTGAGTTTCATTATAGAGTGGCAAGAGCCATATTTAAGTATTTTTTTTCCAACCGGAGCGGACGGAAGAAGTCGTTGAAAGAAATAATTCTAAAATTTACAAAAAGGGGTGCGGAATGTCGGCCCAAAAAAAGGCTTCAGAGATATTCCCTGAAGCCCGGCAACAGACCTCCCCCTCCTCCTTCCTGAAAAGGTATACAGAGAGAAGAGAGGTGCGTCTGGCTCTGACTACTTGTTTGCCTCAGCAGCCAAGGCAACTGATTCAGATTCTTCCATTAAAAAAACCGCCAAGTCCACATATAGATCATGGGACAGTTTTTCGTCCAACGTTTCCTCGCCTTTTTTTCCAAGGCTGTCCTCGTCTTCTTCATCAGTAAGAACGCCAGCCTCTCTGGCCTCTTTTCTCGCCTGTTCAAGTTCTTTGCGTTCCTTAATAACTCCGGCTAAAAAAACAGGAATTTTTGTTTCTTCTTTCCGTTTTTTTGCCTTGAGGCTTTCCTCCTTAATCTTTTGAAAACGCTTGTTCTTTGCTACATAGTTACGACTCTGCTGCTGCACTCTTGCCCGATTAAAATGCGGTCCTTGCCAAAATGGATGAGGAACAGCCTCAACACGATCCCACGGAAGCGAGTTATCCATGTACTGCTCACCGGTTTCCAGATAATCCAACATGCTGGGCAGCACAACATCTGGCACAACACCTTTATACTGGGTGGAACTTCCGTTGACCCGATAAAACTTCTGAATTGTTACCTTTAATGCGCCAAGATCATCGTATTTTCTCAGATGAAGCAAGGGGAGATTGCGATTCATGTCTAGCAGAGCCTGAACAGTTCCCTTTCCGTGGGTATGCGCACCACCAATGACCAAGGCTCTGTCGTAATCCTGCATAGCAGCGGCAAAAATCTCTGAGGCAGAGGCTGCAAACTGGTTAATCAAGACAATCATTGGCCCGTTATAGACAACCTCCTGATCTGTATCCTCAAGAACGCGGATAAGGCCCTGTGAATTTTTTACCTGAACCATAGGACCACCTGGTAAAAACAGGCCAGAGACATTAACTGCATCGCTCAGGGAACCGCCTCCGTTATTGCGTAAATCAAGGATCAGCCCGGTAATACCTTTCTTTTTCAACTTATTCAGTTCTGCACGGGTATCATCTGTGACGTTGCGGCCATTTCTGCCTAATCGTCCTGCTGAAAAATCACGATAAAAACTTGGTATCTTTACATATCCAATCTTTCCTATCTTGTCATCCTTGATCACAGTGGACTTGACATAGGTTTCTTCGAGGCGAACCACATCTCGAACAATGGGAATAACCAGCCGAGTACCATCAGCTCTGGTGACAGTTAGCCGAACCTCGGTTCCTTTAGGGCCGCGGATATAGGAGACCGCCTCCCGGATGCTCATGGAAGAGATATCCACAGGTTCGCCGTCCTTTTCAGAGACCGACATAATAATATCCTCAGCCTGAAGCTGGCCCTGAGCTTCAGCCGCACTGCCAGGTATGACCCGAACCACCTTAATATGTCCATCGTCCTCCCTGAGCAAGGCCCCAATCCCTTCCAGAGAACCGCTCATGTGAATATCAAAGTCCTCTTTTGAGGTTGGTGCCATATAGTTGGTATGCGGATCAAAGGAACGGGCAATAGCATCAAAGTAACGGTTGTAATGTTCTTGGCGGGTGACCTTGTGCAATCTTGCCAAATAGGCATCGGTCTTTTTTCGCACCTGCTTCCTTGCCTCTGCCCAGAGTCCCTGATCAACCTGCTCTTTTTCAGGATTCAGCAGGGGCTTGCCCTCTTTTTCACGTTGTTTATTTTCCTTTTCCACTGCGGCAAGATAGCTGTCCAGCACTTCCATCTTTAAGGAACGCCGCCACCGGTCTTTCAGCTCTGCACGACCAGCAGGAGCAACCAGTTTATCCGGATCAGTCTCAAGAAAGTCTTTTTTATTTGGGGAAAAACCTGTCTTCATGATCTCATCAATCAGCACAGCCACCTGTTCTACCCGTTTGTTGAGTAACTTCATCCCAGCATCAGGGAGATAAAAACGACCATCATCAATCTCGTCATCAATTGTATCTGCGTATTGATCTAACAGTTTTACATCTTTGGCCAGCAAAAACTGTTTTTTCGGATCAAGCTGGGTGAGATAGAGTTTATACGCCTCCTTGGACATCTGCTCATTAAAGGACTTATGACCAAAATGCTGGGCTACAAGCTGACTCCTCAGCATCGCGGCGATAAGACGGTTACGACCAAGGTCAAACTCAACCGGCATCACCTTGCCATGTACTGACGAACCTGTCAGAACAACAACAAGAAAGAGACTGCAAACAAAATTATGGATACGCATAACCAACTCCCAATAAAGAGACAGACAGAATCGTCAGGAAGGATATCTGTTACTGAACGGATACTATCGAAAAAGCAAGAAAAAAAGGCCCTGTCCCGTAGGACAGGATCGAACAAAGGGTTCTTCGCTGTATAAGAACGTCCAGAACGTCCAGAACGTCTGCGAAAGTACTGTTCCGTTCCCCTAGACAAGACAAAGAACTCCTGTGAAAGAGAATACCACACTGTATTCTTTTTGCCAACTGGTTGAATAAAAGAATGAGATCGACAGAGGCGGTTTCAGGAAGGGCTAACCACCTGAGTAGCCTGATTGACTGTACTCATGATGGCATACATGTCAGCAATTTTCCCTACTTGAAGGGCAGATGTCAGCTCATAGTAATTCAAACAGGTTCCGCAGGCAAGAATTTCCACCCCCTGTTCCTGAAGTTCCTTAAGGGCCTGTAAGGCTCCAGAATCTTCAGCAACCAAGCGCACGCCTTCGTTATACAACAAAATTTTCTCAGGAAGTGGCTCAATTTTATGAATAGTCTGCACATAGGTTTGCAGCAGGGCCCAGCCCAGATCAGCGCTTCCCTGTCCCATTGAGGCTGAAGAGATAACATAAACCAGTCCGCCGGTTCGGGTTGATGCAGTAGAGGCGCAACTGTACTTTTCCGGGGCTGCCTGTTTCCGGCAACAGACCCGACCCGCTTTCACCGTAAGCGTCCAGCAGCCGTTCTCCGGCTCGGAATCGCTGACCGTGCAGTGTTGATCCTGTGCGAATCGGATAACATTGTTCTTGGCCGCCTCGTTATCCACCACCACCTCAAGCAGGCGATGCCCTGCCTCCAAGGCTTCTTTGGTGGCGATAACCGGCTGAGGACAGGTCAGGCCACTACAGTCTACACGAAAGGCTTTCTTTTTCCAAAACATCCAACGCATATATTTATCCAGTTCAACAGTATAGTTATGAATTATTCAACTCTTGCCCAAACAACGTATTTGCCAGCTGGGGATTGGCCTTGCCCTTGGTCTTCTGCATGAGCTGCCCAACAAAAAATCCCATGACCTTGGTCTTGCCGTCACGGAACTGCTGGGCTTGGTCAGGATTGGCGGCAATGATCTCCCGGACAATGGCAACCAGCTCGCCTTCGTCGCTCATCTGGACCAGTCCTTTGTCTTTGACGATTTTTTCAGGATCATCTCCTGATACCAACATATCGGCAAACACGGTCTTGGCGATTTTGCCAGAGATGGTATTCTTTTCCACCATCTGAAGCAGGGCAGCCAGCTGGGTCGCCGTCACCGGACACTCGTTGATCTGCTCAGGGCTATATTCCCGTAACAACTCGGTTGTAATGAAGTTACTCACCTTTTTGGGATTCTTGTATTCCGTGCAGACCTGTTCAAAGAAATCAGCCAGATCACGGGATGAGGTCAGAGTTGCAGCCACATCTTCAGGCAGGCCCATATCATCCATGAAACGTTGTTTCCGTTCCCCGGCCAGTTCGGGCAACTCGCCCTGCACCCGCTCAATCCAGTCTTCATCAATATGGACTGGCACCAGATCCGGATCAGGGAAATAGCGATAATCATGGGCCTCTTCCTTGCCGCGCATGGACTCGGTTTTGCCGGTATCAGGATTCCACAGCAAGGTGGACTGAATAACCTCACCACCATCTAACAAAACATCCCGCTGTCTGCGTTCCTCATATTCCAACGCCAGTTGCACGTTACGAAAGGAGTTCATATTTTTGAGTTCCGTTCGAGTACCCAGCTTCTCCTGCCCTTTGGGACGCAGGGAGATATTGGCATCACAACGGAAACTGCCCTCCTGCATATTGCCGTCGCAGATGTCCAGATAGCGGACAATGCCGTGCAGTTTCTTCAAATAGGCCACAGCCTCTTCCGGTGAACGTAGATCCGGCTCGCTAACGATCTCCAGCAGCGGGGTACCGGTCCGGTTCAGATCCACATAGCTTTTCGGCTCCAGATCATCATGCACCAGCTTGCCAGCGTCTTCCTCCATGTGCGCACGGGTGATGCCGATGGTCTTTTTTTCATTGTCCACCTCAATCTCTAGCTGACCGTACTCGGCAATGGGCAGCTCAAACTGGGAGATTTGATAGCCCTTGGGTAAATCAGGATAGAAGTAATTCTTGCGGGCGAATCGATTCTCCCGATTGATAGTGGAATCCGTGGCCAGAGCCAGCTTGATGCCGTTTTCCACCACCTGCTTGTTCAGCACAGGCAGTGAGCCGGGCATTCCTAAGCAAACCGGACAGGTATGGGTGTTAGGCGGCGCACCGAATTCGGTGGAACAGCCGCAGAATATCTTACTCTTTGTCTTCATCTGGGCATGGACTTCCAGCCCGATCACGGTTTCAAATTCCATAATGTTATTCAGTTTTAAATAGTTTTACAGTTCAAAATATGTTGAAAACTGCGGGACAAGGCCGGAATGCTCAATGGCTCCCTCAGCAGAGAAGAATTGCATTGTCCCGTCCTTGGAACAGAGCCAGACTTCTTCTTAGCCACGACGCAGTTTCATCCCTCATAAAGTATCTCACCGGCTTCTATTTCATTCAGCAATGTTCCCTTGACAATGTGTCTTCAGTCAGCGTGTTAACGGGAACTGTGCCCGGAAATTTCCAGGAGAACATCAAACAGTGTCGGTTCAAGGCTGGACTCAATTGCTTCACCTTTGTGCTTATGATGAGGAAACGTCGCTATTTCATCATGGTGCGGAGCATTGTCGTAACGAAAGAGGCAGGAGTTTTGTTGATCCATGTACTGGTACCGATATTTTATTTTTCCCGCCCGGTCAGTATTTTTGAGTTCCATAAATTCAAGACGGCAGCCGTTGTCAAACTGAACGGAACCGCTGATGTAGCCTTGCTTGGTATTATATTGTTTCTTGGTCAGAGTTGAACGCAGAATATTCGGGAACGACTGAAGTGTTTGCTCAAGTTCTGCAAAATAGGCGGTGATCATGCAAGTTCCCGCAACTTGCTTTCATTATCACGGAGCATCTCGTACAGTCCGGCCCAGAGCATGGAATCTTCGCTGTCGTCAGTCTGTCCCTGTGTGTATTGCTGATAAAACTCTTCGGTGGGTTGCTTATATTTTTCCTCGAATTTTTTCAGATCAAGGCGGATATTGACAATGCCTTTTTGAAGTTCAGCGATCTGATAGGAGATGATGTTTTGGGCAAAGGTCTCTTGGTCCTGTGCATGGGCCAGGATTGCCTTTAGGCGTTGCTCTGTTTTCGGGCTGATGTGCAGTTGCAGGTTAAACATTTATTTCATTCCCTATGGATTTAATTCAGAAGCAAAAAAACAAAATCACTGTCTGCTGCGCACTAACCGGACCGCATAGCTGCTGTCGCAGGGCGTATTCAGAGAGGATTGATTTTATAACATCTCTGTATTCTTTTTTTACAGCCATTGCGTGATCACCTCCTGCTCTTCATCAAAAACAAGCAGCCGGAGCTGATGTGCTTTACAGGCTGCCTGTCCAAAGACAGTTGTTCAGTTAAATAGTTCCGTACCTCCGTACCCAGTGTTGAAACACCGGGCTATTTCCGAGCTGTCCCTTCTGGACACCAGGGTGACTCAGGCTGAGACACTACGCTAACTCCATCGGAGTCACTACGGTGTCTTGGTGGGAGTCACTCAGGTCACTCCATCAGAGACACTCTGGTGACTCGGAGGGAGATACCCTAGTGTCTCTATAGTACCGACTGTCTGCTGAAGGTCGCACAATGCCACAGGGCGATTGACGAGCTGCACCTACTCCTTGTTGCCGCGCCGCTGTACGTTTGCTTCACAATCTGGGGCAATGTGCCATGCGTCTGCTTTGACATAGGTGTACGGTAACAGACCAATAGCAGCAGCGAATCGTTGACCAAAGTATGTACAACGTATTATGCCTTTTTGATACGTAAGCTTAATATTGTCATGCTCATATTGCTCTCGTATCTTAATGAATTCAGGACGAGTTTCAACCCAGTCATATGCCGATGGACGGGTGAGATGTTGTTTGTAGTCTATTTCGACCAGACCAAGTCTAGCCCAGTTATCAATCATGACGGGCAACATTGGATTCTCGACAGGTTCTCCTACTGGAGGCTTTGCAAGATTAACAAGATGAGAAAGGATGATACGATAACCCTGTTCCCCTGCCGTAGTAAGAAGAAGCTGAACAATTGGGATGTCCTCAATAAACTGTAGAGCGTGGCGTACTAATGCTGCATCCATCCCGTCCAGTTGTTTGATAATCTCGACAAAAGCTGGGTGAGCCGTTGTTGAGACCCGGCCATCCATTGCTGTGGCAAGCAGATTAAGGTACATGTCCTTCAGATTCTGCTCTTCATGAGTAAATGCCAATCCCTGCAAGGCTGGCCCGGCAATGGATGCCTTGGGTTCAACGATATCCTCTTCAGGTATCTTAGCAACTTTTTCGCTAAGGTCTTGCTGGAATTTTCCTTGGAAGTATATCCGTGACTTCTCACAGGCAAAGTTGACTGCTGCTAATGGCAGCAAGGCATTATTAACAAGCTTCGTCAGAGTGACTGCCGTCTGTCCAAGGTTATTACCCGCCTCCTTGACATTCGGATTATCTCCAGCAGTCTTGATGATCTCACCAACCACCGCTACGCCATCTTTGGCTATTTTAAAGTGATCATTAGACATTTACACCCCTGCCAGCTCCGCACCAGCCTGGACCCACGAACGAATTTTTACCAATTCATCGGACCAGCCGTTTGATGTCCTTATATTGATGAAGAGCCGAAACAGCTCATTGACCAGCTCAATCCCCTCTTCAAACAGGGAAATTCGCTCCAGCACCTGCCCTTCAAAGCTCTCAGGATCATCACCATCACCGTCTCCAGCTCCGGCGGTCTTAGGGAGGCGGACACTGCGAAACTCCATAGTAGCGGCATTCAGAGTAATACTGAACTCGTAATCATCGCTCCCAATTTTTATCCGAGCCTGTTCCGGCTTTTTCCCCAGAGCCAGGCCAGCCCGGGCCTCTCGCAACTCGGTTTGCAAGCCCCGGCAGATGAGCTTTTCACTTTCCGGGCCTTCACCGTACTCTAACAACATGTGTTTTTCAAAAACAACGAGAATATCGCCCCGTTCAGGAAGTGCAATACTGCCGCCACGCTCTTCGCTTTTAAACCAGAGCCAGGCAAGAAATTCCTGACCGATAAAACGTTTTTCTTCTATAAGATCGACTAAATCCATAAAGCCCTCAAAGGCACGCAAGGTTGGGTTACTTGGGTTACACACAACACCCTTTCCTCCTGCCCCTATTTTTTTGATTACATAAGTAATGCTGGTTGCAGATCGGCAAGCTTCTCAGCCGTGGCCTGATCCGTGAGTTGCAATGCGGTATTCCAAGGAATCTGCATGATCAACGAAAGCTCAAAGGTCTCCTTGAACAGATCTTCCAGCAGGGCAATGGCCTTGCGACTGTTGGAAAAAAAGAGCAGGGTGTTGTTGGAAAGATTCCAACAGAGATCATAGACCGCGGGAATAGGCGGGGACTTACGCACCAGTTCCGCTCGAATCCGTTCCTTAATCTCCAAACGAACATTCCGGCTCAAACGGCGCACGCCTTGCTCCTGCCTGATTCTGGACTCTTCCTTGGTTGTATACTTTCTCAGCACTGCTGGCGAAACTTTCCGCTCATCAATCCGCAGGGACAGCACCACATAATCTCCAGCAGCATAGGAACTAAAGGCAAACTCGCTGTCAAACATATCTGCTACCGAGACCCAACCAACCGAGTACTCGTCAATGGTATCGTCGATATCCTGAAAAGAGTGTTCAGCCACCTGCCGGGCAATAAAATCCCAAAAATCTTCGGGTACCTCGCCTTCCACCATAAAACGGGTAAACGAGGCACTTCCTGATAGTAATCCCATAGATCATCCTGATAAAAAGCCCTGTTCGGGCCACATAGTAACTTTGATGTAAAAAAATCCTTTGCCGCTCTTGCCATTCTTGCTGTTTGTTACAGACTGCAAACAATACAGTGTACTCCATATAGAGAAAGAGCTTATGCAACATTTCCGTCTGCACACTGAAATCTTATAACAAAGATAGCACGAAGCAACAAGTACTATAGGCTCAGAAAGAACGCAGAAAGAAACTCGTCAGAAAAAAATAAATGAGGTAATTTTTTTAGTTGACACAGAACCAAAAAGCATGGTATAAATCCCTCGCTCTCAGCAACCAAGGGTCGTTAACTCAGCTGGTAGAGTATCTGCCTTTTAAGCAGAGAGTCGCGCGTTCGAGCCGCGCACGACCCACCACATACATGTCCCCATCGTCTAGTCTGGTCCAGGACACCGGCCTTTCACGCCGGCAACACCGGTTCAAATCCGGTTGGGGACGCCATATATATAAAGGGTTTAACGGATATTCTGTTAAACCCTTTTTTATTTGCTCCTTCACACCGTCTACGTTACAATAACGCCACAAAAGGTATCGTTGTCACGGTGGGCGGCAAGGGGAGGAGATTCAAGTTCTTTCGATGCTCCGTCGATTGCCCCCCAACTCGTAAATACTCCCTATTGACAGGCATGTTGACAGACAAGCTCGCTGAGTAATAACAACAGGTAAGGCGAAATACATTGAAAAATATCAAAAAAGTTTTAATGGTTACCCGTGAGTATGACGGCGTGGCCGGAGCTGGTGGCGTAAAAGATGTCTGTCAACAGCTCTCAGAGGCATTAGTGCAACATGCTGGTTGCGATGTCCGGGTGGTACTTCCCTGTTATGGCTTTATCAATGCCCAATCCCTTGGTTTCCAGCCAGTACAGTTGTCCTGCCCTGTTTTTGAGGTGGATATGCATTATCCAAATCAGGAGCGGCGAGAAGCTGTTACGCTCTGGATGAAAAAAGAGCAGGGCGTGGTTATTTATTTGCTTGATTCTCCTCGTTTTAGAGAAAAGCAGGCTGTGTATACCTATACGCCGGCAGAGGAGCAAGAAAAGAGCTGGCAAAAGGCTGGAACAGGTCATTTTGATTTTTTTGCCATGAATGTTCTGCTCCAAAAGGCTGCGCTGGATATGATGATTTTGCTGGATATACGACCGGATATCATTCATTGCCATGACGGTCATGCAGCTATCCTGCCAGCCATGCTTCGGGAGCAGAGCGGGTATCGGCAATTTTTCTGCCAAACCGGAGCCGTGGTAACTATCCATAATGCGGGCCTGGGCTATCACCAGGATGTGGATGATCTGGCCTTTGCCCAAGCCATCACCGGACTGCCTGGATCAGTAATTCGTGCTGGGATGTTTAACAATGCCTTTAACCCCTTTGTTGTTGCTGCCGGTTATGCGCAGATCAACACGGTCAGTGAAAAATATGCCCGTGAGCTTCAGGAAACCGATGAAGACGCTCGAACCGGGTGGCTTGGGCATGAACTTCGGAAAAAAGGGGTTGAGCTGGTTGGGATTACCAACGGTGTTAATCCAGAAGATTTTAATCCGGCACAGGGAAGAAAAAAAGGATTGGTTGCGGATTTTAATCTGGAAAAAGGCGAGGTACACGGCAAAAAAAGCTGCAAAGAGGAGATGCTCTACCTCTGTCGTGGTCATGAGAGCTGGGCAACTGTTCAACAGTATGGTGCCTTACAGGAGGAGCCCAACGTGCCAATGCCGCTCTTCACCTTTATTGGCCGATTAACTGCTCAAAAAGGAGTGGACCTGCTCTTGCAGGCAGTTTCCCTGCTTATGATGAAGAGTAGTACAGAGTTTCAGCTCCTGATTCTCGGCAGTGGTGACAGTGTCCTTGAACAGCAGTTACAAGAGCTAGTAGAGGAGAAGAGGTTTCGTGGTCAACTCTGTTTTTTAAAGGGATATGATCCTGCTTTAGCGTTGAAAATATATGCGGCTGGAGATTTTTTCCTTATCCCCTCGCTGTACGAGCCCTGTGGACTCACAGATTATATTGCCCAGCTTTTTGGTAATCTGCCCCTTGTTCACCATGTAGGTGGACTTGTTAAGGTGATAGACAAGAAAACCGGATTTGCCTATCAGGAACACAGTGCAGAGGCCCTTGCCCAAACCATGTTGTTGGCTTTAGACATATATCACAACCAGCCAGAACAGCTCAATACTATGCAAAAGGCAGCTCTTCAGCATATACAAACCCATTATCAATGGCAGCATGTCATGCAGGAGTATCTTTCCCTGTATCAAAAGGCTCTCTATGTTTGATGAACGTGCTATGCACACAGCAAAAAAAAATGTTTCATCTGCAAGAGGGGAAGGTACAAAGATTGATTATCAACAGTATCGGCAAGGTCGACAGCGTCAACAGCGAAACAACTGGTTTGATCGGCAACGCAATTTTTTTATTCGCCAGTTTTTTGCTGATTTTTTTACCCTGACCTATTCTTTTCAAAAACTCTATCAATCGTATTGCGATTGTCGGAGTTCGGCTATGGGAAGTAGTTGCTATCTGCTGCATCACCAAGACGCTGATGCTACCCACTGCAAGATCTGGGATCAGCTCAACTGGATGATTGGGGAGAAAAATAACAAAGGGCCGCTGTGGAATTTGCGAGAGCTTTGCCATCGTGTCTGGTCACAAGGGGAGCATAGGGAAAATGTCGAAGGTTCGCTGGTGGATTGGCTTATCGGCTCAATCTTTCATGAAGCTATACGTCTGAGAGAGGATGTGAACATTCTCAACAACTATGGCAATGCGACCTTTAAAAATAGGCAGATGACCGCAAATCGACTACATCGGGCAGGCGGATCGCAGGCGCATCATCTTCCTGCTTCCCGTTTGGCAAAGATTATGGATCGTAAGAACCTTGTCAAGCGAGTTGCTGTTGATGTTATGCAGCAGATGGAACAGTTGGCCTTTCTCTTTGGTCAAGCCAATAATATGCTCCGTACCATGTTACCCGGTCTTGTTGAGAACCTGCTCTTGATTCGTTTTTTAGTAGAACAGGAAGATGTTGTTGAAGATCTGTGGGGAGAAGGTCTTGTTGATGTCTTTACAGATATCTACAGTGGCACCCCAGCCCTTGGATTTTGCGCTGCTGGCAAAAGCTACATGAGTGGTCAGTGGTATACTCGTGCCTTGGTTATGTATAAACGAGCCTTAGCCTTTGATGAGGGGTGTGACGAGGCCAAGAGAAAAGTTGATGAGTTGCAGTTGCTGATTGAAAAGAGTAGTGCTTTCTTGGGTGCGGCATAAGATCAAGACCAAGAAAGCATTATTCCTATTATTCCTATTACTCCTGTATCCGGGCGTATTCTCTACAGCCCCTTTTCCAGCCGTCGCACCGTAAAAATGCCCTTATCCATTGTATCCTTAAACACGACATTATCCAGTTTTAGGATGGTTTTATGCTCAGTCTTTTTGCCTTTTTTCTTGGTTATATGGGTTTCTGTGGCAATCCAGATCCCATCAATCTGTTGCAGTTTTTTCACATCAAAATATTTGAGATACCCCCCATCCCGTACCCAATGGACCGCCTTGACCACGAAATAATTATCCTGTCGGACAAAGACGATAGACTTTTTGTACCCGGTCTCGTCAATGACCTCGGGCCTGCGGGGAAGGGCCTGGATTAACCAAACCTTATGACCGTTATCCTTCTGCTCTTTAAGTAGGGTAAAATCATAATCTTCCAGATCACGCGAGGTCATGTCTGCATAGTTCAGATCTGATCCCATAAAGCTGGAGCTTTTATCATCCGAGGCAATGCGCTTGGTTTTGCGTAACGCTGGCAGGTAAAGCCACTGGTCATCATCCTTGGACTCATCATCATAATCATAGGTGAGAAACCCGGTATCTTTGACATCTGGCGGATGAAGAAAGAACATCATCCGGTGCGTGTCCTCACCAAAATCCTTGCTAAAAGAGTGAATTTTTCTTATCCGCTCCTTGCCGTTTTTATCGATCAGAATCATAATCATATCGTTTTCCTGATTATCACCATCGTCCCGGTCTTCAACCTTTTGCATAATGGCCCGGGCCTTGGGATCATCTTTCTGGACTTTCTTGGCAAAGGTCGGGCTGCCAGCAACCAGCAGAGAACAGGACAAGAGGATGGAAAGGGTCAGGTGTTTCATAGATATTCTCATAGGATAAAATGATGTGGATTTCTCCCCTTTATTAAGGTCGTTAAGGGCTATTTTTCTGTTGTCCGCAAGGCTGCGCAGTGAGCAAACTTATCTGCGATGCTTTTGTTTCAGCACTGATTTACAATGCTTGGCAAAGTGCTTGTCTTTTTTCCTCTTCTCAAAATACGACATTTCGTGAAACGCTGATTCTTTGGTCATTTTGAGATAATTTTCATAGCGTTCCGCAGACAAAAACCCCTGCACCACAGCACCCGTCACCGCACATCCCTTTTCCGCAACATGGGAACAATCGCTAAAACGACATTGTTCCGCCAAGGCGGTTATTTCCGCAAAGGTTTCATCAACTCCTTTGGCAGCGGAAAAATTCCCCAATTCTCGCATCCCCGGCGTGTCCACAATCATTGCCCCGGAAGCCAGTCTGATTAACTGCCTGTGCGTTGTGGCATGTCTTCCTTTGCTCTCTTTGTTGCTGACGGTTTTAGTCATATATTTTTCTTTGCCGATCAAGGTGTTAAGCAAGGTTGTTTTGCCGACACCGGATGATCCCAGCAGGCAATATGTTCGGCCTGGCCGCATCATTTCTTGTATGCTGTCCAAACCAGAGCCGTTTTCGCTGCTGAAGGGGAGTACCTCTAATTGCGGAGCGATATTTTGAATTGCAGCAATTCTCTCTGCTGTCTTTTCGCTGGCAAGCAGGTCGCTTTTACTGAGCAGGACAACAGGCTGGATATCTGCCTCGTTCACCATGACCAGATAGCGTTCAAGACGGCGGAGGTTGAAATTTTCATTCAGGGACTGGACGATAAAGGCAACATCGATATTGGCGGCAATGAGCTGAAACTCGACCTTTTTGCCCGGTGTTTTGCGCTTGAGCAGGGACTTGCGCAGTAAGATTTCGTGGATTATTGCCAGGGTATTATCATCGTAAAAGCTGGCAAGAACCCAATCGCCCACTGCCGGATAATCAAGAGGGGATGAGGCGTTGAACATTATTTTTCCGAGCAGCTCCGCTGGCAGGCTGTTTTCGCCGTCAGTGACGATATAGCTGTCTTTGTGAACAGCACGTACCCTTGCGATGTCGAAATGCTCTAGACTTTCCGAGGGAACAGTTGCCAGCAGGGACGGGTCAAAGCCGATTTTTGATAATTTGTCGGATGGGTTGTTCATTTTGGGGTTATATGTTGTCCTGCTTGTTCAATATTATAAATGGCGCCTTCTAATATTTTCAGATCATCATACATTGATGGCTACGCAAAATGTGAAAATTTCACTATTACAAGCTATCAATAGCTGTGTCAATATGTTATGTCAGCTTTCGTTATTTTTTTAATAAATACAATATATTACTAGAGACCGTTCCTTAAAGTCGTGCCATTGGATTAATATCAGATTCAAACCTCTTCCCTATTCAACCAAGGAGGAGGCAATGCTTGCCTGAACCATCTGTCATTTTTTCATACGAACTACAACAGAAGATCCCTGATATCCCGCCAAGAGCTGACGGTCGGGAGTTGATGACGATGACGATTCCACGGCTGGTCAAAAACAAAGGGTTGAATCCCGGCCTGACTCAACTGCACACAGGTTTCAGCGCGGTCATCAATGAAAAATTGGAGTCCTTGTTCATGAATATGTTGTGCCTTGTCATCATGATCTCCCATAGCAATCACCTTGATAGCCTTGCAGGTGGATGCTGGAAAGAAGGCAGCAAACCAGTCATGCACTGGAGCGGCCAGCGAACGGGCCGTGATCACAGAAACAGTGCTGAACTCTGCCAACTCCTCCAAAACTTCAACAGCACCTTCCATAGGCTGTAAACCGGCGCCTACCGAATCAAAGAGAATTTTAGAAAAAATAGCATCACTTTGTGCCTTTTCAAGGCCAAGGCATTGGTCCACTTCAAAGTTGATAATATCCTCTAGGCAGAGGTTGCAGAGTCCGTAGTCTTCTCGGACTAGGCGCAGGAAAGCTTCCGCGATATCAGCGATAACCCCGTCAAAGTCAAAACCGAGTAAGGTCGGATCAATTTTTGTTGGTACCAAATTATTTTTTTCTTTTGTTCCGAGAACCTTGCAGGGTTTTCGCATTGATTTTTTCAATTCTCTCTGCCAACTCATCAGTTACGGCTATGCGGCCTTCAAGAACACATCCCTTGCGGGCAGGTACGCATTCACTGGACAGTCGTTTGCATTGCCCGTTTTCAAGATTATAATTTTTACAATGAAAGGTCATATTTACCTCTCTTATTTCTCTCCCCCGGCCCATCGGGCCAGGGATGGATAGAGCTTACCTTACTCTAAGATCTTTGCCTCTTCAATTATTGCCGCATACCGGTATCCTGCGCCAAAGTCCTTATCCTTATGCAAAACTCCTTCAACAGTAACAATAGAACCTTTTTTGGCTTCGTCCAAGGTGGTTACTACTAAATCATGAGTTTTTTTCGCAGAATCACCTGTGCCGTCCTGAAGATGAATCCAATTTTTCCCCATAATCATCATGGAGAACTTCATGACCTTGCCCCGAATACGGACTTTTTTGTTATTAAGCTGTTCAGCATTTGTAAAGCACTCCTCAACGGTCTGGGCATTTTTTCCCTCGGCCTTGTCCACCTTGACTTCATCAGCAGGAACAACAGCTCGGGCAGAGCCGCCAGAAAGTCTTTCCAGTTCAGCTTCACTGACTTGCTGAGAAAGCCCCTGAGAGGCATGAGGGGTTGCGTGAGGATTTTCTTTGGTAGCTGCCTGTTGTGTAGTCTCACTGCCAGCAAGGCCAGGAGAAAAGATGATAACATCAAAAGTCTTTTCCAAGGCTTTGGATTCAAAAGATTTCATCGGCATGCCCGGGTTGACAACAACTTTTTGTCCAACCGCTACTTTGCTTTCCGGTAAGGCAGTCCAAATTTCACCCTGCTCATTTTTGAGCAGCAGATAGGTATAGCCGCCAGCGGATTTGACCTCCAGTACCTCACCTGCAATGGGTTTTCCTGCAAGATTTACTGCAGCTTCTATGGCTATTGAGGTAGATTGTATCTCTTTTTTCTCTTCCGCTAATGCGGGGCTGGTCAACAGCAAGGCCAACGCTAACGTTGCTGCAATGTAACCCTTTTTCATAATGTATTCTCCTTAAACAACTTGATATTTTTAGCTATAAAATGCATGTGCAGCGGTTTATTATAGCCGTGTTTACAACGCAATATAAAAACTTGGCTCCTTTGAAGCCACTTTCATATTTTTTTATGTGAAGGTACTGACCATTCGTACTGACAACTTTTTAGGATCGCCCTTCATGGACTGCTTTTTGTTGCAGTTGGACAAAAGGAAGCCCAAGCCAGTGTGGAGTAATGCCAGCCTGCCAGCAATCTCGGGTATTGCTGAAGATTTCCTGCATAACACCCAGAATGATTGTTTGTAAGACATCCTGTCCGCCAACATTGGCTCCCCCGTCTCTCCAGAGCGTTTCCAGCATGAGAATTAATTGAAAGAAATTTTGTTGTAACGATTTATTAACCGGGTGATCTGGCTCCTCAGTTCCCGTGTATACATCTGGGATTCCCTTGTTTTTTATCTTGATAAATCGTCCAAAATGAGAGTATCCGTTATGTGGTTCCTGTATGTCAAGGGTGCGTGTAAAACGATAATATGGAGGAATTGGAAAGTCTTTTTCTGTCCAAGGAGGTGGGGCAAGGTCTTCATTAAAAATATGCCCTTCTCCTTGATTAACAATAGCCTGAACAGCATCTTGGGCAGCTGAGTAGCTGTTAATAATTTGACAAAAATTCTGTTTTCCCCAAAGGCATTGCTGATAGCTCGTATCCCAGCTAAAGTTATATACACCAACATGGTTGATACCGATGATAAGGGCATCGTACAGCTCTCCAATAGAATGGTATGGATACTGTGGACGACTGTGGTCTACAGCCAGACGCAACTGCGCCTGCTCAGGCGTCTCAATATCCAACATTGTATTGAGCGTTGCATCATTCAAAGGCCCTAAGGTTGCATTGAGAAAGCCGCATTCCCCGGTTTCTTGATTATAGGGACGGATATACGGAATGTCTGCTCCGTATTGGGGTGCTTTGAAATTTGGAGACGTATCTAAGGCAAGACAGAGATTGGCAGCCAGTTGCAGGTGTAACATCTCTTCTGCAATAATACTGTTAATAATCTCAACAGCCTCGCTGTACTCTTCTTTAATGGAACATGTTGCCGTAATATAAAAGGGAAGGGTATAAAATTCAACAGCAACAGCAGCCTGAGCATGTTGTTGAACAAGTTCTTTTGTCCATTTTTTTTTTGCAGTTCCTGATGGGTTCATACGAGTAATACACCTCCTGTGATGGGGGAAGGCGTCAGCTAAACAATATACAGATTATACGGTAAGCTAATATAATAATGAGCTGGCAAAAATGAATGCTGTTTTCAGAAAAAACTTTCTCATCTTTTTCCCTATGCTATGTTAAAAGGGTGTCGGGGTTCATTAAACAACACGGTGGTACAAACCCTGTCCGTCTATGACGCAATTCTTTGGCATATTACCCTATGAAAACTTCCCTGTCAAAGTATTCTCTTTACGGTTATTCTAAGAATCTCCCCCTGAAAACTCACCTCTTAAAAGAGGCTCTGGGACGGGATGGAAGTTATTCCAAAATATTTCATAGTTCCTTTTTCCTTTGAACAAAAAGAGCAGGTATGTCTACAATACGAGTCCTTTCTGATCATCTTGCCAATCAAATAGCTGCTGGTGAAGTTGTTGAACGACCAGCGTCAGTGGTTAAGGAGCTGGTAGAGAATGCCCTTGATGCTGGAGCAGACCGAATCAATATTCAGGTAGAGGGGAATGGAACCCGGCTGATCCGTGTTATGGATAACGGTGTTGGGATGGATCAAGACGATGTGCTGCTGTCTCTTGAACGACATGCCACCTCAAAGTTACTTGAGGAAAGTCAGCTCAAGGCTATCACAACCTTGGGTTTTCGGGGAGAAGCCCTGCCAAGTATTGGTGCGGTTTCCCGGCTGTCTCTTCTCTCACGCCTACATACAGCAGAGGTTGGTACAAGGGCAGAGGTACGTTACGGTGCTCTGCATGACTTACATGATGAAGGCTGTGCCTCTGGGACCGTTATTGAGGTCCGCAGTCTGTTTGGTAACCTGCCAGCCAGAAAGAAATTTCTAAAAACCAAAAGGACAGAACTTTTTCATATTGAAGAGGTGATTCGTAATCAAGCACTTGCCCGTCCTGCTATTGCCTTTTTTCTTGAGATAGATGGCCGAAAAATCATGGCCTTGGCAGCAGCAGACCAAGAGCAACGATTCCGAGATATCTTTCGTTCCTCTGCGACAATACTTGATATTTCCTCTACTGATTCCACAGCTTCTTCCTCTGTAGAAGATTCCAGTAGATCCAACTCATCTGATACATCGCATACATCGCATATATCGCATATATCACACAGGCAAGGCTTGCTCTCTGTTCGTGGCTTACTCCTTCTTCCTGATACCACCTCCTCAGCACGTCTCCGTATCCTGGTCAACAATCGCCCAGTGCAGGATCGAATGATTCGCTCTGCTGTTGCCGAGGGCCTCAAGGGACTCCTCATGAAAGGGCAGCAGCCTGCCGGGGCCTTGTTGCTGGATCTTGATGCACAGCTCGTTGATATCAACGTTCATCCAGCTAAACGAGAGGTTCGTTTTCGTAACCCCAAAGAGATCCGTTGTTTTCTTGTGCAGGCGATTGCGGATGCCGTGCTGCAATATCAGGAGGAGAGGCGTTCTGAACTGTTCAGCCCATCAGGTACACAGAGAGCGTCTGAGGTATCTCCTGGAGTTACCACGTACTCTGGGCAAGATGGGCAAAATCTACAACTCAACAGGGTTGAGGAGGTTGAAGAACAGATATGTTGCGCAGAACCTTCCCCCGCTCCCCTCTCTTCTCTCTCTTCTCTGTCTTTATCACCCGAACTTGAAAGTAACCGGAGCTTTGAACAACATCCTGAACACCCTGAACCGGCTGAAGATGTTCAGCCCGCATCTCAACTACCATCACAACCTGAATGCAGTGGGTTACGATTGATTGGTCAACTTCTGCAGCTCTATCTTCTCTGTGAACATAACGAGCAACTGGTGGTGATTGATCAACATGCAGCGCATGAACGTATCCTGTATCAGCAGCTTCGTACTGCCTATGAAGAACGAGCCGTTGCCGTTCAACAGCTTCTTTTTCCAGTAACCGTTGAGTTGGAGCCACATTACGCTGATATTTTAGAACAGGAAGAGGAGGCTGTTGCTTCTCTGGGCCTTCATGTTGATTTTTTTGGCGATACCACCTGGGTTATCAAAGGAGTGCCAGCTCTGGTTGGCAAGATTGCCCCCCAAGAAGTACTACTGGATATTCTTGATGGGTTGGCTGCCGGTTCAGGAGCTACACGCAGTCAAACTCAAGCTATGTCAAATATACCTGAATGTGTTGATAACCTGTTGGCCTCTATGGCCTGTAAGGCAGCGATTAAGTCAGGAAACCGTTTGCACCCAGAAGAGATGCTTGCCCTTCTTCAACAGATGGAACAGAGTACATTTTTTTCTCATTGTCCTCACGGGAGACCGGTTGTACAAACTTTTTCTCGGTCTGTTATTGAAAAGTGGTTTAAAAGGAGTTGAATCTAACCTGCTGGATAATAATATTAAATAGAATATTGGGTTATAGATTAGCTGAATCAATACGACGTATAAAGCTTGACTTTCGACTATGCTCTTTCTGAATGGTCATCAGTTTTGACTTGAACAAGCTGGTTGCATTATTCTTTTTGGCAAGATCCTTCAAATCGATGAGGAGTTTAACCGCTTCATCATAGCTTTTGGGGGTTCTGGTCAGAATAAGTGATTTAACTTTCTCCCATATTTCATTTTCTCTTCCGGCCAGTTCGTTCAAATAGTTTTTTCGTGCAATAGCCGCTTCCTTTTCCTTACGTGCTTTTTCCTTTGCCTTCTGTTCAGCGATCCGCCGACTCTTTTCTGCTGTGTATGCCTCCGCTTTTTGCAGCAGTTGCATTACAGTGCGTGATTTCTTCTCCTTACTTTCGGTATTTTTTATTGATAGTGTCTTTCTAAACCGCTGCAACAGTTCGTTGCCTATATGAGGATCGCCGTCATTGATGAGCCGAAAAATAATTGTATCTTTTTCGCTCTTGGGCAGCCCACCTATCCAGGTTTTTAGCTTTTGATCATTTTGAACCGGTTTTTGTTCTGCAATACTGTTTTCTGCGGCTACCTGGATAAGATCCTTATCGAGCCGCATGAACTCTGCAAAACTTTCAAGGGAAGCGTTTAAATTTCCAAGATTTGCAGGCACAGGCGGTTCTTTTTCATCCTCTTCGATCTCATCCATCTGCACACAAAAGAGCCAGGCAAGATACAAGCATCGATAATCCCCTTGAACAAGATCGGAACGTAATGAAATCAATGGAGAGAGATAACCTTCACCTTCTTCCCAATCATAATCTTCGCTTTCAGATGTAAAATCAAAGATCAGGTAATCTCCCTTTTCATAGATAGTCCAACTGTCTCCGATGCAATATTGACTTGCCAGATCCAAATCTATTAATTTTCGTGGAATCCTCAGCATAAGCTGATGGGTTCCCCAATTGGTGACATATAAAAACGCATCAAAATATTTTTCCACCAGTTTTAATGGATTAGCTTTTAAATCTCCATAGTTGTATTCATTGACAAAACTTGTGGAGGTGATTTGCGCTCTGGAGGATATATCCCGAAGCACTTCTTGATCTTTTTGAGATAAAGGTTTGTCTATGGCCTGAAATTCATAATACTGGTATTCACTCATATTTTTTCCTTATAGTTCATGTAGGTCTGTGTGAGTGGATTGTCTGATTTCGTTACACTCAATCGGACCTACGCTGAGAGTGAGGTCCAGTCCCGAAGTTTGAAGGATGTATGATCCTGCTGAAGCTCCTGACAAAATGAAAAATCTTCACGAAACGCACGCATGTCCTTCTGTAGCTGTGCCGAATACCCTTTCAGGTCAACAGGATGCTGTTCGATCCGTTCGGCGATTTTAGCCCACTTGGACTTTCCAGACGGAGAAAGCCTTCTGCTGAGCGATGCGTCCAACAGAGCCTTCCGAAGAGCATCTCCGACAAATTGGTCAGGGTTTTTGAGCTTCCGTAATTGGCGGACTATTTCATCAGATAAGCGAAAGGTTATTTCCATTATCTATCACCTCTGTTTGTTACGCCTTGAAATCATTACGATATGAGCAATTATTGGAATGTGTTTTTATTATAATTTGATTATGCTTAATCATTCTATGTAGTTCAAGTAGGTCTGTTTGAGTGCAACGAAAACGGACAGCGCATATCGTGAATTGTCTGATTTCGTTACACTCAATCGGACCTACGCAGCTGTGGGTTTACTGACACCGAATGGCCTCCAGATATAGATAATACCGAAAGTATTTTTTTTCATAATTGCACGGACCACCACCTAAAGCTGTCCGTTTCGATTCAACTCTTTGAATCTCTTTTCCAGAACCACATAAGATTGACATAAACCATCCCAGCTCTTCCTCATACTTTCTAAACTCGATTCCAATACTTTTCCCAAAACAGCTATCCTCACCCCTACATCAGGAATTTTTTGGACGTATTTAGCGAATTCTGCCGCCGAACTAAACCCAGTATTAAATAATGGATGCGGGCTTCCGGGGTGGTCTATCATAAACTGATCTGCGGCTCGTAACGCTCTTTCGTCTTTAAACTTTTTTTTCAAATCTTCGGTAGAATCATTGAAGCAATTATTGAGTGAAATAAAATACGTTTTCGCCTTAATAAAGAAAACGTAGATTGGGTCACAATTTCTTATTTTCGCGGGAGGAAAATTGCGTATAAAAGAATCGACTTTTGCAACAAGCATTCTTCTTTCAGCCTCATTCTCTATGCGAATTCTTTCAATTGACTGCAACACCATTGATTCCCCACCCTCTTCCACTAGGGTGACATATCTAAGTTCAGTAAAGGCTTCAAGGTAGTTTTTATGTATTACCTTGAACAAGTCATATACTTCTTTTATTTCGTTGTTAAAAATGTCGATATAGTTTGAGTTACCAGATAAAGCAGAGAGCAACCGGGTAAAAAGGGTCTCTATTGACTTATCGGTAAGTTTAATTCCAAGCATTACTCTGCCTCCGTCCAACATTGTTAATAAGCGAAAAACTTTCTATGCTGTCGATCATAATAGGCACCGCAAAATTCCACTTATCATCTTGCACTTCTGTTTTTCTTCTTCATGATATACAGAGGCTAAAATGGAAAGTAGCGAAGCGATCAGTTCGTTTCTTGTATTGTCTTATTTCATGAGATTCAATCCGATCTACTTAACTTTTTTATCAAAACCAGCAATATCATCTCCCTCCAACAACCCCAACAAAAACCGACCAGCAGCAAGAGTATTCTTCTCCCCCTCAGCACTCATCCCCTCCCGCAACTCAAAAGACGTCCCAGCGATTTCCAACAGATAAGCAGCAGGAGTTTTCCCATTAAAACAATAGGCAATAGACCCTATTTTTTAACTTATCAGTTTTCTCTGTATTTTTTTCTTACCATACTGTTATGATAGCTAACATAAAAGAAAACATGGTTTTGACCCCACATCCGTTTTTATCAGCCAACTCCTCAGCCACGGTCGTCGTATGTCCCCTATTACTCCTGATTGTGGTGATTTCAGAACTCAATGGCTGGCCTTCCCCTGTCAACGCTTCGCCGCATCCTCACGGAATACCGACGCATAACTCGAGGCCATAATGGAGCAGCTTCTCCTTTTATGTAGGGTGCTTTCAGCCTGCCCCTTGTTTCCTTACCAGTAACCTGCTTCCAAATATGCGGTATGGAGGGCCTCGGAATACCAGATGGTAAAACCGGCACCATTAGAGGAGAGCGTCATACCGTACATAACACTATCTTCTGGAAAATGCCAGTCAACCTCCTTGAATACATTGTTGAATTCATCAACAGAGGAGCGATGATCGCCTGTTTCCCGAGGATCAGTGTTTTTTTTGCAAAATGGATACTCATTACAGATTTGCGGGAGCCAATCCATAAGCGTCTCCTGATCAATTCTAAACTGGGCGAGATGGTTATCGGAAGTTTTATGCACAACAATATCGGCGGCCTTGGGCGGCATCCATCGTCGAATTCTCCTGTCCCTGATTTCCTTGGAGTTCCTATACGTAAACATGCCGTAACGAAAGGGATCTACTATATTCATAATCCCTATGCAGGAGGGGATGAAGACGGTCAAAGCCATCAGCGTTGAACCGAAGAAAGATATCCGCCATTTTTTACTCAGGAATTTCTTGCTGAGCCATGGCAGCAGGATAATCAAGAGGACGGATAAGCCAAAGGTAATGCAAAAAGGTAGTATCACGAACCTGTACATATCACACTCCGAAAAACAATAGAGGACAGACCAATAAATGCTATTTTCTGAAAATAATCTGCTCAAGGCCGGTAAGGCCCGATTTTTTAACTTATCAGTTTTCTCTGTATTTTCTTCTTACCATACTGTTACGATAGCTAACATAGAAGACGAAAAAAGTAAAATGAAATTCAGCCCTTCTCCAGCTCCAGCGAAAAAACTTTTACGTATAAACATCTCACTGGTACCTTCAAATCAATAGACATAAAATGAAGCTCGTTATCCTCCTTTAAAATCTCCATCTCCCACTTTTTCCCTATTCGTCTGTATATCCACACCTCAATTTCTTTCTGGCTCACTAAGACATA
The DNA here is from genome assembly GCA_022766165.1 of Candidatus Electrothrix gigas. GTDB lineage: Bacteria > Desulfobacterota > Desulfobulbia > Desulfobulbales > Desulfobulbaceae > Electrothrix > Electrothrix gigas. Next base: position 112,353 of record QYLO01000002.1, read on the forward strand.
TTCTTGCAAGCTTGGAATTCTGAGATAATTTTTGAGTTTATCCCCTCTGTCAAAATTTTTCGTTGATTCTGATAAAACCTCAATAATGAGTATCGGTTTTTCTTTAACTAATTGGTCGTTGTCATTTGGATCACATTTCACAAAAACATCTGGATAATAACAGTCAAACCCCGCTGATAATTTCATGTCACTTGAATAGACATCACACGATGATTCAAGTAAATGATTTGCAATATTTCTAAATATGTTACCAGTTATTTTAACATGATTTTCTGTAGCACCAGCCATTGCATAAATTTCACCATTCACTAACTCGTGCTTTGTCTCTGCTTTTTCTTCTAAGAACAGATATTCATCTTGTGTAAATAACTTCCTTTGAGGTAATGCCATCATCTTCCGCTCTTCAGTATTCTCTATCTATTTTTCATTGTATCCTGCTATAGAATAGCTAACATAGAAGACGAAAAAAGTAAACTGAAACCCAACCCTTCTCCAGCACCCCAACCAACTCATACAGCAACTCCTGAGCCTGCCGAGGCGTCAACTCATCAGGGTCAACCTCCTTTAAGCGAGTGTGCAAGGGATCTTCCTTAGCCGGAAAAAGACCTATCTGGCAGGGCTGCTGTTCTTGCTGTTCTGGCCGTTTCTTGGGAGAGATGGCAATGCTTGGTTCCCCGGTGGCCGTGAACTCCCCCTGTTCAATATTGGTAAGAATCTCCTGCGCCCGCTCAACCACCTGAGCTGGTACGCCAGCAAGGGCCGCTACTTGAATACCATAGCTGCGGCTGGCAGCCCCTTGAACCAGCTTATGCAGAAAATGGATACGGTTATCCTGCTCCCGCACGGCAATGGAGTAGTTCTGAATCCGCTCGTGGGTAGTGGCCAGATCAGTCAGCTCGTGGTAATGGGTGGCAAACATGGTTTTGACCCCGCACCCGTTTTTATCAGCCAGCTCGTCAAGTAATGGCAAGGCCGTCGTATGTTGAGGTGCCGCATCCGATCTCATCTAGAGCATTTATCGTGGTCTGTCCCCTATTACCCTTTCCTATTACCCTTTATGCGTTTTTAGCCATTTTTTTTCATTAACATAAAATCTTGTATACACCGGCTGTTTTTCATCTTCGAACAATATAGGTAACGGCATTGTCTCGCTGTCTATTATTTTTGACAGAATTGAAAACAACGGTGGGGATTTTAGGTAATTGAAAATGTTAGACTCAGCTTCAGCAAATGACGAATAAAACTTTTTTGTAATGTTTGGCTTACAAAAACCATCATCAGAAATTTCTACCAAGAAATCTTGTTTACCAGTAAAATAATTGAACAATATGTACATATCGACTACGGGAACACCACGAACAGGCACACCTACCCCATGATGCAAATTTGTAAGTACGAGAGGGATCACATTGATGTTCGATCCTGATAAATGCTCATATTTTATATATCTTTTTCTAAATTCATTAATGTTCGTTTTAACAAAGTCAGCTTTTCTCTCTACTTGGCTTGATGCACCATCAAGTATTTCATAATATTTGTACGTTTCAAGTGCTGTTGCAGGATAAAATGAACATTTTATTTCACCGATAACTACTGTGTCTCCAAAAATAAATATAAAGTCAATTTCTTCGGATTGGTTACCTAGCACGACTTTACCTGAATCAATTATTGCATTCTGAAAGTACTGAGTATTTTTGCAGTGTTTTGAAACCTCTTCGATAAAATATTTTTCATACATAAAACCACGAACACTAAGATCAATCCCTCCTGTTTTCATCCAATACTCAATTGATCTAATTAAATTTGGCACCATCAATGCTGGCAAGACAAATGTTACAACTGAATCAGATATAGGTATTATCGGTTTATGCCAAATATCATCTCTGACAGAGCCGCTAAATGTTAACGTGTTTATTGCATTATTGATTTTTTGAATTGATAACCCAGTTGTTTTTTTTAGTGCGGCGATGAGATCAAGTTTCGAAAACAACGGTGAGTATTGTAAAAGCTTATTGCTTTTTTTAACACTCGTATCCTTGGGGCTATTGCTTGCGATAATTTTACCTAATGATTGCAAAACTCTATGAATGCTGATTAGTTCCCTGATATTTATTCCATTCAGTTTTGGTAAAGGCTCAATTAATATCTCGTTCCAATATATTTCCTCAGCATACAATCCAGCAACAAAGGCATGATCTGGGTATTTAGTATCCTTATTCCTTCCGACCTTTAGTATTTTCTTCCCTTTCTTTCTGGTAATATTAGTTATTATCAATCTGTCTATTTCTTTACTTTTTAGAAGTGGTGGCAGTTTTTTCCAAATATCCATACTGCGAAACGTCATTTCCATTAATAACGTGCCAATTCTGTGTCGGCTTAATACTTGAGAAAGATATTCACTAGTAGCAGGTGGCCTAATATTGTCATATGTATCTTTTTCATCTACGTACCACTCATTCCATAGGCAATCACTCCAGAACTCAGAATACATGTCATAAAGACTAGCCAAATTAGCTTTGTATCTTAATATTTCAATAATTTCTAAATCAGATAATTGAATTGAGTTGTCAAGAATGTGGCCATTAAACAAATCAGCCAAAGGGTATCTGATAGCACTTACTATTGTTTCAATTACAGACACAGGATTTATTTCATACCCACCTGGACCAATAGGTATTTTTTTCTCAATTAGTTCGCCAGCTAGATTTATACTTGTTTTAGATTTTTTATTTTTGTCTATATGTTCTATAGATACATTGTATTCTCGATTAATTAAGCCGACATATAAACGAATCAGGATTTCTTTCTCAAAAGGAATATTTTTAAGGTCATTGAGTTTCTGGCGAATCCCATTTAGTTTTTTGTCAAACCACAATCCAGAAAAGTATATAGTTTCATCACTTACACTTTGCTCTCCAAAATTCTGATAATCTTCTCGCCATTTTTGCTCCGAGAAGCCTCTCTGTGTTGGATGTTTTATCTTAGATTGTCTTACTTTATCAGTGAACGATGATTGTATGGGCATTTAATTGACCAATATGAGGATTAAAGGCTACAACTCGGTTTTAGTCTCCCTCCAGCACCCCAACCAACTCATACAACAACTCCTGAGCCTGCCGAGGAGTAAGTTCATCAGGATCAACCTCCTTTAACCGAGTCCGCAAGGGATCTTCCTTGGCTGAAAAAAGGCTCATCTGGCAGGACTGCTGTTCTTGCTGTTCTGGCCGTTTCTTTGGAGAGATGGCAATGCTTGGTTCCCCGGTTGCGGTAAACTCGCCCTGTTCAATATTGGTGAGAATCTCCTGCGCCCGCTCAACCACCTGAGCTGGTACGCCAGCAAGGGCCGCTACTTGAATACCATAGCTGCGGCTGGCAGCTCCTTGAACCAGCTTGTGGAGAAAATGGATACGGTTGTCCTGCTCCCGCACCGCAATGGAGTAGTTCTGAATCCGCTCGTGGGTAGTGGCCAGATCAGTCAGCTCGTGGTAATGGGTGGCGAACATGGTCTTGACTCCGCACCCGTTTTTATCAGCCAGCTCTTCAGCCACGGCCCAGGCAATGGCCAGGCCGTCATAAGTGGAAGTGCCGCGTCCGATTTCATCCAGGATTACGAGGCTATGCTCAGTGGCGTTGTTGAGAATATTAGCGGTCTCATTCATCTCCACCATAAAGGTGGACTGGCCCCGGCGCAGGTCATCCATTGCCCCGACCCGGGTAAAGATGCGATCCACAATGCCGATTTCTGCCCGGTCTGCTGGTACAAAGCTACCAATATGGGCCATAAGTACAATCAGGGCGGTCTGGCGCAGGACCGTGGACTTGCCAGCCATATTGGGGCCAGTGATGATGAGCAGCTCGTTCTCCTCCTGATCCAGGGTGACATTATTAGGCACAAAGCTGCCCGGATCAAGGGAACGCTCAATCACAGGATGGCGGCCTTCAACGATGTTCACATGACGTTGCTCTGTGATAACTGGCTTGGTGTACTGGTAACGGTCTGCTGCTCTGGCCAGGCTGACCAAAAAGTCAGTACGGGCAATACAGAGGGCCGCTGCCAGCAGACGTTCGCTTTGCGAGGCAATCTTTTCCCGGATTTCAAGGAACAGGCTGTATTCCAGAGTAAGCCGCTTTTCCTGAGCCGTGGAGATCTTATTTTCCAGCTCTTTCAGTTCCGGGGTAATAAAACGTTCTGCATTGACCAGGGTCTGCTTGCGGATAAAGTCCTCTGGCAGCTCTCCTTTATGGGCCCGGCTGACCTCAAAGAAGTAGCCAAACACCTTGTTAAACCCTACCTTGAGCTTGGCAATGCCGGTGCGTTCCCGTTCCTTGGCCTCCAGATTGAGGATGAGCTGTTTTCCGTCTCGCAGGAGATGAATCAGCTCGTCCAGTTCTTCATGAAAGCCCTCCCGGATCAGGCGGCCCTCCCGCAGAGTGATCGGTGCATCATCACGGATGGCCTTATAGATCAACTCGTGCAGGTCAAACAGGGGATCAAGCTCCATGCCGATCTCTTGCAGGAGACTGCCAGGGGTATTCATGAGCAGTTTCTTCAGCTCAGGAAGCTGGCCCAAAGAATGCTTGAGTGCGGCCATGTCCCGTGCATTGCCCTGTCCCAGAATGAGGCGACTACAGAGGCGTTCAATATCATAGATACCGGCAAGCAGTACCTGAAGCTCCCGGCGCAGCAGGGTATCTTTGAGCAGGATATTCACGGCAGTGAGCCGCTGTTCGATTTTTTCCTGATCCTGGAGTGGAAAGAGCAGGCGTTGCCGCAGCAGACGGGCACCCATAGGGGTAGAGGTCAGATCAAGGACCGAGAGCAAAGAGCCCTTGCGCTTGCCGCCGATAATGGTCTCAGTCAGTTCCAGGTTGCGGCGCGAGGATTCATCAATGATCAGAAAACCGGACCGGGTGAGTTGACTGAGTTGGCGGATATAGGAGAGCTCAGTCTTCTGGGTTTCCTGGATATAGGTGAGCAAGGCACCACTGGCGCAGATGCCCGCGTCCATGTCCTGACAACCAAAGCCTGCCAGGGAGGTGGTGTTAAAATGCTCGTTCAGGGTGGTGAAAGCTGTTTCATAGTCAAAAAACCATGCCTGTCGTTCGGTGAGACAGAGGCCAGGCAGCAGGGTGGTCAAGGTCTCAGTGAGTGAGAGTAACGCTTCTGTTTCCTCATCAGCCAGGAGCAGCTCTGCCGGTTGCATCCGGGTAATTTCATCAAGCACCGGGTCAAGGTTTTCATCGAGCAGTGGGATCTCGCTGATCAGAAAATTACCAGTGGAGACATCAAGAAAGCTCAGGCCGATCTTGAGGATTTTTTTTCGTTTCCAAGCCGCTGTCAGGGCGCAGACAAAGGTGTTGCTCTTCTCGTCCAAAAGCTGCTCATCCGTGGTCACGCCCGGACTCACCACCCGGACCACTTCCCGTTTGACAATGCCCTTGGCCTGCTTGGGATCTTCAGCCTGCTCGCAGATCGCCACCCGATAGCCAGCCTTGACCATTTTACTCAGATAGCCAGACACTGCATGATAGGGTACCCCGCACATGGGTACCTGGTTTTTATCGCCCTTATTACGGGAGGTCAGGGTGATGCCCAGTACCCGCGAGGCGGTCTCGGCATCCTCAAAGAACATCTCATAAAAGTCGCCCATCCGGTAAAACAAAATGGTGCCGGGATGCTGCTCCTTGATTTCCAGGTACTGGCGGAGCATGGGGGTTATCTTGGGGGCAGCGGGTTGGGTCGAGGTCTTCTTGGTGGTCATGATGAAGTTTTATTAATCAGATCTTCCGGTGAATTATCGCGGGAAATACCTGTAGATTTCTTTCCGATGCAGGCAGCGGACAAAGATAAGCTCATTATCAACGAATTCCAGTCCTATCCTGTAATCGCCTATGCGGACACGAAAGAATGTGTCGTATCCTTTGAGCTTTTTCACTTGCCTGACAGCAGATAAGTTTTCAGCCTCTTTGCAGAAAAAGATAAGTTCCTTAATTCTCTTTAACAGTTTGCCGTTCTTTATGCGCAGCAGGTCTTTGGAGAATCTCGCTTCAAATCTGACATTCATTCCGTTGCCCTGTCAAGGATGGATAAAACTTCGTCTTCTGAAACAAAATCGTTGGTTCTACCTTCGGCAATGGCATTTGCCATACCGACCTCCTCCAGTGCTTCCAGCAGAATGTCATAAATGAGGTCTCGCTTGCTTTTGAGTAGCTCTATCATTACTTCGGTGAGCAGCTCTTTGGTTTTTTCGTCACTGATAGAAAGTTCCATGCTGAGTTACCTTGTGTATTGTTCGTTGTGGAGACTGCGATCGACGGCAGCAGTCTGAAAGTGGCATCGTAAGCTGGTATCTTTATATTATTCCAGAAAACAGACGGTAATGCACGAAATAAGAACTTGGTTCTTTCTTCATGAAGTCACCAGTGAGTTTCGGGGAAACTCAGGAGTAAGTTCCGACCAAACTTACCAGTAAGTTCTTGGCAAACTCACTGGTGAGTTCCTGACAAACTCAGGAGTAAGTTCTCTCCAAACTCACTGGTGAGTTTTATTTGTTCTGCCTGCGCTTTTGCCTCTGCCGTTCCAGCAGCTTTTCAAAAAAGCCCTTGAGGTTGAGCTTGATGCCGACCATAGGGACAGTCCATTCCGGTTCAACAAGCTCGGTGAGCATTTCCACCCATGTTGTCGTATCCTGCGGACTGGCCTTCTCCGCCACTCGTGCCAGCTCCTCCTTATCCTTGGGCTGTACCAGACCGAGCAGCTCATGCACGCTGTATTTCTTGCTGGTTCCCTCTGGTATATAATAGGGGATGTTCTCCTTGGCATAGTTCAGCAGGGTCTCGTAGTCGGCAGTACGCTGCGGGTCATCCGGCATGGGAACCCGCTCGCTGACCGTGAGCTTCTCAAAGCTGGAGTTGATGTCGGTGAGCAGGTAGCGGAGATAGTGCAGATACTCCCTTGGGGTCTCGCCATGCACCCAGATATTGATCCGTCGTGCCTCCACATCCGCCTTGACCACAGCCTGTGCCCCGCTCCGCTTGTCCGCCAGCAGTACGCCGGTGCGCCAGCGGGTGTCCTTATGAATATCCCTATGCACCTTGACCATGAAGCGGGGAAAGACCGAGGGCGGCAGGAAGTCAGGATAATGGAGGGCGAAGCGCAGTGAGCCGTCCTTGGTAAAGGCAAGCTCCGGTTCCGGCACTGGCAGAAGCTGGGGAATGAGCACTGCCTCCTTGCCCACCGGGTAGCACAGCTCGAACTTCTGCATCAGGCGCATGATGAAAGGGTGCGTCTCCTGCGGGCAGCAATAGCGTTTTCTGGCCGGTCGTCCGATCCAGGACAGGGTACGTTCAGTCAGCGGGACAGGTTGCTCCTTGAGAATCTCCTCCAGGGCATTAAGGTGCAGAATGCCTTTACTGTCCGCCATCTCTTCCGCCGTGATAATCTTATAGACCGCCTCAGTGACCCAGACCGGATCAAGCACATGCATGCTCTTTAGGTCAAGCTCCCGGAAATGCACAGCCACGCCCAGATCATGGAGAAAGTCCGCCAGGATCTCCCGGCTCTCCTTGCCAATGATGCCTGCCTCGGCACAATAGCCCCTGTATTCCTCCACGCTGATGTAGGGCTGCTGCATCTGCTCCAGCCTGCGCTTGACCGCAAACCACGTTCCCGGCCAGACCGTACCGATCATCTCCACCGCAGCCAGCTCTTCCTGTAGGGCTGTTTTGAACGCAGAAACGCCCTTGCCAGTCTTGCAGGAGATACGGAAGAAATCACGAATGCCTGGATACTTTTCCAGCAGGAAAGGCCGATTGACATCAAAGGAGGCGTTGTTGTCTATCTTGTTGAGTACGATCAGCACGGGCGAGCTGCCGCCGAAGGCTTCGACATGCCGCAGCCAGTATTCCGTGCGCTCATCCTTGCGGCTGTCAAGCACCAGCACATAGAGGCTCCGCTTGGACAGGAAGAACTGATGGGTGGCGTGCTGGATCTCCTGACCGCCAAAGTCCCAGACATTGGCCCTGATCTGCTTGCCCGCACATTCCGGGTCCCAGCCCTGGATGCTGATGCCGTGGGTGGTGTCCTCGTGCTCGTCAAAAGGCTGGCCGAGGAGCTGCCTGACAAGCGAGGTCTTGCCTGCGGCCCCGTCACCGATCAGAAGCACCTTGACCTCGTTGAGAGGTTGTCTGCCTTTTTCCAGGGCGGCAAAATACTTCCGTATCGACTTAATCCCTTGCTCGGCGATTTCAGGCGGCGGGGAGATGAGAGGGTTGTCGTGGAGCCAAAGCTTCGTCAGGTTGGTGAGCTGGCCGATTTCCGGTGGCAGGCTGCTGAGTTTATTATTGAAGAGAACGAGTATTTGTAGATTTGTTAGCTGACCGATTTCTGGCGGCAGGGTGGTGAGCTGGTTGCCGCTGAGGTCAAGCTTCGTCAGGCTGGTGAGCTGGCCGATTTCCGGCGGCAGGCTGGTGAGCTGATTGTAGCCGAGGTGAAGCCACGTCAGCTTCGTGAGCTGGCTGATTTCCGGCGGCAGGTTGCTCAACTCGTTGCCACTGAGGTTAAGCTCCTTCAGACTGGTAAGCTGGAACAGCTCTGGCGGCAGACTGCTGAGTTTAGTGCTGATTGTTGGGTTTGCAGATGTCCAAGAAGGAATGAATAATCCATTATTGCTGCTCAAGTCAAGCTCAGTTGCCCCACTTACCTTGGCCTCTTCTATCTGTTTCAACACTTCAGCCGTCCGAGAACAAGGAGGGAATAATTCCTCATCTCCGCTAAAGTCAAACTCAACAGTTTCAAGTGCCTTAGCCCTGCTTGCCTTGGCTTCACGTATCTTCTTTAGCAGTTCTTTAATCGTCATAGCCTGCGCACCTCATACATTGACTACTTCTGCAATCCGTTACGACCTTGCAGAGACAAGCCGCTGGATAATATATGCGCCGTATATCGGTACAGTCCACTTTGCAAATGGTTTCATGTCGTTCTCTCCCTCCCACATGATTTCCTAGGAATTAAAAACGTTTTGATTGGCAAGAGTAGAGGGAGGCACTGCTTTTGTCAAGAGGATATCAGGGCAGCACAATTCAATGGGTTAAATGTTCTGATGTTAAAATGAGTTAACAGTTAAATCAAGCAGAGCCAGTGCCTTTTCCGCTCTTTCCAAGAAAAAATATCCTTTTGCAGAAAAAGACATTACAAGTATAATCGGCCATAGACGGCAAGCTATGAATTGCCGACATCCCAACAACCCAAAAACAGTTCATTCAACCACGTAACACCAGATAGAAACAATTCATGAAAAAAACAGCATTACTTTTTCCCGGTCAGGGATCACAATACATTGGCATGGGTCAAGCACTGATTGAAGCAGATCAAGAAGCAGCCGAATTAATGGCAATGGCAGAAGAAGTTTCAGGGTTTTCTTTAAAGAAGCTCTGTTGTGAAGGGCCAATCAAGGATCTGACCAGGGTCTTACATTTACAGCCCGCTTTAACAGCCATCAACCTGATGTGCTGGCAGCAACTCAACAAAGCCCTGCCTGATCTCGTTCCTGCCTATGCTGGTGGACACTCTCTTGGAGAGTATTCTGCCCTGCAAGCGGCTGGCGTGTTATCTGCCAAAGACACTATGACCCTGGTGACCAAACGTGGCGAATTTATGGAGCGTGAAGGTGCAGCCAATCCAGGTGGTATGCTGGCAGTGCTTGGTTTGACTGTTGAAGAGATCGACAGCCTGCTCACAACCTACAGCGGCCCTGGAGTCGTGGTGGTGGCCAATCATAATGCAGAGCAGCAGATCATTATTTCCGGGGATCAGGAAGGGCTGGATGGTTTCAGTCAGGTCTGTAAAGAAAACGGAGCCCAAAAAGTCGTCCCTCTGAAGGTCTCTGTGGCCAACCACAGTCCTCTTGTTGCCGGTGCAGTGGAAGATTTTTCTGCATGTATGGCAGCTATCCAGTTTCACTCCCCGCAGATACCAGTTCTGTTTAATGTAACCGCCTCACTGGAAAATCAGCCAACAACCATTCGGGAGATCATGAGTCGGCAGATTATCTCACGGGTCCGCTGGTATGAGTCTATGCAGCGCATGATTGACGATGGGGTAGAGGTCTTTGTTGAACTTGGTCCCAAAAAAGTTCTTACCGGTATGCTGCGCAAGATTCTTCCCCGTAAAAGCCCTGTGACCTGTATTCAGGCAGATACTCCTGAATTGCTGGAAAAGGCCGCTGAAATTATTGCGGCATAAGGCATTAATGCATTAAGGCATTAAGACATTAAGACATACGCCATAAACCATAGGCCTAAGCCTTTGTGACTTTGTGACCCTCTCTCTGATTGTTTTGGCTTTTTTGGCTTCCTGCTTGACATAATTGTGTGTATGGGGTAAATAATTCTGCTTTGTTCGTGGTATCTTTGCATTGCAAAGAAATATGAGCATAATGCAGATATACGTTGATAAAGAAATGTGTGTCAGGAAGTCAGGAAGCGATTACTCTAATTTCAGTGGATCATGTTTGAAAATTTAACAGATCGCCTTGAAGGCGTATTTAAAAAACTGCGCGGACACGGCAGACTAACAGAAGAAAACATTGAAGAGGCCATGCGTGAAGTGCGCAAGGCTCTGTTAGAAGCCGATGTTAATCTCCAGGTTGTTAAGGAGTTTATCGCTTCAGTGACCGAAAAAGCCGTTGGCAAAGAGGTGCTGTCCAGTCTGGCACCGGGGCAACAGGTCATCAAGGTTGTACACGAAGAACTGGTGACCTTACTGGGAAGCAAGGCCGAGCCTTTACGCCTTGACGGACCCCAGCCCGTTGTCATGATGATGGCTGGCTTACAGGGTTCAGGAAAGACAACAACCTCAGCTAAGATTGCCCGGCAACTGAAAGAAAAAGGTCGAAAGCCCTTTCTGGTACCAGCGGATGTGTATCGTCCCGCAGCTATTGAGCAGTTGCATGTACTTGGTGAGCAGCTTGACGTTCCGGTCTTTGACTCTTCTGCTGACCAACGTCCGGTCGATATTGCCCGTCAAGCCGTTGCTCAAGCCAAAAAAGACGGTCATGACACGGTCATCATTGATACTGCGGGTCGCCTCCACGTTGATGAACAGTTGATGGGTGAGTTGCAAGAGATCTCTGCGGCAGTCGCTCTCTCTGAAGTTCTGTTTGTGGCAGACGCCATGACAGGACAAGATGCTGTTACAGTTGCGGATAAATTTAATACCGATCTTGAGATCACCGGTGTTATCCTGACCAAGATGGAAGGTGACGCCCGGGGCGGTGCTGCCCTTTCTGTTAAAAAGATCACCGGAAAACCCATTAAGTTTGTCGGTGTAGGCGAAGCTCTTAATGCCCTTGAAATTTTTCATCCTGACCGTACAGCCTCCCGTATTCTGGGAATGGGCGATGTCTTATCACTCATTGAAAAGGCTGAACAGGTTGTTGATGAAAAAGAGGCAAAGAAGCTTGCCAAAAAAATTCAAAAAAATGCCTTTACCCTTCAGGATTTTCTGGACCAGCTCCAGAATATGAAGAAAATGGGGAGTATTGAAGAACTCATGGGCATGGTTCCTGGTATCAACAAGCTCAAGCAGTTACAAAATGCGCCAGCCCCGGATGAAAAAGAGATGGTAAAGACCGAGGCCATTATTCTGTCCATGACCAAAAAGGAACGGGCAAATTACAAGATCATCAATGCCAGCCGCAGGCAGCGTATTGCCAAGGGATCAGGTACCTCGCTGCAACAGGTCAACCGGGTGCTGAAGAGCTATACCATGATGCTGAAGATGATGAAAAAGATGCAGGGCAAGGGTGTTGTCACCAAGGGTGGCAAACGACGAAAAAGACCAAAAGGTCTGCGCCGCTGATGTGCCAAAAAATATTTTGTACTATTTATACTATGTATAACAACATCCCTCCTGCGAGGCAGGGATAACATAACATGACACAACATGATACAGGAGAGATCAGAACAATGCCAGTACGAATTCGTTTAACCAGAAAGGGACGTAAGAAACAACCGTTTTACCGCATAATCGTTGCCGATTCACAGGCACCGCGTGATGGTAAGTTCCTTGATATTGTTGGAACGTATGACCCTATGCAGGATCCTGCTGTTGTCAAGCTGGATACGGACAAGCTCCAGGAATGGATGGGCAAAGGAGCAATACCGAGTGGAACAGTCAAGACCTTGATTGATAAGTACGAAGCTCCTGTTGTTGAAGCGGCATAACAAGGAGTTGCCAAAATGAAAGAGCTTATCTCTTTTATTGCAGCCCGGCTTGTCGATGAACCAACAGAGGTTCTGACCGAGCAGCACGAAGAGGACGGTACTGTTACTGTTGAACTTCGCGTTGCTAAGGATGACCTTGGGAAGGTGATTGGAAAGCAAGGCCGTACAGCCCGGGCAATGCGAACTGTTCTTGCCGCAATGGCGGCCAAGGATGCAAAACGCTCTCGGCTTGAGATTGTCGAGTAGTTGTTAAGTAGTTGTTGAGGTAGTTGTTGAGTAACTATGTTTGATACCTATGTCTGATGCCAGTAAGACAAAATTTGTTCCAGAGCTTGTTACAGAGCTTGTCCTAGTAGGAAAGGTGACAAAAGCGCATTCCATTAAGGGCGAGATTAAGGTCCATCCCTTTTCTGGTTCACCGCAGACAATGCTTGCATATCCTGAAATTTTGCTTGATGCAGAGGGCTGCGCCTCTCCTGTTCCCTATCGGGTCGAACGGGCAAGGGTGCAAAAAAATGCTGTACTGCTGCAGCTCACAGGGTGTACAGATCGCAATGCAGCGGAAAAACTGGTTCATTCAAAGGTGTATGTTCATGAAGATGCGTTGCCAGCACCAAAACCTGATGAACTTTACCTGAGAGATCTGGAAGGCAAGCTCTTGCAAACCCAAGACGGGCAAACTGTTGGACGTATTCAGAGCTTTCTTGCAAATGGATTGCAGGATCTGCTCTGCGTAAAGAGCAATGGAGAGGAGTACCTGATACCGTTGGTCCCTGAATTTCTTCAAACTGTTGATAAAGATACGGTAACGGTTTCTCTGCCACCGGGCCTGCTTGAGATCAATCATTGAATCAAGAGTTGATAATTTGATAGGCTGATAGCCCGATGACTGAGTCACCTCATGCGTTTTGAAGTTCTGACAATTTTTCCTGATCTGTTCAGTACGCCCTTGCAGGAAGGCATCCTGAAACGGGCCATACAGGCTGACCACATCAGGGTGAATCTTCATAATATACGGGATTGGGCAACAGATAAACATGCCATGACCGATGATCGTCCCTTTGGTGGTGGCGAAGGCATGGTGATGAAACCTGAACCCTTGGCAGCCTGTCTGCACGATGTTCAGGCGGATAAACAGGGGACAGTGGTGTTGCTTTCTCCCCGTGGTACGGTCTATAAGCAACAGACTGCTGAACGGCTCGCTGGCCTTGAAAAATTGGTTTTAGTCTGCGGTCGGTATGAAGGGATAGATGAGCGTTTTTACAGTCTCTACGTTGATGAAGAGCTGTCTATAGGTGATTACATCCTTACCGGTGGTGAATTGGCCGCTATGGTGGTGATTGACTCTGTTACACGTCTACTGCCCGGTGTACTGGGTTGCCCGGATTCTGCTAAAAAAGATACCTTTAGCCGTGGCCTTCTAAAGCATGGGCAGTATACCCGGCCCCGTGAATTTGAAGGACGTGCTGTCCCGGACGTGCTGTTACAGGGTGATCATGCTCGGATTGAAGAACATCGATTTCTTGATTCTGTGCGTAAAACCCTTGAATGTCGACCAGAGCTGTTAGGCAAGGTGACCTTTTCAAAGGCAGAAAGGAAACAACTCCGACGAGCAGGACTTTTTGAGCAGGTACAGCAGGCTGTCACCGCAACCGCTGTAGCCAGCAGTGGGCAACAACAGTATCAATCACAGGATAAATAAAAGAGTGAAAAAAGAGTGGATATGAGTTTTCGTCTTGATATCGCTCTGATCCATTATCCTGTTGTGAACAAAAAACAGGAAATCGTTGGCTCTGCGGTTACGAACCTGGATATACATGATATTGCCCGGGCAGGCAGAACCTTTGGAGTAAGAACCTATTGGGTTGTCACTCCATACGAGCAGCAACAGGAGCTGACAGCCAGCATTGCTGACCATTGGACAAAAGGATATGGTGGAACAGTTAATCCTGATCGGGCAGATGCCCTGTCCATTATTCAAATTCGTACAAGCATTGAGCAAGTTCTTGCGGACATGAGCGAACAGGACAGGCAACCGCCTTTGGTCGTTGCCACAAGTGCCAGTCGGCTGTGTAAAAAAATGAGCTATGCTGCATTACAGAACGAGTTACAACAGGGACAACCGATCCTGCTTCTCCTTGGAACCGCTTGGGGACTGGCACCTCAAGTCATAGAGCTGGCTGATGTAGCCTTGCCACCAATTATGGGATCTATGGGAGCAGGAACGTATAATCATCTCTCGGTACGTTCAGCAGCTTCGATTTGTTTAGATCGGCTCTGCGGTCATCGAGAAGACTGAAAAGATTGAGCAGTCATTCAGAATTGCATAGAAAAATTCGTTAGTAGATAGATATAATCTGGGGTGGTACGGAGGCCCATTGGATGTTGCAAGAATAATATCCGCAAAAAAAACAAAAAGCTATGAATATTATTGATAAAATCGACCAAGAGCAGATGCGCTTTGATTTGCCGAATTTCCGTCCAGGAGATACTGTAAAAGTACATATACGTATTGTTGAAGGAAACAAAGAGCGTATTCAGGTATTTCAGGGTGTTGTCCTGAAGAGAAAACGTGGTATGATGGATGCCACATTTACTGTGCGTAAGATCTCTCATGGTGGCGTTGGTGTTGAAAAGACCTTTGCCCTGCATTCACCCCGTCTTGAGACTGTTGAAGTCGTTTCCGAAGGACGGGTACGTCGTTCTCGTCTCTACTACCTGCGTGATCGTCGGGGTAAAGCCGCTCGTATTCGTGAACGGGGCAGAGTGTAACAAAGGCTATAACGATACGCAAAGACTAGACTTAAATTATGGAGAGGTGCGGTTGTATATAGTTTGTATATATCATGAAAAATACTTCCCCCTCTTCCGCCTTTTCTCCTGCCTCTTTTATCGACACCTTTGCATACGAGCGAAGTCTTAAAGAGCAAGGGTTTTTGCATATTGCCGGAGTTGATGAAGCCGGACGTGGTCCCTTAGCAGGCCCTGTGGTCGCTGGATGCGTCATATTTTCATCACACTGTGCCACCCACCTGTATCAAGATTCCAAAAAAATTACAGCTCGCCAGCGAGATATTCTGTTTGAAAAACTCCATAATTCCGAGGCGGCTCTCGGAGTTGGAATTGCCGACCCAGCAGAAATTGACCGCATCAATATCCTTCAGGCATCGTTGCTTGCCATGCAGCGAGCTGTGCAAGACTGCACGAAAAAGAGCGGCCTCTCTCCTGACTTCCTGTTGGTTGACGGTACCTTTCAGGTGCCAATGGAGCTTCTGCAAAAGACACTGACCAAGGGCGAATCAAAAAGTGCCTCAATAGCAGCAGCCTCTATCGTTGCCAAGGTCACCCGTGACCGTTTGATGGTAGAATACGGCCTTCAGTACCCACAGTATAATTTTCAGCAGCATAAGGGATATCCGACTAAAGCACATCGGACTGCTCTTACTGCATTTGGCCCCTCTCCTCTGCACAGAAAAACCTTTAAGGGCGTTCGAGAATTTTTTCAGGAAAATATATCGAAGGAGCAGGTAAGCCAGAAGAACGTATAACTTATGTAGGGAGCGGGTAACATGGCAGTACTTGTTCGTGATTACCCTGAATAAAAAAAGGCAATGCTCATTTGGAAAGATGAACACTGCCTTTTTTGTTTTTACATTGTAGCCTGTAGATCAGGTCGACTAAGAAGTATTAAGTATTATTCCAGTCCTCAATGATACATTTAACAGTTTCTTTTCCTGAAATCATTACCATCTCAAACCCACCGCCTGGATTTGTCCAAGCGCTTGAAAGATAGAGACCAGGAATAGGTGTTCTGTTTCCAACCCTGTTCAACCCTGAATTATCCAAAGCCTGTTCATATCCGTATATTGCTCCTCCAGGATTGCAGGTATATCGAACATTGGTTAATGGAGTGGAGGAGTCTTTCATAACAACTCTATCTGAAAGTCCAGGTAATGCCTTTTCTTCGATTATCCTGATCATTGTGTCGGTAACATCGTCTTTCTTGGCATAATAGTCATCAATTGTCACTGGCTCACTCACCTGCTCGTTACTGATCTGATAGTAACTTTTATATACCTCCTCAAATTGCTCCCATGGTTCATAGCCGCAAAGCATGGTAAGAGTAAGTGAGGCATAACCCTCTGGTGAATGTGAGATAGAATAAGCTAACTTATCATACGCCACAACAGCAATCATGGTTCCTTCGGGATCACATTTCTGACTTGCATGAAATAGTTTTTTGTCATCATCATTCGCATAAAAAGCCGTACTTGTGCCAAGCTTCTCATAGGCTTCTATAAAGCCGTCATTCTTATCCTGACTCATATCCAAACCAAGCCACACATTAAAATGACTTAAACTCGGCTGATAACGAGATATGTTTTTGGTAAACGTTGCTGGTACTGCTGATGCAGGCAGCAATTTGTCAAAGGTATCAGGAACAGATGCATTACTAATCACTGCATTTGCACGATATGCAACAGATCCTTCCACCGGATCTATTACCTTAACACCAACAGCCTTTCCGTCTTCAACAATAATCTCAGTTACTTCAGTGTCCAAAAGTACCGTGCCACCAAGAAATGGATAATCTGATTCAGGTGGAGTGGGTGGATCTGTAATACTTGAAACTAACAGATTACTGAGATCTTGCGAAGTTCCCTGAAGATCTACATCTGCTGGACTGTTCTCGGGATTACCCTGGAGGTAAAAAGCACCAAAGGCATGGTACAGCCCTGTATTCATTAAATAAAACCAAGCCGGAAGTTCTGCAGAAGGAAGACCGTAATACCCACATGTTTGCCCTAAAATAGCCTTGAGCTGAGGATTTTTTATTTTGTACTCTTTAAAAAGATCGTCAAGCGTCTGTGCCTTGATCTTTTTATTTTTCCACAACAGGGCAGCCCATGTAGGATACTCAACTGGAAATAGAGTAATATCACTTGGCATGCCATGCTCTGCACTATAAAATTTGATGATATCGGTAAGCAATTCCCTCCAACATTGCATATACCCTGAAAGTCCTTCCTGCTCATCAGGAAAGATATCAACAAGTGTGCTGTAGATACCAGCCGGACCAACACTCGAATCTTGGTTAAAAAAGACCAGATTCAAATAGCCATCTAGTTGGCTTGACAAACCTGCTATATCAATTGGCGGTTGTAAAAAAGGCTGAAGAAGTTGAAAGGGAGGTTGGGGTAAACTTGCTGAAAAATCTGGAAATATTGAAGTCCAACTGGATGAATGGGGAGCAAAGCTCAACTTATCCCATACACCAAGTTGCTGTAACAACGCATGATTCAGAGGATTGCCGGTTACGGCATGTAACGAGGTCTCGCATACAAAGTCACCTCGTTGAAATGAACTGGCATATCCTCCAGCTACATCTCGTTTATCAATGACAAGTGGCCTACGACCATTCATGGCAAAAAGAGCGGCACATGATAATCCTCCCAGCCCGGCGCCAATGACGATAACATCATACTCTCCCTCACCAGCACCTTGATCTTGGGCAAATACAGGGATCTGCCAGTTGACAAGTGCTGCTGCTGAGGCCATCGCTGATATTCGTAAAAAATCTCTGCGTGAAAACATATTGGTCTCCTCTCTCATGCTTATGCGTTCTACCTTTGCCGCTTTTATATGAGGCCTGTCTCTTTTCATGACCTGACCGAAAATACTTAAAAAAATAAAACTATCTCCTCCCTAGAGTTGCCTAACGGGAGTCAGAGAACACATTTTTAAGAGGAAACCTTATTTGTCGTTTCATGATAGTCAGCATAAGTATCTGTATTCAAATTAAGCCCTTGGGTCAAAACAACAAAACATGAAAGAGGTATTTTCATATACAAGTCATTTTAAAAGGGTACATTCCTCATCTACTTATATCATAAAAAAGCACAGGACAACAAGGTGAAAAATACCGTTTTGTAAATAAGATGATACTCTGAAAATTTTTTAGGAGATTTTGAGAAGATTTGTCAAAGACAAGCTCTTTTTTACAGTGTGGGAGGGAATTAATGCTTGAACTTGCCGTTTTGTATGATAATACGGTGGTGCGCCCGGCAGGATTCGAACCTGCGACACCCAGATTAGGAATCTGGCGCTCTATCCTACTGAGCTACGGGCGCAAAGGAGAGATGCCTATCTTTACCTAAATGCACCTTAAAAGCAATGGATTTTTATACGATACGCTTAAAAAGTTTCACCATGTTTCAGCTCAACAGGAAACACCCTGTTATCCTGTCCCTTTGGTCCCCTGGTACCAAGACCAGGACGTATAATACAGTTTCTGCCTACTCTGGTTTCTGCTGGAACAACAGTCTTTTTGCCTATTAAGGTAATTCCGCTGTATAGATGGGTCGGATGTTCTTGATTGCAAATCTTCTTTTTTTCCTCATCGCCATATCCAACAACGGCCCCTTTTCCAATACGTACTCCTTTATCGCAGACTGTTAAGTCCACCTCAGCACCAGCTTCAATGATTGCATCTTCTAAGATAACAGAGTCACGGACAACAGCTCCTTGTTCAACAATCACCCCTGGAGACAAGACCGAATTGACCACTGTTCCTTTAATCACACTTCCAGCTGAAATCATAGAGGACTGCACTGTACATCCCTGCATAAAACGGGCTGGAGCCCTGTCCATAGGTCGACCATCGGCCTCTGTATTAGGCCGTATCCCCCACTCTTCTGGTGAGATACCAGAGTCAGCACGGAGAATATCCATATTTGCATCCCAATAGGACTGAATTGTGCCAACATCTCGCCAGTAGCCATAAAAAGGATAGGCATAGACCTGCTTTTCCTCAATAGCTCGGGGAATAATATGCATGCCAAAATCCACCTCTTCCCGATCATAGGAAAGTGCCTTGAGCAGGTATTCGGTATCAAAAACATAAATACCCATTGAGGCAAGGTTGGTTCGCGGTTCTTTGGGTTTTTCCTCCCAATCAACAATGCGGTGTTCATCATCAACAATACCAGCACCAAACTGATGGATCTCACTTTTTGGCACCACCATCATACCAATAGTGACACCGGCATTTTTTTTACAATGGTATGAGATCATATCATCAAAATCCATCTTATAAATATGATCACCTGACAGAATAACAACTTGCTCTGAATGATTATTTCTTATAAAATCAATGTTTTGACGAATAGCGTCTGCTGTTCCCTTGTACCAATCCGAATCTTTTTCACCGGTGCGAGGGGGCAAAATTTTTACTCCACGTGTTCTTCCTGTGAAATCCCAAGCTTCACCGTTTTGGATATGGCGCATCAGGGATAAGGGCTTATACTGGGTCAACACGCCAACCCGGTTCAGACCAGAATTCATCACATTGGACAGAGAAAAATCAATGATCCGATATAAGCCACCAAAAGGTACTGCGGGTTTTGCCCGATGTCCAACTAAGATATTGAGACGGCTGCCAATACCGCCAGCCAGCAAAAGTACCAAGGCATCCTTTGCCTCTCTCATTGCAACACCTCCATATCCTCAAGGCCCTTTTTGGGCCACTTTTCCCTTTCCATGCCTGGAGCAACTGAGCAGCCACAGCCGATACGCATCTTGTCAGGGACATCATTATTCCAGCCAATAACTGTTACTCTATCAGTGAGTTTATCTTTGATTTTTTTTTCAGCGCTGGAAAGACCAATTTGAGCATTACGGCCAAACGTGGTGTTTACATCACAGACCACCTGTGCAAGCTGCCCGCCCTCTTTTACCAAGGTGTTAAAGAAGAGGACAGAATTTTCAACAACAGCTCCTTTTTCCACCCGCACTCCAGGAAACAGGATGGAATTTTTTACAGTTCCATCAACAATACAGCCATTATAGGCCAGAGAATTATCCAAAACACCCTGCGCTCCGACCTGTAAGGGCTGACAGTCCCGAATATCCCGATGCTCAAGGTTGGTTCGTATACCCCATTGTTCTAAATTAATAAGAGGATTGTCTCCAAGAAGATCCATGGAGGTTTGCCAGTACTCATTAACCGTGCGTGTATATCCCCAGTACCCTTGAAATTTATATCCAAGCACCTTTCTTCCTTCCTGAACCATCATCGGAATAATATCCCGACCAAATTCATAGGAAGTTGCCGCCTGATTTTTTTGTAGCATCTTGTACAGCACTTCTGGTTTAAAACAGAGAACGGTCAGCGAAGCCCATTCTCCCTTGGGGTCCGCAGGCTTCTCTTCGTAGGAGAGTAATCTTCCCCCCTCACTGTACTCATCACCAATTTCTGCCACGCCAAAGCGTCCAGCTGCATCTTCTCTTTTTACCTTGATAAAGGCAGCAGTCAGGTCAGCGTCATGCTCATTATGAAAATGAATCATATCTCGATAATCCATCGTATAAATATGATCTCCAGAAAGGATCAAAATCTCACTGGGCTTATGATAGCGGACAAAATCAAGATTTTGATGCACAGCATCTGCTGATCCTCTGTACCAATGCGGATTCTCATAGTCCTTAAACGGTGGAAGAATAGAAATACCTCTATGCCGCCCGATCATATCCCAAGCAGCACCTGTTCCAATATGATTAATCAAAGAGTAGGAACGATATTGACTAAGAATAGCAATTTGCTCAATGCCCGAACGCATCAGGTTTGTCAAAGGAAAATCAATAACACGGGCAAATCCGCCAAAAGGAACAGCAGATTTAGGACGATAATGGGTCAAGACACCCAGCTCATCAACACGACCACCGGCCAAAATCAGGGCCAATGTAGAAGGCATTACCATAAGGACTCCCAGCTTTAACGCATATTTTTTTATTATATTTTTATATACCAGCGACTCCACCACCTCAACTACATGTGCCGAGTGGCGATTCGAATCAGAGTGCTGGTTGTAAATTCTAATCCCTCACGTAAGGGCAGGTTTTTCAATGGCAGTTCTGCCCGGGCTGCCTCCCTGTGTCCACCTGCTGAACCATACTCGGCAAAGGTTTTGCGGGCAAAGTTACCAGCGTTTTTCCGGTAGCCATCACAGCGAAGAATGACTATGAGCTTTTCACCGCTTATTCCTGATACCAGAACCCAGTCAAACTTGTCAACATGATTTAAAAAATCAGCAATAATAACCAAAATATCTGGGGTACCTACTCGGCCTATATGGGCATACGCCCTGCCCTTGCTTGACTTTACCTCGTTCAAAGCTATTTTAAAATATTTTAACTCAGAGCGACGTAACTCGGTGAGATCAAATTTACGGACAAGGTTGCGGTTGGCGATATTAAACACGTAGCGAAAGGAAATTCCATCAGCCAACTGCATGTTCTTTTTTTCAAAATTTTGGGTGTCAACCTTGATACCATAGTACAGGGCCGTGGCCAAGGCAACAGAAGGGGTAATATTTGCGGCCCGAAGATATTCCACCATCATGGAGGCAACTGCACCATATTCAGGTCGAATATCAATAAATCGTGCATCCCAACCCTCTGTCACCGGATGATGATCTATAACAGCATCAAACGCAAGTTTTTCAAAACAGGGCTGATGGGTTGGCTGTGAATCCAGCATGACCCGTTTAGAATAATCATTAACCTGTAGGGTATGCAGACGCTCAATGGGAATTTTTAAGCGTTCAACCATTGTGATATTATTCAGCCGCCGTATCTCGTTTGGGTAGCCAATCGTCACGCTGCCCACCCGATAACTGAGAAGCCGTTTCACGGCCATTGCACTGGCGAGTGAATCTGGATCTGCTGTAATAACAATGAGGACTTCATCATCCTTTTCAAAGAGTTCATAAAAACCATACAGACGATTGAGTGCCGAATTACGGCTGGCACTGCGCGTAAAAACACCTGCTATCTTTTCCAGTCGTTTTTGCTTCAAGTAAGCACCTGTAAAAAAAATGCAGTCTGCCACGGCTGCTGTTAATAATCACACCCATCTCTTCTTCTCAGAAGTTGCCGGCCACTTTCATACAAAAGGGAGAACTTAGATAAATACTACCATAGGGTTGCAAAAAAATGCAAGCAGGGTTTTTAACCTCTCAAAAATGCTCTTTATCTTATCCACGTGGATGAAAACGTCGATGCAACTCCTTGACTCTCGCCTTGTCCACGTGGGTATAAATCTGGGTTGTTGCAATATCAGCATGCCCCAACATCATCTGAACAGAGCGCAAATCAGCACCGCCAGCAAGAAGATGGGTAGCAAAAGAGTGACGCATGGTCTTAGGACTGACAGGCTTGGCAACTCCGTTTGCCGCAACTATTTCTTGTATAATTTGCCAAAAGCGATGACGGGTCATCTTGCCTCCCCTGCTGGTTATAAAAAGATAGGGAGAGGTTCGCTGACGCAGAAGAGTTGGTCTTGCTGTGTTGAGATATTTTTCAATCCGATTCCCTGCATTTTCATTAAAAGGAACCATTCGTTCCTTATCGCCTTTTCCTAAAACCCGCACATGCCCACTGGTGAGGCTGCAATCACGAACAGGCAAGGCAACTAACTCCGAGACTCGAATACCTGTGGCATAGAGCAGGTGCAACATAGCCCAGTTACGCAGGACAAGCGGACTCTGTTTTTGAGGAAGCCGCAGCATCTGTTCTACTTCGGCAACGGTCAGAACACCAGGAAGCCCACTGACGATCTTGGGCGAATCAATATCAGCAACAGGATTATCCGGCCTGATCTGTTGCACAACAAGGTATTCAAAAAAAGCTCGAAGAGCGGAAAGACGCCGGGCATTACTACGTGCATTAATATTTTTTTGATAGCATACTGCCAGAAAATCCCTAGCTAAATCTGGGGTTATAGCATCCGCTGTTTGCACTCCTTGCAGTCCAAGAAACGCAAGAAAAAAATGCAGATCAGAGGCATAACTCTCCACGGTATTTTTTGACAGCCTGCGATGAACTACAAGGTATTGGAGAAAGCTATCAAGATGCTGAACAAGTGGTGATAAGGGTGAGGTCTTCAGAACGATAACTTGGCAAGAAAAATTTTATGACGTTGTTTGATTTTTCATGTCATTCTCATCCCTCCCGGCTTGAAAAAAGACAATACAGTATAAAAATCAGTACGTTCATATAAAAAACCCTGCAACGTAGGCAACGTGACAGGGTTGAACAGACGAAAACTACAGACTAATACCGATTTTTCATTCGGTTGTACTTGCGAAGTTTGCGTAGTGCTTCGGCAGACTTACGACGTTTTTTAATGCTCGGCTTTTCGTAGTACTCACGTCGTTTCAGTTCGCGTTTCACTCCGTCAATCTGTAACTTTTTCTTGAGTTGGCGAATTGCGTACTCTAAGTCTCCTTTGACTTCTACTTCAATCATGAAAAATCACATCCTTTTTGATGATGGCATGTCCCATCTGCTTATTTATCTTAAAAATGTAAAGTTCACTAATGTAAGATATAAGACAAATAATGTCAATGAGGGCAGAGATATTTTTCCATAAAAAATAAAATGGTTTTGAATTTTCAAGCAGTACAGCAGATAAAGGCCAGAGGTTGATAGGAAACGGCCTGTTATGACAAACTCACATCTGTTGTCTGGGTTGTGGCTGTTGGTGAAAAACATAGATGTGCAGCAAGGTCAACAGCAAGAGACAGGACCTCTTGCTGGTAGCGAGACCAGTCAAACCCCCAAGGATCAGTTTTACGGCCAGGTGCAACATCGCAATGCCCGTATATATATTGCAGAGGATGCCGTGCCAGAATGTCTTTGGTCAATAAAGCCAAGGAGGTGTACTGTGCATTGCTAAAGTCGGTCTCTTCCGTGCCGATCAGCTCAATGCCGATACTGAAGTTATTTACCCCTTCTCGTCCGTCATCAGGCATTTTGCTGACACCGGCATGCCATGCCTTTTGCTCCTCTGGAACTAATTGCCATATAGTACCGCTGCAATCTATCATATAATGTGAAGAAACACCGTACTTGTCCAGACATTCTTTACAGGATCGGGCGGAAAAATGGTCTTTTGCCTCTGGATTATACATTGAGTGGATGATCAGCGTGTCAACTATCGTGCCTTTTGGTCGTTCTTCAAATTGGTCGGTTGGTAGATGGCGGAGAGTTGGTGCTGGTTTCGCTTGATTCATCTGTTAACTCCTTTTAATTTCAAAATAGCCAGAGAGCTTCGGGGCAATTGGCAGCAGGTTTAGTAATTCCAGCGCAGGCTGGCAAAAAAACTTTGCCCCGGCATTGGATACCCTTTGACATAAGCGTACTCTTCGTCAAAGAGGTTGTTGATTTCCCCGCGCAGAGTGAAGGCACCTAAATGATCATCCTCATAAAAACGCCAAGAAGCGGTCAGGTTCGTTACTGTGCTGGCATCCAGCTCAACCACCGGGGTCGGGTAAGCATCTGATTCCCAGTCCTCCACATCCTGAGCGCCTGCATAGGCAATATTGAGGCGGCAGGCAATGCCGTCACCGTTGCTGACAATCAGGCCGGTAGACAGGGTGGTGCCGCTGACGTAGTGCAGCTTTTCATCCGTGCTCTCATCTTCAAACTCAGTGAGCAGGGTCATGTTGAAGTAGGGACGCACCTCCCATTCCCAGTCCATAGCCATCCCCAAATCATAGGAAAACTCTCCCTCTATCCCGGAAATCGCAGCATCACCCAAATTTTTCCAGGTTTTGGACCCGTCGGCCAGATAATCCGTGACGATCTTGTCTTCAAAATCCGTATGAAAATAGGTGAAACCCGCCCTGAAGCTGTTGCGGCTGTAGTCCATGCCTGCTTCATAAGCGCTGCTTGTTTCAGGATCAAGATCGGGATTCCCTACAACCTTGGAACCGAAGCTGTCAAAATTTGCAGCAAGCTGATCTGCTGAAGGGATCATAAAGGCTTGAGCATACTGGGCCCGGAGTTTGAGCTGCTCCGTAACCATCCAGGAAAGGCCGAGCTTAGGGGTAAAATGGCTCTCATCGGTATCCCGACCTGCCGGTTCCACCACCTCTACTTCATAGCTGTCATAGCGTAGACCAATATCAAGGGTCAAGCCCTGGTCAGGAAAGGTTGTCTTGCCAAGGAAAAATACTGCCGGATTGGTATAGGTTGTTTTCTGAGGTGTCCAGGTGTTTTCCACCTCATAGTCCAGCCAGTCGATGCCGCCAGTGAGCCGGGTATGGCCAAAGGTGCCAGTGAGCTGGGCCTGCGCACCCTGCTGATCGGTTACATTGGAGGAGGCTATGCCGTTATCCCAGCCTGTGGGATCAGAGCCGGTTGGATCAAGCCAAGAGTTTTCATCTTTGCCAAAGAACCAGCGGACCATCCACTGCCAGTGATCTGTACTCGTTGCACCGGTATAGTTCAGGTCAACGGAGTAGTTTTCCTTGTCTGTCGTATCATCCAGGTCGTTGGCACTAAAATAGCCAGGACTGCCGTAGCTGTCGAGTTCAGAGCGGGTAAAGATCAGGCCAAGACGATTTTTTCCCGTAAACGACCAGCCTAGGTTTACACTGACACCAGAGGCAGCATCATAGCCAGTATTGCCAAACTCGTCACCATTACCGGTCTCATAGTCATCCTGAGAAGTCCGAGTGTAGGAACCGGAAAAGTCAAATTTTCCCTTTTTCAGGGTTCCGCCCACATTCATTTTATTGGCACCAAAAGAACCGCCACCAGCTTCAACAAAGGCGGCAGTACGCTCTGCCTTGCGGGTGATGATATTGACCACCCCGCCCATGCCTGCTGAACCGTACTGGACTGCTCCGGCACCCCGGACGACCTCAATCCGTTCAACATTCTTGGTAAGCAACTTGGCCACGTTACCGGTTCCAGCCCGCCGACCATCCAGTAAAATCAACACATGCCCTTGCAGGTCGTTGCCGTGTGAATCAGTGCGAAAACCACGAATTCCAATAGAGGTCAGACCAGCAGGGTATTTATGGATATGACCAATAGATTTCTCTGCCAGCAGATCTCCTATATTTCGGCTTGCTGATTGCCTGATTTCTTCCTGGTCAATAACCGTGACATTAGCACTGACCTCTTTTTTGCTCTCTGAAGTTCGGGCCGCTGTTACTATTACTTCATCCATTGAAACGGCATGTTCAGCAGTTTGAGCTGTACATATACTGCCACATATACTGGTTAGCAGTTGCACGGTCAGTACGGAATAGCACTTTTTCATCTGTTCTCCTCATCTTACCTTGTGTTATTTGTCCGAGGAGATGCTGAAAAAAAGCAAAAAAAATCCCCGGACCAATACATAAAAAAAATATTGATCCGGGGATGCCCTGATTTTCCACGAATAACTTAAATAACTTGACGCATCTCTCCCTTGTCCACGGGGAGCGAGGCCTGTAGTCCTGTAAGTTCTGTTGCGCTTTTTCTTTGGCACAACAGGTTAAAATATATTTTCAGACAGGTCTTCTGACTTTCGGATCATCCTCCTGCTGCGCCTTCCCGCAGAGTATTATGCAGTGGCATTGTGCAGCTCTTGTCCCCGATCACAGCGGCGGGCCCGTCCCGGATTTACACCGGGTTCCCTTTTCATCCACTTTCGTGGAATCTGAAAACGAGCATAAAATACAAGAAAAATAGTATGACGTCAATCAGGTTTTCTTGGAGAAATTTGACAGAACCAGCGGTTTTTGATACTGTTGCAGAGTTTTTTAACTTATCAGGCATCTGTTTTCTTGCAGAGAAAAGATAATAATATTATAACGAAAAAAATCGTATGAAAAAAAATCTGACAAGGAATCGGTTACGACAAGAACAGCTTGCTCAACGAGATCTGCTTTCTCCTGTTCAGCGTCAACAAAAGAGCCAACAGATACAAGGCCAGGTACAAGAACATTCGGTTATACGTCATGCAAGGCATCTGTTAATCTATGTTCATTTTCGGAGCGAGGTGGAAACGCTTGCCCTGATTGCGTATTGTCTCGCCGCTGGCAAAATCGTTTCGGTTCCCCTTACCCTTTGTAAGGAGTCTCGGCTACTGGCTGTCCAGCTCACCGATCCTGCAACGCAACTTGAGCCAGGTTGTTTTGGAATATTGGAACCCAGCAAAGAGCAGACTGCTCAGGCAACAGTCGATCCAACAGAAATTGATGTAGTTTTGGTGCCAGGATCGGTTTTTGATCCCTTGGGCGGCAGAATGGGCTATGGTGGTGGCTATTATGATCGATTTTTGACCCAAGATACGCCACAGGCTCAAAGGATTGGACTGGCCTATACGCAACAGATAGTGGAGCAGATTCCTATGGAACCCCATGATCAGTACATGGATATGATTATTACAGAGCAGCAGGTATATCAATGCAGGCAACTGCGGGAGAAAATGTAATGCGAAAAACAGGAGTGTATCGCAATGATCTTTTTCTAGAACATCAGCCCGGTGTTGGTCACCCGGAATCACCAGAACGTTTGCGGGTTATCTATGAGGCTCTGGATAAGGAAAATGTAGCAGAGCATTTTCTTTTTCCCAGCTTTGATCCAGTCTCTCAGGATATTCTCCGGCTTAATCATTCGGCAAGGCTGGTGGATCAGGTGTCAGCCACTCAGGGGCAGAAGTATGCGTCTCTAGATGCAGATACCCATATTTCGGCCCGTTCTTACGAGGCAGCCTGTCTTGCTGCTGGCGCTCTGGTGGATGGCGTTGCCCGAGTAGATCAGGGCGAACTAAATAACGCCTTTTGCTTGGTTCGCCCTCCTGGACATCATGCAGAACAGGACCGTGCTATGGGATTTTGTCTGTTCAACAACGTGGCCTTAGCAGCCCATTGGGCCATACAAGAGCTTGGAATGCAACGTATCTTGATTTTTGATTGGGATCTGCATCACGGCAATGGAACGCAAAACAGTTTTTATGATACAGATAAGGTCTTCTATATTTCCAGTCATCAGTATCCTTTTTACCCAGGAACAGGTTTTTTTGTAGAAACAGGTGATAAAGTCGGAGCTGGCTACACGGTTAATATTCCATTATCCGGCGGTGAAGGTGATATGGAGTATGCCCGTATCGTTAATGAACTGGTGTTACCTGTAGCACGCACCTATAAACCTGAACTTATACTCATTTCCTGTGGATTTGATATCTATGATGGCGACCCGCTTGGAGGCATGCAAGTAACTCCGGCTGGCTTTGCCTGGATGACCCGGCAGATGCTCTCTGTAGCTGAAGAGGTCTGCAACGGTAAATTGCTAGTCACCTTAGAGGGGGGCTATAATCTGACTGCCATGCGAGACGGTAGCCTTGCGGTGTTGGCTGAACTTTGCCAAGAAAACAAAGAAAAGCTTGCTTGGAATTACCCAATGTATTTATCAGATGAACAAGCTGCCCAATTTGCGACCTCTTCAGTGGCTTGTCCTGCCTTGGATCACGCCATTCAGATCGCCACGATGTCAGGATGGGTTTGAAAAAAATATATACTGAATTTGTTCGTAACAACGGTGATTTTCTCTCTTTTTTCTGTTGGTGTAAATTTTTTTCTTGACCAAAGTGAGAGGACTGGGTATATTTTACCCATAAAGATGATGGAAAGACCATTTAATGGTCTCTATAAAACTTCATATCATCTGTTAATATCATAACATAAAGGCAACCTTAATTCTTTATTAAACTGGTTTACAGTTTTAAAAAGTTCAAGAGTTGCCCACTTTCTGGCAGGTACCAGAAAGTTGATAAAGCCACAGCCGTTGTGAAACGGTGTCGGAAAACCACGGGTCTCCAAGGGGGAGATAGCCGGGTCGCCTACTTTTATCTCTACCCAGGAGGTTGTTATGAGAACCGCATTCTCTTTCTTCCATTTGATCCGCAGAACTTTTGATTACCTGATACAACTTTTCTGCTCCTCTCTGTTTCAAACAACCATTCGATCTACCCGGCAGTATCGGTGGTCTGCGTCTTCACGACCTCTTCTCTTTTTTCCTTTTCCGCAGAACACATTTGTTCCTGTTCGTCTTCGCAAGACATCCTTCGCAAGACATCCCAACAAAGGCTTTGGTGGAATTTGAGGGATTTTTTGAAAAAATCCGTATTTTTCATATAAACATCCATTCACCCCTTTGGAGCGGAAGAAAAAATTTTCATAGAAAAAAGAGAGCTTGCCATGAATGTATATCTGGATAATTGTTGTATGAACAGGTTGTTCGATGATCAGTCAAATCGTCGAGTTCGGTTTGAGTCTGAGGCTGTTAAGGTTATTCTGTCCTTTTGTGATCAGCGACGCTGGCATAATATTGCCCAGTTTGAAGTTGAGCAGATACCTGATGAGGAGAGGAGAAAAAAACTCCAGCTTCTTATGGGGCAGACAGATGAGGTGGTTAAAATAGATAAGACCATCTCATTACGAGCAAAGGAGCTTGAAGAGCAGGGTATACAGGCGTTTGATGCCTTGCATTTAGCCTGTGCCGAGGACGGAGCAGATGTTTTTTTAACAGTGGATGATAACCTGTTAAAGCAGGCATTGGGCATTGAAGATTTAAAGGTGTCAGTCAATAATCCGGTTGTGTGGCTTATGAAGGAGGGAATAGCATGAAGATAACAGACGGAAAAGTGCAATGGACAGGGATTACTGCTGGAAGTAAAAATATAAGCGCGATTGATTTGATTCGCTATCTCCAGAAAGTGGACAGTGGTTCTGGAGATTATGTCAAAGATCGACAGGCGTGGCAGCAGGACTATACCGTGGATATGCTTCTCGGAGTTATTGAGTAATAAAAAAATAGGTGTTCCACTCTCCAAGGTGCAGAGGGCAGTTATATAGTTGATATGACTGCCTCTGTGTATCTTTCCCTTACGTTATTACGCGTTATTACGTTACGCAAAAAAAAATTCAACCGCCTGAAGCCTGAACAAATTTTCTGTACTTCGTACTGACCATATCCTATTTTTTTCTGTACTTTTTATGCAGCAACAGGATAATGTCGTCAAGGGCGGCACTGTCCTCTTCTCATACACTCCCTTGAACCAATAAAAAAAGACCATGAAAATAACCAAACAAGAAATAGAACGGGTGGCTGCATTGGCTCGTCTCGAGTTGAATCAAGAAGAAATTGCGAGGCTGATCCCGCAACTGGACCATATCCTCAGCTATGTGACCAAACTTGAGAAGCTGAAGACAGACGGTGTGCCAGTGACCACTCATACCCAGAGCCACACTAACGCCTTTCGGGATGATTTGGTGCAAGAATCATTGCCACGTGAAAAGGCCCTCTCTAATACTGCCAACGAAAACGGCGAGTCCTTTGTGGTACCCAAGGTTGTGGGTTAAAAAAATTGAAAACAACTTGAGAACAACTGAACAACTGTAAGGGCAGACTTGCCTGTCTGCCCGATAAAAGGTATTTTTTAAATCCTCTCAAACTACCTCATAATACCGCTTACCAGCACAGGCCCGGCAAAGAATTCGCCCTTCCTGCTCCACATCTCGGCAGTCCTGCACATAATCATTGCATTGCTCGCATTGCACTCGGCGTTGAGGACGGCCCGGCATATCGCAATCCGGGATACTGACCTTTACCTCCTGCACAGTAAAGAGTTCCTCTTCTGGCATGACCCGATAGGCAACGAGTTGTCGTTGGTATTTCTCACTGATCTCTGGGCAATATTTTTTTGAGAGCTCCCGAGCTTCCTCCCGTGCTGTTATTCGGACGGCTTTGCCTGTTTCCAGATTAACAAAGGTCGCTGCCATGATCCCAAAGTCCATCCAGCGCATTGAGCGTTTGCCCAGACTGCACCCGGTCACTGATTGAATGGCATCTGTGGCGCAACGGTCTATCTCCACGAGGACGTAGAGTTTTTTCCGGTCTGCACCCTTGGGATCATCAATATTGATGTGTTCAAGGCCAAGCATGGACATGCGTACCCCAATGACCTGACCAGCACAGATATGGCCGTGGATTTTAGTTGAGATGTCTAAAAGTTCATCAAAAGATTCCATAACGTTTTCGCTGTATTTTTGTGTTTTTATAAAGGGAGTGTTTCCTCTACTTCTCCTGTCGTTGCTTCAAAGGTTGCCAGTCTGTTGCGTAATGCCTCGCATCCTAACCCGCTCTTGGCAGAAAAAAGCAGACGGTCTGCCGGAGCAATATGCAGAGCCGCATCTAAAGCTGCTGCCTGTTTGGCCTGCTTGTTCTTGGAGAGCTTATCTGCCTTGGTGTACACTGGGAGGCAGGGGATAGTATGGTACTGCAACCAGTCGATCATTTCCCGGTCTGTGTTTTTCAGGGCATGGCGCAGATCAATAATCACCACCACGCAGGCCAGGGTTTCCCGCTCCAGCAGATAACCGCTGATTAACCCTTCCCATTCTGAACGCATTTGCTTGTTCACCTGAGCAAAGCCGTAGCCAGGCAGATCTACCAAGTAAAACTGCTCCTTGACCTCAAAAAAGTTCAAGCTACGGGTCTTACCGGGTTTGGAGCTGGTCTTGACCAGATTTTTGCGGTTGATCAGCTTGTTGATCAGACTGGATTTACCCACATTAGAACGACCGGCAAAGGCGATTTCCGGGTAAAGCGGTTCAGGGAGTTGACGCAGGCTGAAGACCGAGTCCACAAAGGACACTTGGTTAAAGTTCATGTATTCCTTATGGGTTCCCGGTTTTGAAATGCCGGGTTATTTTGATGAAAGAGAAAAAAATCAGATCACCTTGTTCAGGGAGTACTCAATGATTCCTTCAGCGCCGATCTTTTTCAGTTGCGGGATGATATCCCGGACCTGATGCTCAGAGATGACTGTTTCCACCGAGAACCAAGGTTGTTTATAAAGGCGGGCCACAGTGGGGGCAGTCACACTGGGCAGGATTTCCAAAATATCCTCAAAGCGTTCTTCCGGCACATTCATCTTTAGACCAACGATTTTATCTGCTCGCAAGGCTCCTTGCAGAAGCATGGCAATATGATCAATCTTCTCTTTTTTCCACGGATCTTCCAACGCCTGATGGCTGGCAATGAGCTGGGTGTTGGACTGCATCAGCTCGTGGATAACCCGTAACCCGTGCGCCCGGATCGTGGCCTCTGTTTCAGTGACTTCAACAATGGCGTCAGCCAATCCAGATACGGCCTTGGCCTCAGTGGCACCCCAAGAAAAGGAAATGTCCACTGTCATGCCCTGTTCTTCAAAAAAATTACGGGTCACATTGACCAGCTCTGTGGAGATACGTTTGCCGTCCAGTTGTTCCACTGAGGTGATGGGGGAGTCTCCAGGCACGGCAATAACCCAGCGGGTGGGTCTTTTACTGACCTTGGAATAGACCAGATCTTCAATCACAGCAATATCTGAACCATTTTCCATTGTCCAGTCTTTTCCGGTGATACCAGCGTCCAACATGCCATCCTCAACATAGCGGGACATCTCCTGGGGGCGGCAGATATACACAGACAGTTCCGGGTCATCCACCTCTGGGAAGTAATTCCGGGCCGCCATTTTGATTTTCCAGCCCGATTTTTCAAACAGTTCAATGGTCGCTTTTTCCAGGCTCCCTTTGGGGATGCCCACTTTAAGTATACTCATAATTTCCTCAATATTGACGAGTCTGCCTGTTATGTATTATAGGCAGCTCGGAATTAATAATAACAGCAATAAGGGCGATCACAAGGATCGCCCCTACACGGCAATGACACAGACAGGTCTAGCCGTACACTTTGTCTGGATCAAAAACCGGCTCTGCAATAATTTCCAAATCATCGCCCTTGACCCGGCGGAAGAAACAGCTGGCATAGCCCTTATGGCAGGCTGCACCGCCCAACTGCTCAACCTTGAAAACCACGGTATCTTGGTCACAGTCCACCAGGATTTCTTTGACCAACTGGACATGGCCCGAGGACTCACCCTTGAGCCAAAGTTTGTTACGGGACCGGCTCCAGTAATGGGCTTTACCGGTTTTCAGGGTTTTTTGCCAGGATTCTTCGTTAATATAGGCCAGCATGAGTACCTCGCCGCTGGCTGCGTCTTGGGCAATAGCGGGCAGAAGCCCATCTTGTGATTTGGTGAAATTGAGTTCAGGCATGATTGTATAGATTACGATTGAAATAATTTACTTGGTAGTTTCTCGCTCCCAAGCTCCAGCTTAGGAGTCCTTATTGCTGAAGCTTTGCTTCTCGTTTGAAAGCGGAGTTTCACGGTGTCTGTAGTTTTCAGCCCTGCTTTATTGCTTCTTAAGCAGCAACAGGTTTATTGCTGGAAAAAATGAACTCTGCGGTAGGTCTGGATAAGCGTACCAAGCTATTCCTTCGTAACAAAAAGATGTATGATTCTTTAATGCCTTACCGCTTGAGCAGGAAGAATTAGATACAATGACATCCTGACTGATTGTAAAATAATGATCTGTCGAAGGTTGAGAGTAAAAACGATGCACAGGGAGAGTACCCAGCCTAGAATATGTATAGGCATAATAGGCTATTTTCTCATATTGCCATTTTGCATCAGCCTCCAGCTTCGCCTTTTCACTTTCAGAAACTGTAAAAAAATGTCCTTTCCCTGTATCACTACTACTCCAAAAACGATACACAGGAACAGCATCTCCCACTGCCGCTTTATGCGCATACCAAGCAACACCTTCATACTTCCATGAACTACTTGGTCCGAGGCTATCTTTTTCAGCTTCAGAAATTGTATAGAAATGTCCAGTAACTGTAGAACTGTAAAACCGATAGACAGGGAATATCTCCCCTTTTGAGTTGCCGCAGCAAATCTGCCAGTATCCAATTTCAACATTCGTTCCGGCTGGTTGATTGATGGCGTAAAAAAACAGAGTACTTACACTGCCGTCCTTCAAGCTTTTTGGAATGATAAATTTGAAACCATGTCTCCCAACATCTGAACGGTCAATATCAGAGAGCAAACTGCCCACATAAATTTTATTATCGCCATCAGAGTTATCAGCAGCGTATACGTGAACGGATATTGCATTTGCCGTATCTGGATCTTTTGCCCAGCCTTCAACACTGGTACAGTTTCCAGACTCTACATTCCCCGTAGGAAGAGTATTGACAGGTTCTTCCGCCACCGTGATCTGTACACCAGAGGAACAGTTATTGCCAGTATTTGATTCCCCGCTGACCGGGTCAACGCAAGCACCGACCCAGTAGGTTCCTGGTGTGGAAGGAGCGTCACGATTACTTTTATCTTCCGGTGAGCTTGCCCCGGCGGACAAGGCATCTACGTTGTCCGTGCCTATTTCCGAATCGCTGGTGCTGATGGCGGAATCAGTTGAGAGATAATAACGCAGTGTCGTTGTATCAGACGAACCGCTACCCGCATTGCGAACCGTTGCGAAGATCTTGAAATCTTCATTAGGCGAGAGTGTGTTGTCGTCCACACTTGGGGACTGAACAACAAGATCAGGCTGTTGAGATGACCCGCCATGAACTTCAAAATTGACCGGATTAGCCCCGTTACTGCCGCTAACAACTCCGAAGGTGAAGCGATCTTCTCCGTCAACACCGACCCTGCCTTTTATGGCGATTTTATACCACCCTGCCGTACCGATGGGTGCATCGCTGTCGCCGGAAACCGTGTAGCTTTTTACTTCATAGGGCGAAAAGTCCGTATCACCTGAATCAAACCATTTCTTTATTCGCTCGATATCGTTGCCGTTGGCATCCTGTTTCCAGACTTCAACGCCATAGAGATCTTTGATCCCGCCCTGAAACTCTTTTAGCTGAAAAGTAATATCGTAGTTTTGACCTACCGTGATGTAGGATGGACTCAGTGTGACACCGCTGTATACGTCCACTCTGCCTTCGGATTGTTGCTCGGTAACCTCAAAATACAGTGTATTGCCATACGTTTTCCAGTTATTATCAATCTGTAGTCGTATTTCGGTGGAATAGCTGCCGGGGATATCCAATGTGCAGTAATGAATTCCTGATTCATAGGATTCGTTCTCTGATAAAGTGGTAGATGAATTTTTTACCCAGCAGGCGGTCTGGCGTACTCCATCTTTGAGGATGTCGATGGCCATGTTCTGAATGGTAACGGACGAGGAGTCATTATTTGTTATCTTGAACTGGGCATCGAAATTATTTTGAATGCCTGGTTGTATTGGGGCAACTCTGGGCCAGAAGTCGTAGACGGTTATCCCGCTTAGCTGGTCACTTACAGTAAAGTATTGAGGTGTTCCGTGACTTGCCCAATTCCCTTCGATCTGCAATCTGACTTCAGCGGAATAGTTTCCGCTATTATAAATCTCGCAATATTGTATCCCGGAGCCGTAGGTATCACCCGGCTGAATGGTCGTTGATGAGTCTTTTACCCAACAGGCGAAAAGGCGTTCTCCATCTTTAAGGATATCAATCGCCATGTTGTCGATGGTAACAGGGGAAGAGTCGTTGTTCTTCAGCCCGAACTGGGCATCAAAATTATTTTCGCCGCTTTGGTTGCTGGCGATGATGGGGTCGTCTCTGCGCCGGAAGTACTCGACTGAAACAGGAGCAGCGCCAGCAGCCAAGAAACCGGGATCAATAGTAAGGGCGGCTACTTCATCCTTGGTGTCACATAGATTGCCGCTACCGCCACAACTTAATGCCCTTCCTACGCCTTGCAATCCTGTGTAGTTAGTCCGAACGGCGACATGAACATGATTACAGCAACTGTGTACAGTGCCTATTTGCTCGCCAGCATTTACATGTGTATTGTATTTACTTGCATCAGGATTTGTGTGAAGAAAAATTATTCTTACATTTTGTTCGATTATCAAGTTGTCAGGTACTAAAACCATACTTAAACCGATAAGATTTCCATCGGTAAGCCCATCATATAGCATTCCAGAAACAGGGCTATAAATAGGTGCATAACTATCAGAAGAGGTAGGTTGATAATCTACACCTGCATGAAAAGTTGGAAAGTCATAAGTAGTAATCTCTTGAGAAGTGCGTATATCCCTGTAGTCACATAAGTAGCCCCATAAATTAGTAGACGAATATCGATCTTTGAGAATTATTGAGCCTAACGCTACCTGTTTACTCTGGTTACCTTCACAAAGTTTTGCATTAGCCGAAAAAGGAACAGAATAAAACAAGGTTATAAGAAATAACAACAGACCGTCCCTAATAAATGTTGTTATTGAGTTTTGAACAACCATTTTTTCCTCCTAAAATTACTGCCGCTCTGCCTTTGTTTCCTCCAACCGCTTCCGGCCCCGGATTCAACCGCACCCGATCGGACAGCCGCTCTTTCTCCCGCAACGCCTCAACAATACGCTGAAGATTGTTTCCGTACTTAGCTGCATATTCCTTGCAAAAACGACCTATCTCTTCAACAATAGGATCATCAATCATCAGTTTCGCCTCCACCCGCCGCCAAAGTAGCAGGCTCTATCCGTATCAAAAAAATTATCGCCCTGACAAGATAACATATCGTAACGTTCCACGACAAAAAATATTTGCGATCTTTCGTGTTTTACGCTACTGTTAGCTCATAAAAACTCGTTACGTTATCAATAAAGCAATGAAATGAAAAACTCCCTTGATGCTATCAAACATCGCCTTGCCGAACAGAAATCTCTGCTGAAAAATAAATACAAAATCATCAGGCTCGGTATATTCGGCTCGTATATCCGAGGAGAGCAGCAAAGCGGAAGTGATGTGGATGTCCTGATTGACTACGACAAAGCTCCCAGCCTTATTGAGCTGATCGAAATCGAAAATATGTTGAGCGATCTGCTCGGTCTGAAGGTTGATCTTGTAACCAGCAAAGGACTGAAACCACAGCTTCGCCAGCGCATCCTTGATGAGGTCGTCTATCTGTGAGCAGTCGTATTGTTTCTCATTTTCTCGCTGATATTCTTGCGTCCATCAACGCAATTGCACGATTCACCGAGCAAATGAATTTTGAGCAGTTCCAGCATGACAAAAAAACAATCCGTGCTGTTGAACGAGAATTTGAAATCATTGGCGAAGCGGTGAAAAAAATTCCCGATCACATTACTGTAGCACATCCCGCTGTTCCTTGGCGGGCAATAGCAGGAATGCGGGATCGTCTGATTCATCATTACTGGGACACAGAAGCGGCAATCCTCTGGAGCACTGTCGAAGACTCGCTGCCAGAACTAAAAACGGAAATAACTGCGATCATTGAAGGAGAAAAGATCGACAAGCCGTAAGCTTCTGATGCTCAAATCCACCTAATATATTGGTATCTTTGGGATGTATCTTGTCCTGCATTTTTATCCCGTAGGGACATCCCCCAATAGCCCGGAGATTCATCTCCGAGCAGAACTCCCAATGCCCCGCCAGCTATCCTGCCGCCTGCGCCGCCTCGCCGAGGGGCATCTCCTGATACGAAAATTCCTGTTTCCGCTAATACTGCAAGATAAAAACCTTATCTTCCTTAAAAAACGGCAACAGCAAACGATTCCGCTTGCTATCAACACCGATATCCGCCGGAGAGACCAATCTTTTTGCCAGCACAGTAAATAACCCATTTTTTTTCAGTGCATACAGTGCAGAGCCTTTCCAGCTTGAAACAATGAGCCGTCCATCGTTTAACCTGACTAGACCATCAAGACCACCAGCGGGTGGTTTGGGCATATTCGTTCGCTGACCAGCAGAGTTAATACTGAACAGTTCGCCAGAACCCCAAGTGTTCACAATAAGCTTATCCTTATCATGCCAAATACCGTTGGGATGCCCCATTTCTTTATCCTGAAGAATGGCCTCATATTTGCCATTGGCCCAGACCTGATAGACCGCATCTGTGCCACTTGGCTTCATGTCTTTGTTTAAGCCGCTGTCTGTTACGTATACTGAATTATCCGGACCACCCGAAGCCATGCCATTCAGAAAGGTGCTGCCCTCAAGGGCAATAGATGCCTTTTGCCTGCCATCGGGTAAAGAGAAAACTTGAATTTGGTTGATATCAGCAACAAATAAGTTGTTGCCTGCAATGGCCATTCCCTTGGGCGCATTCAGGGTTATGTCCTCTTTGCCGCCATCAATCCACTTGATTGCAACAACCTTGCCATCTGGACGAATCTTGGAAATAAATCCGTCATCGTCAAGATCAGTGGGATTGCCATTGATATTACTTACAAGATAGACATCTTGAGCAGTATAATGTACAACTGATTCAGGTCTTGAAAAACCAACATCGCTGACCGCGATAAATTTGGGACCTCAGGCAAAGGCATTGGTGAATTTGGTGAACTGAAAGACCAACAAGAGCATGAATACCATGCCTGTCATGATTGGCGTGCCAGAAAATCGATATGTTTTTTTTGTCTTATTTTTCATGGCCTATTTTCCTCTTTTCAGTTTGATCTTTTTTACTCCTATTGTCTCGCTCTATGAATTGGATCATACAGGATGTTCTGTGCTGGCAGTAATCTCTAGGATGCCGACAAGTTGCCTGCTCGGTATCCATTTTTTCTCCGTACTTGGCGCATTCAAGTTCCATTGGTTGACTCCATCTCTGAAAATATATTCACACAAACTCTGAATGCAGAAAATAGTACATTTATGCTGCTCTGTCGCCTTTGTCAAGGTTCTTTCGTTGACGCACTGCAAGCAGGCCCATGCAATATGCCTGTTTGCAGGCTTGTCAAATCAGCATGATTGATTATATAAGGGGCAGTAAAATAAAAATGAGATAAACTTTATCCCTTGCCTATCAGCGGGGTATTCTTTTGGGGGAAATATATGTGTCC
This sequence comes from Candidatus Electrothrix gigas, assembly GCA_022766165.1. Lineage (GTDB taxonomy): Bacteria > Desulfobacterota > Desulfobulbia > Desulfobulbales > Desulfobulbaceae > Electrothrix > Electrothrix gigas. The sequence goes on from QYLO01000002.1 coordinate 151,154, forward strand.
TGTTGCGTTGACCGATACTGTTACTGTTACCTATACAGCTTCCTTGGAAACAGGAGAGCTGATTGAAAAGAGAGATAAAGACAATCCTGCCACTGTATCCATCGGGAGTGGCGTCCTGTGCAAGGCTGTTGAGGCCTGTTTATTTGGTATGGAGCCGGGGCAGAGCAGGATCATTCGAGTGGAACCTGAAGATGCATACGGTCTGCATCATAGAGAGTTAGTTCAATGTATTCCCTTGGAGCATTTCCAGGACAGGTTGGACCTGGACCCAAAGCCGGGCATGATTCTTTCCCTGACCGTGGACAAGGAGGGAGAACCGCATAAGGTGCCAGCCACTGTTACGCAAGTGCATGACAACGCCATCACGGTGGATTATAATCATCCATTGGCTGGAAAGCCGATTGTCTATGAGGTTTCTCTTATCAGCATTAACTCCTGATTATACAAACTATGCAGAGTAAAGCGGAATCAAAACAAGATAGCAATCCGTTTCAGCAACTTGATGGAATTGTCAGGACGCTGCGTTCTCCAGAGGGCTGTCCCTGGGATCAGCGGCAAACCGGCACAACCTTGAAAAAATATCTCTTGGAAGAGGCAAGCGAACTTGTTCAGGCCATTGAGACGGATGAGGTGGAGCATATCCGGGAAGAAATTGGGGATATGTATTTTATCCTGACCCTGCTTGCGCTTATTTACGAGGAACAGGACGGCATTCCGGCAACAGATCCTGTACAGAAGATTTGCGAAAAGATGGTGCGCCGTCATCCCCATGTCTTTGAATGTGTTGAAAAGAGAGCAGGGCATGTTCTTTCTGAACAAGAGCTGCGAGACCAATGGGAACGGATCAAGCAGGAGGAGAAAAAATCGACCGGAAAAAAGTAAAAAAGAAACACTTTTTTGCTTGCAAATATGTTCCTACAGTTGAGGAAGATGCTACTTTTTGTTACGGTATCAATATATGATACGCTGTAGTTGTTTTTTATCTGTTGTTTGTCTGTTATTCGCCCGTTATACTTGGTGGATATTTTTTTCAAAGAGATTGCGTAAGGAGAATGTATGAAGGTTCTGGTCATTGGTTCCGGCGGCAGGGAGCATGCCTTGGTTTGGAAATTAAGCCAGTCGGAAAAGGTAAAATCTATTTACTGTACGCCCGGCAATGCCGGAATAAAAAAAATAGCAAACTGTGTCAAGATAAGTGCTAATGATATTGAAGGGTTGCTTGATTTTGCCAAAAAAGAAAAAGTCACTTTAACTGTCGTGGGACCAGAGGACGCCTTAGCTGCTGGAATTGTTGACCGTTTTGAAGAAGAGGGGCTACGGATTTTCGGGCCAAGTATGGCTGCTGCTGAACTAGAAAGCAGTAAGGTCTTTTGCAAGGATTTCCTTAAAAAGTATAATATCCCTACTGCTGCCTATAAATCCTTTAACAAACCAGGGCCTGCAAAAAAATACATTGAAAAAATAGGCGCTCCTTGCGTGGTCAAAGCTGATGGACTGGCTGCTGGTAAGGGTGTCCTGATCTGTCAAACCGAAGATGAGGCCAAGGAAGCCATTGAACAGATGCTCAAGGAAAATGCCTTTGGCGATGCTGGCAGCACGGTGGTTATTGAAGAATTTCTCTCAGGTGAAGAGGCATCGTTTATTGCCTTTGTTGATGGCGAGACAGTCCTCCCTCTGCCATCTTCTCAAGATCATAAGGCGGTTTTTGAAGGTGATCGTGGTCCAAATACCGGCGGCATGGGGGCCTATTCCCCAGCTCCGATTATGGACGAGGGCATGAGCATGCGGGTTATGAATGAGGTCATGTTGCCCACTGTACGGGGAATGGCTGAAGAGGGCCGTCCTTTTAAGGGGATGCTCTACGCTGGTATGATGATTGACGGTGATCAGATCAATGTGCTGGAGTTTAACTGCCGTTTTGGTGACCCAGAATGTCAGCCTTTGCTCATGCGTTTGCAAACGGATCTGGTGGAAATTTTCGAAAAGGCCCTTGACGGTGCGCTGAATGAGGTTGAACTGGAGATTGATCCCCGCCCTGCTGTTTGTGTTGTTATGGCCTCAGAAGGGTATCCAAGCAATTACATCACTGGCAAGCCAATTTCTGGGCTGGTTAATGCCTCAAAATTAAAAGATGTTGTAACCTTTCATGCAGGAACTGCTGTTGAAAATCGTCGAACCGTGACCTCGGGTGGCAGGGTGTTGGGCATCACTGCGATGGACAGTTCTGTCCCCAAGGCTATTGAACGGGCCTATAAGGCGGTAGATAAAATTAAGTGGAAGGGTTCCTACTACCGACGTGATATCGGTCATCGGGCGCTCTCTCATCTGAAAAAAAATACCGGCCCCTTGGTGGGCGTGGTCATGGGATCTGATTCAGATCTGCCGATTATGCAGGCAGCCACGGATTTTCTTGATTCTGTGGGGATCAAAAACGAGATCAGGATTTCTTCTGCTCACCGTACCCCGGAACAGGCAGCTGAGTATGCCCGGACTGCGGCCCAACGTGGTTTAAAAGTTATCATTGCCGGTGCTGGCATGGCAGCGCATTTGGCAGGTGTTTTGGCAGCCCATACCACCTTACCAGTGATTGGTGTCCCCATTGACGCCTCTGCTCTGAACGGTCTGGATGCCCTGCTGTCCACCGTGCAGATGCCGCCAGGTATTCCAGTAGGGACTATGGGGATTGGTAAGGCTGGTGCAAAGAATGCCGCTGTTTTTGCAGCTCGGATTCTTGCCACTGCTGATCCGGATGTAGTTGCTGCTCTTGAACAGCATAGCCGAGATATGGCAACGCAGGTTGAGGCAAAAAATAGAACCCTTGCTGAGGGAAAATAGTCTTATTTTCATTATGTTCTCGTGTTCTGTTCTGCATCAGATCCGGTTGCGCTTGAGCAAGCAGCTTGTTTGCTTCGTCAGGGTGGCCTGATCGCCTTTCCCACAGAGACCTATTATGGCCTTGGTGTTGATCCCTTCAATGTCAAGGCCCTTGAGCGTCTTTTTCAAGTAAAACAACGGCAGCCAAATAAGCCTGTCTTGGTACTCGTTGCCGGACAGGCTCAGGTCGCTGAACTGGTAGCTGAGGTGCCTACCATTTTGGCCAGACTTATGACGACCTTCTGGCCTGGCCCACTGACCTTGGTTTTTCCGGGTCGGGCCTTGCTCCCCCTTCTGCTCACCGGTGGTACCGGCAATATCGGTATCCGCCACTCTCCTCATCCCCTTGCTGCTTGCCTCCTCTCTGCCTTTGGTGGCCCAATTACCGCTACCAGTGCCAATCGCTCGGGTTTGCCTCCTGCAACCACTGCTGCTGCAATCCAAGAGAGTTTGGGTTCTGAAGTTGACTTAATTTTAGACGGCGGGACTACTCCGGGCGGCACTGGCTCAACCTTGGTTGGCTGTGATAAAGATCAGCGGCTTTACTGTCTGCGGGCTGGGCAGGTATCGTTTACTGAAATTCTTCAGGTAGTTTAGGCAGAGACAATGAGTTATAAATGAGTTATAAATTTATAGACTTGTTTGCAGGTATAGGAGGATTTCGGCAGGGATTTGATAGGCAGGGGTTTCGATGTATTTTCTCCTCAGAAAAAGACAAACATGCTCAAGAGATGTACTATGAAAATTTTCATGAATATCCGTATGGAGATATAACAGCAATAGAAGCTGTTAAGATACCAAAATTTGATATTTTACTGGCTGGCTTTCCATGCCAACCATTTAGTATTGCCGGAGAAAAGAAGGGATTTAACGATACACGAGGAACATTATTTTTTGATATTGCAAGAATTGTTGAATATCATAATCCTAAAGTAATTGTTTTGGAAAATGTAAAACATTTTAAGAATCACGATAAAGGGAAAACATTAAGAACTGTTCTCAACACATTAAATACCTTAGGGTATACTACAACGTGGAAAGTGTTAAATGCAAAAGATTTTGGGGTACCTCAAAATAGGGAAAGAACTCTTATTGTAGGAGCGAATAACGGCATAGAGTTTGATTTTTCCAGATTAAAAAAATCAGCACCATTGAAGATCGCTGATATTTTAGAAAATAATAAAAACGATTTTGAGTATCTTGAGGAGTCAGAATATACTTTAATAGAGAATCCTAAAAAACAACTTTCTGGTCTTATCTTTGCAGGGTATAGAAATAAAAAAATAAGAACAAATGGAGTGAGAAAAAATACAGAACATTTATCAAGAGTGCATAAACAACCGAATCGAATATACTCTTCAGAAGGTACACATCCAACATTATCATCACAAGAGCCAACAGGGAGATATTTTATCCTGCATCAAGGAAGAGTGAGAAAATTAACTCTGTTAGAATGTTACCGACTAATGGGTTTTCCTGATGATTTTAAAAAAATAGGTGCCATATCGAAACGCTATAATAGAATCGGAAACTCAATTGCTGTGCCAATGGTTGAAAAAATAGCAGAAGAAGTAAAGAATCAATTATTCAATAAAGAGTATGAGCTTACCTATACATTTGACCGTACAACTCGTTTTCAACCTCAACAGATGAATTTATTTGAATGTATACTGAAATAGCGATAAACTTGACAGTTCGGCAAAAGGTCGAAAAATGTCAAAGTACCTATTATAACTCAATGAATTAAAATTTTTATGACTGAACCCAATACCCAAAAACAAACATCAGGCAAACTCTGGGGCGGACGCTTTGCCGAGCAGACCGCTGCCTCAGTAGAGGCATTTACCGAATCCATCTCCTACGACTGGCGGCTCTACCGGCATGACATCATGGGTTCCAAGGCCCATGCCCGCATGTTGGCCAAGCAGGGCCTAATCTCCGATAAAGAACGGGACGCTATCATCACCGGCCTGAGCGAGATTGAGCAGGAAATTGATAAGGGTACCTTTGAGTTTCGAGCCGAGCTGGAAGATATTCACATGAATATCGAAAAGGCCCTGACCGATAAGATCGGTGCTGCCGGGGAAAAGCTGCACACCGCCCGCAGTCGTAACGATCAGGTGGCCTTGGATATCCGCCTCTATCTCCGGGATGAAGGAGAAGTACTGGATCATCTCTTAACTGAAGTACAGCAGGGGTTTACCCGTTTGGCCCGTACCAATCTCGGGGCTATCATGCCGGGCTACACCCATCTTCAGCGTGCCCAACCGGTCCTACTCTCTCATCATCTTCTGGCCTATATGGAGATGTTTGGGCGGGACCGGGAGCGAATTGCGGACTGCATGAAACGGATCAACATCATGCCCTTGGGTTCTGCGGCACTTGCCGGCACTGGCCTGCCCATTGATCGGGAATTTGTGGCCAAGGAACTGGGTTTTCCGGCAGTCACGGCTAACTCTATGGACACCACAGCAGATCGCGACTTTGCGATGGAACTGCTCTTCTGCCTGACGACCATTCAGCTCCACCTGAGCAGAATGGCTGAGGAGTTTGTCCTCTGGGCCTCCAAGGAGTTTGACTTTATCAAGATCGGTGATAAGTACTGCACTGGTTCCTCCATCATGCCGCAAAAGAAAAATCCAGATATCCCGGAACTGATTCGGGGCAAGGCCGGACGGGTGACCGGGTCGCTGGTCTCTCTGCTGATGACGGTCAAGGGTCTACCGCTCACCTATAACCGCGATTTGCAGGAGGATAAGGAGCCGCTCTTTGATGCGCTGGATACGGTCAAAGCTAGTCTGTCCATCACAGCCGAGCTGCTGGCGAACAGCTCCTTTGATACGAAAAAGATGCAGGCCGCCACCTATGGTGGTTTTATGACTGCTACCGATATTGCCGATTATCTGGTCAAGAAAAACATGCCCTTTCGCCAGGCGCACGGGGTGGTGGGCAAGATTGTTGCCCTCTGTCAGGAGCGTGATATTGAATTAATTGAACTCCGCTTGGATGAGTTGCAAAAATTTTCAGATCTGATAGAAGAAGATATCTTTGATGTCCTTTCCGTGGAAGGATCGGTCAACAGCCGGGTTTCCAAAGGCGGTACCTCAGCGTTACGAGTTGCTGAGGCCTTGGAACGTGCGGAACAACAACTGGGGATAGTATAATGAAAAGAGATGTAATGAGAAAAGGTTCTCTTGTCTGGAGCCTGTTGAGCGGTCTGCTCCTACTCAACCTGATCAGCCTGAGCAGTTGCGGTTATAAAAATGATCCAGTGGCTCCGCAGGCTTTGGTTCCTGCTCCTATTCAGGATCTACACTATGAGCTGACCAAAAAAAATGCTGTACTGCATTGGAGTTATCCTACTCAGACGGTGAGCGGTCAGGAACTGACAGAGATTAAATCCTTTATGCTCTATCGAGCCGAGGTTCCTGCTGCATCCTACTGCGAAACCTGCCCTATTCCATTTAAGAGCCCAATCACCGTTGAGGGTGGTCTTATTCCTGAACGGGAAGGCAAAAGAGCTGGCAGCTACACAGTCGGTCTCCTTCGACCAGGGTATAAGTATTTCTTTAAAATACGCAGTCGAACTGGCTGGCTCACCCCTTCTGCTGACTCGAATCAGGTGAGCTTTATCTGGGAAACGCCTCCTGCAATGCCACAGTATTTGAAAGCCAACGTTGCTCACGGTATGGTCTTTCTTGGCTGGCGTTCAGTTGCCAAATATGTTGATGGGAGCAAGGCAGACAGTATCAAATATCAGGTTTCCCGTCGCAAGGGTAATGGCCAGTTCCACAACATAGGGAGTCTGTTGACCACACCACAGTTTATGGACAATCAGGTAGGCGGAGGCTATACATATACCTACCGAGTTCAGGCCCTGAGCGAGTATGACGGAGATATGGTTGGTAGCGAGTTCAGCAGACCTGTTCAAGTCAACGTTGTGGATCACATTGCTCCGACAACACCTCGAAATGTCAGCACTGTCCGTACTGGCACCTCCTCAATTAAAATCTTTTGGGATCGGGGCGAAGAGACAGATCTGGCAGGTTATCGGATATATCGTCGTTTGGGCAATGAAAATGAACCCAGCATGATCGGTGAAGTGACAGTGCCGTATAATATTTATGAGGACACGCAGGCGCCGGGTAAAAATATCTATGTGTACTACTCAGTCAGCAGCTTTGATACGAGTGATCCACCCAATGAAAGTGAACGTTCTGCTGAAGTTGAAGGCGAATAGCACAATGTATTGAATGTGTTGATTCAGTATTACCGATTACCGATGTATTGGTATCCTCTCTGCTTGGGTACCTTGAATAACGAGACAAAATAAAACGATAATGAACTATTTTACCTATAAAAACAGCATACTCTACTGCGAAGATAAACCTGTTCAGGATATTGCCCAAGAAGTTGGCACCCCTTTTTATCTCTACAGCAAAGCCACCCTGCAACGTCATTTTGATGCCTTTGACTCCGGCTTTACCGGGATGAAACACCAAACCTGTTTTGCGGTCAAGGCATGTTCCAATCTTTCCATCCTCAATGTTTTTGCCAAAATGGGTGGTGGGGCTGATATCGTTTCCGGTGGTGAGCTGTTCCGGGCCATGAAGGCAGGTATTGAACCCCAAAAAATTATCTATTCCGGGGTCGGTAAGACCAAAACAGAGATCCGTCAGGCCCTGGAAGCTGGCATTCTGATGTTTAATGTGGAATCTCCACAAGAGCTGGGTCGTATTCAGGAAATTGCAGCAGAGATGGGATGTACAGCCCGGGTCGCCTTTCGTATTAACCCGGATGTTGACCCCAAGACCCATGCCTATATTTCTACAGGGCTGGCAAAGAATAAATTCGGTATTCCAGTGGACGAGGCATTGCAAGAATATCTGCGGGCCAAGGAAATGGAGAATATTGAGATTGTTGGGGTGAGTTGCCATATCGGTTCCCAGCTCACCCAGATTGATCCCTTTATTGAGGCTCTGCGCAAGGTAAAAAACTTTGTTGGCCGTCTTGAGCAGGAAGATATTCATATTCAGCACCTGGACCTAGGCGGTGGGGTTGGTATTGTGTATAACGATGAACAACCTCCGCATCCAACAGACTATGCTGCTGCAATACAAGCTGAACTACAAGATATGGACTGCACTCTGATCTTGGAGCCGGGCCGAGTCATTACCGGTAATGCCGGTATCCTGGTTACAGAGGTTCAATACACAAAGGTCAACAGAGGTGGGGAAAAAGAAAAACGCTTTATTATTATTGATGCGGCCATGAATGATCTTACCCGCCCTTCCCTGTACAAAGCCTTTCATGAAATTCTGCCGGTCCAGGAACCTGCTGAGGAGGCACCAAGGCATGAGGTGGATGTGGTCGGCCCTATCTGTGAGACTGGTGATTTCATGGCCCGTGATCGAATGATGCCGGATATACAACCGGGTGAGCTGCTGGCCGTGATGAGCTGTGGCGCCTATGGTTTTTCCATGTCCTCTACCTATAACTCCCGACCCAAGGTGGCTGAGGTGCTGGTTGACGGTGATCAGTTTCGGATTATCCGGCAGCGGGAGAGCTATGAGGATTTGGTGCGGGGGGAGGATTTGCCATAAGCCGGGCTGATTGCAGAGCCAACATCCTGAGAGGGTGCGATTAAGCGATTAAACGTGCGGTTTTTTTGATTATCCGGTGCATAATAGCTTATCTTTCTATTCTCTTCTCCTGATCATAACTCTACATCCCTTTTTCAGGGACATTTTATGAAGGCAAAGCAATCTGTATGCAAGGGCAAAGGCAAGGGCAAGGGCAACAGCCTGTTCCGTGATTGCAACCTGTACATTATTTTTTCTATCACTCTCATAGCAATTATGGGCGTGGCCAGCATCAGTCCGGCCCTGTCTATTATTATGAGAGAACTGCATATCTCTGCCCAACAAATTGGGCTGCTCATCACTTCGTTTACAGTACCCGGTATTTTTTTTACACCAGTTCTTGGTCTTCTGGCTGACCACTTTGGCAGAAAGCGGATTGTACTGCCCTCCTTGTTTATTTTTGCCTTGGCTGGCAGTGCCTGTGCATTGACGCATGACTTTTATACCCTGTTGCTGCTCCGTTTTGTCCAAGGAATTGGCGGAGCCGTGTTGCCAGCAATCACCATCACCCTGATCGGTGATCTGTACACTGGTCAAGAACGGGATGCTGCAATGGGGTATAATGCCAGTGTTCTCAGTCTTGGCGTGGCCTTTTATCCCGTCTTGGGTGGTTTCTTGGCATCAATACACTGGCAGTATCTGTTTTTTTTGCCCCTTCTTGCCCTTCCTGTGGGATTTTTTGTCCTGTTTCAGCTCAAGGCTCCCGAACCTGAATCTCTGAATACGCATTCTTTTTCTGATTATCTGGGCGGTATGTGGCATATCATACAGCAACCAGAGGCTGTTGTGCTGTTGCTGGTCAGCCTGACAACCTGTATTCTTCTGTATGGCTCGTATCTCACCTATTTTTCCCTCCTGCTCAGTCAGAACTTTAACGCCTCACCAAAAATTATTGGCCTGATTATGTCGGGCATGGCCTGTACTATGGCCTGTACAGCCTCACAGATGGGAAGGCTGACAACGTATTACAGTAAAAAACAGCTCCTTCTTACTCACATTGAGCGGGTTGCCTTTTTTGAAAAATAGATTAAAATCTACTATAATCCCATATCTTTCACTCTAACTATATTGTAATAATGGAAAAATACTCGGTTGAACGAATTGATCATTTGGGCAT
>QYLO01000030.1 GCA_022766165.1 Candidatus Electrothrix gigas
ACACCGGAAAATGCCCGGATCATGCTCGCCCTGAGAGTTGATCGTGCAGACGGGTACTGGGAAAAGTATTGGGATAATATAAAAAGAGCGGCGTAAGGTGTCAAAAACCGCACTTTTAATCACACCCTTTCCGACACTTTTTATGCTGTTCATTACACAAATAGGCTAGCGCACCTCGGCACGATCACGAGGAGACAATATTTTCCCGAATTTATTGAAAAAGTCATGCGTTTGCCGTGACCATAGATGGAAGAGAAAAACCGTCCGAGTCCATAGGTCTTTTTACCTGCCTTCGGAGTGACGACCTCGTCTCCACCCAAAAGAGTGACATAGCCAATTGGCGTAAAGTTGTACGGTCAAGACAAGGGGTTAAACAACAGAGTATGCTGAAAATGTCCATTTTGTTCTCCTGAATGATTTATCGGTTACACAATAATAATCATTCAAGAGGAATAGGCAATTGGCGAAGGTATTGCTTTGCAAACAATATTACTGCAATCGGAAACCCGGCTCAACACCGGCCCTGCGCCGATGCCCCCACCGAAATCAGCAGGGGCAAACGGACTTCCGCCTTATGCCGAAGGTGGCGGAGGAGGAGGAACTGTCCCGGCTCCACCAGTTGCACCGAACGTACTGGTTTTCTTTGCCTTGCTCGCTTTCACCTTCGTGCTGATCAGCACGGTCAGGCCAACAGCCACAGCCAGCAGGATGATCCCCAGTAGCGGCCGAAAGACAATCCAGGCTATTGCGATAGTGATCAAGGATAATACCGCTGCAAGCAGAAAGGCGATAAAGCCTGTACCCGCCTCAACAATATTACCCAGAAAGGGCAGAACATCGGCCAGCACCGAAAAGACCTTAAAGATCATGCTCAGTCCGATCATCATGAGAAGGAATCCCGCCGCTCGCAATATCCAGGTCAGGATCTTATTATCGGTCTGGGCCTTCTGAAACATGGCCTCAGCCGAGTGTTCTCCGATTTGCAGGAGTTCAATATCACCTCCAGCCCGAGCGTGATACGGCCTGAGCTTGCTGCCCTCCTGTTGCGCAACAATACTCACTTCCGTCGGAGCCACTGACTCGAACTGAATCCGCACATCGCCGACCTGCGGTGATGCTGGGTCTGCACCGAGATAAAAACCGTTCGCCTGCCGCATTATGCTCTTGGCCAGATTTTTCGGTAAAGCGGTATCACTGTTGACAGCAAGCGGCTCAAACCGATTGATTCGCCTGACCTGTGAGCTTGATAACTGAAAAGCCCCCAAGGTAACGTGCTTTGCAGTTTGTTCTTCCGAGGTATAGGGCATACGGCCGGGATTCTCGTGTTCTGCGGACTTCTTGAAGCCGGAAGAAGAAATAGCCTTATCAGACCACACCTTGCTGTACGAATAGGTTGTCACGGTTTCAGTGCCGCCGCCAAGTTTTTTCTTGGTCTCACTCTCCGAATGTTCCTGCCACTGATACATCTCCACCTTGCGCCGCAGTCGCAGGGCATTTTCCGAGACCCCGAATACCGGGTCGGTCAGAGTCTCCTCGGTGCTTGCCCTGCCGCTCAGGTGGACCAACTTTCCCTCGTTGTTTGGGTCAACCTGATCGGCAAGGACACTTATCACGGCTCCGCTGCCTTCCTTTAAGCTCTTATAGGTCTTTACCGCCCGTCCTTCGTTCCAGAACAGGAGGGGAAACGCAATAATAAACAGGATAAAACCGAAAATGATGCCCTTAATTGCCCCACCGATCCGGCTGAACCAGGATTGATTGGTGACTTCCGTGTAGCTGTCGTCCGACATGGTGCATTCCTCCTTTCTAAGGATAATAGGATAGCGAATAATAAGCCATTGTAAAACGGAATACTGCCGGACAGCAATAACTCTTTACGGATTACGGAAAATTTTTCCTGGAAAGCAATACTGCAATTCCAGCCAAAAACAGGTATAATGCTCTTTTTTGCAGTGCAACAAAAAAATCCCAGCAAAAAAATCAACATATAGCCTCCTGAAGGCAGCATGAAACCAGAAGAGACCAGGACAATTCAAGAACTCATACAATCGTATAACTCGATGATCCAGTTTTTATTTCTTTACTTTTAATAGTTTAAATTTTAAGGGAATTTTTCCGAGAGCACGTTTGGCGTACTTTTGAACACTCGAATGACCAGAAAGTGGTAGAAAAAAACAACATGCTTATTTTACTGGATATTTAAAATCCCCTTTGCAAGGATAATTTCTTTAAAATTCCGTCAACTATAAAAAACTGGATCATCGAGTATAATGCGGGCCATCAACTGAAATACGTCTTTTTTTGGGGACATACTCCGCCGGAAGACGGCTCAGTGGACTCTACATGCCTGAGTCAATGGTATGAGGCTCCCTTTGCAATCGACGGTATCAAATTTTTTACAGCCGAGCATTAAACATTATATCGGTCTTCCAGCTTGCAGTAATCTGATTTTGTTGATACTTTACGGTTTTCTTTTTTATTAGAAACAGGTCAAGGTACAAGAGGATTATATAATGATAAGCTTTGAAGAAACTGCAAGCAAACCAAACGAACTGATAGCAATGACGGGGTATACACTTGAAGAATTCAAGTCTCTTATGCCAGCATTTGAAAAGGCGGCTGCTGAGAGCCACTGGACATTAGAAGGAAAAGAAAGAAAAAACACACCGACTATTTACAAAAATTCGGTATTTTCAAGTATTGCTGACCAGCTTTTTTTTATATTGGTCTATATGAAACAGTACACGACTCAAATTGTGCATGGAAAGTTATTCGGAATATCTCAACCTAAAGCAAATTTATGGATTCACTATCTTCTGCCAATTTTATCATCGGCTTTAAATGAAATGGAAGCAATGCCGTGCCGAAACATGGATGATCTTCAGGAGGAAGAAGCGTCAATTTATTCTCATGATGGTACAGAACGCCCGATTCAGCGGCCTAAAGACAATAAAAAACAGAAAAAATATTACAGCGGCAAGAAGAAAGCGCATACTGTCAAAAATAACATACTTGCAAATTCAAACTGTGAAGTTATTTTTTTAACGCCAACTGAAGAAGGCAAAAAGCATGACAAAAAAATCGCTGATGAATCTGAATACAGATTGCCGGAAGGGAGCAAACTGTTGCAAGACACAGGTTTTCAAGGTTTTTCTGTTTCAAATGTTGAAATTTTACAGCCAGCAAAAAAACCGAGAGGGAAAGAGCTGACTCAAGAGCAGAAAGGCAGAAACCGCAATATTTCAAAAATAAGGATAAGGATAGAACATATTGTAAGTGGAATAAAACGTTATAGAATTGTTAAAGATAAATGCCGTAATTGGATTAGAGGTTTTACTGACCAAGTTATGGAAATTGCTTGTGGGCTACACAATTTGAGGTTGAGATTTCGTCCTTGGCAAGAGGTCAAGCTCCAAAAGATATAAAATCAATATAATGTCTATTACATGATGTACCACAAGGCAAGGCTCTTTGGAGATGACGATGCCGCAGCAAAGGTCTTGCAGGCGAATGCTCCCGGCGAGGCAAAGAAAATCGGCAGGAGTGTCCGCAATTTCCAGCGGGAAAAATGGCAGGAACACTGCGTTGAAATAGTTACCCAGGGCAATATCAATAAATTTGCGCAAAACAAGGAAATATTGACCTATCTCCTTGCAACTAAAAACAAGGTGCTGGTTGAGGCCAGTCCTTACGATACCATCTGGGGAATAGGATTAGGCTCTGATGCCAAGGGCATTGAAAACCCTTTAACCTGGAAAGGAAAGAACCTGCTGGGTTTTGCCTTGATGGAGACAAGGGCAAGACTAACAAATTCTTGTTTTTTATAGAAAAAGAACTCAAATAAAATGCAATTATGAGCAATACATACTATCGAAAATGTAAATATTGCGGGCGGCGTATTCGGATGGCCGAGATGGATAACGGTCAGTGGTTGCCATTTGAAATTGATGGTAGCGGCAAACACGAGTGCGGTATTCTGTCAACTGAACCAGCTTCTTTTTCCAAGCCTACTCCGACATTAACTACTAATCAATCTTCTTGTCCCGGACCTGCTCCAACATCAACAACAAATCAGTCTTCTTATCCCAAATATAATTCACCAACATTTGATCCCAAAAACAACAATATAAAGGGTAAAAAAATCTGCATAGGAATAATTGTTCTTCTTGTAATATTAATTCTATACAGATGGATTAGCAGCTAATCAACAGCAGCTCAAACAAGAGAACTCTTTCCAAGTAGCTATCATATACCACAACTCAATTCATGCTCACAATAAACAACCTCAGCCTGCAATACGGCTCTAAACATATCTTTCGTGATGTCTCTGCTCAGATCCATGCTGATGACCGTATCGGGCTGGCAGGGGTCAATGGTACCGGAAAATCCACCCTGATGAAGATCATCTGCGGGGCCTTGGAAAGCGACCCCGGCGTGGTCAGTAGAGCCTCGTGGTTCACGGTGGCCTATTTACCCCAGGAAATTTCCATTGAGCTGGGCCAGCGCTCCCTGTTTGAAGAGGCGGAAAACGCCTTTGACGAGGTGCTTCAATATCAGGAAGAGATTGAACAAATCAGTCAGCAACTGGCGACCTTGGATCAGGACAGCCCGGAACTGGAGCCGCTGCTGGAACGACAGGGCGAGCTGCAACACCTACTGGAAGGCCATGATATCTTCCGCATCCGTCCCCAGATTGAACGGATTCTCTTTGGTCTGGGTTTTTCCAAACAGGATCTGGACCGGCCTGTGGCAGAATTCTCCGGTGGCTGGATCATGCGCCTGCTGCTGGCCAAGCTGCTCTTGCAAAAACCAGCTCTGCTCCTGCTGGATGAACCCACCAACCATCTGGACTTGGACTCCCTGACCTGGATGGAGGAATTTCTTCAACAGTATGACGGGGCCATGATGATCATCTCCCATGATCGCTCCTTTCTGGATCGGGTGACTAATAAGACCTGGGAACTCAGCTTGGGACGGATGACCGCCTATAAGGGGAACTACTCAAAATATTTGGTGGATAAGGCACAACGCATGGAGCTGGAGCGGGCTGCCTATGATAACCAACAGGCTATGATCAAGCAGGCGGAACAGTTCATTACCCGTTTTCGGGCCAAATCCACCAAGGCTAAACAGGTCCAGAGTCGGGTCAAGCAGCTGGAAAAGCTGGAACGACTGGAACTGTCCGAGACCGAGCGTACCATCCAATTTTCTTTCCCGCCAGCCATGCCCTCGGGCCGGGATATCCTCCAGTTGGATAAGGTCAATAAGTCCTTTGATGACAAGCAGATATTCCGAGATGTTCACCTGAACCTGCAACGGGGCGATAAACTGGCTGTGGTCGGGGTCAATGGAGCTGGAAAAACCACTCTGATGAAGATCATGGCCAGCCTGGAACCCGCAGAAGGTGAGATCCGTCTGGGGCATAATGTGATTCTCACCTATTTTGGTCAGCATCAGGCCCAGGAACTGTACGGCGAAGCCAGTATTCTGGATACAGTCTATCATGCGGCTCAGGACATGACGGTGACCAAGGTCAGATCTTTGCTGGGGGCTTTTCTCTTTACCGGCGATGAGGTGGACAAGCAGGTCCAGGTGCTGTCCGGTGGTGAAAAAAGCCGGGTGGCCCTGGCAAAAATGCTGGTCAAGCCTGCCAATCTCATGCTTTTGGACGAACCCACCAACCACTTGGACATTACCTCTCAGGAGGTGCTTCAGGAGGCAATGGCGCAGTACGAGGGCAGCATCATCGTGGTTTCCCATAACCGGGCCTTTGTCAACTCCTTTGTCAATAAAGTCCTGGAAATCCGGGATGGTCGAGCCATTCTCCATGAGGGGAATATTGATGATTATCTAGCGGTTCGCCAGCAGCAGGATGAAGAAAAGACTGCCGGACAGAAAAAAAAGAAGCCGCAAAAAAAATTGCAAAAATCACAACAGAGTGCTTCTGCTAAGACAGAACAGGACGCTGCGGGTTCCGGTGATCGCAAGGAGGAACGAAGGCAGCGGGCGCAACGACGACAGCAGCTCAGTGCGCAGCTTAAACCCTGGAAGAAAAAAGCATCCACCGCAGAAAAGCAGATTGAAGGGCTGGAAGAGCGTAAGGAAGAGCTGGAGGGCCTCATGGCTGATTCTGAGTTATATGCGGATCAACCCCGTTGGCTGAAGGTCAACAAGGAGTATAATGAGGTGAAGCAACGACTGGAGCGGCAGTATGGGGTTTGGGAGGAGGCTCAGGGGCGGATTGAGGAAATTGAGCAGGATTGAAACTATAAAATGATGGAGTAACAAGATGAAAGAAAAACTAAACTAGAGTCAGCCTCAGGTTCTTGGCTGACGACTCTGGCTGCAACAGGAGACGCTTTTAACAGAAGATAAAGACAACAAAGATTAGCATTTCATCAAGGTTAGCAGAAAAATGTTTTTATCCAGCCTACTTCTACCTCCAACCCAGAACCCGCCTGGCTTTACCCAGCCCGCCCCTGGCTTGTTCTAGGCAGTGCCTATCTCCACCCAGCCCCGCCCTTCATCTTTTTCCGTGCCACTATGATCGACTCTAAACAGGCCAAGGCGTTATTTAATGAGCTGATTCATTTCGAAAATAGGCAACAGGATAGAGACAACAATAAAACTCACTGCCAGTCCCATAACCAGAATCATGATAGGCTCAATCATTGAGGTCATAGCCAGTATTTTGGTTTCCACCTCCTTTTCATAACTATCCGCAGCCTTGCCCAACATTTTTTCTAAGGAACCACTTTGTTCCCCCACAGCAATCATCTGAACAAGCATGGGTGTGAAGTACTTGTTGCCGCGCAAGACATTGGACAGGCTTTTCCCTTTTTCTAACTCGTCAGCAGCCAGATCCATAACTTCGGCTAACAGTATATTGTTGAGAATATTTTTAACAATCTGTAATGAGGTAATCAAGGGTACCCCTGATTGCAACAGGCTGGACATGGTCCGTCCCAAGGTGGCTGCGGCAATTTTTATATTCAGATCCTTGAGTATAGGAAGAGAAAGTTTCAGCTTATCCCAGATTCGTTGGCCTTTGGGTTGTTGAATAAAAAAACGGATGCATAAGATCAGTCCAACAAGAAAAACCGCTATAATGATCCAATAGTCTTGCAAAAAATGACTGAGGTTAATCAGGATAGTTGTTGGTAAGGGCAGGGCCTGGTTCCGGTCTGTAAACACCTTGGTAATGGAAGGGACAATAAAGGTGATCAGCAGAAAAAGTACACCAATGCCCACCAAGGCCATAAAGATGGGGTAAATAAGGGCTGCGGCAATCCGCGAACGCATAGCCTGTTGTTGCTCACCGACCTCGGCTAATCGTTCAAGAACCACATCCAATGAACCAGATGCCTCGCCAGCCTGAACCATGTTGACATATATTTTAGAAAAGAGACGGGGATGCTCTGCCAGAGAAGAGGTCAGGGAGTTTCCCTCATTCACTGAATCCTTAATCTGGGTGATCTTGGTTTGCAAAGATTTGTTGGTGGTTTGTTCAACCAGACCACTCAGAGCGGGGACAAGGGGAATTCCAGCACCTAACAGGGTGGCGAGCTGACGGGTGGCTACATGAATTTCCTGCTGTTTGATCCGGGAACCAAGGTGCAAGGAAAAGAGATTTTTCTGTTCACCTTGTCTGTGTTTTTTCCTTCCTCGGGGAACGGTTTCCTGTATATCAACAGGGTAGCTGCCGTCTTTGCGGATTTTTTGGCGAGCCGCTGACATGGAGTCGGCATCTAGCACGCCTTTGTGTTTTTTTCCTTGGGCATTGAGCGCAGTGTATTCGTAAACAGGCATGATGCGATGTGAGAGGGTAGGGGTTGATACGCAGAAAAAAATTAGCGAAACGTAACCTGATAGAGAATATAGTTGAGATGGGTATGCTCTGCAAGCAAATGCTGCCTGTTAAGTTGATTCCAGAGTTGTTGTTGATGAGGTTCTGCGTTGTTGAGCCACTGCACCATAAGATCTGCTCGGATAAGCAGATGGGTTATTTTTTGCTGCTGAAATTTTTGCTGGAGCGTGGCAAGGCTTGCCTCTGGTTGTTGCAACCATGAGAGCAACCACTTTGTATTACTGTACTCTTCAAAGAGGTGTTCTCTTTGGAGGTAATATCCTCGGTTTCCCATGAAAAGGCAGAGAATTTTTGCGGACTCAGGCAGATGCGTATTGACATACTGCATGATCGGATATTCGGCAAGTTGCTTGCTCAGATATTGGTCTCGGTCTAAGCGACCTGTGATATAGCTGAGAGGATCAACCTCCTTGAACTGTTCCCGGATATAGTTGCCGTTCCAGAACAGGAGAAGCAGGACGATCAGTGACCAAGACAGTTGTGCAACCTTTCTGTTGAGATATTTTTCAGCCATTTTTTCCAGATTATTCAACCCGTACATGGAAAGAATAACCAAACATGGCACCATTGGCACTAAGTAGCGAATACGTAATACACCGGTGTTAAAGGCATAGAGAAAGTAAAACAGACTGAAAGCAGCCAAGGCGATCTGTTCATTCCGTCTCTTTTTTTCAGCAGATCGAACAAAGGCAAGTAATGCCAGCACCAGGAGAAACGGATTAAGTCTGCCGTCAAAATAACGAGGATCACCGTCCTGTCCTTCAATGAAAATGCGCACTGGGAGCAGGAGAAGCTGCCAGATATTTTCTTTGTAGAGAATATAGCGTCTGGCAAAGACACCTTTGACTGGGCTGCTCTGTTTTGCCTCGTTCTTATCCTCTTCATCTGCAGGCTGTCGATGTTCTTCTTCGGCTGTCGTGACATTGCTGATGCGGCTGAAGAAACCGTTGTATAAGGGATAGATCGGATTGCCGGTCCAGGCAGCGTTTCTGATCAGCAGAGGAGAGGCGGCCAGCAGGGCCATGAGACAGAAAAGCACAGTCGCCTTCAGGGCCGGAACAGCAGTTCCTTTTTTTTGCGACTGCATTTTGATAAACAGCATCGGCACCATAAAGGTGAGAAGAAAGAACACCAGTAGGCCGTTGTATTTGGTCCCGATACATAGGCCGCAGCAAATACCCGCCAAGAGCAGATCCCGTCGTTGCTCTGTTTCTAACCAACGAAAGATCAGGAGCAGGGACGCTGTACTGAAGAATACTAAGCCCAGATCAACATATACGGTGATGGAAAGCTTGATAATGATGGGGATGCTGAGGAAGAAAACAACTCCCAGCCAAGCATAGGTGTCAGACAGCCTTTTTTTCAGGTGCTGATGCAGGAGCAGAGCAGTGGCAAAGGCGAAAGCTGCATGGATATATTTAGGAAGAATGTCGCTGCCCAACCATAAGGCCCATAGATAAAGCAGATCCAGATTCATGGGGTAGTATGAAAATTTCAGCTCAGGAATCTCGTAAATACCACCGTGCTGAAGGTAGAGCAGGGGAACCTGGAGATGATGGATCAGGGCATCCCGACTAAAGGGTGGGGTGTAGGCAAGCAGAGCAACACAGATAACAACAAGCGCAAGTGCTGCCTGAAGAAAGTGTTGCCTTTTCATTTTTCCGGCAGTTCGTTGATCTTTTTCAGAATCTCTGGCGGAATCTGTCCCTGATAGACTTTGCCGTCAATCAGAAAAGCTGGCGTGCCGGTTATCTTGAGTTGCATGCCTTCCCGAATATCCCGGCTCAACCATGCCTTGACGGCAGGATGGGTAAGGGCGGCAGCCAATTCATTGATGTTCAGGCCGGTTTTATCAGCTATCTCCTTGAGGGAAATTGTTTTAACCTTATCCCCTCTGTTACGGGCCATTGCATAAAGCAGGTCATTGGTCTGCCAGAACTTATCCCGCATTGCCGCCAAAATAGCAATTTTCGCCAGTTTACCCGAACCTTCATGAAAGGGTTCAGGCACAACTACCGAATTGACTTCATGATCCAAAGGATAATGCCGATGAACAAGGCGGAGTGTATCCGGGTGCGCCGCCAAAAAATTTCGTAAGAGAAAATACATCTTGCTGCACTGGAAGCATTGGTAATCGGAAAATTGGGCAATGGTCAGCATAGGTTCTTCCGCACCGATCCACGGATGCCCATCTTCTGTCAGGCCATGAGATAGACTGCTAATGTCGACAGCAGTCTCAGCAGAGGAAAGCAGCCAGTAGCGGGGCATGAGACCGTAGAGCAGTAGCAGACTGATGGCAAAGGCACCTGCGGCGATGCTGTAATTACGCAGCGCGCCTTTTACGTCGAACTCGGAACTGACATTGGCGACATCGCCCCCCCTTTTTTCCATTGCTTCTTTGCACCGCCGTTGTCCGAGCCAGCAGATATAGGTCAGGCCGAAGGTGACCGTGTAGGTGGCAAGGCAGACCAAGCAGAGGGATTTGATCTTCCAGAGCGCAATACCTGCCAGTCCCAGCGTGACTGCTGAGGAAATGGACATGACCAGCAGCCACCTGCGCCATACGGCAAGACTGTAGCGATTTTCAGTCAGCAGGATCAGGAGAAAGAAGAGATAAAAGAGAACGCCCCACCAAGCAACCGGAATGTTGAACATGATCGACCAAGGACTCTGGGCAACCGTGTCACAGTTGATTGCTTTACTGATGGCGCAGAAGCTGCTGTAGAGCGGATCGGTGTAGTTCTGATAGTGGCTGTGAGCCGAGTAAAGGGCTATCAGGAGACCGGCAGCTGCGAAGAACAGGGCGGCCAGCCAGTAGCGAAAAATGATGTTGGGGTGTTTGATCGTATGCATTTTACTGCCGAGAGGTTAGTTGTTGCCTGATGGTGTCTCTTGGTTTAATATCTTGTTTATGTTGAGTATTTTGTAAGAGATAGAGCCAAGTAAAAAAATTTCAATTAATGATGCGAGTCTGATAATGGCTGCGACGATCAATCCGTCCGAAAAGCTTCCTCCAATCAGACCGGAAGATACAGTGATGATGAGTTCCTGAATGCCTATATTTCCTGGTAGAAGGTTCACGAAGCTCTGTAGAGAGAAAAATAAATTGATAATAATAAGTTGAGAGATATTCAAATGAATATTAACTGCAAGAAATCCCCAATAAAGCATCCCAAGTATGATGAAATAGTTTAAAAAAGTGCATATGAAAATTTTTATAGCGATATTTTTATTTGAACCCAATTGAATAAAACCTTGAAGCAAGGAAATTGCAAAAAAAGGAATTTTCGTTTTTGTATTTTTGGGATTTAATGATTTATCATATATTTTAGAAATTAAAAGTTTAAAAAGGGAAATTCCTATAGCAGGAACGCTAAACATAAATATAATAAATAAATCAAGAAGGGGGATTGGGGAATTTGTTGAAAATTTATTGATTATAATTTCGTTAGTGTTGTTTAATGTTTTAATAAAAGATAAAAGAGTACCGGTTAAGAAAAAAATAGTAAGATATGCAATAAAAGTTGTGAATAAAAGCAAAGTAAAATTTTTTGAGATTTCAAAGCTATATTTTTTTTTTAAGTAAAACGCTTTTACCATTGTCCCACTTTTAGCTGGAAAAATAAGATTAGCGA
The DNA here is from genome assembly GCA_022766165.1 of Candidatus Electrothrix gigas. Taxonomy (GTDB): domain Bacteria; phylum Desulfobacterota; class Desulfobulbia; order Desulfobulbales; family Desulfobulbaceae; genus Electrothrix; species Electrothrix gigas. Next base: position 11,503 of record QYLO01000030.1, read on the forward strand.
GAGAATTCACAAATCCAAGAGGAATCCACTCGTGCCAATGAAGTTTCAAGCCAACATATTGGATTAAAGACATGTTTAAGTAGCTATTAATGAGACTTGATAAAAATATAAGAATAAATTGAGGGAGAAAGTATATATAGCCTACTTCATTGGCTGTTTTGAGGAGTTCCTTACCTTCCTTGAAAGAATGCAAAAGCCACGATATTATAAATAGTGATAAAAGAAAATAGCCTATTTTTATAAATTTCGATTTCATAAAATTTTTTATAAAATATAATTAGATAACTGTCTGATTATATTATGGCATTTAACCATTGTTAGAAGAAGATATAATGCCAGTTGTATAGAATCTTCTTTTGAAGTAAGAGGTTAGCATGTTGAAAGTATATAATGCAGAAAGATATAACTCAGGACGTAATGGAATCGAATATCTTGGCCAGGGAGCGAAAACAGTATGAAGGATAGTGTAGTAAGATATTGTAATAAAAATAAAAATAATCAATAGGTGGGGTTTCTTTTTATTAATATGATCATTAATTAGAATTAGAACCCCAATAAATGCAGCTATTAAAATAATAGGATGGAAGTACTTCATCAACAATTTTAATAAATTTGCTGATGGATGAATATGATAAAAAGAAATTTTAACAGGGTATACATATATGTCACCTTGTCCCTGTAAAATATTCCAACTCCAAAGATAGTATGGTTTTTCTAAAAAATACCAACTTAAATATCTGACAGGTCTTTCTTGAAATCTACTGAATAAAATTTTTGAAAAATTTTTGAAAGTAGAGCCGAAGACGGGTTGCATCGGATCTTCTCTGTACGGGAAATATTTAAATTTTTCACTTTGATATATAAAGTCAGGGTATGCTCCATGGCTCATATTCGCAATTGCTCTACTACTTCCTCTTGCTATTTCTGGTCCGAGATTATGACTGCGCCATATCCAGAAAGCAGGAAACGATAAAAAAATAACTAAATATACAAATAGATTTCCCCATTTTTTTTTTGAGATATTTATACGTTGCACATAATAAATGCTGTAAATTAAAATTATAACGAACAAAAACGGAAGAAATAAAGCTGTTTCGTTTGTCAAATAAGTAAATCCGAATAATAAACCTGATAAAATAAAATAAAATAAATGCCCTTTTTTTAATGATAAATAAAATGTAATGATTGAAAATAGTAAGATGAAGCTAAAAAGCGTTTCTGTTAAGAAGTAACTTGTCATAGATATAAGATGGGGACTTATGGCTACCAAAGTAGCTGCCAAAAGTGCCCAGAATCGTGAAAGAAAGTGTATTCCAATAAGAAAAGTTAACGGAACCAACAAGGAGCTTATAATGGTTTGGATATAAAGAGTAATAGGGTAAAAAAAGTTTTTTCCGCCTATCATAAATGCTAAAGATATAAGCATAGGATAGCCAGGCGACCTTAAAGAATCTGGAGATGGTTCTGAAGATAATTCTTTTGAAAAAACTCCATGAGAATATATATTATATCCATAGGTTACATATTGCTTAGCATCAGTTCTGATAGGAGCATGAATTACTGTTTGTTCAACATATTTAACACGTAAGAATAACGCTGTAATAGTAATAAGGCATACTATTAATACGGTGAGTCTTTTGGAATGTATCACCTGATAGGAATCTTGCATATCCGTTTTTTTGTTTTTTAAATATATTGACAAGTCAAGCTGCTAAACAAGGAGTATCGCCTGAATAGGTCATCGTGTTACTTTAAGGTTGAGTTAGCTGGCAACAATTGCAAACAGATATAGTTGTCCAACTTTGGTTTTTCTGGCATGATTTATGCTATTAACCCCATCTAAGGATAACATCAACTAATTTTTCGTATTTTTAAAGTATTATGCAATATTACTAACAATTCAAGAAAGATAAGCTGCATTTGCAAACAGCCGCATGACAAATAGTGTGCCAGAAAAACCTAAGTTGGAGCAGTATACCTAAAGAGCGTACTCTATTTTTTCCTCTCTTCAATACGTCATTCTTTGCTCTTTAGAAAAAGTGATGGATGGCAAGGAGGTCTGTCCTTATTAAAAACAATCTTTTCATAACCAAATGATCCTGTGCTAGTCGCGCTATTTTTGCCGTCATTTCAGGTTCAATACCAAAACGATTTTCCTCTAACTCAATTTTGTCAATCACCTCTTTTTTAAAAACCTTATAGCAGGTTTCCATATCAGTCAAGTTGAGATTGGAGCATGTGTTGGATAAAAAAGTTAAAAAACGATTCCCAACCATATGCCAAAAATAAAGAACTCTATGCGCACCTGAACCAACAAATCGTGACCCATATACCACATCTGCCTTACCATCCAAGATGGGCTTCAGCAGTTTCGGGTATTCGGCAGGGTCGTACTCCAGATCTGCATCCTGGATCAGAATAATATCCCCTGTCGCTTTGGCAAATCCAGAACGCAATGCGGCTCCTTTCCCTTGATTTTTTTCATGGAAAACTTTCACAAAATTTGTATGAGAAAGTTGCTCAATAACTTGCCTTGTTCCATCGGTCGAGGCATCATCAATAACGATAATTTCCTTTACCAGAGGGAGGTTAACAGCTAAAACTGCATTAATAATTTTATCAAGAGTCTTTTCTTCATTGTATATTGGAATGATAATAGATAGTGTGTTGTATTCTTTTGTAATCATTAAAAGTATTTCAAAAGTATTAGAGGTTAGGCACCCTGTTTTTAATTGCCTCTATGAATATCCGAGCTTTAAAATATCTTCCTATGACTGGAATAAAAGATATGGGGTGAAAAAGTCTTAGAATATTGTAGTGTGGAATTAGGTTTGTTTTATTAATTTCAAAGCCAGCATTTTTCAATAATTTACAATTGTCATAAATATTTCTAACAGCAATATGTTCTGGAAATTGCTTGACGATAAAGTCTTTACTCTTCATTTTTTCCAGGAAAAAATCTGCATTAGGAGTATGAATATATAGCATACCTCCATTTTTTAAAGAAGAATGTATTGCTATTAAAATATTAACCCACTCTTTATCGTAGATATGCTCTGATAAATCCATAGCAAATGCTAAATCATAAACTTCTTTGTTTTTTGAACAAAATTCTGAAATATCTGCACATATAAACTCTGCATTGGAGGTTGAGCTATATTCTTTTATTGCCGCTTTAATAAATTCTTCGGAAAAATCAATACCTGTATAGCTATCAACTTTATTTGAAAGCAAGGTAAATAACATTCCATTACCACATCCAAAATCAACGACTTTGTATTCCGGAGACAATGGAACTGAGTTAATAAGGCGTTCTAATCTCAATTTAGATTGGTTAGTTACAAATGAATCAACATATTTTTTTCCGTGTAATTTTTTGAGTTCCTCTTTAGATAACATATAGAATATCCTCAATTGTTCTCCAATGCCGACCTGGTACCATCGCCACTTGGCCCCAGAATAAAAAATGTAGAAGATTGGCTTTAACTTGATGATCCATTTTTTATTTGTTTACTTTTAACATTTTGAATTTTAAAGGAATTCTCATGAGGACACATTTAACGTTCTTGTGGACACTCGCATGGTCAGAAAGTGGCAGAAGAAATTAACATGCTTATTTTAATGGATATTTAGATATTCCCTTGCAGGGGTAATTTCTTTAAAACTCAGTCAACTATAAAAAACTGGATCATTGAGTTTAAGTGACAACATGACGAATCATGAGTTAATCCATTTTGTTGCCATTATCATAGTTTTTCATCAATCTGCTCTACAAATGGCAGGCACTGTTGAGTAATTAATTGACAGGGTGATTTTGTCTGTGGTTTGAACGTATGACGATACTTATCGACATTATTTAAAAAGTCATCAATCATTTGTGGATTATAGTAGCTCAGGACACAATTTTTTCCTAATCCTTCTTTGCGTTCCGTGGATTGGCGTAACAGAATTACTGGCTTTCCGAGATAATAACACTCTTCTTGATTACTGCCGCCGTCACTAACCACAAAATGAGCACCGTATAGTAGCTTGATAAAACGAAAATAATCATAACGTGGACGCAATTCGATCCGTGAGTTGCCCGCAAGTCGCTGGTAATAGCCAAATTTTTTAAGGTTTATTTCTGTTGGTTTATGGAGGATAAACAAAAGCGGGCAGCTTGTTGCAATCTGTTCAATTAAATTTACTAAGCGAGCCAATGCATCCGCTTTGTATATATTCTCGTAACGGTGGAGGGTGGCGACAGCATAGGTATACAAAGGAATGTCCACATCCGTGATACGTTCAATTGATGGCAAGGCAATTTGCAGAGATTCATGTAATGTATTAAAAGCAGTGTTTATTTTTAAACCCTTTTCCTTGGTTAAATTTTTTACGGCCCATTCACCTGGGCAGAAATAATAATCACTGAGTTTAAAAGTCAAAAGACGTGTAATTTCTTCAGGAAAGGGATGAAAAAAATTGAACGAACGCAGTCCAGACTCGACATGACCGATCTTGAGTTTGGCAAATTTACCCATTAGTGCTCCGAGCAGAGTGGAAAATGTATCTCCATGTACTAGGACAATGCTGTTTCTTCTATTGCCAGGGAAAACTTTTTGTCTATTCCAAAATGTTTGCCATAAGAGCTTTGCACCCCAAACTGCCATTTGTTTGATTGAAGTGATGTCAGGCCCGTTGTATAGTAAGATATCTGGAGTCCGTAAATTAAAATTAGAAAGAATATCATCAATGGTTTCCTTATGTTGGCCAGTGGAAATATAATGATAAGCAATACCGTGATAATTAAAATACGCTAGTAAAGGTGCCATTTTGATAAGTTGTGCTTTTGTTCCGATAATGACATGGATCATGATATATGACTGTAATATTGATTGCTATGCAAAAAACGCTATGTAGTTAACTTTATCAGGTTATAGATTTTTTTTATAAAGCCTTGCTGGTTGATACTGTCGTCGCTTATAGCGAGGTCGTCTATTCCTTTTCAAGAACTATTGCAGCAAACATAGCAATATGTTTCCTTATAGGCTTAAGTAACAGCTCTATCCTACGAAAAAACGGATAAGTCCAGTCGGGTACCAGTGTTTTCATGGAAACACCTCCTGATAACAGATAGACAAAGGGCCAGTCCCGATTAATTGTATTAATTTTCAATTCGTTGTACTTGTTAAGGAATAAGTCTCTGTCCCGTTTGAAAACAATCCAAGGCAAAGCGAGATTAGCACCTGATAATGGGCCTGTGTCAGGAAAACTCCATTGTTTACTTTCTGATAAACAAGGTTCATGATGCAACTTATTGTAAATAACTGCTGACCACGCGCTGATCCATGGCTCTACCATAATAATTTTCCCTTTTTCATTGAGGCATCGTATGCTTTCTTGTAAAAATTTGTCCACATCATTTATGTGATGAAAAACATCGACCATAACAATTGCATCAAGTGAACAGGTTGAAAATGGAAGTTCTTTAGCATCAAGAAGAAGGTGAACGTCTTTGGTGAGCTGGATATCAGATGTAATTATATTTGGAATAAATGTATTGAGATAACCACCTCCTGAACCGAGTTCAAGAATTTTTCCTTCTGAATGGTTAGGGAGATGTAGAATAATAGTTTGATACCATTCATTATAAAGTTTCTGTAAAAACGGTTTGCTGCGGATTATATGACGATGGACTGAAGGCGCATCAGGTGAATCAAGGTCAAGATTTTTTGCCAAAGGATGTTGAAGAAAATTTTTCATTTAGATAAACTTGATTTTTCTTGAGGCAAAGATGACCATTTTGAGCAGCAGCCATCCATTACTCCATCTGCTGATATTGGTTGTGCCATACCTGCGTGCTTGGTAGCGAATCGGCAGATCAATGAGTTTCAGATTCATCTTTGCTGCTCCAAAAATGAGATCAAAATCGCCGAACGGATCGAATTCTCCAAAATAATGCCGATTTGCTGATAGTATTTTATAGTCCCGTCTCCACATGACTTTGGTGCCGCATAATGTGTCTTTTATCTGCTGATTCAGCAGCCATGAAAAGGCAAAACTGAAGAATTTATTGCCGAGAATGTTGAAGAAACGCATCGCCTCATCTTCCATAGGGTAAACCAGGCGCACCCCGTTGATAAACTCTCCTTTTCCGTCAGCAAGGGCCTGGACAAAGCATGATAGATCTTCCGGCCTCACAGTCATGTCAGCATCAAGAATCAGTACTACATCTCCTGTGGCTTTTTGAAAACCAAGCTGTACCGCATCCCCTTTGCCCTTTCCTTGCTGACGATAAAGAAAAACATCTTGGCGTCCGTTTGATGCAATGTTCTGTTCAATAACGTTGTATGTATTATCAGAAGAGCCTCCCTCAACAAATATGATTTCTGTTTTTTTGCCGATTTTGGGTGTCCTATTGAGCAGTTCTTCGATATGGCCAGCTTCGTTACGGGCTGCGATAATAATTGATATTGTCAACTCGTCAATATTTTTTCTTTCTGGAGCAGGTCGGGAAATTGAAAAATTTGTCAGTGCAAACAAGCTAAAAGGAAAAAAATGAACGATAAATCGATTCAAAAAGTTCGATAGCAGAGGCACAGGGAGCGGAAGAGCAATGAAGGCTCTGCTTGAGATCTCTTCAAATCCGCACAGATCAAGAAAATTTCTTATATCATGAGGCGAGAGCCAGTTCTGTTCCAGAAGAGGTTTTGCAAGTTTTAAACGACGGGCTGCTGCCAGAGGAATTCTCCAGGCATTATTAAAATAATTTATTATTACCCGTGTCCGTTCATGACAGTTCTGTCTGATATTTTGAAGAAGCCTCTGCACATCTTCGCAGTCATTCACAATATCAGATAAAATAATAATATCAAATTGTCCTTGAATATCTGCAGTATGAGCATCTGCGCAGATAAATTCAAGATCAGGGTATCGGGAGGACGCTCTGCTGACCATTTTAGCACTGAAATCAATGCCAACACCACAGGCTGGTTTCAGATTATGGAGCAGATCTCCTTCGCCGGAGCCCAGTTCAAGAATTCTCAATCCTGGTGGAATAAAAAACTTATAATAATGACAGAGCAGTTTTTGATAGAACTTACTGCAAATACTTGACTGGATATTTTCCGCAACGTTATTCCAGTGAGCTATACGTTGCAATCTGTATTTATCAGTCATGATATTTTCCTTCCTTTCTTACCTGCACCGTCCGACGGCGGAATCCGGGGCTGCCGTTTCTACCAGTTCCAAGGTTCTGGCCAGCTGGGGCTGCTCTTGATCCGTGGCGGTCCGCTGGGCAAGCTCCAATGGGTTGAAGTCAGCGATTTTGAGCTGTGGACACAGGGCCTCAATACGCGCTGCGGTCAGCAGCATATCAGTCACCGGTGCCTTTGGCGGTAACAGCTTCACTGTATAATAAAACAAGCGATAGGTGGTAGCCAGGAGGTTTTGGTCATCGAACTTCGGTTCAATGAAGAGGAAACCGTTGAAACGGGTTATTTTTAGATCATCACTTACAAGTGGGTAGTGTTTCAGATTCGGCGAACCGGCGGCCTTTCGCATGATGGGGATGTCGGAGCGCGAGGTTAACCGGATGTCACGGTAGTAAAACAGCACCAGTTTGGGTATGGCCCTCACCGTATCCAATTTGCCAACGCTATCACGCAGACTGGGCATAGCTGCCAGCACCGCTGATCCTGCATCGTATCTCAGGTTTCCGTACATATAAGGTTTCCAGGAATCCCTTCCTGAAAGGCTGTCAAAGATCACCAGTTCATCCTTTTTGGCTTGAGCGGCGATGGTAAAAAGAAGGTCCCGCCAGTTCTCCCGTTTGGGGGTGGTCTCGAAATCCCACAGGGTAAAAAGTGCGAAAACCGCCATTCCGGAGGCCAGGAGCGGTCGGGCCAAACGTAATGGTTTCCACCCCAAACTCCAGAGCCGCTCCAGACTGTAAGCACATAACAATAGACTCAGGGCTTGGACACCTACTAAATAGGGAGGTCTGAGTGGGTTACTTGTTTTTGCCAGGTAGACAAAAACCTGGAACACCAAGCTTGCTGGAAGTAGGACCGCAACGATACTGAATACGTGGAGCCGTCCCCGCAGAAAATCCCGCAAGTTGACAACCAGAGCAAAGATTAGAAATGGAGCAGCAAACAAACCAATGGGATCCATCTGGGCCAGATAGGCATTGATCCCGGGCTGCAGATGAAATTTCGAGAGACCATCCAAGAGTAGGCTGAGGCCGATGTCATCGGCACCGTTGGCATAGCGGTTAGCGTATTGCGTTAGCCGCATATGCACGGGAAGGTACATGATCAAGGCGACCAGCAGGGCTCCGAGAAAGAGAAGACGCTCCCGAAGCTGGGAAAATTTTCCCTGCCAGAGATGCCGGATCGACAAATACCCCAGCATGGCGCAGAGAGTGACGACAATGAGCAGAGGCGAGAAGGTTCTGCTCAACAGGAACAGGAAGGCAACTAACAGGATGGTCAGAAACCCGATTGTCCCCATCGTTCGTCGTACCAGATACTTTTCAGTGAAGAACACCAGCATCAGGCAGAAGAATATTGCGATTGCGTAAGGGCGTGCTTCCTGAGAAAAATAAATCTGAAACGGGGAAATGGCATAGAGGAAGGTCAGTCCGTAAAGTATCCCTTGCCGAACCCGTCCTTGAAGGAGCATCATGAAAATGAACACACTACCTGCTCCGAAGAGGGCTGCGGGCAGCCTTGCGGCGAAGTCGGTAGTAGAGAGTTTGAAGACAAAATGGCCGAGCCAGTAGTCCAGAGGAGGCTGAACCGTTCCTAATGCGCACTCCTTCACCGCCGCAAAGGGCAGTCCATAACACGATACTTGATGGATTTCGTCCATGAACAGGCTTTCATGGTCAATCCGGTAGAGATTGACCGCAAGTGCCATCACCGCAATTAGGGTCATCAACAGGCGATCAATTTGCGCTTTTTTAGAGCTAAATGTCGTCATTGCAGAGGCTCCATCCGTGGTGAGGCTAAAATGTCGAAGTAGTCGTGCATCGGTAGTACACGGATATAGTGCGATAGATTTTCCAGAGGGATCACCCCGTCTCTCTGCAGGCGAAACAAGTGATAGCCATGTCCCCGGAGCCACTCTTCAATCTGCGAGACGCTGATCTTGGCATCGTTCAATTCGGTAGGGGCCACTTCCAGAATAAGATTTGGGTGTTCGCCGGTGGCGGTCATCCACTCCTCCAAACCCTCCAATACCGCCATCTCGAAGCCCTGTACATCAATTTTGATAAGGCTCACTCTGAAACCACTCTGTTTACGCAAGATGCGGGATAATGTGCTGACGTGCGCCGTGCTTTTGACGACATTTTCATGTTTCGGACCGGGGAAATAACAGCGATGATCGCCAGGGTGACGCGGGTTAAGATAGAAATCAATTTCTCCCTCTACAGCCCCTGCCGCCTGTTCAAAAACAGTCACATTGTTAAGACCCAGCGCAGCCAGCTTGCGGCAGTGCTCCCGGCAGGGATCAATGGCAAGCACCCGTCCTTCGGACCCAACCAGTTTAGAAAATATCGCAGTGTAAAAGCCGATATTTGCACCGACATCGACCACTAGGTCGCCGTGCCGGATCAGCTTGGGGAGGTGGTGTCTGAACTGGTCTTCCAACAAACGTTTGTAGAGATGGTAGCCACGATCCAGCAGCCAAGCTGTCATCTGGTGACGCTGGGCCAGGCCAATGATCGGCATTAAAAAATTAACGATGTTATAGGTTGTTAAGGGCATGTAAATAGACTCTGATTGATTAATAGTTATAGGAGTTACGTAACCGAAACTACAACCCGTTATTATAATAATCCAACTTGCCACCTATTGTTCTTGTTTGTTTCTGCCGTTTATTCGTCAAGTAACGAAAAAGCTGCCTTGATCTTTGCACTAAATGTATCAACTATATAATCGACAGCCGTTTGGTCCACACCGTACTGTTCGATATTATATACTCCCTTCTGAATACTCAATATCGGATATTTTGTAAACATCATATCTAAAATGTTACCTGCTTTCTTTTCATTATTATTAAGATAATACCCCGCAGCAAGTGTAAGTTGATATTCAATCATGTTCGGAGATAATTTATGAGCAATCTGCAAAAAGAATACACTGTTCGGATATGATCCAACTTTCATCATCCCGAGACCTGTCAGGTGCATGACCTGATGATTATTTAGTGAAAAACGTATTATTTTTTTTATGTAAACAAAAAATATCTCCATTTCATTTAAATAATTGGCTGCAACAGCAACATGTTTCATATAGTTGTAAGCAGGGTAGGTATCGGCTAACGTTTTGGCTTTGGATAATGCATCGTTATATAATTTTTGACGCAGAGAGAGAGTTACTTTTGCCTCCTGACATGGGTAATATTCTTGATCAATGGATAAGCATTGATCAAGATACTGTTGAGCCTGCTTATATTGGCCGATTTCGTTTCTATTATGAGCCAATCCAAGAAGAATGAGGGGTTTCAGAGAGTTGGGTGTCGGAGATGTATCGGCATGTTCCAGAGAGAACTGAAAAAGATAATGCGCTTTACTATGGTTACCTGCCAAGGCATGCGATCGTCCTAGGTTGTATGCAACGCGTGCATTGAAAGGCGCTTTCCTGAAAGAATCATTCAATAATGAATCGTTAGTTGCCCAAGCAAGGTTTCTTGTGTAGGTGGCATGTCCTGATGTTATTACATAGAGAACCCCGCAACATGCAACAGCTATGCGTCCAATTGGAGAAAATTTTTTTTCACCGTACAATGCTTGGGCAAACAGGTATCCGACAGGCAAAAAGAGAAAAAGGGAAGGTAAATAATTACGGTGCTCAAAGATCAATTCTAAGGGAATAAAGGTTGATTCGACAAGGTGATTTAAAAAGTAAAAAAGGATTGGAAAAGTAATGACAGAATATTTTTTTAAAAATCGAGCAGAAAGGGCTATAGATGAAAAAATAAAAAGAAAAGCTGGCAAGGTTGTCCAAGGGGAAAACAGAGATTGGGATAAAACAATGTCATGCTCAAAGGAAAGGCGGTCAGCAATAGGAAGAAGTAGCTGTGACAGGTACATGACTACTATACGCGGCTCTGTCAGAAGTCGTTCGGTCAATGTGAATGATCGGTTAGTATATCCTTCTAAATTCAAAGGGTTTAAACCAAGACCATAGTAAACAAAGAGGACAGATATCATCAAGACAACAGCAGAAAACAGAATAATACGAAAAGTAGCTATTTTTGTTTTTATTGTGTAAAAAAAAGAAAATTCAAGAAGAAGAAGGGAGGCTGGCAAAAGAATCGAATTACTTTTACTGCCAAGAGCGGCAAAATAAAACATCAAACAGAGCAGAAACCAGCAATATTTTTTTTGTGTTTTTTCAATCCGTGCTCGAAGGTAAGCATAGACAGCGAAAATGGTAAACATGGCTGCCATAGATGCCATTCGTTGCACGATGTAGGTAACAGCTTGGGTTTGAATTGGAGCCAAAGCCCAAAGCAATGCTGCCAGCACGGCTGTCGTATTAATAAAAGACCGGTTGTATTGTTCTGCATAACAGCAATAAAACAACAGCCGAATTACAGAAAACAGGGCATAGGCAGTCAGAATATGAATAAGGATATTGACAATATGATAGCCATATACTTTATCTTGACCGAAATACCAGTTTAACGCAAAGGTAAGCATTGGAAGAGGTCGATAAATACCTGATCTTGAGTGATGTGTAACTGCGTCTGCAATTTTATCAAAGCTCAATTCAGCGAGATGTATCTTACTATTTTCTAAAATATTTTGTTCATCATCAAAATGCCATGATGCTTGAAGGGAATTTGAATAAGAGAAAACGATAAGAATAAGAGAAAAAAAGAGTAAATTATATGGAACGGGATTATCTGAAATGGAGCTGTTAGAATTTAGCATTTTAATATTTCGAAATATTATAATTCACGAGGAAGAAAACCAGAGATATATTCTACAAAATTATTGGAATTATCCGTTAATACATTCTGTTTTGTCCTGTCCAGCATCTTTATTAGTGCTGGGAGGGGATATCTGGTGAGTAAATTCTGTATATTTTTTTCAACCAAAGCAAATTTTTTATTTGCATGATAGACGTTAGCAAGTGCTAACTGGTATTCTGCTGTATTTGGTGACAATTCATTTGCTCGTTTTAAAAAGAACAGGCTGTTCGGATAGGCTTCATTTCTCATGAGTAGGATACCTGTCAGATACATACTTTGATGGCTCTTCAGTGAACGGGCGGCTATTTTTTGCATCCCCTGCATGGCGGTTTTGTAATCCGCAGCCAAGTAGGCGGACGATGCGGCCAGATATTGGTAATCAAGAGAAGTTGGGTAGTGTTGAGTTAATTTTAGCGCATCAGAAAGTGCCTTTTGGGGCTGACCAAGTTGCAGATACGCCAATGCTCTGTTGTTGAGACATGATTCATCTTCTTTGTCAATATCAAGACATTGATTGTAATACTGAAGTGCCTGTTTATGACGGCCTAGTATATATGCGGCTGATGCGGAACCGTTTAGTGCTAACGTCCGGCTTATTTTGGGATCTGCCGCTTTTTCTGCATTCTTTAAGGCAAGTTGGAAATAATAATACGCCTTTCTGTACTGACCAAGCTGACGGTACCATTTACCCAGAGAATGTGCTGCTCTGGAACTTTCAGGAGCTTTACGGATTGTGTCGTTCCATAGAGTACCTTCTGTCGCCCAAGCCAGATTTCGAGTATAGGTTGCATGACCAGAGACAATCAAAAAGAGGACGGTGCATAATACTATCGCTATTCGACGGAATAATGGTTGAAGCGGATTGCTGTATAAAATATGAGCAACAAAAATTCCGAATGGAAGAAATAAAAAAAGCGAAGGGAGGTAATTGCGGTGTTCAAAAATCAATTCTAAAGGAAGAATCGTTGACTCAACTGCATGGTTAAGAAAGAAAAAAAGGATTGGAAAACAGATTAGAGGATATTTTTTTAAATAAAAGAGTGCAACAGTGATCATTAGTAGAATACAGAGTATTGCTGGTAGGGTTGCCCATGTCGAAAAAATAGATTGAGACAAAATAATATCATGTTCAATAGAAAGGCGATCAGCGATTGGCAGAAATATTTGTGAAAGATACAGTAGCAGAATGCGGGGTTCAGTCAGAATGCGCTCACTCAATGTAAAGGAACGGCTGGCGTAGCTGTCAAGTAAACCGGAAAAAGTCCATTGCGTAAGCGGAGACATTCCCAGTACATAACTAACAAAAAGGACAGCGAAAAGCAAGAGAATACATCCGAAACCGACAAAGAGGAGGATTTTTTTATTTGTAACGTGATGTTGAAAGAGGGAGAGTTCAAACAGAAGAAGAGAGGCGGGCAGGAGAATGGTATTCTCTTTGCTGCCAATGCCTGCAAAAAATGCCAGTACGCAGAAGAAGTACCAAATATATTTTTTTTCAGATGCTACCCTGCCACGCAGATAAGTGTAGATGGCGATAATGCTGAACATGGCCGCCATTGATGCCATGCGCTGAACAATGTAGGTGACAGCTTGTGTCTGGATCGGGGCAAGTGCCCACAAGAGAGCTGCAAGCAGGGCGGCACACGTAAAAAATTGCGGAGGATATTGTTTTTTATAATGGATATGCAGGAGTAGTTGGAGTGTCAGGAAGAGGAACCAAGCTGTTAGGATATGAACAGCGAGATTGACGACATGATACCAGAAGACATTATCCTGACCGATATACCAGTTGAGAGCAAAGGTGAGGCAGGGGAGAGGCCGGTAAATTTTATCTTGATTCCCATTGGGATGCGCCCGTAATGTTCTGCTGATTTGCTGAAAGGTAAGTTCAGAGACATGAAGGTTGCTGTTTGTGAGGATATTTGGTTCGTCATCCAGATGCCATGATGCCTTGAACGTATTTGAATAGCAGAAAAAAACAATCCCGATAAAGAGGAAAAGAAGAAGTGGACGAGAGGATGACATTTTGGATAGAATTATATGTCCAAATTATTTTTTATAGGCTTTTTTAGGAATGTACACTCACATTGAGCGGCTTGACATCATATTTTATCAATTAAATCATTTGAGAAAACAAGCCTTTATAGCTATTTCTTTTATTCTAACAGGTTAGCCTAAAAAAGGCTAAAAACAACAATTTACTTCTGCTGGAAAAATAAAATATTCTGAAAAATCGAAATTCAAAAAATAGCTTTTCTTTAAATTTCAAATGGTTGCTACCCGCTCAATGTGAGTGTACAGCGAATAAATGCTTGGATCTACAAACAAAAAAGGAGATATAAATATCTCCTTTTAACAATAAAATTATGCGAAGCGATTACTCCATGGTTTTTGTGAATACTCCAGGAATATTACCGTCCCATTCACTGCTTGCTGCCTGATAGTCGGTCGGGCAACGTCCACTGCCGTCTGTAATCTCAATCACTATGGCAGATACACCACCGGACAACGTTCCCGTATTCTGACCGGTCAGCTTTGCAACGGGTATGCCGTTAATGGAACCTAGATTAGGCCCAAGATTGCTAGCATTCAGCGTTCCTAAGGTGGTGTGGTTCGGAATAGCAAAATAATCAGCCAAGGTCGCTGCAACAGCATTCGCATCTGCCTCAGCAGAGCTACAGAACGCCTTGTCACGATAGGCAATAAAGTTCGGGATAGCAACTGCGGCCAAAATACCGATAATAGCGATAACGATCATCAGCTCAATCAAGGTAAAACCTTTTTCGTTTGCCTGGATTCTTAATTTGTTCAATTTCATGATGTCCTCCGTTTTCAGGATTAGAGTGTTTTTTCGGTCGGCCCGTGCCGACATTTCTTTTTCTTTGCTTCCTATATTACATTATCTATGCCAAGGCGTCCAGCAACAGTTTTATTTTTATTTTCCCTGTAAAATAAAAGACTATGGGGCGATTTCTCGTTTTTGCTTTTGGCCGTCCTCGCACTTATGCTCTTGGGGCGACAAATTATGCCACAGGGACTGACAAAAAATGTCAGTGATGACAGTGGACGTCACTCAAACAGGTCAGCGTCCTGAAATGAGCAGGCAGTACGGTCTTTTTCTGACAGACAAGCTTTACCTTGAAGCGGCCATGTAATATTAAGATCAGGGTCGTTCCAAAGAATAGCCCGTTCATGTTTCGGAGCATAGTAGTCTGTTGCCAAGTAAAGAAACTCTGCCTGTTCTGAAAGGACTAAGAATCCGTGGGCAAAGCCTTCGGGTATCCAGAACTGTTTTTTGTTTGCGGCGGAAAGGTATTCCCCGACCCATTGACCAAAGGTTGGCGAGCTTTGGCGCAGATCCACGGCCACATCAAAGACCTCACCGGCAAGTACTCGGACCAGTTTGCCCTGGGGCTGCTGAATTTGGTAATGAAGACCCCGCAAGACGTTTTTCCCAGAGGCTGAATGGTTATGCTGAACAAAGGTGGTATGCAGGCCGGTTGCCTCCTGCCAACGGCGTTGGTTGAAGCTCTCAAAAAAAAAGCCCCGCTCATCGCCAAAGACCTTGGGTTCAATAATAAGAACATTGGGAATAGCTGTTGATCGTACCTTCATAGGTGTATAATGTTATGTCTGTCTGATATGTAGGGACACGGCATGCCGTGTCCCTACAAAATTTTGCATAAAAAAATTCTTTCTGCCCCCTTAGTCACCGTACATCTTGGCATAGTATTTTTGGTAAGAGCCATCAATGACTGATTCCATCCATGCCTGATTGTCCAGATACCAGGTAACAGTTTTTTTCATACCTTGTTCAAAGGTGTATTTCGGAGTCCAGCCCAGCTCCTGATCAATCTTCTCTGCATCAATGGCATAACGGCGGTCATGCCCAAGGCGGTCTTTCACAAAGGTGATAAGGGATCGTCTCTCTTTACCTGAAGGGAGCAGGCCAAGTTGTTCATCCAGCATATCGCAGAGCAACTCGACAACCTGGAGGTTGTTTTTTTCGTTGTGTCCACCGATATTATAGGATTCTCCTAAGCGTCCCTGCTCCACCACCCGAACGATGGCCTCACAATGGTCCTGCACATAGAGCCAATCACGTACATTACCACCATCACCGTAGACTGGAAGGTCTTTTCCCTGCCTGCCGTTATTGAGCATGAGCGGAATCAATTTTTCTGGAAACTGATACGGGCCATAATTATTTGAACAGTTGGTTATGAGGATGGGCAGGCCATAGGTATGAAAGTAGGCCCGCACCAGATGATCCGAAGATGCCTTCGAGGCAGAGTAGGGTGAGCGAGGGTCATAAGGGGTGTGTTCGGTAAAATAGCCTGTTTCTCCCAGAGAACCGTAGACCTCATCTGTGCTGACGTGGAGAAAACGGCATTGATCGCTGTGTAATCCGTTATCCAACCAACTCTTTTTGGCTGCCTCAAGGAGTGTAAAGGTACCGGTAATATTGGTGCGGATAAACTCAGCTGGTCCAGTTATGGAGCGATCAACATGGGATTCTGCTGCAAAATGCACCACAGTATCAATCTGCTCTTCTTGAAAGAGATCGTCCAACAGGGCTTGATCACAGATATCACCCCGGACAAAACGATAGGTAAGGTTTTTGCTTACGTCTTCAAGGTTAAGGAGGTTGCCAGCATAGGTCAATTTGTCAAGATTAACAATTTGCCAGTCTTGGCGTGTCTCAAGAAGGAGGCGGACAAAGTTTGCTCCAATAAAACCGCAGCCGCCAGTAACCAATACCGTTTTAGCCATGTTTTTTCCTGTTGCGCATATTTTTGCGAATGAGCTGGCAAAAAAAAAGTTTCGTTCTGTATTTTTAATTATACAAAACGAAACCTATCTGGTCGGGAAGAGAGGATTCGAACCTCCGACCCCAGCGTCCCGAACGCTGTGCTCTACCAGACTGAGCCACTTCCCGATGTGAAGTTATATATTGCCAAAATGATCCGTTTTCCCTGTCATTGTAGACAGAAAGTGTATAATATAATTCGGTGATGCTGGCAAGTGTAAAGTGTACTGAAACTAAAAAATAATACGTTTCTTCCTGCTGTTTTCCAGCTATTTAACAGCCTCGGCAAGTTTGCTGCCCGGCTTAAATTTTGCCACAGTCTTTGCAGGAATGTCCATAGGTTTTCCGGTTTGAGGATTTTTTGCCTTTCGTGCTGCCCGATTGGCTGTAGAAAATGTACCAAAGCCAACGAGGGTAACCTTGTCACCTTCGGAAAGGGCCTCTGTAATGCTCATCAGCATACCATTGAGTGCTTTTTCTGCTGCCGATTTGCTGATATCAGCTGCTCCGGCCATAGCCTCAACCAATTCTTTCTTGTTCATTCTCCCTTCCTCTCTAGTGTAGTGCGAAATGCGAAATTTCAGTAACTGGTCATGAATACAACCTGTGTATCACTGCGATTAGTGTACCACGTTACATAACATGATATCGTCTTGTCAAAGGAAAAATTTGACAGGAGATATTAAACCGGATAGCGAAGCATCTGTCAACGTGCTTCTACGTCAAGATAAATCTTGTCAACGTTTTTCTTTTTTAGCGGAGCAAGAAGATTTTTTTGTATGGCATCATAACTGAGCTGAGAAAGGGAGGTTTCCTGGAGTTGCACCGTCAACGTTTCTTGCAGGTCTTGAAGCAGACGGATACGGCAACCGATAAATCCTTGTGCTTCCAGCGTTTGCTCTAGGTTGGCGATTCTGTTGAGGCGTTCAGAGGTAATGGACATGGTATGGGGAATTCTGGTGGCAAGACAAGAGGAGGAGGGCTTGTTGGCCGTGTCAAGCCCCATGTCTTGACTCAGAAGACGAATAGTTTTTTTATCCAGGCCACAATCCGCTAAAGGGGTATGAATGCCGAGTTCAAGAAGAGCTCGCAGGCCCGGACGCCCGGTTTCTCCTTGGCTGAGATCGTCAGCATTTGTTCCATCCAACAGAGTGGAGATCCCCTCTTGAGCTAAGGTTTTCAGAAAGAGACTGTACAGACGTCTTTTGCAGAGGTAGCAACGATTTTCTGGATTCGCAACAAAGTCATCCCACGTCAACGGTTCTATCCTGATAATGCGTTGCTCCAACAGATCTGCTGGATAGCCGTGTCGTTCTGCCCAGGTGTCAGCGTCTGCCTGTTCCTGCTTTTTTTGCAGACAGGAACGGGCGTGGAGGACGAGAACGTTTTTCGGTCCCAAGACATCAAGCGCAGAACCAAGCAACAAAGAAGAGTCAACTCCACCGGAAAAGGCTATTCCTACTCGACCCATCCGACCCACCCGCTTGAAACCGGCAAGATGGCGAAAGAGTTGCCCTTGCCGGTGCTCTAGCTCTTTGTTCATGTCGCTTTACTTTTCCGGATCAAAGGAAAAGTCAGCGCTGGGAAAAAAGTCTACAGGTTCTCCAAGATGAAAGGTACCAGCCTGAATCCACTCCTTTAAGGTCTCAGCAATCTTGCGTGCGCCGGACAGAGAGGAGAGGGGGGCAGTTGGCACTTTTTTCCCTGCCACCTCTATCTCGCCACTTTTGAGCTGGGCATAGCTGACCTTGCCGTAATGACGGGCAATACCGTTGGTGTAATCATGTCCATAATCAATAACATGGGTGAAGATCTCCTCATCAGAGACCCCAGTAAAACGAGCCATGTCTTCATTGAGGATCGGGATAGGTACACCCAATCCCACAGCAAGCGAGTTACCATAGCCTCGCAGACTCACACCCCGTAACCACTCAGCGGACATTTTTTTCAGGTCGCCTTGGACCATCATAGTGCCTGCTGGTCTGATGGGGACACCGTTATCACCACGTGGTGCGCCTGGCGCATGTTGCGTTCCCTGAAAGGTTACATAGCCGACCCCGCCACCGAGAAAGATCCGGGTGCCAATACCAATCGTGCGATAGAGCGGGTCGTTGAGCAGGGGACTGAGCTGGCCTGCGCTACAGTAGTTGGCATTGCGGCAGTTAGGCTTGAGAGTTCCCATATAGGTATAAACGATTTTATCGGACAGATTCACTGCGCAGTTATAGTTTTGATACCCGTTGCGTGGGTTGCAGAGTATGGCATTGGGCATGTCAGCAAGCGTAATCTCTTTTTTGCACTTGGTGTTGGCATAACAGTCTGTGGGATAGGCTTTAGCCTCTAGATGAACAGTCTTGCCAGCCACCAGATCTTCAATAATATGCCCACCGCCATAACGAAAAGCACCAGGGTACACCTGATTCAGCGGGTCAGTCTCTGCGGGTTCTGTTGCTCCTAAATAAATATCTATGGCTGCAATGCCAGCATAGGCTGCGACCTTGTTGATCCAGACCTTTTGCGCCTTAATAGTCGGGTTTGTTTGACCAAAGTTGAGAAATGCGCCTGATGAACACATCGTGGAAAAGGTGCCAGTCGTGACAACGTCAATGCGGCGGGCTGCCTCAACAGGGCCCTCTTGCTGGACAATATCAACCATCTCGTCCGCTGTGACCACCACAGCCTCTCCTGCCTTAATTCTGGCATTGATTTCCGCATAGGTTTTATTCACCTTAAACTTCTTCTCTTGCTTTGGATCACTCATCCCCTTTATCCCCTTTGTCCTCTGTGTGCATTTATCTCTTCATTATCCCTTCCCAACGGGGTGGGATGCGTGTTATTTTGCATTTTTTATTTGCAACCCATGCCTGATGGTTTTAGCATGTTGAAACATTCTACAAATATTTTACTATACCTGAACCCTGCATTACACGCCAAACGTTTTCCAGCTTTTACTGATTTTGTTGTTGAAGAGATAGAAAAATGGATAAGATAGAGATCATAACAACCCTCAAGCTCGCTGCTGTTTCCCATCGGGCATGGTTGAGCAATGCCCAAGCCCTGATAGAAGGTGTGCCTCTGGATAAAGAGAAGATACCGGTCAGATTAGCTGAATGTGAATTCGGCAAATGGTATTACGGTGATGGACAAAAGCTGAAAAATATTCCTGGCTTTCAAGAAATTGCACAACCGCATGATAGGGTTCACACAACATATATGGAAATATTTACGCTCCTTTACGGTAAAGAGGATAGGGAAGAGATCAAAAATCCATCCTTTTTTAGTAGACTCATCGGAACTGCTCAAAAAGCTGCTACGGAAAAACGAGAGGCGGCAAAGGCAAAATCGTTGCTTTTGCAAGAGTACTCCACAGAAGTTATTTTTCAGCTGGAGCAGCTACAACGAATGATTGATGCTATGAGTGCAAAAGAATTATCTGATTATCTTACCAACCTTACCTGAAAACGACCTGTTAGAGTGAAATATATACAATGGATGACAAGAAAAACATACCCCATGTTCGGCAGCGGATCGATGAAATTGACGATGCGGTGTTAAGCCTGCTCAAGGAACGCCTTGACTATGCCCGTACAATCGGTGCCTTGAAAAAAGAGTCAGCACGTTCAACCTGGGACCCTCGCCGGGAACGCGAGATCTATGAACGACTGCTGACAAATAACCAAGGAGATTTTCCAGAAAAGGCTGTCAAGAGCATCTTTCATGAGATCATCACCGCCTGCCGACATGCCCAAAAGAGTGTGGAAGTCGCCTTTCTCGGTCCCGAGGCTACCTTTACCCATCTTGCCGGGGTGAAATTTTTTGGCCAGACTGCTGACTACAAGGCCCTGGAGTCTATTGATGAGGTTTTTCACGAGGTAGAAAAGGGCAGGATAGAGTACGGGATCGTGCCAGTGGAAAACTCAATTGAAGGAGCGGTTTTTTCTACGCTTGACTCTTTTATGAAGTATCGAATTAAGATCTGCGGGGAGTTGCGCCTGCCCATTCGTCATAATTTAGTCTGTCAGTCCGGTGATATCAAGGATATTCAGACTGTGGCCTCTCATTACCAGCCGTTAGCCCAATGCCGGGAGTGGTTGCGCAAAAATATGGCGGATGTACCCACTTTGGAGGTCTTTTCCACAGCCGGGGCCGCACAGATGGCAGCTAATAATCCCAATATCGGGGCCATTGCCAGTGAACTCTCGGTAAAGACCTATAATGTCCAGGTTGCAGTGAGCGGAATTGAGGACTATCAGGGCAACACTACCCGTTTTTTGGTGATAGGACGGCAGTCTCCTTCACCCAGTGGTCTTGATAAGACCTCGCTCCTGCTTGGCATGGCAGATCGTCCTGGGGCCTTAAACGAGGCTCTGACCGTCCTCTCTGCCAAGGGCATTAATCTGGCCAAGATTGAATCCCGCCCCATAAAGGGCAAGCAGTGGAAATACCTCTTTTTCATTGATCTTATTGGGCATATAGAAGATCCGGTTATTAAGGAGGCCTGCTCCATTCTCAGGCAAATCTGCGCCTATTATGAGTGGTTGGGATCGTATCCCAAGGCAGAGAGCAACGAGGCGGTGGGCGAACATGTCTAACATGTCTAATCTGCTCTCCTGTCAAGACCTGAGCAAGGCATTTGGCGTCCAGACTCTGTTTTCCTCTGTGAGTTTGGTCTTGGCGCAAGGGGATCGGGTGGGGTTGATCGGTCCTAACGGCTCAGGCAAATCTACTTTGCTCAAGATCCTTGCCGGAATGATTGAGGCAGATAGCGGCAAAATCTTTCAACAACGGCATGTTCGGGTCAGTTATCTGGCCCAGACTGATGTCTTTGCTGAAGACAGGAGTTGCGCTGATACCCTCTACGCTGCTGTGGCTGATCTTCATATAGAAGAGGTAGAACAGTATAACCGGGTCCATAGCCTGCTCAGTCGGGCTGAATTTCCAGACCCAGAAAGCCCGGTGCGACTGCTTTCCGGAGGCTGGCGCAAGCGATTAGCCATCTGCCGAGCCTTGGTGGTCCATCCTGATGTCCTGGTCATGGACGAGCCTACCAACCATCTGGATATTGAGGGTATCCTCTGGTTGGAAAAGCTGCTCAAGGCATCAATACCTGAAAGCCCGGACGCCTATCTCATGGTCAGCCATGACCGTCGTTTCTTGGAAAACACAGTGAATCGGATTGTTGAACTCTCTGCGGCCTATCCCGAGGGAACGCTCCAGATTGATGGGAACTACTCTGCTTTTCTGGAAAAGCGCGATATCTTTTTAGAGCAACAGCAGGAACAGGAGGAACGGCTTGCCAACAAGGTGCGGCGGGAAAACGAGTGGCTCAGTCGTGGCCCCAAGGCCCGTGCCACCAAGGCCAAATCTCGCAAGGATGCAGCCTATCGCCTGCAAGATGAACTGGTGGTCCTCAAGCAGCGGAATCGGGTGGGTACGTCAGTGGATATCTCTTTTGACGGTACAGACCGTAAGACCAAGAAGTTATTGGTTGCCACGGGAATCAGCAAGGGGTTTGAGGGACGCACCCTGTTTTCTGAACTTGATCTGACCCTTTCTCCAGGTACCCGACTTGGTTTGCTGGGCCGGAACGGTTGCGGCAAATCCACCCTGATGCAGATTTTGGCAGCAGCAGGGGCTGATGATGACAGCGGCGTACAATCAGACAGCGGAACAATCAAGGCAGCAGACAATCTGCGTATTATCAGCTTTGACCAGCGTCGGGAGCAACTGGATCAGGAGCAGACCTTACGGCGAGCCTTGGCGCCGGACGGGGATTCGGTGATGTATCAGGGTCGTTCGATTCATGTGGCCTCGTGGGCGCAACGTTTTCTCTTTCGCACGGATCAACTGGAAACCCCGGTGTCCCGCCTTTCCGGTGGGGAGCAGGCCCGCATCCTGATTGCCTCATTGATGCGTCAGCCTGCGGATATCCTGCTGCTGGATGAGCCAACCAATGATCTGGATATTCCCTCCCTGAACGTGTTGGAGCAGAGCCTGAATGAGTTTGCCGGGGCCTTGGTGCTGGTGACCCATGATCGTTTTATGCTGGATCGAATCTGTAATCAGGTACTCGGCTTTGATGGCAAGGGCAAGGCCACCCTGTTTGCCGATTATGAACAGTGGCTGACAGCCCTCGCTAGTGGTAGGGCGGAAGAAGAGAAAAAGCAGAACAAGAAGAAAGTTCAGTCCAAGCCTGTTGGCAAGAAGTCCGCTAAAAAGCTCTCCTACATGGATCAGCGTGAGTACGATCAGATGGAAGAGAAGATTCTGGAGGCAGAGACTCGCCAGGAGGAGCTGGAAACGGCAATACAGGAACCAGAACTAGCCGCAGATCCTGCCAAGTTGGCTGAGTGTTGCGAGGAACTGGAGATTGTCCAGCAGGAGATCAGCGACCTCTACGCCCGCTGGGAGGAACTGGAGGCCATGCAACATGGCGAGTGAACAGGCGCAGCAACAGCATCCGCCCTGTCCAGCCTGCGGTGGTACTGGTCAGCTCAATCAGTTCAAAGGGGAAAGCCGCTTTGTACTGACCGTGGAGGAGTGTCCGCTGTGTTGTGGATTTGGCTATGTGCAGGAGGCAGCAGAGGGTCATCAGGACAGTCAGGACAAGAAAAGCCATACATCAAGGGGTAAGAAATGAACATGGAAACCATCATCACCTACGGCATTATCTATCTCCTCATCTTCCGGCTGGCCGTGTTGCTACTTGGCGGACTGTGCATCTTCTGGGGCTACCGTCTTTTTCTCAGTGTAAGGCAGCAGGCAGTCAGCAGTCCCGACACTGCGGAGCAGGGCAGCGAGCTACACGGCAAGCTCGGCACCAGTGAACTGACCATCAAAAGCACGGCGCCGGGCATCTTCTTTGCCGCCTTTGGGGCGATCATTGTGATTGCGGTGCTGGCCGGACAGCAGCCCACTGTGGCCTATGACACACAGCAGAGCCAGCCCAGTCCTCCGCAGGCAGGGCAGCCGAGCGAATCAATCCCAATCGTAACACAGCAGAGCGTTGCCATGCGTGGTGATCCTCCGAGCAGCCATGTATCGTCGGATGCAGGCACGGAAGACTATTATCGTATCGCTAAGAGCGTTAAAAACGCCATTGAGGATTTGAGAAGTACAACCAGCCTGGTGCCGGATAACCCGGATTACCACGACCTGCTGGCCCGGCTCCTCTTTGCCTGGGGCGAATCGGAAAAGGCAGTGGCAGAGCAGCAACGGGCCGTGAAGCTGGTTGAGGAAGCACGGCGGGAGGACTTTCAGGCCCGGCTGGACCTGTACGAGCAGGTGGCAAGGTAAGCGCAGCACCACTCTCGCCGCCCACCGTTAAAACGCTGGGCTAGTATCGATCGCCCCCTCCGGGGCGGGGATGTTCGAGAAACAGCGTCCCGGAGGGACTGCCGAAAATAGCCCGGTGTTTCAACGCCGGGCAGAGAAAGTCGGCTCTCCCCTAACTCGTAGATACGCCCATTCCACTCTGGTACAACAGATCGTTCCATTCTAATGCAACTCATCGTTCCACCATAGTGCAACCGGGATTTCCACTATAGTGGAACCAGTCATTGCACTATAGTGCAAACAGCTGTTCCACTCTGGTACAACTGATCGTTCCACCCTGGTGCAACTGGTCATTGTACTCTCGTGCGTGTTCCCGTATACACAAAGGGTCGTCCCCATGATCACGACAGATAAAGATAAAATGTGTAGGGACACGGCATGCCGTGTCCCTACGGCAGATCAGGGGAGAAACACCACCGGGAAGTCAGGCACGTTCTTCGGGATAACCGTAGCCGGTGTCTGCTGCTGGTTGGTCAGCTCTGGCACCCGATGGGCAAGATAGGTATTGATCTCAGACAGACGAACAGCCTTGTCCTTGACATAGTCGGCATCACCTTGCAGGGCCTCCAGCAGGGCCTTGGTAAAGGCACCGTGTCCCCAGGCATCCCGCTCCTGGGCCGTCTGATTGCCCGTGGTGGCCGAGAGAACAACCACCCCGTTCTCTGCCGCACTCAGGTCGTTGATGATCTTGGTAATGTCCACGCCACTGCCACGCATCCCAGCGGCCTTACCAGAATAGCAGGTGTCAATCAGGAACAGGGCCTTGCCACGCAGCCGGGCCACTGTCCTGCGGATGGCATCATAGGATACTGCGGAGCTGGTATAGCGCCACGGCGTAAAGTCCTTGGGCAGAAAGTAGTAGTCACCGTGCGAGTCCAGCTTGCCATGCCCAGCAAAGAAGACCATTGCCACATCGTTGTTCGTGGTCTGCTGATCAATCCACTCCAGCCCCTCCAGCACAGCGTCCTGATCTGCCTGCTCATTGGTGCGCAACCGGGTCTTGACCTCACGGTAGAGCTTGCCTGGCCCGGCCTGCTGCCTCATCAGGGTGACAAAGGCCCGTGCATCAGCAGCAGCATACTTGAGATACCTCTTGTCCGTCATCTTGCCTTGGTCATCCACCACAAAGTTGATTGCCGGCGCATCATAGTCATCCACACCCACGGCCAGCAGGTAGAGTGCCGGTTTGAGGGCCTCCTTGCCGCCGAGCCAGCGCAGCCGGATGGTTGATTTCTCATCTGAGGACACGGCCTGCCCGTTGTCAGCCAGCAGACTGAGGGTCATGTCCTGAGCAGGCAGGGTCACGTCCAGGCTGCCTTGCCACTCCTTGTCCCTACGCCGCTCCACTGGAACCCGATGACGGGGTCGGTTGTCAACCATGACCTTGAGGGCTGTGACTGGCGGGCCGCCATGGGTGCGCACCCGGTAGCGCAGAGTCACAGTGGGGCTGCGGAAACCGGTGCCATTGGTGGGAGCGAGCAGCTCAACAACAGGGGGCATGGCTATCCGGGCCAGGGTAGACCGCTTCCTGCCCGACCGCCGTGATGCCGCATCAGCCCGGACAACAGCCCTGCGTTCATCCAGGGTCTTGAGTACGGCAGCCACCACGTCCGGGCGGTAGAAACGCTTGCGGAACAGGGCAGCTGGGAAGAAGTCAGCCACCTGGTCCTTGCCGTTGTTGACCTGCCAACCGATCAGGCTGTCTCCGCCCGGACTGCCGTCATACCAGCCGCTCGGTGTCCAGGCCACCCAATTGCTTGCGTCCTTGGTGACAAACAGGGCCAGCAAGGGTTCACCGTCCGTAAGGCGGAACCAGCGGATGGTGCCGTCTGCAAAGGCGGCCACTGCCAGCTTGCCGTTGCCGCTGATGTTCACGCCATAGGCAACCTCCGGCACGGGCTGCTGCCAGACCTCCCTGCCCTGGCGGTCAAAGTAGCGCAATGACCAAGCCGCACCAAGAAGGAAGTGCTGCCTGTCCGGGGCAATAGCCAGACTGCTGGAGCGTTCGTAGTCTTCCAAGGCCAGCGGCTCGCCGTTGAGGGTCGGGTTGAACTTATCCTCCCAGTTCTCGACCTTCAGACCAGCCGCCGTAGTGCGCGGGCTGTGTAAGGGATTGTTCGAACTGCCCTCGCATTGCCCCTTGCGCAACTGCCGCTGACTCAGGTCAAAGCAGACCGGCTCCTTGCCGCCTTGCTTCAAGCCAAAGCTGACCTGCCTGCCGTCTCTGCTGAGTCGGAAGCTGTCACCCCGCTTGCCCCGCATATCCGGCAGCTTATGCCGCAGATCAAAGAGCTTGCTGCCCTGCCTGTCGTAGCGGAGCAGGGCCGGATCGCCAGTACCGACCAGCAGGCTGCCGTCGGGCAGGGGCTTGAGGTCCATCACCGTATTGTCTGCGGCCTGCCAGCTTCTGCGCTGGCCTCGGCCTTGGTTTGCCCAGCGCAGGACAGGTCTGCCGCTACCATCGTGATACAGCCCCCCGGCAAAGAGGACGTCTGCTGACCAGGCCACACTGAAGAGGCTGCCGTTGTCAAGGCCGCTAGTATCTACGGCATAGAGTAGGGTAAGCTGCTCTGCATCTATGACCGAGACTGCGGTGCTGTCAGCGACGCCGACAGCAAGCCGGTCGCCGGTCGGATGAAAGGCAACCCCAAAGGGTTGCTTACCGCCTGGGGCAGCTACTTGCCGTTCCTTGCGGAAGGAGGCTGTGTTCATCCGGCCCTCAAGGCGGTAGCGACGGAGCTGACCGTCAAGGCAGGTGCTGACCAGGCTGCGGCTGTCCGGGCTAAAAGCGCAACCCCAACTGGCATCACCGTAGTCGCGGTCGGCAAAGGCGAGGCGGAAGCCGTCGCGTACATCATAGATACGTAGCCCTGCTCGCCCAATCATGGCTGCAAGCCATCGCCCGTCCGGGGACACAGAGAGATGGCTGATAGCATCCCCCAGCCCCCAGATGCGCTGACGTAGCTGGCCGGTGGCTCGGTCAAGGATGTAG
>QYLO01000031.1 GCA_022766165.1 Candidatus Electrothrix gigas
TGCGGACTGTTTTCTCCTCCGACGGGAGAGCCTCCCCGGCTTTCTCAACCCGGCTTTCCGCCCACCCTGTAAGCACCTCGTTTCCCATTCGGCGGACTTCTTCGATGACCCGACTTTCGGCTTCATCGGCCGTTACAATTCCGTCCCCGTCGTTATTCGCTATAGAGACGATTGATTTCACACGATCTTTAATATCGGGATGACGATTTAGCTGATTGATCAGTTCTTTATCTTCCTGTGACAGTGGCAGCATGAATATTTCCTCCGGGGATAGTCAGTTATATGAACGGGCACTGATGATTACTTTCGGTTTCTCTTTCAGAGAAACTACTCTACCAGAAAGATAAGCTATTATGCACCGGATAATCAAAAAAACCGCACTTTTAATCGCACCCTGTCGGAAAAGTAGCATGGCTGAGTATCTCCTAATTTCAGCCTAAAAAGCTAAGAGCTTGTAACCTATTTATTTCTTATGGACAAGTCATGCGTTTGCCCTGCCTTTCCGGTTGAGCAATGGCTGGAGGATACTCAGGAGAAGGGTATTAGAGCAGCTTACCCATTTGTGGAAAGCTGATGCCAGCTTGACGCTAGTCAAAAATAATAAAGGCAACTCTAGCCCCTTGTCAATACTGTCTTTACGTTCAAGCCTTTGGGCTGTTGGTTTGCAGAAGCCAGTTTTTTTCATTATCTCAAAAAAAGTGAACAAAGGCCGTGGGAGCCTGATTTTGTCTATCGCTAATGCTATGGTATAGAGGGAAGAGGAGGTGAGGGATCAAGGAGTTTGATATTGATACTCATCAGAAAGCGGTATAATGTTGACATACCTTTTAAAATTTACAGAAAAATTGTATCTCAATAAACGGAACCTGAACAATGCAGACTAAAAACATATTCTTTTTTCTCATCATCCTGATCCTGAGTTCGTCTTTTGTTCAAGCTGATACCTCAGCACCATCGCCTTCAGAGGAACTCAAGGGACGAGCGAAAGTAGAGGGACTAGAGGATACTCATTCGCCGATAAGCTACAAAAAGATCACCTTGAATGCGGAGATGTTGTCCCGAGAAATTGCCCAAACAACCGGGCTTGCTCTGAATCCCATTCTCTGTATGTCCGTTCTTGGGGGCTATTATTATTTTACCACTCCTGAAGAGCATCTTTCCGCACTGCCCTGGCATTTATCGCCTCAATTTTGGGGGCCGTTGACCCTTCTTTTAGGGCTGATCTTTTTAAAAGACACCTTTGGTGTGGCCTTTCCTAAACTGTTAAAATCTCCTTTAGATGCGGCTGAGATCCTCTTTGAAAAGAACACCAGTGCGCTCATTGCCTTACCTGTTTTGATCAACTCAGTGCAGCAAGGGGAAATGCAACAGATGCAGCAGCTTGCCCAGCAGGTATATCATCTCCTTTCTCATGCCGTTTTTCCGGTTGCCGTTGCAGCAACGGGTGCAACAGATGCGGCAGGCGGAGCATTGAACAGCAGCGCTGACCTGTTGCTGCTGACTATGATATCCATCACTATGAGCATGATATTTATTGTAGTTTGGGTACTCTCCCAGGCATTTAACGTGCTTATCTTACTCTGTCCGTTTTCCATTGGAGATGCCCTGTTGGCTGCGGCAAAAAATGCTCTTGTGGTGCTAGTGCTTGGTTTATCCGGGACATACGTAGGTGCCTTGTTGTCATTGCTTGTTATTGCCGTTGCCGTGTACCTTTTTCCAAAAACCTTGCGGCTGGTCGTATTTGGCACAGTCATGTCATACGACCTTGTTTTTTATAAACTTTTACGAAGCAAAACAGGTTCTTTGCCAGCAGACGGAATCAGATGTTTTTCCAGTTGTTCTCTCGGCCAAACCCCGCCGTTGACCTATGGCAAACTGACGTTACAGGATGGGGTCATCCAGTTTTCCTATCGATCCTGTCTCTTTTTGAGCAAAAAAACGCTTTATACAGGGATTAAGCCGTTATCCTGTGAGGTTATCAGGGGTATACTCTCTCCTGTTATTGTTGTAGAACATAAGAAGAACGAGCAAATACAGATTTTTAGGATTCGTCCTAAATTTTATCGGGATACCGAACAGATTGCAGAACGGCTCAAGGTGAGATGGAATGATGACGCTGTTATTATAAAGAGATTCAGTGGTGCTGTGAAGTGGTTTCTGGCCCTGTTGCAAAGATCACCAAAACTGGATATTCCAACCAGATCATCCTAATATTCGAAAGTTGAGCGTATATTTTTTGAGATATGTTTGATCGACGTGATATTGTAGAAGACGAGCTTTTTCTTATCAGAGATTCTGGAGAGTTGCCAGAGATTACCTATCACTCCTCGCTCTATTATCTGACCACGGATAAGGACGGCCCTGGTTTGATACTCACTCAAGATGAGCAGGAACTTTTGCAGGCAGCAGCTTTAGAGCGGTGTCAACAGATTATTCTGTGCGATCTCTTACCGGACAACCGGAATCTTAGCCTGTACAGGGGCCTGCGTCGCAGTATTTTTAACTGGCAGAGATATTGCAAATGTTGTCAAAGGATGGGCAGGCAGATAGATGAGGCGTTTCGTGACCGTGTTGCTCATGCCTTGGCAGAGTTTATCCAACAGGAAATGATAGATGTACATGAAAAGGGACAAACCAGTTCCGTTAATTGTCCCACTGAGGAACTGCTTTTCTTTGCTAAACAGGTTGGAATGTGTCGAGATAGCTTGGCTCTGGGATGGCAAACTCTCTGCCCTGCTGTTGCTTTAGAGGAAAACGAGATCTTTCTGTAATGATTGATATGCCTTCAATAAAAAGCCCCTAACTGAAGAACAGGTAACAGTCAAGGGCTCGGGGGTACGGAGGTATCAGAACTTATAGGCAACAGCCAGATTAAAAACCCAAGGGTCAATATCCACATCGACCTCATGGGTGGTGCCAAGATCGGTTTTTAATTCAGCAGTGGTGCCAATATCAATGTACCAGACAGCAGCGTTGACATACCAGTTATCGGCAACCTTGATATCAACGCCAGCCTGTCCTGCTAACCCCAAAGAACCATCAAGTTCCATGTCAACAGCTCGGATTCCACCTAAGCCTGCAATGGTCGGCAGCGTGTTCAGGGTGTTGAGAAGCTGACCATCCACCTCTTCTGAGAAGAACATGGTGTAGTTGATTCCAATGCCAACATAGGGGTTGAATATTCCCTCTTTGCCGCCAAAATGGTATTGCAGAGACAGGGTAGGCGGCAGATGCCGGGTTTCGCCGACAGCAACGCCTTGAAGATTTCCTTTTCCTACAATATCATGTGAAAACGGTGTAGCAGCCAGTAGCTCAAGACCCAGATTGTCGGTCAGCATATAGGTGGCTGTCAAACTGAGCTGGCTGTTATTTTCTACATCAACTCGGGCGTTGTTCACTCCGTCAGGTAGACCGGAAACGGTTCCACTCTCTGTATCAGGTGCCACTGTCACAGCACCAACACGGAGTAGAATATCACCAGCATTGTGAGCGGCCAGGGCTGTTGTTCCTATCCCACAGGACATGCCAACAACGAGGGTAGTTATTCCAAATGTATTTAATATCTTCATACTGCTCCTCCATTTTTTATGAGAGTGACCACTGGCTTCCCAAAGTTATCCAGCCCAGATTTTCTTAGCGGATGGGTATTTATAGCTTTGATAATCATTATCAGATTTCTTTGTTTGATTATCCATGATGACAGAAGCTGTGTCAAGGAGGAAGCGAGAAAAATAAAACAAGAGGAGAGGGCAACCTGTTAGGCAATGAATTTGTCTGGAGTTGTTGATTTGTCAAAATTCCGATTTTCCTCTGAGGGAGTTGGCAATCACTCCTGTACAGACTCACCTCAGATTTCTGGAAAGAGGCAAAAGGGACTATTCACCTGAGCTTTCTAGGTCAATAACGAGTACAGCGATATATTTCCCCTCATCAATATTTCCCCCCGGAACAGGATGGGGTTTGAGTTCCTGCAAGGTGATGGTGTAGCTGTTATAGCGTTCTGTTTTTGGGAACATGCCGCCGGTGTTCAGGTGTACGGTTTCCGGGCCGCTGCCGTTCAGTTCCAACAGGATTTCAGCATTGCCTTCTGTGGGGCATTGAACGCCAGTGGGACAGCGAGAATCCTCAAGCACCGTGTTAAAGCGGATGGTGAGGTCGTTGCTGATTTTTTTCGTGGCCTTGGGTTGCAGTTCCACAGTTTGCGGGAAATCTTTCTGCTGCGGAGTTTGAGTACAGGCAGACAGCATGATCAGACAGGTGCAGAATAACAGCAGGTTTTTCATGGTTTTTCCTCTTTTTTGAAATGGATATAGTATGATTATTTAATTTTGTTACTGGATTTATTGCAGTTTAATGTGTCAACATGTGGCAACTCGTGTTTCACTCAGAACGTAGAGCCGTGATAGGATCTAATTTGGCCGCCTTATGGGCAGGATAAAACCCAAAGAAAATACCGACCAACGATGACACGCCCAAGCCCAGCCAGAGTCCCAGCTTGGGTATAAAAAAAGTCCATTCATTAATGGAGCAGACAATATAACAGGCAAGAATTCCTATCCCTGCTCCCATAATTCCGCCGATCAGGCAAAGAATAACTGCCTCGGTTAAAAATTGACGGCGAATATCTCGCTGTCTGGCGCCAATAGCCCGGAGGATGCCGATTTCCCTCCGCCGATCCATCACCGAGGTGAGCATAACATTCATAATGCCGACTCCGCCGACTAAGAGAGAGATGCTGCTGATAAAACCGAGCAATAAGGTAAGCATTGCGGTCACCTCTTTAATCTCCTCAATTCTTTGTTCATTAGCTTTCACCATGACCTCTATATTTTTTCGCTGCTTGAAATATCGTTCAATCTCCTTGGTCGCAACTCGAAAGTCTACATTTGGTTGCATGCGGGCTGTAATCTTACTAATATTTTTTTCATTAAAAAGATGAGTTACTGTGGAAATCGGCATGATGATCGAATATTTTGCGTGCCAGTCATAAGTGGAATCTTCTAGCGTTCCCACAACCGTGCAGGATCTATTGTTTATCTTAACTGTAGAACCAAGAAGATCACCTTTAAAATTTTTAAATGCCGGTTTCTCCAAAACCTCTGAACCGATGACTATATAGTATTTATTTTTATCTAAGGAAGAGATAAAACGACCAGCTTTCAGACGTAGCTTATTTATTGTTTTATAGGATGAAGTTGTTCCCACAATATAAGTAGCCCAATACTGACCGTTAAAAAAAGAAGTGCCATAAGTACTTATCATCGGCACGGCCTCGGCAAGCGTCCTACTACTATTGAGCAACAAAAATGTATCCCGTACTGTGATATCTTCACCATCTTCTTGATTCCAAGGGGGGTCGATCTGCAAAATATCAGGACCTGCCGCAGTAGCCTTACGCAACATTTCATTACCCCAGATAATCCCAATAGAAACCAAGGAAATAACCGCACCAATAGCAATACTGATTCCAATTAAGGCCAAGAGGGTTCGTTGTTTTGCAGTATACAAACTACGCACAGCTTCTCTTATATAGGTCAATAACATGGCTATTTCAACACTCCGTCTTCCATAATCATAACACGGGAGCATTGTTTGGCAATACTCTGATCGTGGGTGATAATAATAATGGTAACCCCCTCTTGCTGATTAAGGCTTATGAACAAGTCCATTATCTCTTGACTCACATGGGAATCCAAGGCACCAGTGGGTTCATCTGCCAGCACAATGGCTGGTTTACCGATAAGGGCACGGGCAATAGCTACCCTTTGCTGCTGTCCTCCAGACAACTCGTCAGGACGATGGCTGGCGCGATCAGCCAACCCAACCTTTTCCAGCATGGCCAAGGAACGGCGATGTATTTTTCTGAGAGATATCTTATTGTATCGCAAGGGACAGCCGACATTTTCAGCTGCTGTCAGGCGTTGCAGGAGATAAAATGACTGAAAGACAAAACCGATTTTCCGATTTCGCATGGTTGCCAGTTCATCATCGCTGCAACGTAACACTTCCTTGTTATCCAACCAATACCGCCCACGTGTCGGCTTATCCAGTAAGCCCATAATGCTCATTAAGGTCGACTTGCCACTTCCTGATGAACCGGTTACAGCCAGCAGCTCCCCCTTCTCAACGTCAAGGTTAATACCTTTGAGAATCGGCATCATTTCATGGCCGACCTGATAAGATTTATACAGATCTCGTATTTTCAGCATAACGGTATCTAGCTATTTCTATTCTATCGGCGGTAGCGGCTCTTGCATAATTTTATCTCCCACCTCAAGCCCTTCAAGAATTTCCACAGTATTAGCCTTCGTGATGCCAATCTTCACTGGAATTTTTTTTATTTCACCTATATCTTTCATCAGTTTTCTCACCCACACCTTGTCCTTGTTGTCAATACTGATAAAATCAAAGGGGATAATAAGGGCATTTGGTTTTTCTGAGAGTAGTACCTCCATATCTACGGACATACCTAAAAGCAGACATTTTTTCTGTTCCTCTGTTGGAGAATTCACCAAAATACGGACAGAGAAAGAAGATGGCTTGTCTAGCACCTGCTGTTCGGCCTGAAAAGAAATATACTGCACTGTCCCTTTGAGGGTGAGATCATCTTCAAAAGCATCCCCAGTGATAGTTACCTCTTGACCCAGTTTTAATTTCAGAATATGATTTTCATCCACTTGTGCTCGTATCTTAAAACCGTGCAGATCAGCAACAGTGAACAGCACCTGATCCTGTTGCACAAAACTGCCCGTTTGCAGTTCCAAAGGTCCCTCATTTTTCCAACTGACAGGGAGTAAAATAACGCCATTAAAAGGGCTGACCAGTCGTGCTTTGGCAATACGGGCCTGAATAGCCTTCATCTCAAGTAGAAAATTTTTCTCTTTCAGTTCGGCTATATGTATATTTTCTTTACTCCCCTTTTCTAAAGTTAAAACAAGTCGTTGTTGAAGAAAGGCGGTTTCACGCTGCTGTTTTTTATACTCCTCTTCCAATCCTTCTACTTCTGAACTTGATACAATACCTTTTTTTAACAAGCGTTTAGTTTTTTTAAGGTCTCTTTGGATTATTTTCAGGCCATACTGTTGTTCTTTTAAACTATGCTGTACCTCGATAACATCAAAACTCTTTTCCCAATTTTTTAAAGAGTTGAGTTCGTCTTTAGCTTCCAAATATGCTGCCTGCGCTTCCCGGTATTTGGTCTCTTGGTTTTCAGTATCAATAATCAACAGCAGCGTATCTTTTGCAACAAAGTCTCCGTATTGAAAATTTTTCTTCAACACCTTGCCTTCCAGAGGCGCAACAACGTCAATCTGGCTAAGCGGCTCAAGTTTTCCTGTAAGAGAGAGGGTATTGCGTAAGGTCTTTCGTGTAACTGTTAAGAATTTCTCTGAAGAAATATCCTCTTTATTTGTTCTTCCTGCTCCACCAGGAAGTAAGGAGAGCAACTCTTCACGCCAGAAATAACCACTACTCCCGATACCAAAGATAATCAGTAACAGGAAAAACAGCCTATAGCACTGTCTGATACGTCTGAGTTGATGCTGTACGGCAAAATGCTCATCTTCAAGCTGATAGTGCTTTGTCTGGAGTTGATGATATTTTTCTTCAAGGTCGGTTTTCTGTTCAAGAGACTCGTGTGTACTACTCATGGCAGTTCCACCTTTCTGGCATTTTTCAAATCAATCCCCCAATGTTCTAAGGTTGTACCCAGAAACATATCCAAATCAGTCAACGCATTAAGATAGGAAATTTTTTTACTGTTTTCATCATATTTTGCCGCAATCAAACGATCCTGATAGGACACCACCTGAAAGTTGCTCGACTTGCCGTTTTTTAACTTTTCCAATTCAACATCAAGCTGTTTCTGAGACAAGGCCCGCGCCTTTTGTGAAAGTTCAACCTGCTTCCATTGCATACCAATATCCCGATGCGTATTCTGTACCGATATTTGCAGGTTATCCTTTAACTCTTGCAGGGCAATCTTTGCCTTCCGATACGCCACCTTGGCTTGGAGAAGTTCACGTTTTATTGATTCATCACCAAAGGGTATTTTTAATTTCATTGCAACAGAATAGTCTCCTGCCCCAGAACTCTCCTCTTCTAACGAGTCAACCGTGTATCTGCTAGAATCTGTCATATTGTACTGGGTTTCAAGATCCAGTTGCCAAAGCTGTTGATTTTTTGCCAACAACAAGTTAGTTTCAGCTATCTTTAATGTGATCAGAGCCTGCTGGTACTCTGGCTTTTTTGTAAGGACAAGTTGTATTAAGGTGGTCAACTTCAGTTCAACTGGGTCCGCCTTGATGGAATCACTTGGTTCTATTAAGGTATGTCGGTCAATATCCAATAATTTGAGCAAGTCCAGCTTTGTTGTTTCAAGATCGTTCTGACTGGTCATAAAGCGTAGTTCTCTGGCTGCCACATTTGATTTATTCTCAATAATTTCAACCTTAGCCATGCGTCCCTCTTTGATCAGTACTTGGTTTCTTTCCAAGAGTTCTTTGGATCGCTCAAGAGATAAACGCTCAATCTCTAGTCCACGTTGGGCCAAAAGAAGGCTCCGATAGGCATGAACAACCTGAGTAATCGTGTTTGTCAAGGTTGTCTGTAATGTCAAGATATTATTGCGTTCATTATATTCAGCAAGCACCTGATCCGCCCTGTTGACCTTAACCCCACCACCTTTGAGCAGGGGTTGCGTAAAAGACAGGACAATATCATTGCCAAAATTGTTAAGCCATTGGTCGTTCTGGGACGTATGAACAGGTTGGGTCCAAGTCAGACTGAATTCTCCACCGGTCGGCACTTTAAGGACGGCCTTGCCCCCGACTTCTATGCGGTATGAGGATTCCCCGACCATCTTTTCCTGCAAAGCTGAAGAGAAGATATGAGCATCCGGTAAGAATTTATCCTGTGCGGTTTTTAAATCAAATCGTTCCAGAAGACGATCAAGATAGGCACTTTCTACGCTACGATTATGACCCAAGGCCAGCATGACAGCCTCTGCCAAGGTCATCGTCTGTACTTGCTGTTCAGAGGAAGCCGCAACAGTCAGATCTACACAGATTATAAAAAAGAGGAGAAAAACCCGAAAAGACAAGGTAAAAGATTTTCCGAGCTGCTTTGTCTTATACCATTTCAGGAAAGAATACATAATATGTCTCCATCAAAAGGTTACAGGAGATGACAAACTACAATGAATCACCTAACGCTGTGAGTTGTTTTTTATTACAATCCAGAAAAACTTACCAACGAGTTTTTTCAATATTCAGGTGACGATTACAGCATTTGGTGTAATAGCAGGCAACCCGATCCTGTTTGCACTGTACAATACATTCATTAAACAGACGTCTTGCCTCTGCGAAATGCCCAGAGTGATACAGATTCACCGCTTCAACAAAAATATGCAGGGATTGCAGCTTGGCCTCCTTGACATCTGGCGGGTCGGTTTCAAAGACCTCGTACACTGTCACAGTCTTTGACTTGCCCTTTGCCTTGAACTGATCAATACGACGCAAGGCAAAATCATCAGGTTGTTTTAGCGAATTATAGGTCTCTTCCCCGATAAGCAACGAGGTTTGATAGATCTTATTCACGCCTTGAATACGGGCTGCCATGTTGACAGAATCACTGACAACTGTTCCTTCCATACGCTTAGGACTGCCCACGGTACCCAACATCAACACACCGGTATTCATGCCAATACTGACATTGATTGGTGTATAGCCTGCCCTTCCCCTGCCCTGATTATAGGTAACCAGCATACGTAACATGCCAATGGCCGCTTTGACCGCATCATCAGACGTACCGTCAAACAGGGCCATGACCGCATCGCCGATATACTTATCAATAAACCCGTTATTTCGAGCAATAATCGGCTCCATAATACTCAGGTAGGAGTTCATGAACTTGAAGTTATCCGTAGGGTTCATACTTTCGGAAAGCCTTGTAAAATCGATAATATCAGAGAAGAGAACCGTCATAGAGTGTTCTACGTGATCACCCAATTTGATATCGATAATGCTGGGCTTTTCAAGATATTCAAGAAAACGCTGGGGTACAAAACGACGATAGGCAGAGTTCAGATCTGCAAGGTAGCGGTCGTTTTCCTCTTGTCGACATTTCTCTTGGGTAATATCAAGAAAAGCTGCAATGTAGTCTGTCACTTCGCCTTGTCCATTTTTTACACTGCTGATATTAAGCCAGCTTACGTACTCAATACCGCATTTTGTGATATCTCGGTGTTCTCCTCGCCAATGATCCTGCTCATCCAAACTGATAAACACCTCCCGTGCAAAGTCCTTATCCAGTAACCAACACAGGGTGTTACCTACGACATCTTCTGGCAAATACCCGGTAATTTCAGTAAAAGCGCGATTGACCCGCAGAATCCGAAAATCGGCATCCGTAATAACTGTCCCCTCAACACTGCCAGCAAAGACCTCTTCAGCAAGTCGCAGTTCCTGCCTCACCTGATGCAATGTCTTTTGCAGACAACGGTTTTCTTGTTCAAGACGTTCAAGGCGTTGTGCCTGTTCAGAAACAAGGTCTTCAAGCCTTTTGAGGTTATTGATTTTTTTTCTGCTAGTAGACAAAATAAACAACTCCATCAGCACCAACCGGGCAAACACAGGCGTTGCCTTCTGCAACATCCCGGCATAAAGATATTTTTTAAATATCTCAAGGCATTTTCCTTGAGGACAGCGGCAACAAAAGAACCGGGTTACCTTATGCTATCATAGCATATTGTTCCTTTTCCAGCTCAAAGAGATTGAAAGAGATGTGAAATTCTGTTGTTATCAAGCGAGCTACGCAAAAATTCCCTGTTGATCTACGGATGATTATTGAGTATCTTGCTTGAATATTTTTTTCTGTTGTTAAAGAGTTCTTCAATCAGGAGACCAGCCATGCCTTCCCGATCACAGCAGTTGCAAATCAAACATATCGGCTATCAGGACGACGAGCAGAACAAGCCGCAGTTTGTTGTTGTACGCAGTCCAGATCTGAAATCTTCCGCTTCGGTGACGCTCACCGGGCCGGACCAGACCCTTGTTCCCGGTCGTCCGAGCAGCAATCTCCAGCAGGACCTGCGCTGGTATCTGGAACAATTACTTGAAATGAGCAAAAGATTTAATATTATTAAATCTTTCTTATTTTACAGGTTTTTCAGAGTTTAACTAACTGTTTTTGTGAAATATTAAGATGACCTTTTCAACACCCTTATATAAAAATCTAAGCCTATGAAAATTATCAATCCCTCCTATGAAGTTCTTGATCATCTTGATCAACAGAGCCTAGCTGTCCGCATCGAACTGTGCGGTCGTATCTGTTATAAAAGTGAAGACCGGATTGATCAGGACTCTGCTCTCCCTTTTGTGACGAACATGGCTGAACATGGTCATAACTCTGTCTTAGAGATGGGTGTTGTCACCCTAGAGATAACCTGCACTGATCAGGAGCAGATTACTGATTTTTTTCTGCTTCAACCACGGTATCTGCAGATTGATCGGACGGCCAATATATTACTTGTCACTGGTAGTATCCGTAGTTTTCGCGAACTGTTATTTTTTCATCCTGAGAACGTCGTTGTTCGAGCTGTCTGCTTCTTGCTGAACGAACGCCATCCTTATTTTTTTCAGGATGTTGTGCCAAAAGCAGGATGGGCATCCGCCTCAGATACACCCGTCACAGTGCGCAAGGTTGCGCTGGACACAGTGGATTGTCTGCCGCCCGAGCGTCTGCTCAAGCATCGTTATATTGCGGTTAAATTCATTGTCAACCGTGCAGTCACCCATGAGATTGTTCGGCACAGGCCCTGCTCGTTTCTTCAAGAGTGTCTTTCGGGCGATACAGTAGTCAAGGCTTTTAGCGGTGGAAAAAAATGGACGATGGAGGAACTCTATCGAATATTCAGGCAAAAGAATTGTGGATTAGCAAGAAGTAAAATACGTGTCAGAACAAAAAATAGCGATGGAGAAATTGTTCCGGCAAAAATACTGTCCGTGGTCAGATCCGGTAAAAAGGAACTATTTAAAGTCACAACTAAAAATGGATACTCGATAAAGAGTTCTGCCGATCATATTTATTTTACAGAGTACGGAGAAAGAAGGCTGAAGGATATTGCGGTAGGTGATCGTCTGATGCTTAACGGAAAAGTCATATCACGAGAATGGCTCAAAACTGAATACCTTGAGAAAAATAGGCAACGTAAGGATATAGCAAAAGAGATAGGCATGTCTGACGCTTGGCTCGGCAAGAAGATTCGGGAATTTCAGTTACAAAAGCCAAAAAAAATGTATCCGGGGAGGAAATCTGGGCATGAGGTACCCGGAATGCATTCCGAAAAAGAAAAGAGACAAATCTCAAAGAGAATGAGCGGAGAAGCTAATCATCAGTGGCTTGGAAGTGATGTTTCCGAGAGAGGAGCGAGGAGTAGGTTGTATCGCCAAGATAACGCATCGCTTCATCACTGTGATTGCGGAAAAAAAGCGCAGGAAATGCATCATATTGATAGGAACCCTGCAAATAATGGTCCTTCAAATATAGAGTATTGTTGCGTAAAATGTCATAAAGCACGTCACAACGACGGTGCTATGGTCGTGTGGCTTGACGAGATTGCTTCTATAGAACCCTGCGGGGTCGATATGACATACGACCTTGAAGTTAATCATCCTGCGCACAACTTTGCCGCAAACGGTTTTTTTGTTCACAATAGTCAACGATATTGCAGATATAGTGAGGATAAATTCGGGAGTGAAGTGAGTTTTATCAAGCCCATGTTTTTTTCCAAAGGAAGCCCAGAATATATGCTGTGGGAAAAGGCTATGCAGGAGACTGAGCAGCTTTATCTCCAATTATTAGAAACTTCTACGCCCCAGGCAGCACGTACTGTTCTGCCCAACTCCTGCAAGACCGAACTAATTGTTTATGCTAATCTCAAAGAATGGCAGCACATCTTCAGCCTGCGCACAACCAAGGCGGCAGAGCCGTCTATGCAGGAGGTGATGATCCCCCTGCAGGAGGATTTTCAACAGCGTTTTCCCGGCAGCTTTCCCTGATTCCTTCCTGACAAAACTGTCCAACTCGGCGTACAGAAATGTCTTTTCGGCGACTAATCTGTTGACAACAGGCTCTAACTGCGTTACAAAAAATATTTCATTTCTTTTATGTGCAGGATGCATTTGTTCAGGTGCTTGTGGGGCAAATAGTCACCTCTGAGTCCCCATCTTTCAGTTGCATCCGCTCTCTGATTTAATTATTCATACCCTTTTAATATTTAACTTTACAGGAGACCCTTATGGTTTTGGATCCAACGAAACACGCAGACTGGGAAATCGCCGAAGAGGCGGAAAGCCGAATGAAAACAGTGTACGAGCTGGGTGAGCAGCTTGGACTGGAAAAAGAAGAACTGCTGCCCCACGGTCATTACTTGGCTAAATTGGATTATCGCAAGATCCTTGATCGCCTGCAAGATAAGCCAGATGGCAAGTATGTTGATGTGACTGCGATCTCTCCGACTCCGTTGGGAGAAGGAAAGTCTACCTGTGCTATGGGACTGGTCCAGGGCTTGGGGAAGCGGGGCAAGTCGGTTGTTGGTGCTATTCGCCAGCCTTCTGGTGGCCCGACCATGAATATCAAGGGGTCTGCTGCTGGTGGTGGTCTGGCCCAGTGTATTCCTCTGACCCCGTTTTCTCTGGGTATGACCGGTGACATTAATGCGATCATGAATGCCCATAACCTGGGTATGGTTGCGCTGACTGCTCGGATGCAGCATGAGTGCAACTACACTGATGAGCAACTGGCCATGCGGAACCTGAAACGGCTGGATATTCATCCGAAAAAGGTGGAGTTCAACTGGATCATGGATTACTGCGCACAGGCTCTGCGCAATATCACCATCGGTCAGGGCGGCAAGATGGATGGTATGACCATGCAGTCCAGCTTTGCCATTGCGGTATCCTCTGAGATCATGGCTATTCTCTCTATTGCCAAGGATCTGAAAGATATGCGTGAGCGTATCGGTAAAATCGTGGTCGCCTATGACAAGCAGGATCGTCCGATTACTACCGAAGATCTGGAAGTTGCCGGTGCTATGACTGCCTGGATGGTGGATGCCATCAACCCCAACCTGATGCAGACCCTGGAAGGACAGCCGGTTGTTGTTCATGCTGGCCCCTTTGCCAACATTGCTATTGGTCAGTCTTCGGTTATTGCTGACCGAGTGGCTCTGAAACTGGCTGATTACAACGTGACCGAATCTGGCTTTGGTGCGGATATCGGTTTTGAGAAGTTCTGGAACCTCAAGTGTCGTTACTCTGGTCTAAAACCAAACTGTGCAGTTGTGGTTGCCACTATCCGTGCGCTTAAATGCCACGGCGGCGCACCCATTCCGGTTCCAGGAAAGCCCATGCCTTCTGAGTACGACGGAGAAAACGTTGGTTGGGTTGAAGAGGGTTGCGCAAACCTTATTCACCACATTGAGACCGTTAAAAAAGCAGGTATCAATCCAGTGGTTTGTATTAATGCCTTTTACACGGATACGGATAACGAGATTGCTGCTGTTCGTCGTCTGTCCGAGGCTGCTGGTGCCCGTGTTGCTCTGTCTCGTCATTGGGAACATGGTGGTGACGGGGCTCTGGAGTTTGCTGACGCGGTTGCCGATGCCTGTGAAGAACCGAATGACTTTAAATTTCTCTATAATTTGGACACCCCGTTATCTGAACGCATTGAGCTGATCGTCAAAGAGGTCTACGGTGGTGATGGTGTGAGCTACTCCCCAGAAGCGGCTGCCAAGCTGAAACGGATGGAGGCGGATCCTGAGATGAAGGAGATGACCACCTGTATGGTTAAGACCCATCTCTCTCTGTCCCATGATCCTAAGTTGAAAGGAACCCCTAAAGGTTGGACTCTGCCTATCCGCGATATCCTTACCTATAAGGGGGCAGGTTTTGTTGTGCCAGTGGCTGGCGCTATCAGCCTGATGCCAGGAACTGCCTCTGATCCGGCCTATCGCCGTATTGATGTGGACACCGATACTGGCAAGGTGAAGGGCGTGTTCTAAACACTCGCTTTCATTATTAGCAAAGAAAATTAGCAAAGAAAAAATGGGCCGGGGGGAGAAATCCTTCTGGCCCGTGTTTTTTCTGACAGGATAAGAATTCAAGAAACCACAGAAGTGCTTCTGAGAATGCGATGAAATTGTCTTGATAAGGTTATGCCGTCCGGTTAAGCTAAAACAGAGATGCACTGAAAAGAAGGGTATGTTCTTAAAAAAAAACAGGTGAGAGGAAAATTTCTTTTGACCCATTTTTTTTTGTAGTAAGATAAGAAAAACATAGTTTGAAAGAATTTTTGAAAAATATTTAAGAAAATACCTGAAGACTGAGACTGAAGAAGTATTTTTGCAATTTATTCCTGTGACTGGAAATTTTTCCTGAGATATTATGGCAAAAAAAGCAACTGGTTCTAAAAAAGCCTCCTTCAAAAGAACCGTAAAGGATCAATCAGGGGCTAGTAAACTCAAGATTGGTGAACTTCTGCAAAAAGCAGGCTATATCACAGCGGCAGAGTTTAATAATGCCAAGGGAATCAGTAAAAAAACCGGGGAACGGTTAGGGAAAATCCTGGTTGAGAGCGGAACCATTGAGTCCGACACTATCCCAAATTTTCTCAGCAGGCAGCATAATTACACCTTGGTTAATATTGCTGAGGAACCACCAAGCCAGGATGCTGTGGAGTTGGTTCCGTATGAGACAGCCAAGAAATACCTTGCCTTTCCGCTCAGAATTGCCGGTGATACCTTGCAGATCACTATGGCTGAACCGACTGATGCCCTTGAAGTTGAAGAATTTCAAAATGAGATCAAGAAGGGACTTGATGTCTGTGTTTCCGCAGCCAAAGATATTATTGA
The DNA here is from genome assembly GCA_022766165.1 of Candidatus Electrothrix gigas. Lineage (GTDB taxonomy): Bacteria > Desulfobacterota > Desulfobulbia > Desulfobulbales > Desulfobulbaceae > Electrothrix > Electrothrix gigas. The sequence goes on from QYLO01000031.1 coordinate 15,911, forward strand.
GGCATATAAGACCTATTATAAAATCAGTGACGAGGAGTATAAGTCCTTTTTTGCCGAGGAGGATGATGAGGAGCATGATCTTACAGTTGCGCCGGTTGACGACTGGGGCGCCTTGGTTTCTGACGTTGCTGGTGAGTTTGAATTTGAAGAGAAAACTGATGATGACGAAGGTATTGCGGGTCAGTTTTCTGCCAATGATGCGCCGATTATCAAGTTGGTGAACGGTATCCTGGTGAAGGCAGTTCAGGACGGGGTCAGTGATATCCATATTGAACCCTTTGAGAAAACCATGCAGGTTCGCTATCGTAAGGATGGCTCTCTGTTCAAATCGATGAACCTGCCTTTGACCATTAAAAATGCCCTGATCGCCCGTATGAAGATCCTGGCTGATTTGAATATCACCGAGCGTCGAGTTCCGCAGGATGGACGTATCAGTATTCGTATGGGGCGGAACAAGGCCGTGGATTTTCGTGTCTCTACCCTGCCATTGCTCCACGGTGAAGGTACTGTTCTCCGTATTTTGGATAAGGGTTCTCTGAATGTTGATTTGACCAAACTTGGTTTTGAGCCGGAAACCTTTGAAATCCTTAAAAAATGCCTATCCAGTCCTCAGGGGCTACTCCTTGTTACCGGCCCGACCGGTTCTGGAAAGACTGTTACCCTGTATTCCGCATTAAACTCCCTGAACAGCGAGGATATTAAGATCCTGACGGCTGAAGATCCAGTGGAGTTTAACTTTAAGGGGATTAATCAGGTAAATGTCAACGTTGAGGTCGGCATGACCTTTCCTGCTGCACTGAAAGCCTTTCTCCGTCAGGATCCAGATATCATTATGGTTGGTGAGATTCGTGATATCAGCACAGCGGAAATTGCCATGAAGGCTGCTATGACAGGCCATCTTGTCTTTAGCACCCTGCATACCAATGACTCCCCCTCAACTGTTGGTCGTATGGTGGATATTGGTATTCCGCCGTATCTGTTGGCAGGATCGCTGACTATGGTGTTAGCCCAGCGTTTGGGCCGAAGACTCTGTGCAAAATGTAAGCAGCCTGCCACCTATGATCGGCAAGAACTCCTGAGTATTGGTTTTACTGAAGAACAGCTTGACGCAGAGGATTTTAAACTTTACGAGGCCAAAGGCTGTGCAGTCTGTAACGGTCTTGGGTATAAGGGCCGGGTAGGTTTTTTTGAACTGTTAGAGGTGACTGAGGAGGTAGGTCAGGCTATTCAGGCTGAGGTTCCTGAAGAACAGCTTCGTAAGGTTGCCATCCAGTCAGGCATGGTTCCGCTCAGGCAGGCCGCTATTAAAAAGGCCATTCAGGGGATCACCAGTGTCGATGAAATATTGCGCCGAACCGTGGCCCATGAAGACACTATGCCTGCTTATCTGGTTAATCCAGACATAGAGGAGTATGAGGACGGTGATATTATTATCCAGGAGGGCAATGAGGACGATACTAATTTTTACCAACTGGTCCGAGGCAAAGTGGGTGTTTTAAAGCAGGGAAAGAAAATTGCCGAGATAACCGAACCTGGAGAGTATTTCGGAGAAATGGCCTGCCTTATGAATGAGGCCAGATATGCCTCTGTTATTTCTATTGGACGTTGCAAAATTAAGCGGTATCCTGGAGAAAAGTTGACCGAACTTATTGAAAAATATCCTGAAGTTTCACGAAAACTTTTTAAAACTATGGCTAAACGACTCCGAAAAACTGATAATATTGTTATTCAGTTGGCTGGTGGAGCTGGCGGCAAGAGACCAGGCAAGCCTCCGGTTATTCCGCCTCGAATGCGATGAATAAAATTTCTGTTTATATTATTGCCTGGAATGAGGCTGATAAAATTCGTTCTGCTCTCAACTCTGTTCTCTGGGCCGATGAAATTGTGCTAGCTGATTCATACAGTGAGGATAATACTGCTGCCATTGCAGAGGAAATGGGTGTGCGGGTTGAGCAAATTCGCTTTAGAGGTTTTGGTGATTTACGCAATCAAGCTATGGCTGCCTGTACTCATAACTGGATTTTTTCCCTAGATGCAGATGAACGCTGTACTCCAGAGGCTCGGGATGAAATTTTAACCACTGTTGTTCTGGATGATCCGGCAGATGCCTATTATATTCCCCGGCGAAATTATTTTATGGGGCGTTGGATTAAGCATTCAGGCTTTTATCCTGATTATCGCCAACCCCAGCTTTTTCAAAAAGGGGCGTTACATTTCAAGACAGATGATCCTGTGCATGAGGAGTATACAATTCGTTCGGAGAAGCCCGTGGGCTACCTCTCCCAGCCTATCTGGCAATTTCCTTATAAAAACTTAGCAGAAGTTGCTCATAAGGCAAACCGTTACTCCACCCTCGGGGCAAAAAAACTGCAACAGCGAGGACGCCGTGGGGGCATGCTCAAGGCTCTTAGCCGTGGACTTTGGTCTTTTCTTCACATGTATATCCTGAAAAGAGGTATCTTGGATGGCTGGCCTGGTTTGGTTATTGCGATTGGTAACTTTGAGGGAACATGGTATAAGTACGCCAAGCTCTATGAGCTGGAAGAAAATTGGCAGCCACCTGATTCGCCTCAGTTACAAAGAGAACTATAAGTATGCTGCTACGCCCCGTTCGCACCATATTTTTTTGTTATCAACAGTTTCCTTGAGCAAGCTGTCATTTTCTGGTAAATGGCTGCGGTCATTTCTTGCATGGTAGAGATGATAGGCAATGGCATTGAACTTAACACTTCTGCGGACTAGACCATAGTTCAGAAGTCTTGCCGTGAATTCAGAGTCTTCTCTGCCCCAACCAATAAAATCCTCATTAAAACCGTTCACTGCAAGGGCATCTTTACGCCAAAAGGCAAAGTTACAGGTTCTTACCCCATTCATCCTCCGATTTTTCAATGAGGCCAAGCGAGAAAGCAGAGGAGAACGCAAACAATTTTTTCTGTTTTCAACACGTTGCTTGCAGATAGTTGCAGGCATTTTTTTTTGAGCCAGAACATCTTCAGAGAGCTTTTTTTTGAGCAACACTCTGGTTCCCTGAACAAAACAGTTTGGTTGAGCAAAATGGATGTGATCGGCTATAAAATGCTCTTCCATAATAATATCACCGTCAATCAGGACAATGTACTCTCCGGTTGTTTTTGCTATTGCCTTATTGCGGCTTGCTGAAAGTCGAAAGCCTTGGTCTTCCTGCCAAGAGTGGATTATTGGAAACGGCGCCTGGGCAGCAATCTTGGCAATTATTTTTCCTGTATCCGGTCTTGAACCATCGTCAGCAACAACGATTTCAATCGGTTGTACCTTTTGCTGTAATCCGCTGAGTAAAGAGAGTTCTAGGGCCTCTTTCCAGTTATAGGTGGTAATAATTAAACTCACTTTGATAAAGGGCTTCATAATCCGTTATCTGCGGGTAGTACGCAAAGTATCTAAAAGAGAGATTGCTGTTTCATACACGACTTCAGGGGATATCTTGCGCATACAGGAGCGGTGTGAGCAGTTGCGCTTTCTGCATTCAAGACAGTCCAGTTCTTTGGCTTGGATAATGCGATGCTCGTTTTTTCCAGGTAGATTATAGGGGCCAACTTTATCAGGATGAGTAGGACCAAACAGAGCCACGACTGGAGTGCGGGCCAAAGCCGCAATATGCATAGGACCGGAGTCAAGGCCAATATAGAGGGAGGCATATTGTATTAAAGCGGCTGATTGGGGCAGGGTGAGACGACCGGCAGCAATGATAGGAGCTGTTTTCATCAAGCGGACAATGGAGTTGATATACTCCGAATCCTGCTGGCTTCCTCCAAAGATGAGTCGTATCCCCCTGTTTTGCAGTTTATCTGCAAGAGCAGCCCAATGCGCAACAGGCCAAAATTTGCTCTGCCAGCGAGCAGCGGGGTTGGCATACACTACAGGCGAGTGTGTCTGATCAGTAAGAGCTGTAAGAACATCATACTGGTGTGATTGAAGAAATTGTTGCACAGTCTGGCGGTCTTCTTCTCCTGTACAGAGGTGAAAATCCTGATCCGCTTCTTTGATTCCCAAATAGGAGCAGAACAGCAGATTTTTATCCTGTGCATGCTCTATCGTTTTTGGAGTATTGATCAGATGTTCCTGAAAAAAGGTATTCAGCTCTTTTGCTTGGCTGAATCCCACTCGCCGACCGCCAGGGTTGGTTTGGCCCAGCAGGCCGCTTCGAAAGGAGGCATGGAGGTCAAGGATCAGATCATAAGGTTTCTTCTGAAACTGTCTGCGTACTTCCTGTACTGTACTGATGGTTGCCTGTAAGGCCTTGAGCCAGGCCCATTGACCAGCCTGAGGGTCACTGGTGGACGGGATATGAATGGGGTAGACTGTATCAACGCTCTCATCGACCTCTAATAAGGGAGCAAAGGAACGCTGTACGATCCAGCCAAGAGAGCAGTCAGGAAAACAACGTTTGATCGCATGAGCTATCGGCAGGGTATGAACGATATCTCCCAAGGAACTGGGCTTAATCAGCAGAATCCTTTTGCCGTTGTAGTCTAATAATGCAGAAGATTTCATTGAGAGGCTCCTCTATACAGCAATTTTTTCAGCAGGGCGATGTGATCACTCACATTGAGGTTATGCTGTTCAAGAAATCCCGGTGCAACTCTTTTGCGTTGTAGCTGACTGATAATTGCTTCAAGTGTATCTGGATGATTATTATCAATAACAACTCCTTCCTGCTCGGTCAGCAGTTCAGCAACTCCGGCGGAACGGGTTACCACAACTGGTGTGCCGCAATGAAGTGATTCGGCCACTACCAGCCCGAACGGTTCATACCGAGCCGGGAGGACTGTATAATCCACAGCAGAATATAATGCGGAGAGATTGGTGATATAGCCAAGATAACGTACGTGTTCAAGGGTTGGGGTAAAACTGCGTACAGGTTCACCGGCTACTAACAGCTCAAACCGTTTCGGATCAAGTCGGGAAAAAGCGATAAGCAATTCCTTGAGTCCTTTCCGTCGATGACCTGTTGATGGGAAAAGCAGGGTAAGTTTTTCTTTGGCAATATTGTATGTTGCTTTTGCCTGTATGAGTTTTTCTTTTTCCAGACGGACGAAAAATGTCGTATCAACCGGAGGGTAAAATACAGAAATTTTTTCCGGGCAGATTGCTGGATAGTAATTTGCAATTTCATTGGCCAAGCCCTTAGAATGGGTTACTATTTTTTTTGTTCTCAAAAGCATGGCTTGTTCAAATCCAATCTCTATCCGGTCATGCAGGCAACGCAACGGATGATTCGGGCCAGAACGAGTATTCATTGAAGCCGGATGTATCCCGCCAATCACGGCTACCTGTGGACCATAGGTACGGGTCAGAGTCAGGGAGAGATCATAGTCTGTCCGCTTGAAAAAGCGATTGCATTGCCGAAGAAAATAATACTTTTTCCAACGGCTGGGCAGAAAAAATAGGTTGGTTTTATGCACAATACAGGGCAGAGTCGGTGCCAGCTTTTTGTCCACCTCATAGGTATGAATATGCACCTCATCGCCTGCTGCGGCAAATCCACGAATCAAAGCAATCAGATAGGCTTCCATGCCGCCACCACTACTCAATTGATTATGTACGATGGCGACTTTCATCCAAACCCTAGCTCGTGTTTTTTGTTTCGGCTATATATCCGAGCTGTTGTTAAATATTTGATCATTTTTTTCCGATGTATCTCGTTGCGTGAGAGTGCGGTGGGCCAGAGAAAAAGCAGTCGCCACCATGCTTGCAGGCGACGCCGCCGACATATCCGGGCAACCGTATCTTTACTGTAATGTTTCTGTAGAAAAAGCAGTTCAGCAGATATTTTGCGTTGCATCACCTCAGCATAAGAAGCTGACAACTCGCTCTGGCCTTCCATATGCATCACTGCGGCATCTGGAATAACCCCCAACAGCCATCCCTGTTTTCGGAACTCCAGACAGAGGTCAATATCTTCGGCATAGAGAAAAAAACGCTCATCAAAGCCCTGTACCGAGGCAATAGCCTCTCTGCGTGCCACCAGAGCTGCTCCCAGCAGCCAGGCAATATCCCCAGGCAGGTCGTCAAATTTCCCCTGACTGTAATGCTCGCCAGGATATTCGTCATCTACAGATTGATGGACACTGCCATCCTTGTTGAGAATAACCGGCCCGGCCATACCAATTTCAGGATGATCAGTCATAAATGTACGCGCCGCAATAAGACAGCCGGGTTGCAGCTCTGTGTCCGGGTTGAGAAAAAAAGCAGACCCTCTGGCGTTTCTTCAATTTTTCCAATTTTTGCAATCGCCTGATTATTTGCTGCTGCAAAGCCAACGTTTCGTGTGTTGGCGATTAGCTTGACTTCTGGATAACCGGCCCGGATCAGCTCAACCGTCTGATCAACTGAGGCATTATCTACAATAATAACCCGCTGGTCAACCTCATTCTGCTTTCTGATTGAATCCAGGCAGCGGGTCAGGAGCGAACCGGTATTATAGCTGACAATAATAAGGCAGAGATCAGCCATCTGTCAGGCAGCCCCCTTGTGTTTCAGAATGCAGAGTTTCAGCATGTGAAGATGCTGGCTCGCAGACAAACAGGACAGCAGAAAACAGAGAGAACAGAAATCCTGTCTCGTAGACCTTCAGGTACGACTCAGCCAGCATAATGACCAGAAAAAAGACAGGAAAGGCACAACAAATCCGTTGCCGATCATCACCAAATTTCCAGGCCTGGATAAACATGACTGCAAAAATCAACAGCAGCAACAACAATCCTGGGATCCCGAGCATAGCTGCCACCAGCACGTACTGATTATGTGGATTATCCGTTACAATACTTGCCGGACTTTTTTTCTGATTCACCTCTGCATAGGCGGCCTGAAAATCACCAGTGCCAACGCCCGTCCAAGGATGACGACTAATAAGCTGTAGAGAATTCTGGACAAAGAGAAGTCGCATTCCCACAGAGGTATCCGGGTTTTCTCTGAATCCTTGTATTTCCTGCCGAGCCATATTAATTCGTTGTTGAAAAATTGGACTATAACGATACCCGATCAAAAAAATTACAGGTAGTAAGAAACAGATTCCCAGTATTGCCAGCATCCGCTTTTGGGCAAAAATTTGCAGCAGAAGAAGGCCAAGGAGTACCAGAAAAACTAGCTGACCAGTCCTTCCTTCGGTAAGAAACATATTCAGGCACATCACTCCGGCAAGACAAAACAAGGCAACCCGAACGATCCGGGACACAGGATACTGCTGTATCAGTTTCCCCCAGATTGCGGCATGAAAGATCAGATAGGCTGCAAAAGCAAGTAAAGGATTATAGATAACATGAAAGGTTTTAGGGGTCAGATGGGTCGGGGTGACATCTGCATAATGAAGCAAATCAAACCAAACCAGAAAGGTAAGAAGCATGGCTGTACTTATTCCAGCTACAAAAGCAGTTATATACAACCCTTGATAACGATAATTAATCGCTGTCAACAGAACAGGCAGCATGGCAATTTTCCAGTAATCCTGGATAACCTGAATCCCAACTATCAGGTTATCACTCCAAAGCAGGCCCAGGCAAAGAAGAGTAAGAAATCCAAGCACAGCAAGAGCAACCGGGTTGGAGGTAATTACAGCCCATTTATTGCGCCATCGGCCTTCAATCAACCAGAGTACAAGGATTAGTGCCGCAGTAACAGAGACGACAGAGGTTGATAACGGGAGAGCAAAAGCGAGCAGAGCAGGCAGCCACTGATTGAGTTTACCTGCCTGGAGGCGTATTTGCTGAATCTGCTCTGTATGTGATCCTGTCCCCATCTTCTATCCCCATCTTGATCTCATCTGTCAGGGCTCATCTATCAGCATACTGCATTGTGTACAAGCCTTTATATACACCATGCTCGGCCAACAGGCTCTCATGGGTACCTTCTTCCACCAATCGTCCGTTCTGCATAACAATGATGCGGTCAGCATTTTTAATCGTAGACAGGCGATGCGCAATGACAATGGTAGTTCGATTTTTCATCAGATTATCCAACGCCTTTTGCACCTTGCGTTCTGATTCCGTATCCAAAGCTGAAGTGGCCTCATCCAGTACCAAGATCGGTGCATCTTTAAGAATGGCCCGGGCAATAGATATCCGCTGTCGTTGACCACCAGAAAGGCGGGTTCCTGATTCGCCGATCACTGTGTCAAAACCCTTTGACAAGTTTTTAATAAATTCTAGGGCAAAGGCAGCCTTAGCTGCTTGATAGATATCCTCATCTGTACTGTTGGGACTGCCGTAGCCGATATTATTACGTACAGTATCATTAAACAGGATGGTCTGCTGGGTGACGAGGGCAATCTGGTTGCGTAGAGAGTAAAGGGTCAGATCCCGAATATCATACCCATCAATACATACAGCTCCTTGAGTAACATCATGAAACCGTGGAATAAGACTGGAAAGGGTCGTTTTTCCGCCACCAGAGGGGCCAACAACGGCTAAGATCTCTCCCTGAACAACTTTAAGCTGAACATCTCGGAGTACAGGTTCGTTTTTTTCATAGGCAAAGGTGACCTTGTTAAAGGTAAGAGCGTTATGAAAGCGAGGCAATATTCTACTGTTTGGTTTTTCTTTGATTTCTGGTTCAATATCCAGCAGATCAAAAATACGAATAGCCGCAGCCATACCAGACTGGATGGTCGAGTTGATCTTGCTCACCCCCTTAACTGGCTCATAGAGCATAATAAGGGCGGTAAGAAAAGACATAAAGGTACCTGGCGTTGAATTGCCGCCCAGTACCTGCATCCCGCCAAACCAAATAATTAAAGCCATACCAATACCGCCGAGAAATTCAATCAGAGGATGTGAAAGACTGCGGAACTTGGTTTCAGTCATCAGGGTATCAAACAGGTACTGCATTTTTTTATTAAACAGTTTCTTTTCATGTTCTTCCATACAGAATGCCTTAACGATCCGCATACCTCGAATGGTCTCGTTCAGAAAGTTACTGGCCTCTCCCATGCCTTGCTGATAGTTCGTGCTGATTTGACGAAATTTTTTACCAAAAACCACGATAGGAACCGCAGCCATAGGAATAAAGATCAGCGAGATAAGAGCCAGTCGCCAGTCCATATAAAAGATAACACCGAGCAGACCGCATACGGTAAAAAAGTCTCGAAGCAGATGAATCAAGGCATGGGACACTGATCCCTGAAGCATACTGACATCATTCATGATTCTGGAGATGAGTTCACCTGTAGAATTCTTCTGATAAAATCCCATAGACAGGTTATTGAGATGACTGTAAATCCTGTTGCGAAGATCCTTGATAACGCATTGTCCAATCCATTCAAGCAGGTAGGAGTAGATAAAATAAAAAATTCCCTTAATGAGAAAAATAGTCAGCAGGGCAAGGGGTAAAAGGATCAGCCATTCTTTGTTTTTTTCATAAAATATTTCATCAAGTAATGGCTTAACCATATAGGCTTGAGCTGCGTTAAAGCCAGCAACAACAATCATTGCCAACATAGAAAAAATAAGTTTTTTTCTATAGGGCTGCAAAACCTGGTACAGGCGAGTGAGTATAATCTTATTTGTCATGGAATGGCAGTTATTTTCTGAAAATGCCTTGGGCATCTTAACAACTCCTAATGTGTTACTCCAGATGCTGGGAGCCTATATTATGCCTTGGCAAAGATCAAGTATTTTGACAGTAAGGTGCTGAGAAAAATAGCTGGGAGCAAAAGAGAACATAGAGTATACACAGGTTCTACAGAGAAGGTAAAGCTACAGGTTGAAGGTTTATCGTGGAGGGTGTAGAATATACTGCTGTTGTCTACGGTTTAGAAAATGGTCGGGATCACAAGATATGAAGTAATTCTCTTTGCCCAATGAATAATCCAGTCAATATTGATGAAAGTTACTCAATCTCAATACGTGGCACTTTCATATAAAAGTATAAAATTTTGATCATTATTTTAATGAAATTTTTGAGCGGAGTTCTCTATTAATGCAACGTGTTATTTTTTCAAAACTTACCCCGTTTTTTGCTGCTTTTTTGCTCCTTGTTGGTTGTTCCTCAAAGCCAATTCGGCATCTGGCATCAGATGCGGCATTGATTAAACCGGGAAAATCCACGCGTCAAGATGTGGTGCGTTATCTGGGGCAACCTGACAGACGTCGAAGTCTTTCTCCTACAATGGAAGAGTATGTCTATTACAACGAAAGAGAAGGATTTTTAGCCGGTCTGCCCTATGTTGGTAATAAGATTGACCCAGCCAGTTATGAGATGATTCAGATAACTTTAGATGGCAACATGGTGACGGATTGCGATTTTTTGATCCACAAGGCAGATGATAGGGAGAAGGACAGGAGTGCTGATGTGATCGGGGATGAACTTCCGTGAGTGCAAGAGTTCTCTCCTCCTGTGCCATTCATCGACAACGGATGACGGAAACGCTGATAGAACGTGGTATTCAAGATCATGCGACCCTGCATGCTATGGCTGATATCCCACGGCATCAGTTTGTTGAAGATGCCATGCAGGCTCGGGCCTATGGCGATTTTCCGTTGCCTATTGGTTCCAACCAGACGATCTCTCAACCTATTGTTGTTGCTACAATGACTCAGGCTCTTCATCTTCAGGGGCATGAACGGGTGTTAGAAATCGGGACAGGCTCTGGGTATCAGGCGGCTGTGCTTTCTCGGCTCTGTAGGCGGGTGTACACGGTGGAACGCATCCACTCCCTTCTTGGCAGGGCACGAAAGGTGTTTGATCAACTGCATTATTATAATATTATTTCCTGTATTGATGATGGCACGGTTGGCTGGCCTGAACAGGCGCCCTTTGATGCCATCTTAGTGACAGCGGGTGGCCCAAAAATTCCCAAGCCACTGATAGAGCAGTTGGCAGATCCGGGGAAAATGGTCATGCCTGTGGGAACGCAGGAAGAGCAGGAGTTGCATCTTCTGGAGAAACGAAATAGAAGAATTCGCATACAATCTATTGGGCATGTTCGCTTTGTCAATCTGATAGGGGAACATGGCTGGAGAGAATAAGGTGAAAAAGCAGATGGATATGAAAGAAAAGAAGAGCGGGACAGAGGAGAGAGAAGGCGAGATCCAGTTACAAAAGCCCGGCATGATACGCCGCCTGTACGACTGGATGTTGAGCTGGGCCGACAGTCCCTATGGACTTCATGCCCTTATCGTTATCGCATTTGTCGAATCCAGCTTTTTTCCGATACCTCCTGACGTGTTGCTGGTGGCTTTGGTTCTTGGAGCAACCACTCGTTGGTATAAATTTGCTGCCTGGTGTACTGTGGCCTCGGTAGTTGGCGGGCTGGCTGGTTACGGAATAGGTGTCTTTGGCTGGGAGACTATTGGACAGTGGATTGTCCAGCACATTGCCCATATGGAACTCACAGAAGTGGATGGCCGTTTGGATATCGCCTTACCTTCCTATCTTATTGCCAGCATGGGCAGTTCCCTTGGCGGTGAATATCTGTTTCAGGTCTATGATCACTGGAATGCCTGGATTGTCTTTGTCTTTGGTCTGACCCCGTTGCCGTATAAATTAGTTACTATTACTGCTGGCGTGGCCCGAGTTGACCTTCCTGTTTTTTTGATTGCCTCAGTTTTGTCCAGAGCCTTACGTTTTTTTGTGGTAGCCTGGATTCTCAGCAAGTGGGGTAATCCAGCCAAGCGTTTTATTGATCGCTATTTTAATCTGCTCACCATTGCCTTTATTGTGCTGTTGGTTGGGGGCTTTTTGATCTTGAAGGTGATTATGTGATGGATAGCGAAAGAGTTCGTGAAATCAATGGCTGCTGCCGTAACCCCGAGTTTTTTAGCTGGATTGCTTGTCGAAAGTACAAAAAGTATTTTTTCAGGCAGTTGAGGTAGTTGTTTCTTTTTTTTGCAATTTTAGTCTGTTTTTTCTTGACCAAAAAAATCTCACTGGTATTATAGGTTGTTCATGTTGATTGGGGGCCTATAGCTCAGTTGGCTAGAGCCATCGGCTCATAACCGATAGGTCCTTGGTTCGAGTCCAAGTAGGCCCACCAATTTTCCTTGTTTCCTTGAGGTTATTTAAAAAACAGGCGATTGGGCAACACCCAATGCTTTTGATAAATTTATTTTTTTTAATTTTTTTTACGTCTTTTGAGTCCCCATACTTTGAGTAAAAAAATCTGCCTATACAGAGGACTTTCCTTGCATGGCAGCAGAGAACAAACGTCAATATAAGAGGTACACCCTGTACGGGCTGTGCCTCTTTTTCTTTTTATTGTGGTAAAAGTTCAGAGTATACTTGATATTCTTCAGGAGATTGCTCCTCTTGACCTTGCCCAGTCTTGGGATAATGTCGGTCTGCTTGTCGGCAATCCTGCTGGACAAGTCAGCTCAATTCTTCTTGCCTTAGATCCAACTACGGCCCTTCTTGCCAAGGCAGAGCAGTGCAATGCCGAGCTTATTATCACCCATCATCCGGCTCTTTTTCGTCCTTTAAAAAGCCTGCGTTCAGATTGCCCTACGGAAAAATTTCTCTTTGCGGCTGTGCAAGCAGGGCTTCATGTTATTGGTTGCCATACCAACCTTGATGCTGCCTGTGGTGGCGTGAATGATGTTTTGGCTCAACTGCTTGACCTACAGAAGACTGTTCCCTTGCTACCCGACCGTCGTGCAGACAGCACAGAAGACTGTGGACAAAAAACCGGATTGGGCCGAATCGGAATGCTTGCAGAACCTGTCTTGCCAGAAATTTTTTTACAGCAACTAGAGCGTGCAATATCGCCTCCTTGGTTACTCGAAGCAGGGCCACGCCCTGATACCGTAGGGAAAGTCGCTGTCTGTGGCGGATCTTGCTCTGATGTTTCTGCAAAAGCCTTGGAGGCTGGAGCAGATGTATTTCTTACCTCTGAAGTAAAGCATGACATTGCTCGTTGGGCTGAAGAAGCTGGACTATGGCTGCTTGATGGCGGGCATTTTGCCACGGAATATCCTGCAATGGAGGGGTTGCGACAGCTCCTTGTTGCAAGGTTGAAGATGTCAGCAATGGATGTGCATGTTCAATGTGTCCAGCAGGAACCTCCGCTCCGTTTAGTTAGGGCGAGGTGAGCAGAACCAGCAGCGTATCAGCATCAAGAATCACTGAAAATTGGTTAAGATTATTCAAAATTATTTAAGATGAGGAAAAGATGGCAGTTTTTGTGCTGCTTTGCGAGTAAATTTGCGAGTAAAGCGAGTACATCAGCTTTGAACAGCCTTGCCATCATTTTTTGATACTATTTTTTTCAATATTTAACGTGTTGACCTCTTTTATGGTCACCATTTGATACATGAGGAGTTTACTTTGAAAGAAGATATCAGCGTGCTTATAGCCCTGCAGGAATTTGATACAGAACTTTTGGGTTTTGATCAAAAAATTGAAGAAAAAAAACAGGAATTGATAGTACGTGAGCAGGCCATTGCCGACAAAGAAATCCTTGCTGTGCAATGCAGGGAAAAGGCAACAAAATTGGAGCAAAGCCAACGTGATATCAAGGCAGGAAGTCAGGATGCAGCAGAACGCATTAAGGATCGCCAGAGCAAAATGATGCAGGTGCAGACCAGCCGTGAGCATCAGGCCCTGCTTAAAGAAATCGAAGATGCGAAAAAGACCATCAAGGATACCGAAGAACAGTTGCTTCAGGTCATGGAGCAGGTAGAGGCTGAAGAGGCAAAGGCAAAAGAGCTGGAAAATCTCTGTGCCGGCGAACAAAAGCTACTTACTGAGCAAACCAGCAAGGTAAATAAGGCTATTGAAAAGTTCAATAAACAACGTCTTGCTGTACAGGAAAAGCGGAATAAAATGGCTCAAAACGTTCCTTCTTCACGGCTAAAACGCTATGATAAGTTGCTCAAAAAACGAGAAGGACTGGCTGTTGTTCGGGTTATTGATGCGGTTTGTCAGGGTTGTTTTATGACCATACCGCCGCAGAAATATAATGATATTCGTATGGGAGAGCAGATCTTTTCCTGCCCGACCTGTCAGCGTACCCTGTATTACCTTCCTGAGACTGAAGAGGCTGATGCCTAATTCTTCCTTAGACCAAGCTGCTCTTGCAACAGTTCTGGGAGATCAGCTCCCGGATGCTCTTCTAACAAAAATCTTTCCAGATTATGCTGTTGCTGATCTATGCGTGTTCTCTTCGATAACAACGGTCAGGAGCTTGCAGCTCGTTCGCTTTACTTTAGTCAATGTACCAATAATGTGGCAGAGTACAAGGCATTGCTCCTTGGGGTGCAGTCAGCCCTTGAGCTGGGCTGTAGAAAATTGGAGATCTTTTGGAGTAATAAGTTTCAGGGCGGACGCATGATCGCTCCGGCTGTAAGTCTTTAAGCCGGTGAGGAAAGTCCGAACACCATAGGGCACGGTGGTTCTTAACAGGAACTTTGGGTAATCAAAGGAAAGTGCCACAGAAAAGACACCGCCGATGGAACGGGTAACCGTTCACAGGTAAGGTTGAAATGGTGAGGTAAGAGCTCACCGCCTTTATGGCGACATACAGGGCAGGGTAAACCCCACCGGGTGCAAGACCAAATAGGGAAACGCTTAAGGGCTGCTCGTCTAAAGTTTCCGGGTAGGTTGCACGAGGTGCCGGGCAACTGGCATCCCAGTCAAATGATCATGGCCTGCTTTGGCAGGAACAGAATTCGGCTTATAGTCCGCCCTGTTTTTTTACCAGTACCACTTGAGTTCAACAGCGATCTTGTCCTTTTCCCCCTGAAGGGAGAGGGCAGAGTGCGGAGGCATATCGTACTGAAGTTCTATTCCGTACATGGCTTCCAGATGATCCTGATAACTGAGGCTGGCTCCGCCGTAGAACCGGGATTTGAACCAACCAAAATCTGTCAGAACCCCGATATGAGGAAAGAGACGGGCATAGGGCTGTTCTGTATGAGCTGAGGCCTCAAGCAGGGCATAGGCAGTTATACTGTTAGCAAATTTTTGCGCTCGGCCTGCACCAAAACGAAAAAAGAAGTCCTGTTCAGCAACACCATCCTCTGCAACAGATTCCATTCCAGTCCGTAGTTGCCAAGACCAGGAGTTCTTCTCATGCCTGAGTGCATGATTGGTTTTGAGTTTTCTGATCCTGAGCAGGTCAAAACGGTCTATAAAAAAGCCATTTTCTCCTATCCCGACAACGGTATCCAGTACTGTTACCTCGTCACCTCCCAGACTGTTCCGTCCCACACTTTCTTGGGTAAACGGAGCCAGATGGAGGCGGAGATAGCTGTTACGGGCCTGACTATACCCTATACCGATTCCTGTAAGCAGAGGAGGAAGGCCCTTGGCTGGCGATGCCAACTCAGGAGGTTGTTCCAAGGGTGTTGTCCGAGGCGGCAAACCAAGCCGGGCAAGGAGCAGGTCTCTTTTACCCTGTTGCATTGCTTTCGCAGGATTGGGTGCATCCTCAACTAACCGGTAAGTATAATAGGCCAGCAGAGTATCCAGCACAGCGAGTTGTTGTTTGGTATCTACCAGTTCTAGGGATTCCTGAAGACTTCCTGTTCCTTTTTCTATCACAGCCTGTACAGCCTGCTTCTCCTCCTCGTTCAGCTGGTTAAAGCGATAATAAAGGGTTCTCTCAACCGAGGGAATAAAGCGGATAGATTGAATGAGCCTGTCTTTTCCGGCTTCCGGCCTAACCTGATCTATTTCTTCAAGATGGTGAAATATTTCAACCGGAGCATACCAGCAACGTGCATTGTCCAGCAGCTGTTCCTCCAAGATTAACTCCAGGAGTTCGGCAAGGCGGGCTGCGCAGTTTTTATGAAAGAAATAGTAGGTGAATTTTTTGCCCAGGATTTCCCAGAGGTGGAAAATCAGGAGCTGCTGTTGTTGATTTGATAGGCGTAATTGATAATCCCAGATATCACGGAACTCTTTCCGGGAATAGACCAAGTCTTGGGTGTAAAAATAGCGATCAGAGAACCCTGCCTGATAGCCACCACCAATGCCGTAGATAATATAACGCAAGGTCGATTCGTTTTCTGGAACCACGGCCCCATAGTTGACGGTGAGGTCAAAGAGACCAGCCTGATCATCTTGACTCTCTGTATTAAATTTCAATAAGGTATGACCAAAAACAGAGGCTGGATTACCGAGATAGCCGCTCACCAGAAAGATGCTGGTTGAGGTGACTTGGTCCGGTAAAGACCATTTGCTCAATCGGGTGCATTGTGGTGGTTGTGGACTATAGTCTGGCAGAGCAACATGGCTGGAAAGCCAGAAGTAGCGAGCAGGGAAGCGACAACGGGCATGTGTATCATTATTATCCTTTGCAGACCAAGGCTCAGAGTATGCATCCAGCGTAGCAAGGAGTTCCGCCGCAGGATCATACGTGCCATCTGAGGAAAGAAAAAATTTTTTGGTCAATACTTCACTCTGCCCATCTTTATAATGAAGGAGCTTGAGCCAGACCGGATCTTGGGCTAATTCATTTATCTGTTTTGGTGTGATGCTGGCAGAGGCTTTGGCGCCGAGTTGAGCAGTCCAGCTTGATTCAGGAACAAGTACTTCTAACGTACATAATAAGAGGAGGAGGTGAAGACGGGGCAGGCAGGTATACGCTGGATCATTCATAGAGCGTATACCTAGTATACCTGGCATAAAGGGATTAATATGGGATTAACTCCGTTTTTCCTTTTCCTGATTAAGGATGTTGTACAGGTTCTCTGCCTTGGTAAAGAGTGTCTGTTGCGTATAATCAGGAGCTGCAACAGAGTGGGCAAACTGTTTACGAACGTCTTGAATAAAAGCTGTTTTTTCTTTCTGCTCAATGCCTGCCAGCGCAGCCAATGAGTCAAGATATTTGCCCTCTCCAGCAGCCAGTTCAACTTCCAGAGAATCGTACGCATCGTGAACAAAAGCGGCCATGCGGGCCCGACCACCTGCGCAGGTCTCAGGAGAAGAGATGTTGGAGGAAACAGCCGTGGTTCCCAGATCAAAGGTGACATTGGTTATAGCGGCCACTACCGGGGTACGGGGGGCGATGATTGCGCCAAGTCCACAGTCGGTATAGATGTCGGCAAACTCTCTGGCTGTTCCGGTCTGGGCAAAAGCTAAGGAAATTGCAAAACTAAGGGCAAGGAAGATTTTTTTTTTGGCAGGCATTGTCTCAAGTTCTCCTTTCTGTGCTGAATTGAGTGAATTTTAAAGTGCTTTGTAAGTAATCTTATCCCGGAAGTGTCCTGCTGTCAACAATGCGTTGTTACCAATTATATTTTGCTATTATTCTCAGTTCGCAGTACTATTACGCCTGTTGAACACCAGCCCGGTTCCGGAAAGGTTTCGTTATGTCGTACAGTAATGTTGAGCTGAAAGCAGTGAAGCAACAGCTCGTTGTTCTAGGAATTTTATTAGCTATTATGGTAAGGTAAGACAGGATGCTTGATAAAAATGTACACTCGGTTGCTGCCATCATCCCGGCAGCAGGTTTTGGTACCCGAATGGAAGCCGATATTCCCAAACAATTTCTTGAGCTGGCTGGCGTACCTATCTTATTGCGTACGTTACGGGTTTTTCTCGATCACCCGGCAATCCATATCATTATTCTTGTTCTGCCTCCAGAGTATCTGGAAGAGGGCAAAAAAAAGTTTCTGCCCTTAATGACCCCGGACCAACAGGAAAAGATTATCTACATTGCCGGAGCTGACACACGGCAGGGTTCCGTGCAAAACGGCGTAAATGCCTTACCACCTTCGGTGAAGCGTATTTTCGTCCATGATGGGGTGCGTCCTCTGGTGAGTGCAGAAATTATTGATCGTTGCTTCAGAGGCATTGAAGAACAGGGAGCTGTTATTGCAGCAATTCCAGTCAAAGATACCCTGAAAGAAGTTGATGAAGAAGAGTTAGAGATCATCGGGACTGTTGATCGCTCCCAACTCTGGCAAGCCCAGACACCCCAGGCTATGGACTTACATTTACTGGAACGTGCCTATGAATATGCAGCAGCCACTGAGTTTGTCGGCACAGACGAGGCATCTCTGTTGGAACACGCCGGAGTTTCTGTGGGTGTGGTTATGGGTAGTGAAGAAAATATCAAGATTACTCGACCAGGAGATCTGCGGATTGCTACTGCCCTGCTTTGGGAGGAGTCATAAGGAGGGACTGCAATGCGGATAGGACATGGCTTTGATGCTCATCGATTTGCACAGGGGTGCAAACTTATCCTTGGTGGGGTGGATATTCCCTCTGAGCTGGGACTGGCTGGGCATTCAGATGCAGATGTTTTGGTTCATGCTTTGATGGATGCCCTGCTCGGTGCGCTGGGAGCCGGGGATATTGGCCGTCATTTCCCGGACACGGATGAGCAGTACCGGGGAGCGGATAGTCTCAAGTTACTGGAACAGGTAATAAAGCTGGTTCAAGTAAAGGGGATGCGCTTGATCAATGCGGATATTACTGTGGTCTGCCAGCGACCCAAGCTTGCTCCTTACTTGGCAACCATGCAAAGCAATCTTGCTGCTGTTTGTAACACCACGCCGGAGCGGATAAATATTAAGGCCACGACCACGGAAAAGATGGGCTATACCGGACGGGGGGAGGGGATTGCTGCTCATGCTGTGGTGTTGCTGATCGGAGGCGGATGATTAATCCGAACCTTTATCATGGTTTTTACCGATCTCTTTGACATCTGAAGAGAACGCACTGGCAAACCGCAACAAAGGATCATTCAGATCATCCACGGCAAACGCATGACTTTTGCTATAATTTCGGAAAAATATTGCCTCCTCGTGATCGTGCCGGGGTACGCTGGTCTATTTGTGTAATGAGCAGCATAAAAAGTGTCGAAAAAGTAGCATGGCTGATATATATTACCGAGGCGAAAGAGGAATCTTCAGCAGGACAAAAAATACCCCCGCCGCAATACTACGACAAAGGAGATGTTTGTCAGGTAATCAGGTAATTTTCAGTCCGCACTGGACAATCCTTGCCTACTGGTTTACTATACACTCTTTTTATCAATTCATCCTGAATGTAAATATTATTTCTGATTCGTTTCAAACAAATGGGCAAGCTGATAAGAGAATACGTCCGATGTTACCGCATCGGTATAGATACCGGAGGCACCTGCACAGACGGCGTCCTGATTGATGATGCCACCTTGGAAGTAGTGTATTCAGCCAAAGAACCAACCACTCACCATAATCTGGGGATTGGGGTCGGAAGAGTGCTGGAAAAGTTGCTTGCTGCGGACGTTGTCCCAGAGGATATCATCGGACTTTCCGTGTCCACTACCTTGGCCACCAATGCCGTGGTTGAAGATCGGGGAGCACGGGTGGGACTGCTGGTATTTGGCTATGTCCGTCATTTTAAACTGCCCATTACAGCGAATATTTTCCTTAAAGGTGGGCATAAGATTACTGGCGAGGAAGACGAACCCTTGGATATTGAAGGGCTGGTTGATTCAGTGCATGGTTTAAAGAACGAGGTGGACAGCTATGCAGTCTGTGGCGGCATGTCCATTAAAAATCCTACCCATGAACTGGTGGCTGAAGAGGCCATTACCATGATTGACCCCAAGCCGGTTTTTTGCTCGCATCAGGTGAGTGAAAATCCAGGAATGCGGGCCAGAGCAGCCACTGCCTGTCTCCATGCCAAACTCATGCCTCTGATGGTCAGTTTTCTCTCTTCCTTTAAAACGTCCATGCTCAATGCAGGTTTAAACTGCCCAATAACCATTATCTGTGGCAATGGGAAAGGGATTGGCTTGGATACTGCGGTTCGACGCGCTGCCATTACTATGGCCAGTGGTCCAGCTGCTACGGCCCGTTTTGGTTGTACTGCTGGGGAACCCACCGCCTTGATTGTTGATGTGGGCGGGACAACCACAGATGTCTGTATGATTCGAGATGGGCAGCCTGTTCTCAGTAATGAGGGCTGTCGTATTGGACAGTGGCAAACCCATGTTGATGCCATTGATATGTACACAGCAGCGGGTGGCGGGGACTCCCATATTATCTGCTCTTCGGATCATGACTGTTCTTTGCAACAAGAGGACAGTTGTGAACAGCACTTGCAGCGTCCTAAGATTCGTCTGGAGGCAACACGGGTGCAACCGCTTTGTATGACTAAAGACCTTCCTGATCCTGAGCAATGGCTCGGTTGTGGGCTACGCAATGCCGTGGTTTTACCTGTTGATGAGTTAAGTGATGAAACTGTGACTGAGGATGAGATCCTCTTCTGTCTTAGGGAACATGGGCCAGCAAACTTAGAAACCCTTACCCAGCAGACGGGCCTGTCTGGTATTCTTCTTGAAAAGCGTTTGGAGCGATTAGCCTATCTTCAGCAGATCAAGATGGCTGGTTTCACCCCAACCGATGCCCTGCATGTTTTGGGGAAACTCGATGTTGGGACCAAGGAACAGGCCGAGCATGGCGCACGGGCCTTGGCAGCCTCTTTGGATATGAGTGTTGAGGCCCTCTGTCTTCAGGTGGTGGGGGAGGCAGAAAAGACTATTGAGGGTATTATTCTTGATTATCTTGGGCATAAGGTTTGGCAGCATGTTGAGACCGCTCCCCTTTTAAGTAGGATGGAAAACGAACTCTTCTCCCTGCAAGCTGCGGTCAAGGTGCCGATTATTGGGATCGGTGCGGCAGCACGTTGCTTTCTGCCTGCTGTGGCTGAACGCCTGCATACCAAGGTGTATTTTCCTGAGCATTACGAAGTGGGCAATGCGGTTGGGGCGGCCTTGATTGATCGGGAAAATGACGGGTTGCAGATGCTTTAATGCTACATTTCATGGGATACGTTCTCTCTAAATCCTGCAATGAACAATTCAAGTCCAACAGCCTGTATTTTTTTGCTTAACATCTTGGAGAATAACTGACCAATGGGTGTGATTAAAAGTGCGGTTTTTGACACCTTACGCCGCTCTTTTTATATTATCCCAATACTTTTCCCAGTACCCGTCTGCACGATCAACTCTCAGGGCGAGCATGATCCGGGCATTTTCCGGTGTCCACCATGCACCGGCTATTTTCAGACGCTCCTGGATAATGTACCGATGCGCACTCTCTATTTCGCCTGAACCAATGGGCAGCCCTCTGGTTTGAGCACCTAGATAATCGAATTGTCCCGGACGATTGTGTAGATAACGCAGGCAGCTCCGTACAGGAGCATGTTGATCTTCTGTTTCCTCAGGCTCAAGATGCGGCTTCAACGATTCTTTTACCTCTTCCACCCGCCCCTCTTTCAGTAATGCCTTCTGTCGATTACTCCATGCTTTTGCTCCATTTTTCTCGGAACATGCCGTAGCGGCAGCTTCCAGATATTCACAAACATGATAAAAATCAATAATATAATTTCCCTGATCACCGAATTGCTTTTCTATCTGCCCGTAAATCCACGGTGCTCCGTCACCCACTGAATGCAGATACGTCCCAACACCGAATCCCGCCCGACAGGCACAGTCGAAAAGATTCTTT
>QYLO01000032.1 GCA_022766165.1 Candidatus Electrothrix gigas
AGGGAAAAATTGAGGATAAGATTTTTCAAAATTCTAATGCGTGGGCCAGGGAAGCAGCATAATCCAGCGCAAATCTTAACACAGCTTTAGTTCATCGGGAACCGTTGAGAACTTGCGACTGTAGAGTCCATATATGCTTCCGCAAATAAACGGAACCCGATGCAAAAAAACGTCTCGGATGAGTTCCTTAATCAACTTTGTCTGCCAAACCCTCAGCAATCTCTTTGTGCAGCTCACGAATCAGAGCAATGGGATCTTTGCTATCCCGGATCGGTCGACCGATAACTACATGATCTGCACCGTTAAGAATGGCCTGCTTTGCCGTAGCGATTCGCCTCTGATCATCTGAACCATCATCCACATTAGCCCCTGGCCTGATACCTGGAGTGACCACTAAAAAATTTTCCCCCAGATCATTGCGGAGCGGTTCAGCTTCCAAGGCAGAGGAAACCACGCCATCGCAACCGATTTCCAAAGCCTTGCGCGCTCGATGAAGCACCAGATCCCGCACAGAACCGGTCATCCCCATTGCCCGCATATCCTCTTCATCAAAACTGGTCAGCACAGTGACAGCCAGAATTTTCATCTCACTGTCCTTGTCCTGCACTGCGGCCCGTAAGATGGGATCATTGCCATGCACAGTGGCAAAGCTGACACCCCGATTTTTCAACTGATCCACAGCCAGCTTGACAGTCTCTGGAATATCAAAAAACTTAAGGTCCACCATCACCTTATTACCACGGGCAATGATGGCATCAATGGTATGAAACCAGCCCGCTAAAAAGAGCTGGAGTCCTACCTTAAAAAATTTGATCTCGCTGTCTAGCTTTTCCACCAAGGCCATTGCCTCATCAGGGGAAGTGACATCAAGGGCAAAGATAATGCGTTCGTTCAAAGGGATGTTTTTTTCTGTCATGGTTCCTTAGATGGTATCATTTTGTTAATTTCTTCAACCGATAGTTCGGTAATTTCTGCTATTTCCTGCGCATCAAGTACGCCCTTTTTAATGAGATTCATTGCGATCTGAAGGGCCTTTTTATCCTCGCCTTTTTTCACGCCGATTGTATAGGATGATTCCACCATACTGGCCTGATAGTGCAGATCGTCCTGATACCGCTCATACGCCCGGCGTTCTTCATCAGAAAGCTTGAGGATATCCAATTCCTGCTTGGCCTTTTCTAGTCCTTTAGCCTTAAAATCGCCTTTAATCTCTTCGTTTTTCAGAAAATAAATCCATTCATCCAGAGTATCTTTCGCAATATCATTAAAGTTATTCACTTTGACCAGATAGTATTCAGGGAAAATTTCATGGAGCTTGTCCCGTCCGTACAGGTTCTGCTGTTCTTCGGAGAGTTGCAAAAGATCCTGCTCATGCAGCCCTCGAAACGAGGTGGTGCCGTGATAAATGTAATCCTCTCCATGCCCCAGATCAAAGTAGAGGATATTGATAGAAATAACCTTGGCAACTTTGGAATAGGGTTCCTTTTTTTGCAGATGCTCTGTAATCACCTTGGAAGTGCCAAAAAGAATTCGCTGGAGATAATCAAACTCCCGTTCATACTGCACCTCGATAATGAGCATTTCTTTCTTCTGGTTTGTAACCTTAAGATCCACCCGATTGAATTTATCACGAACATCCTCTTGATTACTTTCGCTTTCAAGTATTTCCAGGATGGTGACATCCTCCATCAGAAGCTCGCTGAGAAACCCTTCCAGGATTTCAAAGTTGGCCTTACTCCGCAGGAGCTTTTTCATGGCCCAGTCAAAGCTGATCAGTTTTCTTTGCGCCATTCTGTCCTCATAGCCCAGCCAGTAGCGGTGAGCGTCCTGTCACCCGTTGTATCTCGGCCCGGAACGCAGAAAAGCGGTTGTATTTCTGATTTCTGTTCAAACGAAGAAACTCGACAGCTTGGTCCTTTCGATCGTTGAGAATCAGGGCTTCCATGTATCCGCCCAGCACCTCGGCTGCACGAGCATAGGCTTTGCGGTACTTATTGGAAACAATATGATCAATACGGGTCTGTGTCATCCTTTCAGCAAACTGAAACCATTCCTCCTGCGCTGCTGAGTCAGCCTTGGCAAGGTGCTGCAAAATCTCGTCAGTAATCGTTTTTTCATTGCTCAAGGCCAGATAGCCGCTGAACAGGTCGTGAATTGTCCGGGCTTCTACAGAGCATCGAACCAAGGCAAGTAAAACACAGGTATAGACAACCGCTGTGGTTTGCTTGCTATTTGACCAGCCCACAGCGGCTTTTCCATCGATCTCGGCAAAGGCATCCTCAAGTCGGCCCAACAGCAGCAATACCTTGATCTTGAGCAGAAAAAATCTACTTTCTTGCCAAGATGTCTCCTTCTGGCTACCCTCAAGCCTGTTGTTAAGAAAAGCAAGAGCGGTATGCAGCATCTCCTCTTTGGCCTCCTGCTTCCTGGCCTCTTCCAGCCAACAGTCCAAGTGCTGACCGTTTGGCTCGGAGAAAAACTGCTCCTGTTTCCCGTGCAGAACAAGATCTTTCTTCTCTGTCTGCTTGCCTGCCCGAATCAAGGCAGCAGCGGCAGCAGTCCGCAGTCGGTCTGGCGGCATACTGTCCAAGGCTTCCAGAGCAGCCTGTGCCGTTTCTTCCCATAAGGCCTCTTCCTCTAGCTGGGTCAACCAATAGAGATAGCCTACCGGACTCTTTTTTTGACGAACTGCTGTAGCAAGCCCTTGCAGACTGTCGGTCAGGTATATAGCTTCCAGGCAGAGCAACACCGCCCGATTATCCCTCTTCCTTTGCAGGGCGGTTTGTATACCTTGCAGGAAATCGTCCCATTCAGAGATGTCTTCGGGGCGGGCATTGTACACGTCCTGCAGAGAGGGAAGCCATTTCTCGTAGGGATCATCGTATTGACCCGCTACAGGATAATCAACTTCCATTGCATCAAGCACCTGTTGTGTGCGGTCAGCGGTAGCTACTGTTTCATAGACACTGCGGCAGTATCTGGCCAGGGTTTCTTGCCAGTTTATGTCTATATCCTGCCGATTAATTTCGTAATACAGTTTTAGTTCACTGCTGTGCAGAAAAATACTGAAGAGTTGCTGATACACCTTGCGGGCAGACGCAAGTTCTCCGGAAAGAAAAAGCTGGTCCGCCTCTGCAAATATCTCTTCAAGCTCTTTTTGCTGCTCCGGGGACATAATCTCCGGCTCATCATCATAATAGTTGCTATAGTCCTCGTAGATCTCGTAATACGAACCGTCCTCAATAGACTCTTGGCGTTCAAGAATTTCTTCTATAATATCCTCAATCCGTTCGAGAATGTCCTCGACATCTTCCGCACTGTCTGAAGGGTCAGAGGGAATGGTCGCAGTTATTTCAAGTTTCTCCAGAAAACTCTGACGTTCTTTGGTTGGCACCTCCTGTGCTATGCTGCACAACAGATCAATCAGTTGAGATGATGACAGCCTGTGGCAATGGGTTCTGACCAGCTCAATATAGGGTTTTAAAGTCAGCGTATTCGACATCTTCTTGCCTCCTTTTTATATTTTTTTAATAGGTTGCGTGGCTCCAGCACGTTGTAGCAAGAGCGTAACAGTGATATGTAATAACAGGCAACCAACCGAATGTAAAGAGATATCTATAAAAATATATCTCCCTTGCCATCTGGGATAACAGCACCCCCTTGCATATTTTGTTGTTTTGGCAGGGCAAGATAATACTCCCCCTCTTCCGGCCTTCCGTGCTTAATACATCCCTTACCATAAATACGGCATTTTCTTTCCAGTTCTGCAACAACTTGGTCATATTGCTCTGCCTTAAGCGAGGTATTCTCAAGCAGCAAACAAAGCGAGTAAATACGCCATCTGTCCATTCCCAAACGATGAAGAGCAGAGAGCTGGTCTGGTCGCCCACCATCTTTGAGTGTCAGTGCCTCATCAACAAGAAGGAACGCTTCTTCTCTGCTGACCCTGAGCCAAAGATCATAATCCTCACAACAGGGCATATTCTCATTAAATAGCCCGTAACGCTGAAAAATTTCTCGCTGCATCATGACAGTGGACATACCAACCACACACATCCGTAACGCACGTTGAAATATTTCGCCATGAGGGGGGGCATGTTTCTTTTTCTGATTCACCTGCATCCCGTGCCGGTACCAAATTTCCCTGGTATGAGAAATCAGATATTGCGGTTGCCGCTGCATAGCATGGAGTTGCATCTCTAATTTATGGGGAACCCAGCGATCATCAGAGTCAAGAAAGCAGAGCATGTCATGCTGTGCCGCAGTAATTCCCAGGTTGCGGGCTGCGGAAGCTCCTTTATTTTCCTGATACAGATAACGAATAGGTATATGATTATTTTTACTGATTTGTTGAACAATCTCTGGGGTTGCATCAGTGGAACCGTCATCAACGACTATAATTTCTCCACAGATTGCTCCAGAGGTAAGCGTTTGATCCAGTACTGAAGCGATTGCCTGTTCAATAAACTCTGCTCGATTATACGTTGGAATAATAACTGAAATCATACGTTCTCTCGTGTGTTTTTGTTCAAAACAGCTCTCCTGCATGTTCTAGCATGTTCTATCTTCCAATCCTAACATTTCATATCCCTTGCCATATTTTTCCTACCATCAACAGCAAAGATAGTGTAAGGTGTTTTGTTTTTCTTTGAGGTGAGTTTACCCCTAATTTTCAACAGAAAAGCAGCAACGCCAAAACGAGAAATTTTCTCGGGAGTTTTTCAAGTGTTCTCTTACGCTCCACGGACAAACCTGCTTTATCAGTCATTCATAAAAAATAATATTTTTAAGGAGAATTTCCATGAAGCTTATCCTTCTCGGCGCACCTGGTGCAGGTAAAGGAACTGTTGCTAAACTACTGACTGCCATTGACGGTTCTGTGCAAATTTCCACTGGCGATATCCTGCGGGGTGCTGTGCAGGCTGGAACCGACCTGGGCAAAGAGGCTGAAGACTATATGAAGCGTGGTGATCTGGTGCCTGATTCGCTGATCATGGGCATTATGGAAAAACGCCTTCAAGAAGACGACTGTGCCAGTGGTTTTCTGCTGGATGGCTTTCCCCGTACCATTCCCCAGGCTGAGGCCCTCAAAGAGCTGCTGACCAAACTCGACATCACGCTGGACAAGGCTGTCAACATTGATGTACCCAAGGACATTATTTTAGATCGTCTCTGTACCCGTCGCACCTGCGAGAACAGCGACTGTCAGGCTATCTATAATGTGAAGTCCAATCCGCCCAAGCAGGAAGGTATCTGCGATACATGCGGGTCCAAGGTTGTGCAACGTGAAGACGAGACTGAAGAGGCAATTAGCCACCGTTTAGCCACTTATAACGAGAAAACTGCTCCGCTGATCGGGTTTTACGAAAAAGAAGGACTGCTGCTCTCTGTTGAGGCCACCTCCAGCGATGCTGTTATTGAAGCTGTGAAAAAAGAGTTGAGCCTGTAAAATTTTCAATACATACAACTCTTTTTAATACGGAACTGTAGGGGCGAATCTTGTATTCGTCCTCAAGGCCTAGCAATAAGGGCGATCACAAGGATCGCCCCTACTTCGCTTCATTTACCTTTATCTGGTATATACCCATGAGTAACCCTGTTATCCGAACTGATTTGCCAGAACTGAACCTGCTGCATCGGGGCAAGGTTCGCGACATGTATGAAATTCCCGGTCATGAGGACAAACTGCTCATGATTGCTACTGATAGAATCTCTGCCTATGATGTGGTCATGGACGATCCCATTGTTGACAAGGGCAAGGTGCTGACCCAGATCTCCCTGTTCTGGTTTGATCTGCTGGCTGATATTGTGGACAACCACCTTATCTCTGCTAAGGTTGAGCAGTACCCGGAAGTCTGTCATCAGTATCAAGAGCAGCTGGAAGGACGTTCTATGCTGGTGCGCAAGACCAAGGTCATGCCCATTGAATGTATTGTGCGGGGCTATCTCTCTGGTTCCTTCTGGTCAGCCTATAAAAAGAATACCACGGTTTGTGGCTTTGCCCTGCCCCAAGGTATGCAGGAATCTGATAGGTTTCCGCAGCCACTCTTTACTCCGTCCACCAAGGCGGAACAAGGGCTGCACGACGAGAACATCTCTGTGGCCCAGATGGAAGAAATCATTGGCAAGGATATTGCCGCTACAATGGCTGACATCTCTGTTCGTCTCTACGAAAAGGCTGCAGAGTATGCCCGCAGCAAGGGTATTATTATTGCAGACACCAAGTTTGAACTTGGGATGGTTGATGACGAGCTGATCCTGATTGACGAGGTCTTGACGCCGGATTCTTCCCGCTTCTGGCCTATGGATGAGTATACACCGGGCCAGGGACAGCCCAGCTTTGATAAACAGTTTCTCCGTGACTACCTCTCTTCTTTGGACTGGGATAAACAACCGCCTCCGCCGCCTCTGCCCGTAGAAATTACGGAAAAAACCGCTGCTCGCTATAAAGAGGCACAGGAACGGCTGACAGTGTAACCGGAGAATATAGCATTATTGTTTACTCACTGGCGTTCTTGCTTTCTCCTCTCATCCCCTTCTCTCCCCCGCTACACCATACAGGTAAGTCTCCAAGACATACCTAGGTAAGTCCGTCAGTACCATCTAGGTAAGTCTCCAAGACATACCTAGTACAGTCGTAAATTAAACATTGCTTTTTTCCTGACAGTACTCCTCCTCTTTGATATCTGCGCAATTTTGGCAAAGAGACATAAAAAAAGGCCACTCTTCACCAGAGCAGCCTTTGTATCAAAAAAGAGAGTTACTTGTTTTGTAGCAGGTAATCGGCAAGAGCATCAAGTTCGGCATCTGTACCATTAAAAGGTGGCATCACCATATTTGCCGGTGCAGGCGGCTGACTAATAAAGTTCATAATCTTTTCCTTGGTATACCGCTCTGAAACATTGCTGAGATCAGGTCCGTTTGTACCACCCTCTCCGTTATGCGTATGACATGCCTGACACTGGGATTTTTTGAAAACTTGCTTACCTTCTATGGTATCTGACTGGATCTCGGTTTTTTTTCTAGGGTTTATCTTTTTATCGAATGAACGGGTAAACTGCTGATCCATACGCATGGTTCCCCAAATTAAATAGGGTTTTCTTGCCCTTTCACGGGTAAACGCACCCATAAAAAAGGCGAGAAGCATGGCGATTGAAGCAACTAACAATGCCTTACGTCCCTTTTCATGTCCCATGACCCAGTAGAAAATTGTGCAGATAACAGCAAGACTTCCCAGTCCAACCATGACATACAGAAAGGGCGTAGCAGCGCCACCAATGAGCTGTAACCAAGGATTAGGTGGAGGAAGTGCCTCTGTCGCTGACTTCACCTTGAGTAAAAAGGAGAGCCCTGATAACGGCTGCAAAAAGAGCAAGACACCGCCAATAGCTCCGCTAAACCGATTAACCTTTTCATAATACTGTTGATCTTCACCTTGCTTTCTAGATTTCCAGTAGCTCCAAATAAATACAATCAAGGCACCGTTGATGAAACAGGGCAGAGCCAAGTGAATGCTGGACTCAAGAAGAAGCGGAGTATTAAAGGCATCCCAACGACTCAGGGTGTCTACCCACTTACCCGGTACCATCATAAAAATCCAGATAGCGTTCAGGAGAAGACCGGCTAGTGTAGCAAAAAGAGCTGTACATATTCCGTAAAAAATATGTACTCCCCGAGAGACAGAGTCCCACGTATTATAATAGGTAACTGCAAAAATCATCAAAAACAAAAAAACTGCGCCTTCAGCAAGAAAAGGCCAAAACTGCGTTGAGTAAAGAAAAGCGCCGAATGGAGTCCAGAGTCCGATGGTGAGTACGACAATGGCGACTCCGAGGACACCATTAATCTTCATCATACCGGAAAGAAAACGTGAGACGCCCTTGGCTAATCTTATGTAATCATCATCTTTTTTTCTTGTTCCCCACCATTCAGCAAGAACAGCAAGCGCAGATCCACCAACTGCAAAAAAAGCAAAAAAGACGTGTGTCAGAATAACCACCGCCATAATAATACTGTTACCCAACAAGGGAAAATCTATTCTGTCCACCTGTTCCTCCTTTAAAAAAAAATAAAGCCTCTACCTCCTCTTATCTAAGGCGGCCCAGCATCCCCGTGGATGCTGTTCTACGGACCCTCCGTAAAACGGGCTTCGCTTATTTGTCCAGTTTACACCCTCAAAATAAAATACTCAAGGAAGTGAAAAAAAAAATCAAAATTTCCTTTATTGAGCAGGAAGTTATCTGTGTATAGACCTATTTTAAGGGATAACCAACTTTTTGTAATGCCGTTGAAATCTCTTCTAAAGAGGTTGGATCATCAATCGTCGACGGCATCCGGTACGCCTTACCCGCAGCAATAGCCCGCATAGTACCACGCAAAATTTTACCGGAACGCGTTTTAGGCAGTCGGGAGACAATCACTGTTTCACGATAACAGGCAATAGGGCCAATACCGTTACGAACCATAGCAATGAGTTCTTGGTTCAGCCTCTCTGGTTCACAGTTCACGCCTGCTTTAAGCACAACAAGCCCGAGTGGTTTCTGCCCTTTTAGCGAGTCATCAAGGCCAATAACAGAGCATTCTGCAACCTGGGAGTGGCTTGCAACAATCTCTTCCATAGCTCCGGTGGACAGACGGTGTCCGGCAATGTTAATCACGTCATCAATCCGTCCCATAACAAACACATACCCATCATCATCAATATACCCTCCATCACCGGTTTCATAATAGCCCGGATACCTGGACATATACGACGAAACAAAACGTTCTTCATTGCGCCACAGGGTTGCCAGGGTACCAGGAGGCAGGGGAAGCTTAATAACGATATTGCTCTCTTTACCCGGTCCAAGCTCATTGCCCTCACTGTCCAAGATCTTCACATCATAACCAGGAACCGACTTGGTTGCAGAGCCTGGTTTGATCGGGAATTGCTCAATGCCCATCGGATTAGCCACAATAGCCCAGCCTGTTTCCGTCTGCCACCAATGATCAATCACAGGCACGTTTAACAGTTTTCTTGCCCAATGATAGGTATCCGGGTCCAGACGCTCTCCAGCAAGGAACAGGGTTTTGTAGTTGGACAGATCATATTTTTTCAGATACTCCCCTTCTGGATCTTCTTTCTTGATCGCCCGAAAAGCAGTAGGTGCGGTGAACAGGGCCTTGACCTTATGTTCGGAAATAACCCGCCAGAAGGCCCCTGCATCTGGTGTACCAATGGGTTTTCCCTCATACACTACCGTGGTACAACCGTACAACAGCGGCCCATAGACTATATAGGAATGGCCAACCACCCAGCCCACATCTGAGGCTGCCCAAAAGACCTCGCCCGGTTCCATATTATAAATATTCTTCATGGACCAGTGCAGGGCCACAGCATGACCGCCATTATCCCGCATCACCCCCTTGGGCATACCCGTGGTACCAGAGGTGTAGAGAATATAGAGAGGATCAGTGGCTGCCACTGGGACACAGTCAGCAGGCTCGGCATCCTTGACAAGTTCCTGCCAGTGCAGGTCACCAGGTTGATTCAGCTCGGCCTCAAGAAAATCCCGCTGAAAGACAATAGTCTTTTCCGGCTTGTGTTCAGATTGCTCTATCGCTGCTGCAACAAGGGGTTTATAGGCCAGCTGTTTCTTGCCTTCAATAGCGCCAGAAGCACAGATAATCATCTTGGGCTGGGCATGATCAATCCGGATTGCCAGTTCATTGGCTGCAAACCCGCCAAACACCACGGAATGAATCACACCTAAGCGTGCGCAGGCCAGCATGGCAACCAGAGCCTCTGGGATCATGGGCATATAGATAATAATGGTATCGCCCTTCTCCGCACCCTGTGCTTTAAGCGCACCAGCCAGCTTTGCTACCTGATCACGTAGCTCTGCCCAGGAAATCTTCCGCACCGTATCCGTCACTGGAGAGTCATAAATAATAGCAATCTGCTCTCCTCGCCCTTGTTCCACATGCCGATCCACCGCATTATAACAGGTGTTCATCTCACCGCCCTGAAACCAGTTGTAAAACGGCGGGTTTGAGCTATCCAGTACACTGTCCCATTTTTTATACCAGTCAATGGACGTGGCTGCTTCAGCCCAAAATTCTTCGGGATGTGCAAGGCTTTTCTCAAAAATTTCCTGGTAGTTTTTCATGTACTTTCTCCGGGTTTGGCATTAAACGGAAAGTTTTTAAAAAAGGACTGAGAGGCTCACCACGTCCTCGTTCCGCTCTTAGAAACCTGACATAATTAACAAAACGTCAGATTATCTATTCCTTATTCAACGTTGGTAGTTTCACTTGCTGTCGCAAGCCAGAGCTTCCAACTCCAAAGGCGTTACTTCGGCCAGAGCTTGACCTAGATTTTTACTTTAAGCAGCAATCTCGATATACGCTTGGCTTAATATATTTTATGCAGCATGAATATCTCTATTTTCTTCCACACCGCACCCACATTAATATATTGTCAAGCACTGATTCCCGCCCCAAACAGCAAAATGACGGTCACTCACTTTTTCACAGTGCAAGGCAAGACCAGCCTGTGTGAGCTGGGTTCGTACCTCATCCAGATCAAAGGCCGCTAACAGCGAATTATAAAAATCTTTTTGTAAGATTGCAGGCTCATCAGCCGCATAGGTCTTCACAATATGACGGGCCTCTTCAGGAGACGTTGGACGGAATAAGTCCATGACGAGGATCAGTCCTTCTGGTGCAATGTTCTCCTGAATGGTCTGCCAGAGAATCGCTGGAGTATGAAGATGATGCAGCAGACTGTTGGACAGGATGACCTGAAATCCCTCCTGCCCTGCTTTTTGATTTTCCTGATTTTTCTGTACAGAGGAGAGAGCCGCACAGGGCAGACATTGACAATGCAGGGTAATTCGATGTCCGAGCTGTTCCTGTTCCACAGCCAGATGGCCCGGTGCCAGCATAGCCTCAGCCCCGTCAATTCCTACGCAGGTGCAGCCTGGATATTTGCGGGCAAAACGAATGAGAATATCAGCAGGACCACAACCAAGGTCAAGGACTGTTCCCTTGCCTGAAAAATGGGGAAAATTCTCAGCAAAAAGGTCAAGAAAGAGTGTATTAGGTCCGGAAAAGTCTGCCTGAGCATAGACCAAGCCCTGCTCTTCTTCCTCCATCAACTCTGGTTCAAGCATTCGTTTCATATCTCACTCGAAAAAAAATCACGCTGTTAAAAGCAAGGAAACCCACTCATCCTCATACAGAGCCTTTTGTAGAGCAAGATCCAAGCCTTCGTATATGCGAATGATATTCTTTTCCTGCTCCCCTTGGAGAATACCAGCCAGCACCACTGCACCGTTTTTAGTAAGCAACTGCACAATATCCGGTGCCATCTCCACCAGTACATCGTGAATAATATTAGCGCAGATCAGATCAAATTGCCCGTTGATCTGGACGAGATCATTACCAGAAACTGTAATTTTTTCAGCGAGCTGATTATGGGCAATATTTTCTTGAGCCACCCGGACTGCTTCAGGATCATTGTCAATGGCTACAGCTTGCTCTGCCCCAAAAAGAGTGGCCCCCATTGCCAGAATGCCGGTGCCGGTGCCAACGTCCAGCACTGTTTGTACAGGATGTACAGGATGCGCATCAAAACAGGAACAAATCTGGGAAAGGGCTAACTTGGTGGAGGCATGTTGCCCAGTACCAAAGGCCATACCAGGGTCCATCTCAATCACCTGTTCATCAGCTCCAAGAGTATACGCCTCCCAAGAGGGCTTGATGACCAAACCGGGAATAATGGCAAAGGGGGTGAAAAACTGCTGCCAGGACGTTGCCCAATCTTCGTCTGCCATGAACGAGCATTGCGGTTGCGGTGGAGTAAGTCCGTACAAGGCGAACAGCTCGGACAACTCCTGTTCAAGCCGTTGCAGCACGGCGTTCTGTTCTGTTGCAGCATTTTCACCCTCAGCCTCAAGGCGAAAAAAGCCATTGACTGTGCTTTGCCCGTTTTTTACTGGTGATTGCTCCACACCTGAGCCGCTGACAATACCGACCAGATCCACTACTGCCTCCAGAGTATTTTCAGGACAGTTCAGCCCTACTTTCAGCCACTTTGCTTCACCGAGTTTGCTCATGCTTGTTCCCTGTTCATTTCATTGATACCATTGATACGGTTATAACATCATATCTTACCACATTGACCATAAAGTTATTAGTATCGTTTTATAAAATAATCATGCAAAATACGAGCATGATCAAAGGCCAGCTCTGGCAACGTATCCCGCATAAAAACCTGGGCCTGCTTGGCATCATCTGCACCCACAGGGATGCCCGATGCAGTGGCAATAAAGACTGTTGAAGCAGTATGCTGACGTTGATCCCGGTCATGATGGGAATAGGTATGGAACTGACGAACCAAGGTCACATCTAAGCCGGTTTCCTCTTTTGCCTCACGAACAGCAGCCTCTTCAAAACTCTCTCCATAGTCAACAAAACCGCCGGGCAAAGCCCAACCAAAGGGGGGATTTTTTCGTTCAATCAGGACGATTCCCTGATCCAATTCAATAATAATATCCACGGTTGGCGTCGGATTTTTATACACAGGGATATCAGCTCCGCATTGATGACATTGCATACTCTCTCTCCTTTGATAAAAAAAATCTTTCCTCTTTTAGAAAAATAATGTATTTTAGTTTGTGACTATCCCATGCGCCCGTAGCTCAGCTGGATAGAGCATCGGACTTCGAATCCGAGAGTCGGGGGTTCGAATCCCTCCGGGCGTACCAAGTCAAGTTTCTCAGGCCCGGCAATTAAGTCAGGTGTACCCTCATAGGATATTGAATTGAAATAATCCTTAACTTCTTGATTATCTTCTCTTCTCCTTATCCCTGGAAAATTCATTAATTTTAGAAAATTTAAAACATTTTCCTCAGCTTCCTTATCTTGTTTATTTCTCATTATTATATCTCAAATTGTAATGGATAGATAAAAAAACACAACTCCCTTCATACAGTTACCACCACATACCCCAACATTCAACCCCATTCTTTACAATCCCTCCTGAAGTAGTCCTTCTTTCTTGCTTCGGCTCTTTTTATATCCCGCTTCGGAGTTTTCGGGGGACGTTTTGTAGAGCGATAAAATCGTATCCGACAAATTACTTCTTTACTCCACATTACTGGTCGTGTTAAATCAATTTTTCTTCTTGAGAAAATGAATCTATCCAACACAACGAGGTCGTTTAGACTGTTTGTTGGTTCCTTAATCGCAGACCGTTGAACGAGAAGCCCCCATGAATAGAGCAGTTCTTCATAAACGCCTGATTGTTTCGCCAATCTGGTTTCTTCCCCTGCTTGCCCTCTGCATTGGCATCTGGTTACTGTTCAGCAGTTATCAAAATTCCGGCATTAAAGTAACCCTTCATTTTTCCGGTGTTCAGGGAGTAACCGCTGGAAAAACCAAGGTGATTTATAAGGGCATTGAGGTGGGCAAGGTCATTAGTGTTGAGATAGACAAAGCACTTGAAGGTGTTAACATTACTGTGGAAATGGATCGGGTAACCAAAAAAGGTTTGGTTGCCGATACCATGTTCTGGATTGTCAGACCAGAAATATCTGCCGGACGTATCTCTGGATTAGACACCTTGGTAAGCGGCGCCTATCTCAGCTTTCGCATAGGAAATTCCACAAAACCTGAACGGCATTTTTCAGGATTATCTGAGCCGCCTCCTATGGGGGAAGATACCCCTGGTCTTCATATTAGGCTACGGACTGATACCCTTTATTCCTTGCAAAGAGGCTCCTATGTGTACAGCCAGAATTTACGCATTGGCAAGGTGGATGACTACCATCTTGAAGAGGACGGCTCCATTTTCTTGGATGTATTTATTCAGCCAGAGTTCCGGCACCTGATTCAGGAAGGCACCAGATTTTGGAATGCCAGTGGTCTTTCTGTGACCGGTGACTTACAAAAGGGGCTAAGTATTAACGTTGAATCAATGGCTTCACTTATCTATGGTGGTCTGACCTGCGGCACTCCAGCATCGCTTAAAGACACCCCACCTGCGCAGCCTCATCAGGTCTTTCCCCTGTACAAAGACTTTGCAGAGGCAGTGTACGGCATCCCGATGACGCTCCAACTTGCCAGCGGTGACGGCATTGTACCGGGAAGAACCAAGGTAATGTTTCGAGGACTCAAAGCAGGCGTTGTGCAATCAATTGATATTAACGATGATGACTTTCATACAGTAACCGCACGTATTCTGTTAGATCCAAGGGCAAAAAAAATCCTTCGCAAAGGCACCAGATTTTGGGTGGTACGTCCACATATTTCTCTGCATGGAATCAAAAATCTGGAAACGCTGATTTCTGGTTCGTATATTACCTTTCAGATCGGTGAGGGCGAACAACAGGATCACTTTCTTGTTGAATCCTCGCCAATGCCCAAACTTTTTCTGCAACCAGGAAAACGTTTTCATCTCACAGCAGAGGACGGCAACTCCTTACGCCTTGGCTCACCGATTCTGTACAAACAACAGAAAATCGGAGAAATAGTAGATATTCAGTTATATACAAAAAATACAAAGAACAACAATATTGCCGGCAATATGGCGGGCAACATTGCCATAGAGCTTTTAATCTATGAACAGTATACAGATCTAATTAAAAACAACACCCGATTTTACAATGTTTCGGGTTTTCAGCTTGATGCCTCTTTACAGGGAATTTCTTTGCAAACAGCTTCTCTCAACTCTATCATCACAGGTGGCATTTCCTTTGTTACGCCTAAGAACGGGGACCTGGTGCCAGCAGAAAAGATCTTTCCCCTATACCCAGGACGAGCAGAGGCCCTGCAAGCAGACGCTCTTTTTCTCACCTTGGAGTTTCTGCATGGCAAGGATATTAAAGAGAAAACAAAAATTAAATACAAGGGGATCACGCTTGGCACGCTGATTCGTACCTGGTATGATCCCAAAAAAGACAGAGTGTTTGCCAAGGCTGCTGTGCAACAAAAGTTCAGCAAACTCTTTCGACAAACAACAGATATTTGGCTTGTGCAACCCAAGGTCCATCTCACAGGTGTGGAACATCTGGAAACACTCCTTGCTGGCCCCTATCTTGAACTGTTTCCTGGCAACGGTCGACGAACAACCCGTTTTACAGTCAGGGATTCCGAACCTGAGCTTTCTCTGTCAATGCCTGGCCTGCATCTGGTTTTAGAGGCTGAACGCATAGGTTCCTTAAAAAAAGGCAGTCCAATCTATTACAGGCAGGTAAAAATCGGGAAAATCATTGGTATTGAACTGGGTCCAACTGCCCAGATGGTCTGGATTCATCTGGTTATTGAACCTCAATATACCCCTCTTGTTTCTCGGAACTCAAAATTCTGGAATGCAGGTGGGATCAAGGTGATAGCCGGTCTCTTTTCTGGAGTTTCTGTGGAAACAGAATCGTTAGAGTCTATCATGGCCGGTGGGATTGCAATGGCTACTCCAGAGGACTTTGGCACACCAGCACAAGAAGGCGATCATTTTTTAATGGCAAAAGAGGCTGATGAACGCTGGTTAGCCTGGTCCCCAAAGATTTTTTTAAAAAAGAGAAAAGGTAACGGCAGGTCAAAAGAAAAAAAATAGGCAAAAAGGAGAACAGGTAAGATGGAAACAACCGTGCATTTTATAGAACGAGTCCCTCGTACTCCACAGATCAACAGCTATCGTTTTACCCGTCCGCCGGGTTTTTCCTTTCAAGCAGGACAATACGTCATTGTTGGTCTGGGACATGAAGGTATGCTTGTACATCCCCTCTCCTTTAGTCATGAACCGCGGCAAAATTTTTTAGAGTTCACAAAGCGAATGACTGGCTCTGCCTACAGTCAATATCTGGAAGGGTTATATCCAGGTGATGAGGTGATTATCAAGGGGCCAAACGGTGAATTTTCCATGCAGGGTATTACAAATGACATTGTCTGTATTGCAGTAGGAGTCGGTATAACCCCTCTTATCAGCATGTTGTTTGATGCGGCATCTCGACATGATCGTCGAAGAATTACTTTACTTTACGGTAATGTTGACGATGAAAATATTGCCTTTTTTGATGAACTGCACAATATATCCTTGCCCAACTTTCGAGTTATCCATGTTCTTCAGAGTTCTTCAAAAAAGATTCAGGCACAGCAGGGACGGATTGATGCAAAGATGATATATGCTATCATACCAGCAGACCTTCAGGCCGCAACCTTTCTGATATCCGGGCCGTCCATGATGGTCAGGGAGATGGAAGAGCAGTTGGCTTTGCTTGGGGTGAGCTCCTCTCAAATTCGTGTTGAACGTTTTTTGGGATACATATAATGTATCGGAACAATACAGTTTGTTTGATAAATATATTTTTATCTGGCGTCATGCCATTCATGTTCATTTAAAGAACATTCCTTGGTTAATCGATGCAAAATTGCTTTTGTAACTTCTTCTTGGTCATCAAAATATATCGTTTCTGTTTTAAGCACCTGATACGTTTCATGGCCTTTTCCAGCCAAAATGATGACATCATTACCTTCAGCCTTATTAACAATAAATTCAATGGCCTTTCTTCTATCCTGAATTAAAACATAATCATAAAAATGCAGATCAATCCCTTGCACAATTTCATCCATAATAGTTTGACTTTCCTCTAGACGAGGGTTATCATCTGTGACCACAAAAAAATCGGAAATTTCTCCGGCAATCCTTCCCATTTGCACCCTTTTCCCCTTATCTCGATTCCCACCGCAGCCAAAAAGCAGTAAAAGGCGTCCGTTACGATGTTTTGCAATTTTTTTCACAGTGAACAATGCATTTTGGAGGGCATCCGGGGTATGGGCATAATCAATCAAAACCATAAACTTTTGTCCAGCTTCGACATTTTCCAGACGGCCTCTTGGTGGTCGGCATGAGGACAAGACCTCGCAGATGTATTTTTCAGAAATACCGATATGTCTGAGGACGGTCACAGCAGCCTTCATATTCAGTAAATTAAAATCGCCAACAAGTTTTGTCTTGAAATCAACAGAAGTTTCAGCAAAGTTTGCAGGATAAATTTTATGCGCATCACCTTCAGCCATGAAGCGTTGTTTTACGGCTTCATATCTTTGGAATGTTTTATGATAATCAAGATGATCATGCGTGATATTAGTGAGTACTTTAACATCAAAATCAATATGCTTAATTCGTTCCTGATCTATTCCTTCGGAAGTTACTTCCATTACAAAATGTGTGCCACCCTGCTCCAAGTGATCGTTCATAAACTTGAGAATATCCAATGGCTCCGGGGTGGACAAATCCTTGTTTCCAGAGTTCAACGTTCCTAAAACAAACGGTTTATAGCCAACCTCCTTGAGTACTTCGCCAAGTAAATGGGCAACGGTGGTTTTCCCGTTTGTCCCGGTAATACCAATGACATAAAGTTTATGCGAGGGATGTTCAGTATGATCAAGCAGGGGAGCGGTAATTTTTCCTTGAGGATTATCCAAAACAACACCCATTAGAGATAGTTTATTATACTCCTGTATATATTACAAAAGTACTATAAACACTTAAAATATAACAGAGTTTACAATTGAATACAAAGTTGTTTTCCTGAACAATTTTCTTCATAATACAAAGGACAAACCTAAACCAAAGGCCCGCCCCTTTACTCATACTATACTGAGCAACCAAAGTCACTCATAAAGTCACTCATTTTTCATCTTAAAAAATGATCTACCCCCGATGTATGTTCATAACCTCACTTCCTCTCTGTTCTTAATTAATTTTTTATTTCAAAACCTTATCTAGAAAGTCTCTCCAGCCACCACCTGTTTTGGCCTGAGAACTGCACCAATCATAGCCCTTGGTGCCGCCGTCATAACGAACTGCCAGTCCCTTTTTGACCAACACATTGGCAACGTTCTTTCTCCCCACATATACATCTGCGATAATGCGAAAATACTTTCCCCTGCGCAAGTTTTTCAACTTAACCTTGCGGCCATGCTGAAACAGCTCGTACACGACTTCTTTCGCCTCATGGGCCAACTCCTTTTCTTGGGCGCATTTGCCCTTGATCTCCGGGGTGTCAATTCCAGCTACCCGGACAGGGATATTCTCTCCAATCAGGGGATGCTGGTCCTTTATATTAACGGTAATCGTATCACCGTCATAATTTTTGACAAATTGGACATCTGTAAAGTTGCCGTATGTCTTCTGCTTTTTTGCAGCAACAGGCAATGGTGCAAGGAAAAAAGAAAGCAAGAGGAAAAAAGAGGGAAGAGCAAGATAAAAGGCTGGTTTTTTCATGATTAATATATTGTTAAGATTGATTTATTTTTCTGACCCAAGGGCCGAGGGTATATGGCTGCTGACTCCTCAGCCAGTCACCAGTCACCACCTCAGCCAATCGGACAGCAGCAACGGCGAACAACGGCAGATTACTTCTCGTTCCTTCATTATATAGCACAGAGTACTGATGGTTTCTATTGCCTGCTAAAAAAAATTACTGCAACAGCAGCATGAGGAGGAACGCACAGGATAATTTTTAAAATCGCACTGTTAATCATATCCTCGTTCTTGTTTCTTCGCAGTATTTTCGCTTGTGACTTGACAAAAAGCTTTTTCTTGAATATATAACCAGTTCTTAATGCGCTGATGTTTACAGTTCTCTGTAACGTGCAGTGTTGGTAACTGATAAAGGTGCGGGTGTAGCTCAGTTGGCAGAGTACAAGCTTCCCAAGCTTGGGGTCACGGGTTCGAACCCCGTTACCCGCTCCAAAATTTTTCAGTTACTTGGGCGAGACTCAGTGTATGTCGATTGCTGAGGTCGAGATAGCCCTCAACAGTTTTTGGGATGTTGTGGAAGTGGGCTCTGCCCGCTTTTTTTATTGTGTTCTTGAGCAGAGAAGAGCGTAGAAGTTGCAAGACGAGTTGATAATACATACCTAACAAAGATTTTAATCGGTGCTACGTGGGAACAGATCGAGTTATCAGAGTAGTGGAAAAATTTGCTCTCCCTCTTCTTGATGAGATGGGCTTGGAACTGGTAGATGTACAGTTTAAGCAGGAGGCTGGCTGGGTATTGCGAATATTTATTGATCAGAAGACAGGGGTAAACGTTGATGACTGCGCCGCTGTGAGCAGACAAGTGGCAACATACCTAGAAGTCGAAGATGTTATACAACATGCCTATACCCTTGAGGTCTCATCGCCAGGAGCAGAACGACCGTTAAAACGATTAGAGGACTTTGTCCGATTTTCTGGAAAAAAGGTCAGGATAAAAGTCAGTGAGCCTATTGATAATCAACGTGTTTTTTGTGGGCTTTTAACAGATGTAGACAAGAAGAACAAGAAGATAACGTTGGCTGTGGACGGTTCTGATACACAACAGATGGTGTTCGATCTGAAAGCTGTTGCACGAGCACGTTTGACCCTTTAGAGTCTTAAGTGGCTCTGAATATAGGATCCTTACCGTATGTTGCGGTAAAGGTCGAAGGTGGAGAAAAAATGATGTCGGGTGGAGAAAATTTAAAGCGTATACTTGATCAGATCTGTCGAGACAAGGGTATTGAACGCACATTAATGGTAGATGCCATTGAGGAAGCTGTGCGATCTGCTGTGCGAAAAAAATTCGGTGGTCGACGTGATATAGAAGTTCAGTTTAATGAAGAACTCGGTGAGATTGAGGCATTTCAGTATCGTACAGTGGTTGACGATGTGTGGGATGAGGATACTGAAATTCATATTAACGACGCAAGAGAACTTGACCCGGATATTGAGCTTGAGGATGATCTTGGCGAAAAAATGGAGAATATCGCTGAACTCGGCCGGATAGCTGCTCAGTCTGCCAAGCAGGTGATCATCCATCGCCTGAGAGACGCAGAACGAGAAGTTGTTTTTGATATGTTTCGAGATCGGGAAGGCTCCATTGTCAACGGTATTGTTCAACGTTTTGAGCGAGGCAAGATGATTATTAACCTCGGTCGAACAGATGCGGTCTTGCCACGTGAGGGACAGATTCCCAAACGCTCTTTTAAACAGGGTGATCGTATTCGTGCCTATCTTCAGGAGGTACGCCAAGAGTCTCGTGATTCGCAGCTGATTCTCAACAGGACCTGTAATGAGTTTTTGATCAAACTGTTTGAATTAGAAGTTCCTGAGATTGCAGAGCAAATTGTAAAAATAATGGGTGCTGCCCGTGAGCCAGGCTTTCGAGCAAAAATTGCTGTTACCTCATCAGAATCTGACGTGGACCCGGTAGGTGCCTGCGTGGGTATGAAAGGTGCCCGTGTACAAAACGTGGTACAAGAGTTGCAAGGCGAACGTATTGATATTGTGCCGTGGAGTCCTGATCCGGCAAAATACGTGTATAATGCCTTGGCCCCGGCTGAAGTG
Organism: Candidatus Electrothrix gigas; assembly: GCA_022766165.1. GTDB lineage: Bacteria > Desulfobacterota > Desulfobulbia > Desulfobulbales > Desulfobulbaceae > Electrothrix > Electrothrix gigas. The sequence goes on from QYLO01000032.1 coordinate 20,357, forward strand.
AGTATGGTCATTGTCGATGAAGAGCAGCATTCTCTCTTAGTTGTTGTTCCAGATGATCAGTTGTCACTGGCCATTGGTCGACAGGGACAGAATGTCCGGCTTGCCTCCCGTTTGCTGAACTGGCGTATTGACGTGAAGAGTGAGCAGCGTTATGAAAATTTGAGCAAGCCCGGCTATAAAAGTTTGTTGGCTCTTGACGGCGTTGATGAGGCAAAAGCTGATAAGTTGTTTGCGGCTGACATACAGTCAACAGCAGATTTTGTGCAAGCTGATGTGGAGAAGATTATGCGACTTGTTGGTGTGAATGAGGACCAGGCAGCCGTTCTCAAGCTTCAGGCCGCAGATATTCCTGTCACCGAACGTGGGGCTCTTGAAGAGGCTGAACGCCTTTTTTCAGCTCCGGTTCAGGAAAAGGAGGAGAGATCTGATCCGATGGAACAGCCTGACCAGTTAGGTAACGTAATAGATAATCCTCCTCAACAGGATGTAGGGAGCAAAGAGAATGCTCCAGAAGCGGGACAAGATGAGAATGAGGACGAGGACATGCTTGGGAATAAGATTGAGCCAGAAGAGATAAGTGGTACTAGTGGTAATGTTTTGACGCAATCTCCTCAGGAGCAAGAACTGTCCTCCTCGCATGACGTAGTTGGTAGAGTTGATAGAGTTGATGGAGTTGATGGGAACAGACTGTCGTAATATTTGAGCAGTTTGAGTCATCGCAAGCAGTTGAAGAAAAAAGAGCATGTCCCGATTCGTACCTGTAAAGGATGCGGTCGGAAGGCCAAAAAAAGTGAGCTTATTCGCTTGGTATGGCGTGAGGGTGGTTTGCAGGAAGATTTGGACGGCAGAATGTCTGGTCGTGGAGTGTATATCTGCAACAGGGAACAATGCAGAAACCGACTGGTCAAAAATAAAAAAATGCTGAGGCGAGCATTTCGCCTTCATGGATAACTTAACTGGATAACTTAACGTGCAACTTAGAACTTGAGTTAACGCAATGAGTTAAAGCATACCAAGAGAATCAAGAGAAAAGGTTACGGGAGTACTTGATGAGCAGAGTCCGCATTTACGAACTGGCAAAAGAGGCCGGTCTCAAAAGCAAAGAGCTGGCAGATAAATTGATAGCAATGGGATATCCTATCAAGAGCCTCAGTTCTACGGTTGACGACGATATGGCTGCCGATATTCGTCGTAAAGTGTTGGGCAAGGCAACTGCTGAAGTTACCGAGAAGCCGATAGGGATGAAAAAAAAGACAGCTGTGGTAAGAAAAAAGAAAAATACAACCGTGGTACGACGCCGTTCAAAAGCGTTGAAAAATGAGATTGCCAAAAAGGCTGAAGAAAAAGAGCTGAACGGGAAAGAAGAAGTGAGAGCAGCAGTAAAGGGTGACGGGTCTGCGACAACAGATACAGTGGTAGATACAGCGACAGGTGCGGAATCGCAATCTGGTTCTGAACAGCAGCATTCAGAAAAAGAAGCAGGTAACGGCTCTGTAGATCATGCAAAGCAGCCAGCGAAAGAGGGAAAAAAATCTACCGCAACTGGTCAACAAAAGACAACAGGTAAAAAAGAGGTCAAGCGTGCCAAGGGGCTTGCGAAAATTATTGGTCAGGTCAAGCTTAATATAGAAGATACAGAGAAACCCGGACCACGCCGTCATACTCGCCCGGCAAGAGGGGGAAGAAAACCTGGACAAAAACTTGGGCAAAAACCTGGACAGGGAGCCGCTCCAGGTCCCCAAAATCCTCAACCAGCTGCTGCCAGAGGGAAGGATCGCAAAAAGGGAAAACGTGTTGTTGAGATAGATACAAAGCAGGACAATCGGAACAAAAAAACAGGAAAATCTAATCGTAAAGGACGCCAACGGGTAGACTTTTCTCGTGGTGGCGGCGACTATAATCAGTCCTACAGGGGACGGAGAAAGAAGGATAAACGTCGTAAAAATAAGATGGCTGCCACGCCAGTAACTGAGAGTAAGGCCATTAAAAGACGGATCAAGGTCTTTGAAAGCATCACTGTTGGTGATCTTGCCAAACGGATGGGCATTAAGGCCAATGAGCTTATTGCCAAACTGATGGGACTTGGGGTGTTGGCCACCCTGAATCAGGCGCTTGACCTAGATACAGCCACCTTAGTTGCAGCGGATTTTGGCTACGAAGTTGAACAGGGCATGACCGAAGAACTCGGTATTGAGGCCCTGCAGGAAGAGGAAAAAGGCGGGGAAAAACAACCTCGTTTTCCTGTTGTCACGGTTATGGGCCATGTTGATCATGGGAAGACCTCTATTCTTGATGCTATTCGGAGAACCGATGTTGCTGAAGGGGAAGCAGGTGGTATTACTCAGCATATTGGTGCCTATCATGTGCAGGCTCCGTCTGGCGATATTACCTTTGTTGATACACCCGGTCATGCTGCCTTTACGGAAATGCGTTCCCGTGGTGCAAAGGTTACAGATATTGTGGTGCTTGTGGTTGCTGCTGATGACGGGGTTATGAATCAGACCAAGGAGGCAATTGCCCATGCCAAGGCTGCTGAGGTACCCATTGTGGTGGCAATTAATAAGATTGATAAGGAGAATGCTGATCCGTCACGGGTTATTCGGGAGCTGGGAGATTTTGGACTGATTCCTGAAGACTGGGGTGGTGATACCATTTTTTGTGAAACCTCCGCAAAGAAGGGTATCGGTATTGAGGAGTTGCTTGAGAATGTCCAGTTGCAGGCAGAAATCCTTGAATTAAGCGCAGATCCCAATCGAAAGGCCAAGGGAACCGTGATTGAAGCCCAGCTCCACAAGGGCAGAGGTTCTGTTGCAACAGTTCTGGTACAGGAGGGAACTCTGCGGACAGGAGAGTACTTTATTGCTGGCCAGTTCAGTGGTAAGGTGCGTTCTCTGATCAATGATCGAGGCGAACAGGTTGATCAGGCAGGGCCTTCTTTGCCTGTTGAGGTGCAGGGCTTATCTGGAGTTCCGCAGGCTGGTGATGAGTTTCTGGTCCTGACAGATGAGAAAATGGCAAAATCAGTTTCTGATTCCCGCCAACTTAAAGTGCGTGAGTCGGAACTGGCCTCAGCTTCCAAGGTTTCTTTGGATAATCTCTTTGAAAAGATGGCTGAACAGGAGATGAAAGAGCTCAGGGTTATTCTTCGCTCTGATGTGCAGGGAACCCTGCAAGCCTTTGGTCAGGCAACGGAAAAATTATCCACTGATGTGATTCGGGTGCGGGTTCTGCACGAGGGAACCGGTGCGGTTACAGAAAACGATATTCATCTTGCCTCAGCATCTGATGCGATTATTATTGGATTTAATGTACGTCCTTCGGTCAAGGTAAAGGAACTTGCCGAGCAGGAGCAGGTTGACATCCGAACCTATGATGTTATCTATCATGCCTTGGAAGATATTGAAAAGGCGATGGTAGGTATGCTGGAACCAGAGTTTGAAGAGCGTGTTATTGGCACAGCCGAGGTTCGAGATACCTTTTCTGTACCCAAGGTTGGTACGATTGCGGGTTGTTTTGTTATTGATGGGAAGATTGAACGTAACGCAGGCATTCGGGTTCTCCGTGATTCGGTGGTTATCTATACCGGCGTTATTGACTCGCTCAGGCGTTTTAAAGACGATGTCAAAGAGGTGGCTACGGGCTACGAGTGCGGAATCGGAGTGGAAAATTACAACGATATCAAAATAGGCGATACTCTTGAGGCGTTCCTGATGGATGAGGTTGCGGCAACCCTGTAATTCAGCAGCGCAGCAGGAGAAGTCGCAGAGGGAGCAAAGGGAGCAACGGTTCTCAGGCAGAACAGCAGAATAAAGGCGGAACACGGAACAGATGGAATTTGATTTTAACCTCCCTGGATTAGGGCGACCAAAAAGCTCACGGCCTGAACGAGTTGCTGAGGTAATTCACCAGGAACTCTCTATCCTGTTACAACAAAAGGTTCGTGACGCTCGGCTGGATGGCGTGTGTATATCAAAGGTGCAGATGTCACCAGATCTCAAGCGAGCCAAGGTGTACTATTCACTGCTTGAGGAAAGCTCTGTTGCATCGGCTCGAAAAGGGCTGGACCGGGCCAAGGGGTTTTTTCGTTCGCACATTGCCAAGACCATGAACCTGCGTTATACGCCTGACCTGATATTTTATTTTGATAATCAGCAGAAAGAAATTGAACGGCTGGATCAGCTTTTTATGCAAATTCATCAGGAAAGAGAAGAGAAAAATCAAGGTGAGTAAAACTGCTGTTTGTCAGGTTATAGCATCTGGCAAAAAAATTATTCTTGCTACGCATATCAGACCGGATGGTGATGCCTTGGGGTCTACCTTTGGGTTAGCCCATCTTCTGATGATGCTGGGAAAAGAGGTACTCTGTTATCTTGAGCAACCCATAACCGGCGTGTATAGCTTCCTGACATCGAATATCCCCATTGAAACTGATTTTGATCGTGTCCTTGCCTTTGCCAACTTTGCCGAGCAATCAGGTGATGGTCTTGTGGCGGTTGCTTTGGATTGCGGAGATTTGGGACGATTAGGAGACAACGGGAACGCCTTGATTTGTCTTTCCCCCTTTTTGGTGATTGATCATCATCAGGGAAACAAGGGGTTTGGTGATCTGCATTGGATAGAGCCGCACCGTTCATCAACTGGTGAGATGATTTACGACCTGGCTGAAGAGCTGGGTGTTGCAGATACACTCTCTCAAGAGGCAGCTCAATGCCTCTATACGGCCATTGTCACAGATACCGGTTCCTTTCGCTATGATTCCACCACAAGCCGTACTTTTGCTATTGCAGGTCGTTTGATTGATCAAGGAGTGACGCCCGCAACTGTCTGTCAGAGGCTTTTTGACAATGCCACCTTTGGCAGTCTGCACTTAACCCAAGCTGTTCTTGCAAGCCTGCAAACCTATCTTGATCAACAGGTTGCTGTGATTTCTTTGACCCAAAAAATGCTTGAGGAAACAGATACAAGCTACGAGGATGCTGAGGGCTTGGTGGATTTTCCCCGCTCCGTTAAAGAGGTCAAGGTTGCTGTTTTTTTAAAGGAGGGCGAACCGGGTACAGAGCAGATTTCAGTGAGTATGCGGGCCAAAGGGGACTGTGATGTTGCTGAGGTAGCCGCTCAATTTTCTGGAGGTGGACATCGGAATGCCGCTGGTTGTCGAGTTCTGGGAAAAACTATGGATGAGGTTTGTGCCATGCTCATTCCAGCCCTTGAGCAGGCTCTGCTCCAGACAGCAAGCGAAAAAAAATGACAAAACAGATGCCTGTTGTTGTCCAGAATGGGCAGGATGTTGCCGCTGGTATTTTACTTGTTGACAAACCCGTAGGCCAAAGTTCCTTTGCTGTGGTCAAAAAAGTACGGTGGTTATTGGGGATAAAAAAAGTTGGTCATGCTGGAACATTAGATCCCTTTGCCAGTGGATTACTTGTTATCTGTGTGGGCCGTCCTGCTACCCGGCAGATTGATTCCTTTATGGCTGGACACAAGACCTATCAAGCTGTGTTGCAGTTAGGTAAAGAAACAGAAACCCAAGATACTGAAGGTGAGGTTACCTCAGTCAGACCGGTACCTGCCTTGTCTTTTCAAGAGATAACAGACGTAACCAACGAATTTGTCGGTCCTCAGATGCAGGCTCCTCCGCCGTATTCCGCAGCAAAACATCAGGGCAAGCCCTTATATCAGTATGCCCGACAGGGAATTCTGATTCAGAAGGAAGCCAAGCCTATTGAAATTTTTTCCTTAGACGTTGATGGGTACGATCCTGCGACCGAGCAACTCACGATAACAGTTATGTGCAGCAAGGGAACCTATATTAGGGTACTTGCCGCCGATATTGGTAAGAAAATCGGTTGCGGCGCCTATTTGACAGCCCTGCGCCGTACCCAAAGCGGATGCTTTTCTGTTGATGAGGCTGTTGATGGAGAGGAGTTGTTCTGCAAGGGTTTTGATAAGGATGTTGGGACTGCGCTGCTGTTGAGCAAAATGCTCACGGTTGAGCAGGCCGTAGAAAAACACTAGAGATATTCATTTTCGCAAAGGGCGGAAATGGTGCATTACTCCCTATATTTCTTTCCTCGGATATAGAACACAGGGGTAATTTGATTCCAGACTTTGGCGAGGCTGAGGAAAGTTTGGCTTTGCCGAGAGCAGAAGGACAACATTTTGGAGGTGCGTAATGGCACAGAGTACAGCAAGAAAAAAAGAAATAATTAAGAAGTTTGCAACTCACGAAGGGGATACCGGTTCTCCAGAGGTACAGGTCGCCTTAATTTCTGACCGGATCAGCTACTTGACCGATCATTTCAAGACGCACGCTAAGGATCATCATTCCCGGCGCGGTCTGCTGAAGCTGGTTGGGCAGCGTCGTAGCCTACTGCAATATCTAAAGAAAAAAGATATCAACCGGTATCGTACTCTGATTCAGGAGATGGGCATTAGGAAGTAATACAGACCTTGTTGCAATGCTTTTGATGTGGTATTTTTTCCTGTTATGCCTTGTTGTGTAGCAGGAATTTTTTTTATGGACTTTTAACAAATGACACCTTTTTCTGATCATTTGATTTTGATCAAGAAGAAATTAAAGCCGTTTTTGAAAATGCTTTGAAAATCGTATAAAACCTGTTTGCGCAGGTGTGACGAAATATAAAATATCAAACCAAAAGATATAACTGTACGACCCGACAGGCGGGTCTGAGATGAAACACTGTCCCTTTCAGGTGCGAAAATCTGAAGAAAAAAATTGCGAAGACAGCAGGGGCAGCTGAACGCAAAGGAGTTTGTTGCATGTATACAAAGAAAGAAGTCGAGATCGGTGGACGCACTATGTCCTTTGAGACCGGCAAAATGGCAAAACAGACCAGCGGTTCCGTTGTGGTGACCTGCGGCGACACAATGATTCTTGTCACCGTTGTTGCGGAAAAAAAGAACAAGGATGCTGGTTTTCTGCCATTGACTATTGAATATCAAGAGCGAATGTATGCTGCTGGACGTATTCCAGGCAACTACTTTCGTCGTGAAATCGGTCGTCCATCAGAAAAGGAAATACTGACCTGCCGGCTCATTGATCGTCCTTTGCGTCCGCTTTTTCCCAAAGGGTATATGTCTGAGACCCAGCTTATTACCACTGTTTTTTCAGCAGATGATGCGATTGATCCGGATATTTTAGCCATGAACGGTGCTTCTGCGGCATTGGTCCTCTCTGATGTCCCTTGGGAAGGCCCTATTGCAGCAGCCAGGGTTGCCTACATTCATGAGGAATATGTCCTGAACCCCACTGTCAGTCAGTTGGAAAAATCCTCCATGAATTTGGTGGTTGCTGGAACAGAGAACGCTGTGGTCATGGTAGAGGGTCGAACTGGCGAGTTGAGCGAGGATGTTGTGCTTGAGGCGATCTTTTTTGCCCATCAGGAAATTCAGCCGATCATTGCCATGCAGAAAGTTCTACAGGAAGAGGCTGGCAAGAAAAAACGTGAAGTTGTTCCTCCTGAGATCAACGAAGCCTTAAAGGTACAGGTAGAGGAAGTTGCTGCCGCTGGTATGGAAGAAGTCGTTACCATTGCGGGCAAGATTGAACGGGGTGAACGCTACGACAGCCTGAAAGAAGAGGTTCTTGCTGCCATTGATGGGGATCTGTACGAGAACGAAAACGAGATTTTTGATCTGCTGGGTGCATATAAGAAAAATGTTATGCGTGACCGGATTGTCAACAAAGGACTGCGCCTTGACGGTCGGAGCTTTGATGAAGTACGTCCCATTGAGTGCGAAGTTGGTGTCCTGCCCAAGGCACACGGCTCTGCGTTGTTTACTCGTGGTGAAACCCAGGCAATGGTTACCGGAACCCTAGGCTCTGAGCGTGATGAAATGCACGTTGAAGGACTGACCGGCGATACCTATCGACGCTTTATGCTCCACTATAATTTTCCGCCCTTCTGCGTGGGAGAGGCTCGCTTTATGCGTGGTCCCAGTCGTCGTGATATCGGACACGGTACTCTGGGGCGTCGTGGTATTGAGGCCGTGTTACCGGATGCGGCAGACTTTCCCTATACCATGCGCATAGCCTCTGAAATTTTGGAATCCAATGGTTCTTCCTCTATGGCCACGGTCTGTGGTGCAAGTCTTGCGCTGATGGATGCCGGTGTTCCGATCAAGGCTCCGGTTTCTGGTGTGGCTATGGGCTTGATTAAAGAGGGCGACAAGGTCGTTATTCTTACAGATATCCTTGGTGATGAAGATCATCTCGGTGATATGGACTTTAAGGTTGTGGGCACAGCTCAGGGTATCTCTTCCCTACAAATGGATATCAAGATTGACGGTGTTGATCGGGAGATTATGTCCCGTGCCTTGGCCCAGGCTAAAGAGGGGCGTCTTCATATTTTAGAAAAGATGGAAGAGGCTCTTGGTATTCCGCGTGAGGACGTTGCAGATCATGCACCCAAGTACGTTACCATCAAGATCAATCAGGATAAAATTCGTGATATTATCGGACCCGGCGGTAAAGTAATCCGGGAGATGACCGCAGAGTTTGATTCCAAAATTGATGTGGACGACGATGGAACGATTAAAATTTTCTCTAAGAGTACAGAGTCTGCTGATGCCTTAGTTGCCCATATTGAAGGTATGACCGCCATGCCAGAGATTGATAAGGTCTATAACGGTCTTGTCAAGACCATCAAGGATTTTGGTGCCTTTGTTGAAATTTTGCCTGGAACCGACGGGATGGTTCATATCTCAGAGCTGGCTAACCGTCGTGTCAATAAGGTTACAGATATTCTTGAAGAAGGGAAGCGGGTTAAAGTCAAGGTTATTGACATTGACGGACGCGGGCGTATTCGCTTGAGCCGGAAGGCTGCCCTAGAAGAAGGGGAGGAGTAGATAAGATCAACTGGAACTGGCAACTGTACGCAACGGCAGCCGATGTTTTGCAGGGAGTATCAGGGCAGAAGAAATGCTCTGCGCCCTGCATCTAGTTCAACTCCTGAGCCGCAAGTGGAATTATTTTGGTCAACTGCATTTTAGCCAACGCCTGATTACCGTCTTTATCCAAAATGGCAATCAGGTGAAAGGGAACAGCAGATGCAGCCCCAGAAGCGCATAGGATAATAATACAGTCCTTTGTTCGTAGGGTGAGTTCCTGACAGGCATAGAGGCCAGCTGTTACAGCGGTTTCTTGGGCAGAACGAAAGATATCATTAAAAACTGCGCCAGCACCTGCAATATCAAGGTGTGCAACAAGACAGTCTGAGGCAATGGTTTCCCCAGTAAAGTTCATAATTCCTGATCCCTTGTATCCTTTTATCCCACGAAGTCTTTGTAAGATGGACTCCAGCGTGATGGTACAGTTTTCTGTTGAGCAAGAGGCAAGCGGCATCTGGCCTGTATTATTTGCAGTACTTCTTGCATTACTCCTTTCATGACTGCTCTTATCTCTGCTGGTATAATTACCGTTCCTGCTGTCGTTATCGTTACGACTCTCACCATAGCCGGGCGTATTGGACGTACTAGACGCAGTGGGAGTGGGAGTACTGATATTTTTGCCGCTCTCATTATTACGACTACCACTGCTCTGCTCATCCCCTGACATCTGAGGAAAAGAAGCCGTTGCAGACTTCATCATTGCGGTAGCTCTTAACTCCTCTTCTTTTTCCTTTTCCTCCTCCTCTTTGAGAGACTTGCGCCAGTCAGCTTCAAATGCCTTGTGTTGCTCTTCCCCCTTATCATCTTGCTGAGGAGGAAGTTCCTGCACATAATCTTTCACCTCATCTTTCATTTTCATGGCATCCATAATAATGGACATCAGTTCCCCTTTAATTCTTCGACGAATTTCCAGCTTAGGTAATGCTTTGATTTTAAAGCTCACATTGTCCATAGCGATTAGGCGGCACGCTGCATCATATTCTTGTAAATCTCCGTATTCAGCATCATAGAGTTTCCCTTGATGAATATACAGCAGACCTTTATTTTGTGGTGATGTTCCAACTTCAAGCAAACAGGTTTTCTCATCCATTTCAAGGAGCTGTAAAAACGATCCCACGGAAACACCTTTGAGATTTCCGCTGGCAATATCCTCATTGAGAATGTTGGTAACGATTTTTACAAGCTGTTTGACCCGGATTGGTTTGAGCAGAATTTCTCGTACTCTGCCATCCAGCTCGGCAACCTTTTCCTCGTCTTTGCATCCCGTAATAACAATAATAGGAATATTAGGATGAAAGTTTTCTATGTACTCTATGAGATGCCATCCGTTTATATCGCCTGGCATTATAAGATCTGTTACAAGCAGGGATATTTCTACTTGGCTTAATATTTCAACAGCCTCTTTGCCGTTACTGGCATAAACAGGGGTGAAAAAATCGCCGTAGTTTTTTAACTGCTCTTCGAGAAGAGCAAGTGCGAAGAGATCATCATCAACGACTAGTATATCATACATATTTTACTCCTTATGTCAACAAAATCAGATAAATATATAATCTGTTTTCTTTGATTTAACGCTGTGCAAACCGATTTGATGACAAGGGATTCTGTCCTCATAATGGCTATGAAGTACCCCCTGATCAGCTGCTCGTAACGAGCAATTGCTGAGAGGGTAATTCTGTGGTATTTTTTATTCTTTCAAAGAAAAAATATTTGACCCTATCCGTAACCGCTCAATTTTTTGAATGAAATGCTCATTTTATATTTTAAGAAATCAACAAACTATCTCAAGCTGTTTTCTTTGCTTCTCCTTATTGTATCTGCTTTTGAAATTCATTATTAATTTATCTGCACTATCTAAACGACTATCACAGAAAAAAATGACAATCAAATATATTTTTTGCAATAGAAATGCGCATACCACCTGTTTTTCATGGAAAGGTGGTATGAAAGTTCGAGAAAACCCAGAGGTTTTCTTGATGAGATCGGCTTTTATTGCGTCCCAAAAAAAAGAGAAGAACGGAGGATGATTATGACTACTTGCCCAATTGCCATACTGAATGCTGTGGCCCCTGAAGGATTAGATGTCTTTGGAGAGCAGTATCAGTTACATGCTGATGCACAAGATGCCTTGGGATTGGTGTTACGTAGCTCACCTGTTGATTTGGATGACTATCCGAATCTTGTTGCCATTGCTCGGGCCGGGGCTGGAGTAAATAATATTCCAGTGGATGAGGCATCCGAGCGTGGGATATGTGTGTTTAATACACCTGGCGCCAATGCCAATGCCGTGGTTGAGCTACTTTTTACCATGCTGGGGATTTCGTTACGTAATCTTCATCAGGGCATGGACTTTTGTGAAGGGCTTTCTGCTGTTGCTCCAGAAAATCTTAATGCAGAAGTAGAGGCCCGAAAAAAGATGTTCAAGGGTTCAGAGATGTCTGGGAAGACCTTGGGTATTATCGGCCTTGGTCAAATCGGTGTCCGGGCTGCAAATATGGGCATCTACCATAATATGCGGGTGATTGGCTATGATCCGTATCCGGTTATGGACAACATTCATGATCTGCTGCCCAAGGTAGAGCTGGCCAAGGCGCGGCGTGATCTGCTGGCTCAGGCAGATGTTGTCTCCTTACATGTTCCTTTAAATAAAAATACCAAGGGATTGGTTAATCAACAGTTCATTGACTTTATGAAAGAGGATGCCTTACTGTTTAACTATGCCCGTGGGCCAATAGTGGATGAGGATGTGGTTCTCAAAGCCCTTGAAAACGGCAAAATAGCAGGCCATATTTCGGATTTTCCCTCAGCAAAGTTTCTTGATCATGAAAAGATCCTGTTGACCCCCCATCTTGGTGCTTCTACCGCAGAATCTGAGGAGAACTGCGCCTGTATGGCAACCAAAGAACTCAAAGGGTATTTGGAATACGGCAATATCACCCACAGTGTCAACTTTCCCAACGTGGAGATCATTCCCACGGTTTGGGTGCATACCCGTCTGATTGTGATCAATAAGGATAGACCGGGTATGATTGGCTTGATGAGTAATATTTTAGGCAAGTATGGTATCAATATCATGAGCTATACCAATCAAAGTAACGGCACCTTGGGGTATAATATTATTGATACAGAATGTGCTGTTTCGCCAAATGTGCGCCAGGAGATTGAGTCTGTTCAAGGGGTGATTAGAACGCGAGTTATTCCGTTGAAGAACGGAGGAGAACCTGAGAAATAATTTTCATTCGGCTTGATGAGGCAGGATAAAAGCTTTTTCAGGGTGTACCGAGTGGTTGCATATCCCTGAAAAAGCAACGTTATATTTTTTGTGGGGTTATCATGCGTTGACTGCGGAAGGTCTGACCTCAGATAATTCTTCCCCAAAGGCATGAATCTGGGCCATGATGCCGTTCATGGTGAAGCGGCCCATGTCGATGGCCAGAGTCGGGCAGCGGGCAGCACAGACCCCGCAGCCCTTGCAGGAGGCGGTGATGGTGCGGGCCTTGCGCTTCCCCTTGTCATCCTTATAGATATCAATGGCCTTGTAGGGGCAGAAGGACTCGCAGGCCCCGCAGCCGATACAGAGTTCCGCATTGATCTGCGAGACAATGGGTGCCGGGGTCACCGAACCCTTGGCCAGGGGCTGACAGGCCCGCCCGGCAGCCGCCTGGGCCTGGGCCACCGTCTCGTCCATCGAGCGCGGTGAATGGGCCAAGCCGCAGACGTAGGTGCCATCGACCGGCAGATCAACCGGCTGGAGCTTGACATGGGCCTCCAGGAAGAACTTCTCGGCTGTGACCGGCACCTTGAGCATTTTAGCCAGTGCCGTCGGGTCTTCCGGGACTATGCCGGTGGACAGGGCCAGCAGGTCAGCCTCAATCTCCAGCTCCTCGCCGAGCAGCGGGTCGAAATAGCGCACCTGGACCGCATCTCCCTCCACGCTGACTTCCGGTTTGCGCTCCAGACTGTAGCGGGTAAAGATCACCCCGAGCCGGCGGGCCTTGCGGTAATCGTCCTCCAGAAAGCCGTAGGATCGCATGTCACGGTAAAGAACCACAATCTGCATTTCCGGCTGCAGGGTTTTGAGACGCAGGGCGTTTTTCAGGGCCTGACCGCAGCAGACCCGGCTGCAATAGGTCAAATCCTCATCCCGCGAGCCGACGCACTGAATCATCACCGCCTGTTTGGCCGTCTTCAGATTATCCTGTTTCGCAACCAGCCGTTTTTCCAGGTCAAGCTGGGTGACAATCTTGGGCGATTGGCCGTAGCAGTATTGGGTCGGTTGATAGGGATTGCCGCCCGTGGCAAGAACAGTCACGCCGTGATTGATAATCTCACTTGCACCCTTGCTCTCCACCGTGGTGGTGAAGTTGCCCACATAACCTGAACAGGCTGTTACCTGGGCCTCAGTATGGACAGTGATCTTCGAATGTGAATGTACTCGCTCAATCACTGCCTGTACGGCCTGCCGGGGATTCTTGCCGTGCCGGTCCGCAGTGAGCAGCAGGGCCTTGCCGCCGAGATACTGCCCTCGTTCAACCAAATCCACAGCAAAACCCTGATCAGCAATGGCAAGCGCAGCGGTCATGCCTGCAAAACCGCCACCGACCACCAAGGCCGCCGGAGTAACCGGGAGTTGCAGCTCCTCCAGCGCGGTCAGGTGGCAGGCCTTAGCCACGGCCATGCGCACCGCATCCTTTGCTTTTTCCGTGGCCCGCTCCGGCTCATGTATATGGACCCAGGAACACTGGTCACGGATGTTGGCCATCTCAAAGAGCGAGCGGTTCAGCCCGGCCTCGCGCAGAGTAGCCTGAAAAAGCGGCTCATGGGTACGCGGAGTGCAGGCAGCCACCACCAGCCGATTGAGCTTGTGCTCTTGAATGGTCTCGGTCAGCACCCGTTGCGCATCCTGGGAACAGGAATACATGTTGGCCGAGGAGTATGCCACATTGGGCAGGGTCCGGGCATATTCAGCCACCTCCGGTACGTTGACCACACCGCCGATATTGATGCCGCAATGACAGACAAACACGCCGATCCTCGGTTCTTCCTGACTGATGTCACGCTCCTCCGGGAAAGTGGCCTTGACCGTCTCGCTGCCACGAGCTGCGGCAAGTTGACCTGCGCAGAGTGCGGCTGATCCGCCGCCCTGGGTCACCGAATCCGGAATGTCTTTCGGTCCCTGAAAGGCCCCGATCACATAGACACCCGGCCTGCTCGTTTCCAGCGGGGTATAGGTGTCGGTTTCAGCAAAGAGGTACTCGTTCAGGTCAATGCCTGCGGCCTGAGCCAGCTTATCCGCCTCCTCCGGGGCCTCAAGCCCTTGGGAGAGTACCACCATATCGAATTTTTCATAGTGATGCTTGCCGTCCTCTGTGGCCCAGGTCAGGAGCAGACCGCCGCCGAAAACATCCTCCACCCGAGGCGGACGGGCATAGATCACCCGGAAATTTCCTTCCTCAACCGCCCGCTGACGGGCCGCATCAAAGCCTTTGCCATGTGTGCGCACATCCATGTAAAACAGGGTAATCTCGCAGTTCGGGTCATGCTCACGGGCCAGGGTGGCCTGCTTGATGGCGTACATGCAGCAGACCGAAGAGCAGTAGTTGTTGCCGCAGGTCTCATCACGGGAGCCGATGCACTGGAGAAAGGCGATCTTCTTGGGATGCTTGCGGTCGGAAATGCGCAGTATCTCGCCGCCTGTGGGGCCGGAGGCGCACATCAGCCGCTCATGCTCAAAGGCCGTGACCACGTCCTGGAATTTGCCCAGACCGTACTTGGCCATGACCTCATCGCTGACTCGGCCGAATCCCGGAGCCAGGATCACCGCCCCGACCGGAATCTCCAGAGTTTTCTCAGTGTCATCAAAACGGATTGCATTTGCTTGGCAGGCAACAGCACAGAGGCCGCAGGAGTCATGATTCAGCTTGAGACATGCCTTGGCATCAATATAATAGGAGGTCGGCACGGCCTGGGAATAATCAATATGGGCGGCATGGTTGACTTCCATATCCTCATTAAAATCATTGCCGATCTGCTTGAGGCAGTACAGGGTACACTGGCCGCAACCGGTGCAGACCTCTTCGTCAATGTAGCGGGGCTGCTTTTTGATGGTGGCTGTAAACCTGCCCGGCTCACCTTGCAGGTCAACCAGTTCGGACAGGGTGAGGATTTCGATATTCGGATCACGGCCCGCCTCAACCAGTTTGGGCGCAAGGATACAGAGAGAACAGTCGTTGGTGGGAAAGGTCTTGTCCAAACGGGCCATGACCCCGCCGATGGCCCCGGATTTTTCCACCAGATAGACCTTATAGCCCAGTTCAGTGAGATCAAGGGCAGTCTGAACACCGGCCACACCGCCGCCGATCACCATGACGGCTCCGCTGATTTTGGCGGCTGTTTGTGCAATTACAGTCATGAAGAACTCCTTCGTGTACGTATCGGCATGGCTCCCTTGCCATGAGCAGAGGGCATAGGTACCCTGTGCATGGTGAGGCTGTCATGCCGAAAAAATGAATCAATGGTTCAGACGGCCCTTGTCCGTCTGATCTATCGTAGAAGGATACATCGACCGAAGCGGTCGAAAGAAATCAGGAGAGGAGGCAAGCCGCTGAACATACTTGCCGACCCGGACCGGGTCGGATGCCGTTACGGCAGCTTCATGTGAAGTGATGAGTTATCAACATGGAATATTCTTGTTGGTTAATGGATAAGTACTGGCGGAATAATAATGGAATATGAGGGGAATTGCAAGAGGGAAAGGGAACTCCGGCCTTTACATCCGCCTGCTGCCTTAAGCCACAGCCAATTTGCAGCCAAGGGCCTTGAGCACTTTGCTGACGGTGGCAAATTGCGGTTTGCCTCCATCGGCCAGAGATTTGTAGAGGCTTGCCCTTGTGACTCACATTGAGCGGGTGCAGTTTTATGAAATTTGATATATATTAGCCACAGCATCACCAAAGAGTAATAGTATTCGTTGTTTCAGCTTGGTAATACCGTCAAAAACATATTTAACCCGGTTTCCAACAGTGATTTTGATACGACTGATTCCGCCCATTAACTGAAAAATCCAGCGCAAAGTAGGTGTCTGAGTAGGTTGGTTAATTTGATTAGGAACGGTTTCCTGCTGTTCAGCTAACCGATTACGCATTCGTCTTTCTGCTATCCCGTAAACTAACAGTGAAAGCACCATGACCATAAGTAATGCAGAAATTCGAGACGGTTTTTTTAAAAATAAGGAGGAAGCAAAAAATAAAGGATCCTTCAGAAAACGGAACCCTTGTTCCGCATGGTTTTGTTCCTTATAGGCATAGAGAACTTCCTGTACAGACAGATGTTCTTCATGGATATTAGTGCCTATGATATAACATGCAGCTACTTTTTGTAGTCGATCCACTTTGTCGCTGTCAAGCTGTGCTGCTAAAACTATCTGATAATCAATTGCGACAGGTTGTTCACCTTTTTTCGGACGTCCTTTCCCTTTGTACTGTTTATGTTCTATGATTTCATACGATGATAGGCTGTGGGTCTTCCATTTGCTGGCTAATTTTTCGCCTGCTTTGATTGCATCTTCTGCGCAGTGGAAGCGAGCTGCTTGTACTCGATGATCCAGTTTTTTTATTTTGACACATTTTCCTTAAATTGTATTTTAAATCATAGTAACTTAATCACCCGGCAGCTCTATATTGCAATGATGGACTTGCTTCCAATTGACCAAGATCTCTGCCTACCATGTGCTTTTTCGAGGGAGCCAAAGAAATGACGGATTCTTTTACCTTGGAAGCAAGCTGTTCGAGTGTTTGAGCTGGAT
>QYLO01000033.1 GCA_022766165.1 Candidatus Electrothrix gigas
CGGACGGTTGGCTGATGTGTTGGATGTGAGGGTGGGGGTGTGAGAAGGCGGGTATGTTTTCCACAGATCAGAACTAAGTCGGAGACCTTTACGTATTCAACATCGGGGGCAATAAGTATCGACTGATCGCCGCACTTCATTTCAATCGGCAGAAAGCGTATGTCCGGCAGGTGCTGACGCATGCCGAATACGACCGTGGGAGGTGGAAACAATGACTCTTGCTATACAACCGCTTACAGCGGCATGGGGGAATCTGCATACGCTTATTCCCTTTTTCCCGATTCGGGATGAGCAGCAGTATGAACAGGCTGCGGAAGCCCTGAACAGTCTGCTGGATATTGTCGGAGAGGACGAAAATCATCCTTTATATGATCTGACAGACACTTTGGGTATGCTGCTTTTTGCCTACGAAGAGCAGCACTTTGCAACGCCTGATGCCTGCGGTGCGGATATTCTCCGCTTCCTGATGGAGGAACATGGCCTGACTGCCGCAGATCTCCCGGAGATAGGCGACGAATCCCTGCTGACCGACATCCTGGCCGGAACCCGGTCGCTCACAGTGGATTATGTAAAGGCACTGTCCCGCCGGTTCCATGTGGCTGCGGCAACGTTCGTCTGATTCTGATGCAAAGTATACTGTCCGGCAGCCTTACGGTCAGAGTGAATGACTATGCTGCGTTGCTGGATTTGGTGCTGGATCAGTATTACGGACGGCTGGCGGATGTGTTGGATGTGCGGGTGTAAGGAATAAGGGGACGTTTACGGAATCTATTATGCTTGATAGTATGGAGAGATTCCACTTATTAACACTGTTAGGCTCTCAAAAACAAAGAGGAACACCATCATGGCAAAGGTAAAGGAAATTGCAAAGAAAGTACCTTTATTGCTTCCTGTGTACAGAATGTTGCGCAACCGATATATCAGTTATCAATGTTATCAATTGAAAGCGAAAGATACTGACCAAGTGTTTACTGATATTTACAAAAATAACAAATGGGGCAAGAATTCGGCTTCGGCTTCGGGACCTGGTTCGGATGTTCACCAAACTCGAATTATTGTTAATAAACTTCCAGCCGTGTTTAGCGATTTCGGAATCTCAACAATATTGGACATTCCATGCGGCGATTTTTACTGGATGAAGAACGTTGATTTTGTTGGCATAGATTACACCGGCGCAGATATTGTCAATGAGCTGATAGAAAAGAACATAGAACAATACCAGAGGCATGGCGTGCATTTTCAGACACTAAACTTAATCACAGATGAATTGCCGAAGGTGGATTTAGTCTTTTGTCGAGATTGCCTCGTGCATCTTTCTTTTGAGGACATTTTTTGTGCTTTAAAAAATTTATGTAATAGTCAGTCCAAGTACATTCTCACCACAACATTTACGAGAAGAACTGACAATCATGATATTGCAACAGGTCAGTGGCGTACCCTTAACTTAGAACTTGCTCCCTTTATGCTGCCTAGACCGCTAAAAGTGATAAGCGAAGGCTGTACGGAAGGTGGCGGCAATTTTTCAGACAAATCGCTCGGGCTGTGGCGGATAGCTGATATTCGAGAATGCCTAACAAGGCGTTCTACCTGACCGCTATTCCGCTGCGTTCCATAGCGGCAGGTAAGCTTGGTCGTCTGTGATTACAACGAGTTCCAACCTGCTGAACGATGACTCTTGGTGCATGTCACGAAGAGAACAACGTGGCTGAAATCTTCCCCGACGCTGAATCGGTCAATGAAGCCCTGCGTTTTCTGATCAGAATTACAAAAGCAAATAAGATTCCCCTGACATGACCGGTTCATACTGAGAGAGGTACAGAGAAATTTACAGCACCTCAGCAGAAAGCAACACCGTATCAGTTGACAGCGCAGCCTTTAACTCTGGCAGGATAATTTCCAGATCGACCGCAGAGCCGCAGGTGGTGACATCAATGACCAGCTTGTTAAATTCTGGCCAAGTATGCAGGGTCAGGCTGGACTGCTGGAGAACATAGACCCCGGTGATGCCAATGGGAGAGTAGTAATGCCAATGCACATCCACCACATTCAAACGAAAATGCTTAACTATTCGCTCTGCCACCTGTTGTAACAACTTCTTATCACCAAGATCCGCACCTACATCTTTAAATGAGAGTGCAGCGTGAAATACAGAACCATTTTCCATAGCAGATTATTTTCTTCTCTTTCGCCAGGTCCAAGGGGCTAACGGTCGCTTCTGCTGCCAAAGACCTTTCCTCTTCTTTTTTGCCCTTGCTTGCAGTTCATTCAGTTCATTACAGAGCGGTTGTCTTTTGCAATAGGCCGGGTAGACCCAAGCATAACCAGCCCTGACCAGTTCTCGGTTGAGCATCTTGCGACCAACACGGACCAAGGCAACAGTGCGACCATATTGATCGGTATGTACTGTTTCCACCCGTACCTTTTTGTCTGCCACGAGCTTGGTGGCAAAGGTGGTTGCCTCTGAACCACAACGCTGCTTTGTTTCTGGGCAATCAACCCCGTACAATCGTATCTTAACTATTTTTCTTCTCTTCTTGACGTGCAGAGTGTCACCGTCCAGTACCTTGACGACCTGACCCTTCCAGCCAGGGCCTCCCAAGAACAGACGGCAAAGCCAGGATATCCAACTTCTCTTTTGATTATGCTTCATAGGATGAATAGAATGCTTGTTAGAGCATGAAAAAGATAAATGCAGCAATACCGACGCTCAGGGTGCCGCCAATCCAGGCAATGTTCATATTTCGGTCGCGGCTGATTTCCTCTTCAATATTGGCCCCAGGCAGAAAGACTATGAGGATCATCTTTTGCAAAACTGCCAGTCCGAGAAACCCCAGCACAGCATAGCCGGCAAACCAGGACAGATTATAGGTCCAGCTGATAAAATCTCCAACTGTGGCCTTGAGAACGATAATCCCGAGTGCGATCAGAGAAAATCCAAGATAAGCTCCCGCAGCCACGTTATCCTTTTCAATCTCATCGTGATCATCATAGGGGGTGAGCAAGGCATGAAAATGACTGAACAGAATGAGCAGGCCCATGCCAAGAAAAAAGAAGACCACAGTGCTGAGAAACGAGCCCTCACCGTTGACTGCTCCGGCGATCATCAGGGCCGTTGCAATCATAGCCCCGGCTTCTACGGCTCCAGTTCCCACGTTTCGATCCGTAATGATCTCTTTGACTGTGCTAAATTTATAGAGAATAGCTAGATCAACCACCTTGCGGCAAAGGTTAAGGGCAATGATCCCAAACACGGCATAGAAGAGATCAATCCCGGCCTCAACAAGGAGGCTTTCAATGCTTGCTGTTTTTGCTGAACTGCCGCCAACAACAGAGCCGAGAAAGATGATCACCACGCCAGCATAGTAGCCAGCAAGGGTAACGCCCAAGGCATGATTATCCGCATGAATTAACTCCTTGTTGATCTTGTACGGAGTCATCAAGTTGACAGCAAGTTTACTGAGTGCCAGCACGGCAATTCCCAGAACAATGTACAGCATACCGTAGTACAGCTCAACAGTTTCTGTAAAAGTAATCATTACATGCTTCTCCTTATAGAAAAGTTTACCAACGGGCAGCTTCCCGGTTATAGGTCAGATAGAGTTTGGGTTCAAAAAGAGAGTTGGTCAGGGTCGAGGTTACCTGTTCATCCTTGGCAAAAATCGTTGCCGCCTGCATGACCTGACTGGTGAGAAAACGGGTTTTGCCTTCCGGGATGGTAAAGGCGGTGGGCAGATAGCCAGAACGACCTGCAAGGGTAAAGCCCCAATCCCCGGAAAACGAGGGGACATTCACCTTGTAGCGAAGAACCTCAAGGCCAGCACTGTGCATGGTCTCCCCAATTGCCTGAAAGGTCTCTTTGGTCATCAGGGGCGAGGTGGACTGACTGACCACGAGACCAGCAACAGCCATTCTCCGGAGCAGCAGGGTATAAAACTCAACACTGTACAGCTTACTCAATGCCTCGTTATGCGGGTCCGGCAGATCGATAATCACCCGATCAAACATCTCCTTGCTCTGACGCAGAAAGGCAAAGGCATCCACATTGCGAATACTGACCCGTGGGTCTTGCAAGGCACCTTGGTTGAGGCGACTGATTGGGGCTAAGGTGGAACTGATTTGCGTTATGGCTGGATCAATATCAACCAAGGTAATCTGTTGTACATCCTGGTATTTCAGGACCTCTCGCACTGCCAAGCCGTCTCCACCGCCGAGAATCAAGATCTTGTTGCGAGGGCCAGGAACAGACAGCACCGGATGGACCAATGCCTCATGATAGCGGTACTCATCTGATTCGGCAAACTGAATATGGCCGTCAAGATAGAGACGATGGTGGTTGGTGCCGTCTTCCTTGGTTAAGACGATTTTTTGATACCGGGTCTGTTGGGCAAAGATAATGCGATCCGCATA
Organism: Candidatus Electrothrix gigas; assembly: GCA_022766165.1. Taxonomy (GTDB): domain Bacteria; phylum Desulfobacterota; class Desulfobulbia; order Desulfobulbales; family Desulfobulbaceae; genus Electrothrix; species Electrothrix gigas. The sequence continues at coordinate 4,408 of QYLO01000033.1, forward strand.
GAGCTGGCCCTCAGCAAAGGCGGTAATCTGTTCGCTGGTTATCAGTACTGAAATCAGGAGCGTGCAGACTAAGACAGCTAAGGCTGCATAGCGTTTGGGAAAATCAAGGAGCGTTGAGAAAAAGGCAACATTAAATAAGGCCACGCCAGCATTAAAAAAACCAATAACAAAGCTTGCCCGGAACAGGCCAAGAAAGGGCAAGAGAAACAGCGGAAAGGCCACAGAGCCGATCAATGCGCCAATGTAGTCCAGGGAGAGGACATCTGCAATGGAGCGACGAAGATCGCCGTTTTCACTGAGTACTCGGGTTAATAAGGGGATCTCCATACCCACCAGGGTACCAATGATGACAATCAACCCGTACATGGTAGGTTCATACCATCCTGACCAGGGGAAGACCAGAAAGAGGATAACCGTGGAAAGACCGCCAACCAGGGCCACCAGAATTTCAATGATGACAAAACGGGCAATGAGGTGGGTACTCACAAAGCGGGTGATATAGGCCCCAAGCCCCATTGCTGCCATGAACAGGCCAATAGTAATGGAGAATTGGCGAACCGAATCTCCAAGCAGGTAGGAAGAAACCGTGGCAATGAGCAGTTCGTAAACAATGCCGCAGAGGGCGACCACCAGCACGGAGACCTGTAAGACGGCTGCCCGTGGGCCGGTCAGACGAAATGAATCAGAAGGCATCTGAGAAAATTATTTACCGCTGCGATAGCTGCGAGAACCGCCTGAAGAACGAACACTTCTTGAGTAGTGTTTCTTGCGGCTGCTGTTGAAATAAACACCTCCATTGCTCCCGCGGTTGTCCTGATAGTCGTTGTAATATCCCGCTTCAGCCTGACGGGCATAGTACGAGGGCAGGATAAACGGAATCACCAGTATTCCGATAAACAGGAGGATAACCATTCCCCAAAAGATTTTTCCCAGCATTGTTCACCTCATAACTTGAGACAACTTGCGTTCTCTCCCAGCATCCTTTCATGTCGATTTCATTTGATCCGTGTTGCTCTTCTCAAGAACTTAGCCTGCTTTTTTGTTCATTTCAATAACTATTTTTTCCCTGTTGCCAGCGTTCTCTCTTAGCGATGTATTCCTTATTCGGTTTTGTATGGGTGCATCTACGAGTTAGGGGGGAGGCAATTCTTTGTACCCGGTGTTGAAACACTGGGCTATTTTCGGCAGTCCCTCTGGGACGCTATTCCCGAATATCCCCGCCCTGAAGGAGCGGTCGATAATAGTCCATCGTTTTAACTGTCCCCCAACTCGTAAATACGCCCGAACGAAACAGTTTGATGATATTCTCTCGGGTGGCGTCGCTGTCCGTTAAAGTTTCAAAACAGAGTCTGTTCTGACCAAAAGTGTTACTGAGGTAATCTTTCAGGGCCTCAACATCATTAAGGCAGCCCCGCAATTTCCCAACTGCCGGTGAATAATCGTTAATCCCGACCGATAAAGCATAAATTTTCCCCATAACCGTTTTCCTCCTTTCAAATTTTTCGGCATACAGTTCGTATCCTCTCCAAATGTCAGGGTAGATTTCGTTAACGAAAAAACTCGTATTCGGAAATTCGGTAAGTTGCGACACGTCAAGAAGCTAAAAAATACGTCTTACCCTGGATTTTGGAGAGGATACTACAGTTCTTGCCCATCTTGCACACTCGCAACCAAACCTCGAAAACAACACATTTTTTTATATCAACTCCGATCAGCCCGCCGGATAACATCACAAAGCTCCAAAGCAATGGTAGAAATTTCTTTTTCATCCTCTCCCTCCGTCATAACCCGGATAACAGGTTCAGTTCCAGAAGGTCGTACTAAGATGCGCCCTCGTTGACCAAGTTGCTCTTCTGCGGCCTGCAAGGCTTCTGGAAAACCTTGGATCTGTTCAGGTGCAATTTTGCTGGACATCCTGACATTTTCTAACACTTGGGGATATGAGGTCATAATGTTAGCCAACGCAGATAACGGCTTTTTCTTTTTAATCATAATTGCCAGCAACTGGAGACCAGCAAGGATGCCATCGCCAGTGGTGTTATGATCAAGAAAAACCAGATGCCCGGACTGCTCTCCTCCAAAATTATAGCCCTTGGCCCGCATAGTTTCCACAACATAACGATCCCCGACATTGGCTCGCACAAACTTTCCACCAAGATCGGTCATAACCTTTTCCAGCCCCATATTACTCATGACTGTTGCCACCAAGGTCTTCTTTTTCAGCTTTCTTTTCTGGAGCAGATCAGCAGCACAGATGGCCATAATATGATCACCATCCACAATCTGCCCCTTTTCATCGCAGACAATGAGCCGATCGCCATCGCCATCAAGGGCCAAACCAATATCTGCCCCAAGCTGTTTGACCTTTTCCGCCATCACCTCTGGGTGCAGTGCGCCACAGTTATGGTTAATATTTTTTCCATCTGGATCAACACCAATACAGGTCACCTGAGCGCCCAATTCAGCAAAGACATAGGGGGCAACCTTGTAGGTGGCTCCATGCGCACAGTCAAGGACAATGTGAAAATCATCTAAGGTATACTTATCAGGAAAGGTGTTTTTAAGAAAGACAATGTACCGGCCACACACATCGTCAATTCGGGAAGCTTTACCCACCTCATCAGCCACTGGTCTAAGTGCAGCCATTTTCTGAGAAAAGATAAGATCCTCAATATCAAGCTCTGTCTCATCAGGCAACTTAAAGCCATCTCTGGAAAAAATTTTAATCCCGTTATCCTGAAAGGGGTTATGAGAGGCTGAAATAACCACTCCGGCATCAGCTCGCATGGAGGTGGTGATAAAGGCGATTCCTGGAGTGGGCAGAGGGCCGAGGAGCTGGACATCAACCCCCATTGAGCAGATTCCAGCTGCTAATGCATTTTCGATCATATAGCCGGAAACCCTTGTATCTTTGCCAATAACAATATGGTGACGTTTGGTATTATTTTTCACAATAAAGGCAATCGCCCTGCCGAGCTGCATGGCTATTTCTGTGGTCATGGGATAGGTATTAGCCACCCCGCGCACGCCGTCAGTTCCGAAAAGTTGTCGCATAATCCTTGCCTAATTGGCCTTATTTTCTGATAAATTTTTTTAATCTTTTTGCAAAGAGACTGCCTGTTTACTCTCTTTTTCTATCAAAGAAATCTGTACATCTGTAGGGCTGTACGAGATGATCTGAATTGCCTCATGCCCAGGAACAGTAACCCCGTTGACTGTCACTGCGACCTGCCGAGGAAAGGTACCTGGTCCGGCGCTGACAGAGGCCCTGAAAAGCATGGAAAGTACCGGTGTCTCGCTGATCAACTTTTCAGGAATACCGGCAACCACAGTGATCGCATTGGGCTGCACCTGTACATCCTGTTCAGTATCACGAATATTGATGGGAATCCTCCGAATCTCTTTCTTAACAAATCTATCTGTCACTGTTAGTTTAGCAACAACCGTGGTTTCGCCTATCAGCTCCATAAATTCCGGGGAAAGATCAAGGTGTACCGGTAGGGTAGTTGAATGATTCAGGCCGCTCAGATTAATAACATAGGTTTTCAGGGTATGTTCCTGACTGATAAGACTTTCTGGTCCAGCAACAAGGATATTCTCTGGATTCAGTGAAACTTCTTTTAAGATATATCCGTCTGCCACATAACCTTCGGTAACAGCTGTAATGGGAATCTCTCGTTCCACCAGCTTATCAATGGACAAGGTAATACTTGCGGGTTGCATCCGTACAATGGAAATACCACTTGGCAGAGGAAAGGTAAGGGTTTCCGTATTCAAAACAATGGTGTCAGGTTCAGCCTTTGACAGATCAAGCGATAATGCTGGCGGTCGGTTGCGGACCTCTTGGATAATGCCCCGTGGCCCTCGCAGAGTAACGGAGATCTCTTTTTGATACTGATTGTAAATAACTAAATTTTTAGGAAGATTTAATACCTCTATTGGAATGCGCAGGCTGGTGTCCATTTGATCTGTACCTACGGCCAGAAACCAAACTAAGATGCCAAGAGCCAGAGAAACCAGTTTGAGCATGATATCTTTATAATTTATTTTTTTCTTCCAAATAGTCACTGTTTAACCATCAAGGGATGAATCTGGAGAGTCTGGGGTATCTGACTTTTTTTTTGTCCAGAGGGATCGGCTACGGGAATTCATCAACAGTATCTCTTTGAGACGGGCTTCCAGCTTGATCTCATCTCGCATAGGCGTAATATTTCCGTTTTGCACAATGGAAATCTCCTGAGTTTCCTCAGAAACAACAATGACCACGGCATCAGTTTCTTCAGAAAGGCCCAAGGCAGCTCGATGGCGAGTTCCATAGCGTTTGTTAATTTCAGGATTTTTTGACAGGGGAAGCAGACATGCCGCTGAATGAATCCTTCCCTCCTTGATCACGACTGCACCGTCATGCATGGGCGACATAGGAAAAAAAAGAGCAACCAACAACTCTTCCAGTAACTTGGCATCAAGAATAAAACCAGTTTCAATGTACTCGGCTAAACCGGTATCTCGTTCAATGATAATCAGGGCGCCTATACGCCGTCGCGCCATGTACACTGCTGCAGAAATAATTTCCGAGAGATCATGGGCAGCCATTTTTTGCTTTTTTAAAAAAGGTGCCTTGCCCATCTCTGTCAACACTCGACGGATATCATCTTGAAATATAACAACTAATATTAACAGTATCGAACTGAGAAGATAACGGAGCAGGAGCTGTAAGGTCAGCAAATCCAGCCGGATAGAGAGAAAGTAAACACAGCTCACCAGTAAAATGCCGATCAGCATCTGTACTGCCCGAGTTCCTCGAATTAACAGGATTGTGCGATAGATAATAAAGGAAACTATCAGGATATCGACAAAGTCCTGCCAGCGAATAGAACGGGAAAAATTAAAAGTATGAAAAAAATCAGACATGAAAGAAGCGAAACTCGTTTCAGAAGTAAAAGTATAGGGGTAGAGTATAGGATATAGGAGTATATTTCTTTACTGTTCCTGTTATGAAACTCTGCGGATACAGGTTATTTTTTCTTACTCTTCTTTTTGATATCAATTTAACATGTTGACAGTATTATGCACAGGATATTTTCAGAAAGCTTGTGATTTTTCCTGGTTGCTGTAGTAAACTTTCTATTCTTCCTTTGAAGATCTGCATTGGAAAACAACCTAAAAAATAATAAAATAATCTTTTGATCCTGTAGTTTTCAGGTGCGGAATTATAGATAGAACAAATCACTATGCTTAAACCACCATATACAAAGTATAAACGCCTCTATGTCTACTATCTGGATCACCGCAACCTGCCGCCGATTAACGACCCAGATCTGATTGGCATCTGGATTGAAGACGATACAGCCATTCTCTTTTTTCATCAGGCCAAAGAGGCGTTTATCCAAGCTCTCTGCCAGGAAATCCGGGCCTCAGTTGTCTATCAGGCAGATCTTGACTATCAGGATTGGGAGGCAGGGGTCAAGATCACCTCATTTTCCACCAAAACCTTGCGGGTTCGACCAGTCTGGGAAATATCGGATGCGTCGGATGAGCAGGATAAAGACAAGATAGAGATTGTGCTGGACCCGAGTGTTATCTTCGGTTCTGGTTTTCACGCCACTACCTGGCTCTGTCTGGAGACTCTTGAACTTTTTCTTCTGGAGTCTGGTATGCAGATCAACAGTGTTCTGGATCTGGGGACAGGCACAGGACTTCTCAGTATAGCGGCTGCCAAACTCGGTGTAAATAAGGTAACAGCTTTAGATAATAATCCGCTGGCCGTGGACGTGGCCCAGGCCAATGTTGAACGCAATCACTGTGCTGATATCGTGACAGTTCAACAGTTCGATCTCATGACAGGGTTGCCAGAGATGCAGGAGACAAGCTATGATCTGGTCATCACCAATCTCTACAAAGGACTGCTGATCAATCTGTTCAATGATCAAGGCTTTTGGCATTCTGGGATCTATATGGTTTCTGGCTTTCTTCCTGGAATGGAGCCTGATCTGCTGGCGGCTCTCCCAGCGAACAAGGTGCAGATGCTGCATCGAGGGAAGAGTGAGCAGTGGCGTTTATGGCTGCTTCAGTATGAAGAAGTATGAAGAAAAATAGCGCAACTAAAGAAAATGACCGTCTCCCTTCCCCAGCAACCCAGCAACGCTATGCGTGATAACATCACGATTACCCACAGTCTTACCCACAACCTTCTTGCTTGGTTCACTGAAAATCAGCGGCCCCTACCTTGGCGTAAAAAATACTCCCCCTATCATGTCTGGATCGTTGAAATCATGGGCCAGCAAACCCAGATGGAGCGTGTGGTAACGTATTTCAAGAACTGGATAAAGCAATTCCCTGATATCCCAACCTTGGCAGCAGCTTCAGAACAGGAGGTTATCAAGGCATGGGAAGGATTAGGCTATTACAGCCGGGTGCGAAACATCCGAAAAACCGCTACAATCCTGATGCAGGAATACGGAGGAAAGGTACCAGATAATGAGGTGCAACTCCTTGCCCTGCCCGGCATTGGACCCTATACAGCAGCCGCCCTGCTCTCCATTGCCTTTAACCGTCCTGTGCCGCTGGTGGATGCCAACGTAGAACGGGTCATCTGTCGCCTTGATGATATTGATCAACCGGTCAAACAGGCAGCAACTCGAAAACTCCTTATCCAACGATGCGCTGAACTTCTTCCTCAAGAGAATGCCCGGGACTTTAATCAGGCCCTGATGGAATTCGGGGCCTTGATCTGCACACCCAAAAAACCAGCCTGTTCAACCTGTCCTGTTCAGCAGTACTGTCAGGCATATCAAAAAGATATTGTTGATCTCCGTCCGATTCCTGGAAAAAAGAAAAAGCAGCTTGATATCTTTATGGCCTGCGGCATTATCCAACATAGCAACCGTTTCTATATTCAGCAACGGCTGGAAAATGATGTCTGGGGTGGTTTATGGGAATTTCCTGGGGGAAGAATCAAGGAGGGGGAAAGCTCTGAGCAGGCCGCTGTCCGAGAAATTAGAGAAGAAACAGAGTTTCAGGTCACTGATTTGCGGCCTCTTGCCACAGTAGTTCATTATTATACAAAGTACCGGGTTACCTTGGATGCCTTTTTCTGCACCTTGCAGGATAGCCGAAAAAAAATACAACCAGAACCTGTTCTCCATGCCGCAAGCCAGTACAAATGGGTTACGTTCAATGAACTGCCTACTTTTGCCTTTCCTGCTGGACATCGCCAACTGATCGAAAAATTGGGTTAAATAGCGTGCTGGCATCGTATTATTATCGTACACAGTCAACTACGAAAATTTCTTGCGTATCGTTTTGTTCTTGAGTAAAAAAAGGCTGTAAGGTTCATCACAGTTCCCGCATCATATTAGCAGGAATTCAACAGAAATAACAAGACAATAAGGAGAAACCTATGAGAATAACTATTGAATACTGCATATCCTGAAATTACAAACCCAGAGCCTCCGGTCTGGAGGATCAGTTAAAAAAGGAGTTAGGTGCAGAGGTTGAACTTATTCCGGGTTCAGGCGGTGTGTTCACTGTCTGTGTAGACGGTCAACAGATTTTTTCTAAACATGCAACCGGTCGCTTTCCTGATGATGGGGAGATTGTTGGCCTGTTGCGGTAAATGCTGGAAACTCATGCCATGTCTGTATCCTGACATACCAGGTATATTCAATGTATCAGTAAGTTATAACCGGATCGGTTATGTTTGATTATTTATATGATGTCTGTTGAATGTCTGCGGTGTTCTCTGTTTATTCGTTTTTTTCTTGACAGAAAAACAATAATTTATTCATATACTCTTATGTTAGTCGTCAAATTCTCAAGTATTTTTTAGGCGGGCATTGTCTACAAAATATTTTTTTCGCTCCAGCCTAAATTTGTAGTATAATATCTCAGGTTTTGATTTTGTGATCTATTAATGGAGCTTGATGATAATTAACACCTTGAAAAAAAGTTGTTGTGTGGTAATAAACACCGAAGAATATACCAGTAAAACACATCCACAAACGGGTGTGGTAAACAGGAAACTTGGTAGTGCAAAGACTGTCACTGTCAAGTTGACTAATGGGTCAAGAGCTTGCAGAGATATAGTAGGCACTTTCAATTTCTTTTTGAAAACGCTTGTGGTAGGGTAGATACACCCACCTTTAATTAGGTGCAACTTATAACTATTTATAAGAAAAAAAGTATCGGCTTGCATTCTTTTAAGTAACAAAATACTGTCAGCATCAAAGATGGTGGCGGTATTTTTATGTATATGCATAATATATGCAATATACACAAATTATTGATAGTTAAAATTTAATGAGGTAACGACGTTATGAAGAATAGAATGTTAATTTTCATGTTTGCGCTTTTCTGCTTTTTTCTCTTTATCGGTCCAGGATCTGCTTATAGTTCTCGTTATAATAATACCAGTTATACTACCAGTGATGCCAGCAAAGCAGCAGATTATATTGCCAGATCAGCAGTAAAAACAATATATAAGAGTTTATACGCAGAAGGTATCCCTTGGGAACAAATTCGCGATCAGTATATGCCGAATATCTTATCTAAATCATTACGGTCAATCAGGTCGAATTATTCCAGTCGAGTGATTCTGAGAGAGTTTTTACCGACATTGATTCAGTCGTATTACAGTGAGGTTGATAGAATTAATAAAGAACATCATATGGTCTGTTTTCAATCCAGTTTTGTTGTCAGCACATTGGTTCCATTTATTAAGGCATGCGAGACCAGCTTAGGACAGTGGCACATATCCGTAGAGCAGGTGGCAGATGTTGTGTTGGAGATTTCTTATCCTTATGAGATCTGTACCTCCCGCGGAAGGTCCTGTAAAGCCGAGGTACAGAGCGCATTTGCAGATACCTTTAACTTAAATTTTAGATCTTCTCGGTTTAACAACGTCTGTTCAGATACTAGCTGGTTCTAACGGGAAATCGAAATATATCAATCTATAACAAAGGTATGTCTGTGATGAAGAAAACATCATTCTTTTGCTCAATCTTCGTTTTTTTGTTTATTATTGGCTTTGCAACGCAGTCAACAGCTAGTCGTAAAAGTGTTTTCTATAGAATGGCTAAAAAAACATCATCTACGCTTGTGAGCAGTTCTTGGAGAAATCTTGGTGGAAATTGTAATAAGGCAGATCAGCTCATGCAGATTATTGGAGACGGTGTGGACAGAGTGACCAGAGATATTAGAAGCGGAAGATTCAGAGGCAGGATGGCTGTGGACTTTGGTAACGGTTATATTGATGGTCTGGTCAATACGTTAGACGATATAATTGATAACTGTTCCAGTGAATGCGGCATGATCGGTCAGGCTTCTGGTGAATGGTCAGCAGAAATATTTTGTGCTGTCTCGGAAGTTGTTGGGCAGCCTGCTCAATTTGACGGCTTGGATGATCGGCCAAATTTGATTTGCGGTGAAGCCTATAGAATGAGTTGCGAATCAAGCTTTGTCGGTAAGGCAAAAAATATATGTCCGGTATACGCTGCTGGTCATAACTTTGATCTATACTATCCTGCAAGCCGAGGCGGATGCTGTTCGTATGATATGGACGATTGAACAGTTTAAAAAACATGTTGTTTATTGTACTTTTGCAAGAAAACCTTGAGGGAAATGAATCCTTCAGGGTTTTTTTTATTTCATTTAAAACGGAGAAAAAAGATGACTGGATATAAAGCGTCGATTTTTTTTATGGCCTGCACTGCTGTAACCGCTGTATTTGCTCCTCAGCATATTGTTTTGGGCAATCCTAATCAGATAAATTCAGATTCGTCCTTTTGGGCCCTTCATATTCCATTTGATTTGGAACCGTTTGAAGCAGTTGACGGAAGATCACTGGGTATGGGCAACGCCACTGTTGCTGTGGTGGATGATTCAGCAGCAACCCTCATCAATCCAGCAGGTTTGGCAACCATGCAACGTGTTGAGTTAACAGCTAACCTGCGATACTCTTCGTATGAAACAGATTATCGCGACAACTATGCAGATTTTCCTGGACCACCGGATTTAGAGGAAATGAGAACCTTTGATAACGATATAACCGATTTTTCTTTTATTGGACTTACCTTGCCCATTATTCCAAGACAGATAGTAACTTCGGTTTATTATAAAAATTCAAGCTTTGAAGCGGCTGATATGCAAGATGTTGGTCCGGTGCCAGTCTTTTTCACTCAACAGCAAATTATATCAAAAAAAGAAATTGATGATTATCAAAAGGATTCTTATGGCTTGGCCGGAGCGTTCAATTTCGAGGGTATCTTCTCTGTAGGTGCTTCGGTGAATTTGGAAAAATTGGATACCAGCATGTGTGAGCGATGGAACACTAATATTTTTAACAACAACAACATATTTGATGAGGGAATTGAATTTGAAAGTCGTGTGGAAGGCGATGATACTGACGTTACGTTCGCTATAGGTGCATTGTATAAGCCCATGAAAGATATCTCCATAGGTGTCTCTTATCGTCAAGGGGCAAATTTCACCATTCCTAATATGAACACGGAAACATATTGCGATGCTTTCGGTGTATGCGATGAGATACGTACTGACGACAATGTAACTTTTGATATCCCTGATGTTTGGGGAATTGGTATTGCTTGGAAACCCCTTAACGGTTGGTTATTTTCTGCACAGATGGACATGGTTGAGTATTCCGTGCTTCAGGATGCCACCACTAAAGATATCACTATGGATGAAACCATAGATGATGGAATGATTTTTCGCCTTGGCATAGAAAAAAGTTTTGATATCTCCAACTCCTCTCAGTATCAGTTACGAGCTGGTATATTTTCTGTTCCTGATCATGACGGCTTTCAGGCAATTGATTCTGATACAGTGTACTATACCTTGGGTGGCGGTGTGAGCATGAATGAACAGTTCAAGGTGAATGTAGGCACAAGTTTTTCAGAGGATCTGGTGGATGCTGTTTTGTCGTTTTCCTATGCTTTTTAAAAACTCTCCCATCCTTGCTGCCCATCGTTAATAACGGTGGGCCATTATCAATCGCCCCTCCAAAGGACTCCAGGGCAGGGATATTCGGAAAAGAGCGTCCCGGAGGGACTGCCGAAAATAGCCAGGTGTTTCAACACCGGGTACAAAAAAAAGCGGGAGCATAGTAAATTATGCCCCCGCTTTTTGTTAAGTTAAACTACGTTATGTTACGTTTTACTCTCGAACACCTAATGCTTGAACAGTCTCTTGGGTCAGCGTACCACCCTGAGCAAGTCCTCGTTGCTGCTGGAAGGACAGGATAGCTTGTCTTGTCTGATCTCCTAACAGGCCGTCAATCGGACCAGGATCAAAACCTTCCTCTTCCAACGCCATCTGGACTTTTCTGATAAACTGTCCTTGGTTATCATAGTTACAGAACTGCTCTTTACGCCATTCGAGGAACGGCTCACAAACCTGAACCTTCTCGGCAACGCATTCTCTGGTTGTTTCACCCGGAGTACAGATTTCTCTGAAGTCTGGTACAGAACAACTCACAGTATCTATGACAGGATCAACAGGAATTTTCTGTACCTTGCCTGCGCTACACACCTCGACAATCACGGGAACTTTTTCATACACAGGGGCTGTTGTCACCTCAACCTGACGAGTCTCGCAGGCTACACTGGCCGGAGGAAGTTGCGGCTTCATACATCGCTCCACTTCATACGAACAGGTTGCGTATTGTTTCCTGTGACCAAAGGAACACTGCTGGTTTTTTCCCTGACATGTATAACTGGTAATCCAATCATATTCAGCTTCTTCTGTCTCTCGACAGACATCAGCACAGTTTAAGCAGGAGGAATCTTTTCTGAACAGATGATCCCATTCTGATTTAACCCGAACCTTTACTCTTGTTTTTCCTTCCTTGGCAGGCTTGCCAAACGGTTCATCGTACTCGACCCTCATCGTATCGGTTACGGTGTCGTATACAGCAGGGACCTCCTGCTCTTCACAGGTAGTGTAGGTTATGGTTTCTGTCTGCGGCGGCGTAACAAGTCTATACGTCCAACCAACCCGTTTTTCCTTACAATTAACAGGTCTTCTCAGACCGTAACATTTTTCCCGAACGGTTTTATTAACAGTTTTCGTTATAACACCGTCCTGCTCAACACGAGGTGTAGGACAGGAGGTACCTGTTTCTACGCTGTTACAAATCGTTTTAAACTGTCCAGGATGAATACACTGCGACCAACATTCGCCTGGTCCAATTTTCGGAAAACATCCCTCAACAGGACATTCTGCCTGTTCGCACACTGGCGGCGGTGTGGTTGGCTGACTGCATTCACCATTTGCTCCTGGCGGAAGACAGGTGTCGCACGATTGCTGTTGTTGAGCATAGACAGAACCGGTGGTAAAACCGATCAGTGCCAAAAGAATGCTCCCAACTACCAATTTTCTTTTTTTCATTTCACTCTCCTTTTTCACAGAGTGTCCAGTTTACCTAGTCTGGACAAAAGAATGGAAGAGTAACAAAATAGAGAATAAATATTCTTATCTTGGCACCCTTCACATTCACCTTATTTTGTTAATTAATACCAAAAAATATAATGAAAAGCAAGTAAGCAGGTTACCAAAAATACGATTTTTTGTAGAATCCTCTGAAAAAATTTCAGCCTGCGCTTCGTAGAGCAGGATATTTTTTATAGATATATCTATGGATATACCCTTCCTTGCCTGTTGAGCTACCTACTTTTCATTCTGTCTGAAAATATTCCTCTTCCTTTTTCCCTCCCTCTTCCTCATTTTTCTATTTATCTAACTCATCGTCTAACTCGTCATCTAACTCATCCATATGCTGAAGCCCTTCCATTAACAGCTTCATAAAATAACCAATTTCAGGGACATCAAAGTCCTCAGAAGGCAGCCCTGGATTAAACTTAAAACGTCCTTTTTTTTCTCGTAATATCTTAAAAAAAGCATGTTTTCCCTTGAAGCCAGCATAGGACGCCTTGATAAGAGCACCTTGGCGCATGGAAAAGCGTGCCGTCCCATGAGGTACTTCCGTGATCGTCAGGATACCGGTTTTTGCGTTGGCATGGAGGGTTTGAAAAAGGGCCTCTGGAGGGATTTCCTCCAACTTGCCAATCATTCCTGAAGCATATTCATCAGAACGAATTTGATTTGACCGAGCAAGTCGTTTGGCAAGCAACCGATTAAAATACCTATGCAAGGATGGGTATTTATCCATGATAAACTGAAAATGCTCCCGATGGATGCTCAGTATCTGCACAGCTTGGGATGCCTGAATCGTTGATCCAACTTCCTGATCACAGATAAGACTCATCTCGCCAAAGACCTCACCCTCTTCAAGAGGAGAAATAGAAATGCCGGTTTCATTGAGTACATTGACTTGCCCATTCACCACAATATAAAGATTTTCTCCTGGGTCGCCCTTGCGTAAAACAATCTCATCCTTTTTATACTCCTGTAGCTCGGCACTTTGCAAGATCTCTGACAAGTTTTTAGGACTGATATTACGAAAAAATGGAAATTTACTGATTCTGTTCAGTATTGGGGCAAGATCCTTGTGTTGTTTTCTCAGGTCATCATGTTCTAAGGTCAACGGATGTGTAGTGGAGTGTTCAAGACGAATCGTTCCCACGCAGCCTGAACAGGATATAAGACAGTCTGGAATTTGATCGGCTCGCTCGTATTTAATGAGAATTTTAACCAAATCGCCATAGAGTATTTCGCAATTATCTCTGCTCTGATTTGAGTATACAGCTGTCGTACAGACAAAAGAACTGTCGCCGGCAGTCTCCATCATGATAGCTACCCCAGAGACGGTAAATGCATCTCCATACTGATACTTTGGGCAGTCATTTGTCTCGCATACCCGAAAGACTACTCTTGGAAGTCCCATTCTTGTTACGTATTTTCTCGTTACGTATTGTGTAGAACTGATTCCCTCCTTTAAGGGAGAGCGTATCGTTACTTTTTAATCTATTATGACAATAAAAAAAAAGAATGCGCAATCTATTTCCCACGATCCTTTTTTATATAGACGTCTATCCCAGCCCTTAGATTGAGATAACAAAATATGTCATCTTCCCTACATCTTTCCTAGAAAGGGATGAAGTATATTATAACATTTTGCACAGCAGAAACACAGAGTAAATATATTGCCCTACAACCTCTCATAAAAAACTAAAACTACAATTAATAATTTTCAGAACGACGCAAACATAGGATAGCAGGTACTTTATGGGAAATGCATCATGAAAATGCGCTTATTTCGGAGGGAAACAGGTGTATAGAGGTGTATAGCAGATTCTAGGCCGGGAAGTCCAGAACACCCGGGAGATAGTGAAGAGGAAACAGAGCATTTTCATGAGCTGTTTCCTACTGTCTCAAGAGGAATAGCAAGTGAGGAACAGCAAGTTGCCTCCTCTTGGAACTTGGAACCTCTTGGAAATTTTTCTTTCACCCTCCCAGCGCAATCCATAGCACATAGATTATATAAAGTGCTATCAGAATGCCACCTTCAATTCGACTGAGAGTGCGTTGAGTATAGAGAAAGATAAACAGGATAAAGACTGTTCCAAGCAGTACGAGGGTAGAGTTGAGCAGATCAGCTATGCCAACTTCCACAAAAACGGAACCACCATTCATCATCCCGATGCCCATAGCAAGAAGCCAAGGCAGTCCCAGGCCAATCAGAATATCAAAGATATTAGAGCCTACAGCATTGGCTACAGCCATATCGCCTCTTCCCTGGCGGGCAACAATCATAGAGGAAATCATATCCGGGGCAGAGGTACCAGCAGCGAGCAGAGTGAGGGCAACAATAACCGGGGGGATGTTGGTGGCATCGCCAAAGACAATAACGCTTTTTACCAGAATCCAGCTCAGGCCAACAATAACGGCAATGGAGACAAGGAAAACCCGTAAATAGGATTGCTCAACTTTGCCTGCAAAAAAGCCCAACATTTGAGCTGTCCAATGATTGAGAGTAGCCAAGATGGAACGCTGTTTATCCTCAGTACTTTTTGCACTGTTTGCACTGTTTCCGTTGAGGGGCGAAGATGGCTGCTCCTCTGTACCAACCTCACCAGTCTCTTCAGGAAACCAGGCATTCCACTTATAGAGGATGATCAGATAACCAACATAGACAAGAAGAAATGAGAAGGCTTCAAGCGGATAGATCTTGCCGTCAAAAAAGGTGATAAGCAGTAAGCCAATAGAAAGCACATAGAACAGACAGTCTCGGATGACCACAGAAAGGGTAATTTTTGCTGGTCGGACAAGGGCGGATGCCCCAGTAATTACGAGAATATTAAAAACCGCAGAACCAACAATGGTACCAATGCCCACGTCGCTATGTTCTCCATTGCCCTGAAAGAGGGCGGTCAGGGCAATGGCCAGCTCTGGGGCAGATGATCCCACAGCCATGAGCGAGGCTCCGGCCACATTATGCGGCAGATTCAAGAGGTGGGAAATGTAGTCCAAACTGGGAACAAAGTACTCGTCAGTCATAATCGCCAGAATGTAAATGGCAATCAGCATGATCAGGAGGCTAAGAGTGGCAGCAGTGATATCCATAATTTTTTTGTGAATTGACCCTCTGAGCAATCAACATCTCAGAAGAGGGAAACGTATTGTTTAGATTCTGCCCCACTGAATGAGGCAAGTGGGGCAATGAGCAATAAATAGCCTTATAAAATTATAAGATAATACTTACGGCTCTTTGACCAGTCGAATATCCCATGCCTCGGAACGCCCCTCACCAGAAGGATTTTCAACAATCCTAAATTCAAAAATGCGGGTAGTATCCTGAAAATAATAATCTCCCTCCAAAGTGGACTTGGAGAGGTGAAAAAAGACTGTTTCTGAGATGAGCTGTTTATTTTTCATGCGAAAGAAACGAAAAAAACCAAAACCTCTGTCAGCGTTGAAGTTTGCCACAGTGCCTCGCTGCCACTCTCCTTCGCCGATGACATTTTCTTCTTGGATCGGCAGTAACCCTGGGATAAGAAAACCAGAAAGATAGGAATCTGCTACTTCCCGCAGTTCGCGACTGACATTGTGAAACCCGATGACATCTACCCGGCAGCCCATATTTTGTACTGCTGTCACCAGACGAATAAAATCACCGTCTCCGGTAAGCAGGATAATTCGGTCTAAGTTACGGGCCTGCAACAGGGCATCAATAGCCAGGTCCATATCTGCATTGGCCTTTGTGGTGACATTGCCATCTTCATCCTCATAGCGACGTACATATTTTTTAATGACCTTAAATCCGCATTGCCGAAGAATATCGTGATAATAGTAGACTTTTTGTCGATATTCAGCATCCCGGCTGGTGCGTTCTCGATCTTCAGCAAGATAGCAGTTGGCACGTAACAGGGTGGAAGGGGCTGTGTTGGCAAGATCAACAAGGACATCATAGCGCATGCCATAGCCACCGCTCATTTTTATATTTTCAGCGTCTACGTAAATTCCTGTTTTAAGCATAAATAATATTGTTAGATAAAAAGTTTCGTTATTTTAGATTGCAAAATGACAGTTACATCAAAGTTACATCAAAGAATGATTTTTTTTCTTTTGCTATAGTAGCACATAACAGCAGTTCTGTTGTTGAAAAATGCCCCTCCCTGCAAGATTCCTGAACGTTGGCTAAAATGAGAGAAAGGCATCCTTACAAAAGGTAATCTGAGGGGGAAGGGATCGTTGGTACAGTCAGTACGAATACTATAAAGAGTTACTCCCGCTTACTACTCCCATTCAATAGTGGAAGGCGGTTTCGAGGAAATATCATAAACAACCCGATTGACTCCACGAACTTCATTGATAATACGGGTGGAAATACGGCCCAAAATATCATAGGGTAGCTGCGACCAGTCAGCGGTCATGGCATCACGGCTGTCCACTGAACGGATGGCAATAACATGCTCGTATGTTCGACCATCTCCCATCACCCCAACGGTCTGAATCGGCAAGAGGACGGCAAAGGACTGCCACACCTTGCGGTACCAGCCTGAGCTTTTCATTTCCTCCAACACAATCACATCAGCCTGGCGGAGAATTTCTAAACGTTCTTTATCCACAGCACCCATAATACGGATTCCCAGACCTGGTCCAGGAAAGGGCTGCCGATAAATAGCCTCTTGAGGCAGACCCAATTCCAGACCCAGTTCACGAACCTCATCCTTAAAAAGTTCTCTGAGTGGTTCAATCAGTTTGAGTTGCATTCGCTCAGGCAGGCCACCCACATTATGATGGGATTTGATAGGGGCCTTGCCGCGGAAAACAACAGATTCAATAACATCAGGATACAGAGTACCTTGGGCTAGATATTTCACCTTGCCAAGTTTCTTTGCCTCCTGCTCAAAGATCTCAATAAAGCCGTAGCCGATCCGCTTGCGTTTTTCTTCTGGGTCAGCAATGCCTTCTAAGCGTTCTAGGAAGTAGGACTCAGCATGAATATCAATGACTTTGAGATCGGTCTTTTCCCGAAAAAAGCGAAGAATGGTGTCGCTCTCATTGATTCGCATCAAACCGTTATTGACGTAAATACAGGTGAGCTGGCTGCCAATGGCCCTGTGGACCATAGCCGCAACCACAGTGGAGTCAACCCCGCCAGAAAGCGCACAGATAACCTGATCATCACCCACGCTTGCTTTGATCTCCGCCACAGTGGACTCAATAAAGGAGTGCATGGTCCAGCTGGCTGCACAGCCGCAGATCCCAAAGACAAAGTTGCGCAACACATCAGTTCCGATTAGGGTATGGGCCACCTCTGGATGAAACTGGACAGCTACAAAGGGTTTTTCTGTATGGCGCAGAGCCGCAAAAGGAGAGTGTTCACTGCCAGCAGATGCTGTAAAACCGGGTGCTGCCTCTTCCACCCGATCACCATGACTCATCCAGACCTGATGGGTGGCTGGCGCAGGCTCCATACCGGCAAAGAGGCCAGCCGTATACTCTATCATCAAGGCTGCCTTGCCAAATTCTCGTTTATCAGCCTTTTCAACCCGCCCGCCCAACTGCTGCATCATAAGCTGGGCTCCATAGCAAATCCCTAAAACAGGTACTCCGAGGTCAAAGACTCCAGGATCGGAGATTGGAGCATCCTCATCATACACAGAAGCTGGACCGCCAGAAAGAATAATTCCAGCAGGCTGCATGGCCTTGAGTTTCTCCAAAGGCAGGGTGTAAGGATGTATTTCAGAATAGACTTTTTGCTCACGAATACGACGGGCAATGAGCTGGGTGGTCTGCGAGCCAAAATCCAGAATAATTATCTTATCGTTTTTTTTATTATGCATAGCAGTGCTATTTTTGAATGAATCCAACCTCGTAGCTTGTACTGTTACAGCTCCTCGGTTCGATAATTTGGGGCCTCACGGGTGATGATAACATCATGTACATGGGATTCACGCAGACCAGCCGAGGATATCCGAACAAATTTCGCTTTCTTATGCAGTTCACCAATGGTGGAGGCACCACTATATCCCATACCAGAGCGTAGTCCGCCCAGGAGTTGATAGATCATTTCAGAGATAGGGCCGCGATAGGGAACCTTCCCCTCAATGCCTTCAGGAACCAGTTTGGAACTCTCGCTTTCCTTTTTTTGAAAATAGCGATCACTGGAACCCTGCTTCATTGCACCCAAGGAACCCATGCCCCGATATCCCTTATATTTTCGTCCCTGATAGAGAAAGGTCTCGCCTGGAGTTTCATCGGTTCCAGCAAAAAGGGAACCAATCATGACACAGTCTGCACCAATACCAATGGCCTTACAGATATCACCGGAAAATTTGATGCCGCCATCCGCAATAACAGGAATTCCCTTTTCTCGGGCAACCTTGGTGGCGTTTTGCAGGGCTGTGAGCTGAGGAACCCCAACACCGGCAACAATTCGGGTGGTACAGATGGAACCAGGGCCTACCCCTATCTTGACAGCATTGGCACCAGCATCAATCAGGGCTGCTGTCCCCTCTGCCGTGGCAACGTTCCCAGCAATAACGGAAAGAGCGGGCCAACCAGCCCGAATCTCACGGATTGCCTGCAAGACACCTGCTGAATGGCCGTGGGCTGAATCCAGCACAATGACATCAACACCCGCCTCAACTAATGCCTCGGTTCGATTGGGCATATCTGAACCAACACCAACTGCTGCACCGACCAGTAAGCGACCGTTATCATCCTTAGCAGATAAGGGATATTTTTTTATTTTTTCAATATCCTTAATGGTAATAAGGCCCTTGAGATTCTTTTGTTTGTCAACCACTAACAGTTTTTCAATGCGGTGTTCGTGAAGCAGGGCCTTGCAGTGTTCAAGACTGATTCCCTCATGCACTGTTATTAAATTTTTACTGGTCATGACATCACTCACCCGCATCTCATGATTAGAAACAAAGCGGAGATCTCGATTGGTGACAATACCCACCAACTTTCCCTCTCTGAGAACGGGCAGGCCGGAAATTTTATACATGGCCATGATCTCTTCTACTTCACCAACACTTTGCTGCTCAGTCACCGTAACTGGATCAATAATCATGCCAGACTCTGATTTTTTGACCCGTTCCACTTCTCTTGCCTGATCGGATATCGACATGTTTTTGTGTACAATACCAATACCTCCAGATCTTGCCATTGCTATAGCTGTACGATGTTCTGTCACCGTATCCATAGCGGCTGAAACGAGTGGGGCATTTAAGTAGACCGTATCTGTAAGTCGGGTAGCCAGAGAAACCTCTGACGGCAACACGTCCGAATCTGACGGAACGAGCAGGACGTCATCAAAGGTATATGCTGGGGGGATGTCCTGGTCGAACATAGGGAACTCCTTATATAGTTGCTCAATAATTTGTAAATAACATCTAAGAAAGTTGAACTGGCGACTTCAGAAAATCGCTCGCACTTTCATAGAAAAAAAGAATAATGAAGGGCATATTATCACTGATAGGCGGGAAAAGCAAATACAGGTAGGCAAAAAGGGTATTTTTCTCTTTATACGGGATGAACAGAAAAATTTCAGCCTATCTTATTTGCATCATAATGATAATCAAGCAGCATTCCCTGTTCTGTTCAGAAAACGGAGATAGAGAAACCAACCCGTTCCAGGGAGAAGAAAGAGCAGGGCCAGCACCAGAACAATAGTGCGAGGATCTACTCCCATGTCCAGAGCAGCTCCAGTACACCAAGTGGAAAGACTCAGCATCAGGGTCATCAGGGCCATTTCAGAGGAGAACAGACGCCCACGAAAGCGGTCCTCAACTTGACGGTGCAGCAGGGTTGTACTGAAGACCCATTGCACTGAGCCGCTCAGATGCCCCCAAAAGACCCAGAAAGCTGCAAGAAGCATATTTGGGGCCTGGCTAAAAAAAATATATGCTCCGCAGGAGAGAAAAAAAGCGCCACCAATGGCCTTGCGCATAGCAGGAATTCCATCACCAAAGAGCCGCCAAGCAATGATCGGGCCAACAGCGGCACCCAAACCGCGCATGGAAAAGAAAATTCCACTCAGTCCCCCCTGTCCAGCACTGTTTTCTTGGGCAAAGACCTGCTCACCAAACACGGCCAGCATAACCAGCATACCACCGGACAGAGCCCAGCTACTTTTTACAGTGAGCAAGGCCATGACCTTGGGGCGTGCTTTGATATAAGAAAAACCTTCCTGAAGATCATGCCAGCCCGTGATACGAGCCAGAGCAAACGTCTTTGCAGCAGGAGGTTGTTTCTCCCTTTGGGGAATCAGCACCGTCAGCATAAGAGCGGCTGAAAGGAGAAAGCTGCAACAGTCAGCAAGGATTGCAGCCTGCCAGCCAAAATGCGCTGTAACAAAACCACCTAACGCCGCACCAAAGGCCAGCATAACCGACCAGGATGCACCGGAAAGTCCGTTTACAATACTCAACTGCTCACGAGAACAGAGGTTGGGAACCGTGGCCTGACGGGCAGGATGATAAAAGGCCCAGATAGACTCTTGGGTAAAGGCAAGCAGGTAGACGACCCAGACATACTCTGCTGATTGAATAAGCAGATAGGTCAGCACTAACAGGGCTCGCAGCAGATCGCAGGTAACGAGAATTTTTTTACGACTCAACTTATCAGCAATAACCCCAGCTACCGGGCCAAGCACTGCTGGGGGCAAGTACTTGGCAATCAGGAACCAGCTCACTGCCTGCCCAGTTCCGGTCAACTGGTTGAGCAGGACAAAGATGGCAATATAGTTGAACCAATCCCCGATCTGACTGATGCAACTCGACAGCCAGTACCGGCGATAGTTAGGGTTATGGCGGAGGATTCGCAGATACGAGGAAAAATGTCCTGCGTCGTAAGAGGGCGATCCTAAAGAGTTAGGAACTTTTTTTCTTCTCATGACCACATCCACACCCGCTGAGAGCATCCTTAGTAAAGGCTGTATCAGGAACAATAGGATAGTTCCCATCAAAGCAGGCAAGACAAAAATGATCCTTGGGGAGACCAGTTGCCTCGACCAACCCCTCAAGGCTGAGATAGGTCAACGAATCCAGGCCCAGATATTCTGTAATACCATCCAGGGTTTTCTTTGAGGCAATCAGTTGATCTGCTGAAGGGAAATCAATACCATAATAGCAGGCATAACGAGTTGGTGGACAGGAAACCAGCATGTGCACCTCTTTTGCGCCTACGTCTCGGAGGGCTTTCACCCTGCTTCTGCCAGTTGTTCCTCGGATGATAGAATCCTCAACAATGATGACCCGTTTTCCCTTGAGCAATGATCCCACAGGATTGAGCTTGACCCGGACAGAAAAATCACGCATGGCTTGGGACGGTTGAATAAAGGTTCGTCCTACATAATGGTTACGGATCATGCCCATTTCCAAAGGAATACCAGAAGCCTGCGAATAACCGATTGCTGCATAGTTGCCTGAATCAGGAAAGGGCATGACAAAATCAGCGTCAATCTTGGCTTCTTTGGCCAGAATTTCACCCATGCGCTTGCGGGCTGCATAGACGTTGATACCAAAGATATCGCTGTCAGGCCGAGCAAAGTATACCTGCTCAAAAATACAGTAGCTTTTGCGGCGAGGAGACCAGGGAAAGACAGATTGCAGGCCCTCTTTATTGATAATGACCACCTCACCCGGTTCAATATCGCGTACATACTCAGCAGTGATCAGGTCCAAAGCACAGGTTTCTGAGGCCACTACATACGCTCCATCAGCCAAGCGACCAAGGCAAAGCGGACGAAACCCATTGGGATCACGGACAGCAATCATGGTGTCTTGCGTCATGAGTAAGAGAGAATAGGCGCCGCAAATACAGGCAAAGGTCTCTTTAATGGCCTTGATCATGCCCATATCCATGGTTCGCGCCATGAGCTGGATAACGATCTCGCTGTCCATGGTGGTTTGAAAAATAGACCCCTTTTGTTCCAACTGGTTGCGTAGGTCAACAGAGTTGACTAAGTTGCCATTATGGGCCACGGCAATTGGGGTTCCCTGATGGGTCACCATAAAGGGCTGGGTGTTGACAATAGAGGACTCGCCTGTGGTGGAGTAGCGGACATGCCCTACTGCCAGATGCCCACTCAGGCGTTGTAAATTGGATTCTGTAAAAACTTCTGGGACTAACCCCATGTCCTTATGGATATGCATCTCTTCTCCAGTGCCGGAGACAATGCCAGCACTCTCTTGCCCGCGATGCTGTAGAGCATAAAGGCCAAAATAGGTCAATTTAGCGGCATCTTCATGACCGTATATTCCGCAGATGCCGCATTCATGGGTTGGTCGTGACTGTGGCTCGTGGGATGGGAATACATGTTTCATAACAGATTAATGACTCTCTTGTTGTATGTCCGTCAGGTTGTCCTGAACCTGAAAATAACAGGGCACAGAAAAAGAGGATATTCTCTGCGCCCCGAAAATATGTACATGAGGTTTTTATTTTTTATATGAACGTTTATATGTTTATACGTTCATATTTTTTCCCGACCTGTTGGACCGGAACTGTTGAGCAACTGTTTACCGTGTAAACAATCCATTCCTTCAAAACAGATAACAATTTTTTTTTCAAGCAAATAGAATGAAAATGAGAAAAAAATTCAGAAATGTACTTTTTATTCCTTTTTCTTTGTCTCTGATACCTGCGTTGTTTGAGCGGGTTGCGGCCAATACGGTTTGATCAAGAGGTCAACCCAAGGCCCACCAGGACTTATCTCGTCTATGGTGATTTTTTCTGCGGGGAGCTTGAGCGTATCAATGAGGTATGCCTGCACAACACGCGCTCGCTGGCGGGCAAGTTCAGGAAGGATTTTTTTGGAGAGTATGACCGGTTGATAGGGAAGCGGTTGCAGATCCTCTCGTGCCTCAATAACTGGGGTCAAATCTTGGTCGATTGGCAAATCCTTGTTAAGCAGTTGCACTTGACGAAGTTCTTCTTCAGCAAGTAAACGGGCCATTTCTTCCTGTCTGCGGATATTTTCAAGATTTGTCTGATAGTCCTTTTCTTCCTGGAGCAGACCAAGCAGGTATTCACGATCTGCTACATCATCATAGCAGCCCCTAAGTTCTAGGCAAAGATGCGGACGTTGGCTCAACAGCTCAACAAAATTTTCCAAATCTTCTAAAAAATCAGGGAGGCTGTCACCAACAATACAGTTGACCCGATCGGGCAGCGTCAAATCAGGTAATTCCTTTTCAAGCAACGCTTGCGGAGAAACAATGCCCTGAAGATGGAGTCGGTGAATTTTTTTCAGAGCAGCCTTACTGATATGCGCAGGAGAAGCTGTGGCTGGCAGTGAAAGAGGCAGGCTAAACTCTCCCTTCTTATTGGTCAGTATACCCAAGAGCAGGGCATATTCTGAGTTTTGCTGAGGCAGAAAATCTGTACAATGGATCACACCCTGCTTATCCTTCTTATTTCCTTGCTCATCTGAAGGAATCCAGCTCACTTTACCCTGTTTCTGCAAGGCAAGTTGTTCTATAAATTGCTGGGCTATATTTTCCAGAGGCAGTTCTGCCACGGTGAAGTTGTCCACCTCTGCCTGATTCTGCTCCAATCGTCCCTGAGCTGTAAATTTTCTGTTGTTGACCTTGCCAGAAAAGGTAAAGATGGCTGGAGTGCCTGCTGCCAACGGGGTCAGGTTGCCGTCTACTGCTGTAAAGTTACGGGTGGTGTCTATACTGGGGAGACTGCCTCCTTGGATGCGACACTGTTTAATCGTAAAAGGCGGTAAAACAGGTTTGTTTTCCTCCTGACGAAGAAGAGTAAGCAAGGCTCCTGGGAGCTTTCTGTCAGGCGATCCCAGTTGTAACTTTGGTTCCTGAACAACAAGTTCTTCAATATGCACAAAAAAGGGCTGCATACCTGCCAAAACATGGCTGCCTTTTCCACTTTTCCAACGAAGCAAGGTTCCCTGCTTGTTTTGCGCCATAAAATCGTCAAGTTGTGCCTTACCTTTAAAGGTAAGCTCTGGGATCTGCAGTTGTCCTTGGAAAGAAAGCAGCCCGTGTTGGAGCGTGGGAGCAAGATTTTGCTGAAATAAAGCGGCAAAGGGTTTTTCCAGAAGTTTGATATTCAGGTTGTCCACTGCCAGCTCAAGACGTGCCTTTCCCTGATACAGATTTCCCTGTGCTGACATCTTGCCGTGCATACCCACTCTGACCTCAAGGCGCAGATTGTTTTGTTGTTTTTGTTGTAACTGCGCTTGGAGACTGTTGATCTCCAGATTGAGATCTGTGATCGGAACTGTTAGATCATCCGAACTCCCTTCACTACTTCGTAAAGGCAGATGGGCCTTGGAGTCAGTTATCTTGAGCGTATCAAATGAAAATCCGGGCAGAACATCTGTCTTTTCTGGGGCGAGAAAGAAGGAGGGGGCAGCAGCAGAAAAATCAGCCTGTTGCAGGGTAAGATCAGTACAGGAAAGACTTGGTGTTCCTCTTCCTGAGCTTGTCAGATTGAGAACGCATCCCTCTGCCGTTGTTACAGCGGCTGTGAGTAAAGGCTGTCCCCCCTGTTGCATACTGATATGAGGCAAGACAATTTTAGCCTGTTCAATCAATATCTTTTTCTTTTCTCCAGCAGGTTGTACTGTTTGGATAAGCCCCTCTAACGCTGCCTGTTTGCCAGAAAACCCAATATTTTGAACCCCCTGATTTTTCATCCCTACGTAGGACTGCAACAGGCTCGAATCCAGATTGCGAAGAGCAACCTTTCCGCTGAGGCTGAGATCAGGTGCAACTTTTCCCTGAAACCCAACTGTCATTTTCCCCTGGCGGGCAGTAAAGGAGAGGGCTGCTGCTTCAGCAAAGGAGAGGGCTGTGGCCTTTTTCTTCCTTTTTGCAGAGAGCTTTTCCCCGTTGCGATAGGCAGTGAGGTCCAGTTGTAGATCTTGTAGGCCTTGCCACGATGTTCCCTGTTTTTTTTCTATAACTCCTTTATTGATGGTCAGATGGTCAACGACCAGCTCAAAGGGAAGCGAAACAGGGTTAAACAGCTCACCCAAGGGAACAGCAAAGGGGAACGAATCAGAAGAAGAACTGTTATTTACCTTATTTACCGTAATTTGCGGCGTATCAAGGGTCAGCTCTGTAATGGTGTACTGTTTTTGCACAGGATTGACCTGCATGACCAGATGCGCTGTGCCATCTTGCAGTTGTATGCCCTGACCTGCTCCGGCTGTTTTCAGATAGGGATTTAAAAAACGGGCATTCCAGTTCTGGAGCGATATCTTACCGATTAAATCAAAAGCAGGGGTGGTTATTCCTTGAAATTCAACTTTGCGGCTGCCTTGCTGGGCAGAAAAAGAAAAAGCCTTTGCCTTGGTTGCTCTTTTTGTCTTTACAACTTGATTCCGATACTCAGTCAGCTTGAGTTGCAGATTTTCCCACGGTTGCCCCTGTTCCCTGTGTAGGCTTCCCTGCGTAATCGTTAGCTGCTGAATGATCAGATCAAAGGGAAGAGAAGTCGGGTTCAATATCTGCTCAAGCGAGAGAGCAAGGGAAGGCTGGTCAGTAGAAGAAGATTTTTTCGCTCGAAGTTGCTTGAGTTTTGGTTTATCTAGGGTCAGCTCTGTAATGGTGTACTGTTTTTGTACAGGGTTGACCTGCATGACCAGTTGCGCTGTCCCATCTTGCAGTTGTATGCCCTGACCTGCGGCTGTTTTCAGATAGGGATTCAAAAAACGGGCATTCCAGTTCTGGAGCGATATCTTACCGATCAGCTCAAAAGCCGGAGTGGTTGTTCCTTGAAATGCAACTTTGCGGGTGCCTTGCTGGGCAGAAAAAGAAAGTGCTGCTGCTCTGGTTGTCTTCTGCTGAGTTCCTCGCAACAGCTCTTGATTTCGATAGCCTGTTAGCTCTAGTTGCAGATTCTCCCACGGTTGCTCGTGTTCTTCCCTTTCCCTGTACAGCAGGGTTCCCTGATTAATCGTTAGCTGATGAATACTCAGATCAATGGGAAGCGATGCAGGCGTCAGCAGTTGTCCAGGCCAATGCGCAAAGGGAAGGCTGGAAAAAGGGGAATCGACACTTTTGTTGCCAGCAAAAGAGAACGCAGGACTGTTGAGGGTCAGCTCCTCCACCTGATACTGTTTGCGCAAAGGATTTGCCTGGATAACCAGTTCTGCGCTTGGGGCCTTGCATTGAAAGCTGTTGGTTTTTAACGATGTAATGTTAAGGCCAGTAAAGGAAACCTTGCCAGAAAGGCGTATCTCCTCCTTTGTCTCCTTTGCCTCGTTGCCTTGAAGGTGAGCTGGTGGACTATCCGGCAGGATGAGTTCAAGGCTGGCCGTGGTTTTCTCGGTTGTGATATGGAGCAAGTTGCCCATGTTGGGCAGCCAGTCTATGAGCTGCTGCGGATCAACATCATCCAGTTGAAGCCGTAAACGAGTCACTGAGCTGTTATCCGGTCTGATATGCCGCTCTCCCCGAATCTGTACAGGGTTGCCGTTGACCAGGGCATGAAGCGTAGGAAGTGCAGGCGTTTGTGCATCTTGTTGCTTTGCTGCTGAAGGCAGGGAAAAGGCTATCTCATCAAGATGATACTCATGACCACTGGTGGCATCCCGCAGAACAAGCATACTCTCTGTGAGACTGAGACCGTCAACCTGCAACCAACTGGAAAACCAGCGAGGCAAGAGAGACTGTGTGGTTTTCCCCAGACCCTCTTTACCGGACAAGCCAATATCGGTAAAACTGCCGTCAGCACGACGAGTTATCTCTGTCTGCATACCCTTGATCTGCACGTTTTCAAAAATCAGCTTACCGTCCAGCAATGCCTCTGGTCGCAGTCTGGTATCAATGGTGGCAATGCGGCATAAGGCTGGTTCATTTTTGCGATCATATTCCGGCCCAATATGAATACCGGCAAGGTGCAGGTCAAAGCTGAAAGGGGCAAACTGTGCCTGTGTGACCGTTACAGGACGATTCAGTTGTTGGCTATACTGTGCTGTGAGTTGCTCCTGAATATAATAGGGAAGGAGATAGGTTACAGCAGCCAGATAGGAGAGAAAAAGGGCTGCTGGCAACAGGAGGATAAGCGCAAGACAGCACAGAAGCTTTTTCTTTGAGCCAGCTTTTTTTGCTTTGTTTTTTTTACGCTGAGGTTTGGCAGGAGAAACAGGATCTTCTTTTTTGTTTTCCGCTGTTTCAGCCTGGGGATTGATCAGGATTTCACCGAATGCGGGCGGGGACTCGGCTTCTGGGGTTTGCTCGCCAGTCATTGTTTGCGTCTCTTGTCTACTTCTGCGCTGAATTACCAGAGTGCCAACAGCATAGAGCTATCTGACACCTGCCTGTCTTGATCTCTTGATCTCGTGTGAAGAATAAATATATACCCCGGACAGTGCTTTTTTACAAGAGATTGCATTATGGTCAAAAAGACCAAAGGCGGTTCAGCAAACGTACAAACTGTACTATCTTGTTTTTTATCCTAATTCTGAAAAAATAACGGCTCAAGAGCAAGATACAGCCTATAACAATAACATGAGAATCGCAGGTAAAAATCCTCTGTTGAACAGAAGAGAGGGAATATATCCTGGGCCACCCGAAGCATTCTTTACCTTTGGATCGTAAGAATTTCCCTGATTATCCAAGATATCTCGGTTCAGGTATTCCTGCAAATCGCTGTAACCGTCTTTGTCTTGGTCGGTTGTGGCGTTGGCAGTCTGAATGTCGCCGAAATATTCTATTTCCCAAGTATCGGCCATACCGTCCGAGTCTGTATCGTTTTGATTATATTCATACGTGCCGATATCAACATGGGCGGTACCGTCGTTATCGCCGTCCATTATCCTATTTTGTCCGTCAAGATCGAGTTGGGATAGGGATGGCGCACTGTCAAATCCTGCGTCGATGACGGGTGAGGATGCGCTGAGGCGGTAGTTGCCGTTTGTCGGGTTGGCAAAGAGAGGATCGGTGTTCAGATTGCCGCCGCTTTGGGTAAAAGTAACGAAAACTTTTCTCGGATTAAAGAGGTTGTTGTAGCCTGTTGCGCTGACATAAGATTTAATATAAAAATCGTCCGGTGCTATCCCAGTATTTTTGTAAAAAATATTGTTATAAAAATCAATATCATTTGTAAAAATTACAGCACCTCCACAAGCACCTGGTTCCTCGGCATTACCTATAGCAGTGTTATTGACCACTGTGTTATTGACCATTTTGATTGACTCCTGTCCGTATAACTTCAATCCGCCATAATATACACCACGGTTACTGCTAAAAAGATTATTGGTAATTACTGGATCATTGTTTTCTATATCTGCGCCGCCAGTCTGGCCTTCCCCTGAGTTACCCGTTATGACCGTATTGATAATATGTACTTTTCCATTTAGCATATCTACATGAACCCCTCCGATTTTTTCTCCCTTGTTATCATTGATTACAGCATCAGCAAGAAAAAAAGCTCCTGTACTTGATGAAAAAAAGTCTAGCCCTCCGGTGTTCTCGCTTTTACCATTCCGTATTGATACACCTTCAATGCGGTTTTCAGTTTGATCGTTGGCCGGGCTGTAGGTACCTATATCCAATACGCCTGCATAATAATAACTGCTCGGTGTAATATTTTCTCCGTCAAGCACTGTATTCAACGGATTAAGCGTTCGCTCGGTGCAGTCAGTATTGTACCCGCCTTCAAGGTAGAGACTGTACGGTTCCGACGAAGAAAAATGAAACGGCGAGTTATTGTTGTCTGAGATTCCATATACTCCCTGAACAAGCATCACAACATCGTTGTGATTATTGTTGGCAGCAATATAAAGCACATCCTGAAGTTCCGTACTGTTGCTTACGCAGTGATAGGTTGTACAGGCATCGCCAAGACCGTCATTATTATTGTCAAGCTGATCAGGGTTATAATCCAGCGGACAGTTATCTTCGGTATCCGGTATACCATCACCGTCAGTATTTCCGCAGCCGACACTTTGAGAAACGGATGCTGATGCATCGCTACTGTCAGTAACAATGAGCTGAACAAGGAACTCCTCACCTTTGTAGGCAAGGTATGCGGAATTCTGTAACGTTGAATCAACCGTGCTGTCCTGCTTAATATCCCATTCCCAACTGGTTATTCCATGAGGAAGAGGTGTTGTTGTTTGATCTATAAAACGAAAAAGGCAATACTGTTCGCTTAAAATCGGCACCTGCTCCACACTGAAGGCCGCTGTCAGAGCGGAATAATTCTCAGTAGTAAAACACCACTCCGGCCCCTCAGTCTGGCTGTTATGACTATCCACGGTCACCACCTGCCAGCAGTATTCAGTCAGCGGTTCCAGCGGACCGGGAGTCCAGCTTGTCCCGCTGCCGCTGTACACCAATTCCATATCTCCGGTCGGGCCAAAGTAAATGTAAGAGTTGACCGCATCGCCGCTGTCGCTGTCGCCTCCGCCGGTCCAGCTCAAGGTCGGGGAAAGTGAAATATCAACAGCTCCGGGTGTAACAGAGGGCGAACTGACCTGTGCAGGCGGCGTATTGGCCGGGCTATTTGGTGCAGTGACTGCCCTTTGCAGGCGGTTGCCCATGTTGTCGTACACGTAGTCGACCGCAGTGCCGTCGTCATGGAGAACCTGTTGCAGGCTGCCGCTGTCGTCGTAGGTGTACTGGAGGGTTTCTGCGGTTGCGTTGATGATCGGAAGCAGGAGGGATATGAAGCAAACTGGCAGCGATATTATTTTCAGGGAAGCCATTCTGTCTCTCCTTTTTGTTTGTGATACGGTACGATATGCTTACTTGCCTTCTTCCAGAGTTCTGGCATCAAGAATATCTTTTTCCCGCCCGGTGGATTTTTTGTTTTTGATAAGATTTTTTTTAGACAGAAAGGGAAGATGCATCCCTTCCAATGCAATTTCCTCTCTGGCCTGATATGCTTCCTGAAAATCAACTCCGTCTATATGAGTCAGGATATCAATTCTGCGTGGAGCGACACCTATCTGAAATATTATCCCCTGTTCAGCAAACGTTTCTTCGGAAACCTGTCCGACCGGTGCGCCGAACTGCATGAGCGAGGAAAGTATTTTCTTGGAATTTTCTTTGGTTGCTTCGACCCATATATCAAAATCACCGGTTGCTCGTGGGTATCCGTATGCGGCAAGGGCGTATGCGCCGACAACAAGAAATCTCACTTCATTTTCTAATAAGCTTTGTAACATTTCTCTGTAATCTTCGTTCAACATGTTCTTTGTTCCTTATTGACCATACTTCAGCAGTGAGTTCCCAGACAAAGGCAATTCTTTCCTGATAGGAGGCATCAACATAGCTATCATCTTGTTTTGTCTGTTTTCTGATTGTGATCTTTTTTTTGTCAAGTTGCATTGTTGCACCGTAATGATTTGAGGGACAGATATTCTTCCAGTTCGGTAGGTTGAAGTGGGGAACGAACCCCAACAAGGTAAAACGGTTCATGTTGGGATTCGCAAGCTTACCTCAACCTGCCGAGGTTATTACAGTTTACCGTATGGTGTAGCAGTAGTTTTTCAGTTGAGACAGTTTTCCAGTTGCCTGCAATGCAGTCAACGCATACAATGAAGGCACCTCTTGTTGTCTGCAAATAACCTTAACTTTTGGAGTGTACCCATGTCAGGACTAACCATTCGCAACCTTGATCCGGCAGTAAAAGCAGGTCTACGGCTCCAGGCCGCCCGTCATGCCTGTTCTATGGAAGAAGAAGCCAGAAAAATTCTCCGAGCGGCAATCATCAAGCCACCTGAAGAGAAAGGGCTGGGCAGCTTTATTCAAAAAAAATTTACTGAAGCAGACGGTCTTGAACTGGCCCCTCATCGTTCAGCTCCCCGCAACCTTGATTTTTTCGAGGAAGTTCAATGATTCTCCTTGATGTGAATATCCCTCTCGTGCTATTCACAAATCCGCATAGCGGCCTTGCTGATTCCTTCAACACTCTGATCTTCCCATAACGTTCTCTGTCTTCGCTTATCTTCCATCGTCTCCGTACAACTCTTTTCTGCTGAACGTGCATTGCTCATCTGTCAGTCCGGTCTTGTAACGGGGAAGCCGAATCGGCCTTCTTGCCTTTTGTTCTTTTTCCGGCTGCTCCTCAAGGACAAGGACAGCGCGATAACGGCCCTGTCTGATGTCGGAAGGAAGGCGAAGGTTGATAATCGCCCGGCCTGCACCAGCACTTTTGTTTTGATTGTTCTCATTATTCTGTCCTGTTGATGAATTTTGCAAAACGTCTCCCTCTGAAAAGTATAGCCCTTTTTCTCGGCAGGGGGCCATGCTTTTCTGTAAAGGCGGAGGTGGTGCGCGGAAGGCAGGTTCATGTTGGGATTCGCAAGCTCATCCCTACCTACCTGTTCACTTATCAGATTCATTTAATAGTTTCATGGATTCTTTTACGTTATTTTTGAACAGTTTCTCTCTAGCGTAGTCGGCGATTGTTTTTGCTGTTTGTTTACTCAATGAAGATATGCCTTTTTTAGCTCCGTTTAATAAATTTAAAAATTTACCTGCTTCATACGTATCTGATTCCTTGCACTGCTTTATATCTTCCAGTGTTTTCTTGTCATTCCTCCACTCCGCTATTTTTTCAACAATCGTAGTATAGCCGTCCATTGTGACTGCATCTGCCCAACCAACAAGGATATAAAATGGATCGTTTTTTATAGCCCAATCATTTAACTTATCATAACTGGCTTGCGAATCTTTAATCTTTTCATGTAGTAACTTGAGACCAAGATAATCGATATTATCTATTGGATCATTCCCCACAAACCCATACAAATTAATCCCCCCAGCTTCCCCAATCGGGTCCCGATTAATCCACCGCCCCACACCCGGCGCATAAAACCGATATCCGTAATAGGCCAGCCCGGTCTGTTCATCGAATGCCTTGGTGGAAAAGCGGAACGGCTGGTCCAGGCTCCCGGTCTTGGTCAGCAGCCTGCCGAAAGGACTGTACACATAGCCCGCAACCATTGCCTCGGCATCATCAATCAGGCCGTCCACATTGCCCTTGCCGTCATACAGATAGGCATAATGCTGCCCGCCCTGGCGCAGTTCCAACAGCCCGCCGATGCCGCCTCCTCGGTTCAGGCCCCAGGTGTACTCCCGCAAGACCGCATTGCTGCCGTCACGTTCCTGAAGCACATTGAAGCCGTCCAGCACATAACGGTGTTCCGTAACCGGAGCATC
>QYLO01000034.1 GCA_022766165.1 Candidatus Electrothrix gigas
TGGAGGGGCTGCTTCCGCCTATACAGGAACCAATGTCTATGATACCAATCTAGACGGCGGCATGTATGCAACTGGTTACTTAACATCCACTGCCTTTGATTGCAGCGAGTATGAGGATGTACAGCTCACGGGAGGGCAGGGAGTAGAGCATACCGTCGTGGCCCATAGCAATGCCGTCGTCAATGGCGATGGTGTTGAACTCGGCAGCAAAGCAGCCCTGTGCTTCGATCTGTCGCTTCACCTGCTGGCCGATCTCGTGCAGATGGACGTGGCCCGGCACCATCTGGGTGAAGGAGTTGACCACCGCGATAACGGGTTTGCCGATCTGTTCTTCGGTCATGCCGTTGGCCCGCCACAGGGCGCGCGCTCCGGCCATTCTTCTGCCTTGGGTTGTTTCGTTGCTGCGAAGGGGGATTGCCATGTTTGTTCTCCTGTTAATCACAATAGCATTGTTGCGTTATTTTTCCGGGTGCAGGCAGTGCCTTGTCTCTGGGGTTAAAGGTGTTGACACCGATATAAAGCTGCATCATAATAAGAGCAAACATAGTAATACGATCTTACGAGGAAAGAAAGTATGTCGGGGAGAAAGATAACGATTTCCTCGGATGAGAAGCTGTTCATTTACACACCTTGGTTTGACAGGTCATCTCTCTGAGCTGTATCCTGAAGAGACACAATAATTATTTCTTTATCATATCTCAGAGGTGATGACATGAAATTCCATCCTTTCTTTACCACTCGTTCTATTAGAATAATCCCGGTCATTCTTATTGCGCTCTGTCTTGCTCTTCCGGCAGGCAGTACCGCAGATGTGCTTGACCGCACCACTTCGGCAGTATCGGCGAACAAAAAGACATGGCGCCCCCCTCAGCTTATCGGAACTGACGATGTGAAGTCCCAAAGACTCAAGATCGCCTTCAACGCAGCTGGTGATATCATAGCTGTCTGGGTGCAGCCCAATAACGACCTCGGCACTCTCTGGGGCAATCGCTATGATGCAGGCCAAGGCTGGCAGAAGGCTCAACGTATTGAAACCAACGATACAGCCTATGCATGGTCGTCCCAGGTCGCAATGGATGGAGCGGGCAATGTCATTCTTGCTTGGCGCGAGGATGATGGAGGTAAGATACGGGCTAGGCACTACAAAACAGACAGAGGCTGGCAGAAGGCCCGTCTTATCAAGAAAAAACCTTGGCTCAGTTTCATCAAGACCGAGGATACAGGTTCTGCAGGTGACCTTCAGATTGCAATGAATGAAGCAGGCAATGCCGTTGCTGTTTGGTTCCAGTCTGACGAGAGCCGTTCAGAGAAAAAGTTGCGGCTTAAATACTATACAGCAGGTAGCGGCTGGGACAATGGCGAATCCAGCCTGATTAATCTCGGCGGTAATATTATGGTATCGGACCTCAGAGTTGCAATAGACAGAACAGGAAACGCCGTTGCCGTCTGGCAGCAAGAGGAAAATGGAATTGAGAGTCTTTGGGCCAACCGTTATGAAGTCGGCAAAGGCTGGCAACAGCCCAAACTCATCGAGAATAATAAACGCACCGCTTGGAATCACGAGATCGCCGCAGACAAAGCTGGTAACATCATTGTTGTCTGGCAGCAGTCAAGATGGGACGGATATAATATCTGGGCCAATCATTATGCGGCAGGCAGCGGATGGAAGGGAGCCCAACGCATCAATAACAATGCACCGGGCTGTGCCGAACCTCCTGAGATTGCCTTTGATGGGGCTGGCAATGCCCTTGCTATCTGGTCCGAGTGTCAGCGTGGTAAAGAACGGGCCGATCTCTGGTTCAATCGTTATGTTGCCGGTGGCGGCTGGCAGACTGCCCAACGCATCGACACCGATGATACAGGCTTTGCATATCATCCCGATATTGCTTTCGACGGAGCGGGTAATGCCCTTGCCGCTTGGAGTCAGTGCAATGGAAGACCTGACGTTTTTTTAAATCATTGCAACATCTGGGCTAGCCGCTATGTCCCCGGCATCGGCTGGGAGAAGGTCCAGCCCATCACGATTGATGCGGATAATGCTGAACGTCCTCAGATCGCTGTTGATACAGCGGGTAATGCGCTTGTTATCTGGCGCCAAACTGACAAGACTCGCTGTGGAGGATCGTTTTGTTATGACGACAGCGTTTACGAAATTTGGGCCGCCCGTTACGAGTAACACCACGCAGTCATGCAGGGGGAGGCAACGCGCCCTTGCATGTTCTCCTCTCCCCAAAAACCTGCCCAAAAGCCGCCCGGTAAAGGAAGCAGTTGCTGGCTGCCGGTTCCTTTCTCATGCAACTGATGAGTTCCATTCTAATGCAACCGGGTGTTGCACTCTCATGCAACGACCTGTTCCATACTAATGCGACTCGGAAGTTCCATTAGAATGCAACTTAATCCGCCGGATCGGTTGAGATATTTGTCCATACAGGCATAGGGGTTCACCGATGCCGGTGTTGCAATACCGGGCAGAAGACTCATCCGGCCTTCACCGCAGAAGCCCCGGAGACCCGCAAAGAAAGAAAACAGGCAAAGTCCAGCACCTGTCGAGCCGCCTCTTTCGGAAGTGAGGCAAGCAGGGCAGCTGCCTGCTCCGCCGGTGAAACCCACTGTTCCGTTGCTGCGCACCATACCGGGATAAACTGGTCCGCATTCAAGGAAGCCGTAGTCAATGTTTCCCCCCTGCTCATTACTAAATTCAAGCTCGTAGACCGCATTGCCATGACAATGGACAATAGCCGCCCGCATTCCCGCCTGAAGCCGATGCTCAGGAATGTCTTTGATGAGTTCTACTATGTCACCAATATTCGCTTTCATATTTATTTTCAGCCCTTGCGTCGGGCAAAACGGGTTCGTTGCAGAGCAGTGCCTGCCTGACCAGCAACCGGTGGCGGAGGGGCGACCACACGTACGCCAGAAGCCTCAAGCTCCGCCTCCTCTTTCTTGATCGCTACAAAAAGCGAACGAAGATCATAGTTATGTTGCGCAGCAAGCGCATCCTTAACAGCTCGTACCTCAGCAATAATTTCATCACTCATCGTTTATTCCTCCAAGAAGTTCCTCTGGTGTACAGATAATTGGCAGATACAGACCCTGCTGGGCAAGGTGCTCAGCAATGCCCTCCTGAATCACCGGGTTGGCAATGTGGCGGCAGTTCCAGGTGAGCAGGAAATCAAC
Organism: Candidatus Electrothrix gigas; assembly: GCA_022766165.1. Classification (GTDB taxonomy): domain Bacteria; phylum Desulfobacterota; class Desulfobulbia; order Desulfobulbales; family Desulfobulbaceae; genus Electrothrix; species Electrothrix gigas. Next base: position 3,178 of record QYLO01000034.1, read on the forward strand.
ATAATGTAGAGTAGCAACAGATATATGCAGGGCGTCTTCAAGTGCTTTCGCAGGAATGAGCCTCCTCTTGATCATGTCTTCGGCCAGCGTAATCATTTCCTCTGTCACTTCAAGCAGATCCAGTCCTTCAAGAGCGGTCAGTCTTCTTTGTGCAGCTTCGGCGTTTCCTGCCGCACACTCCTGCCGCACACTCCTGCCGTACCGCCTGTGAGATAACCAGCTCGTATTCGTCGCGCCTTTCCCACCATGCACGGGTAAGTTGCTGATGTGCAGCTCCAATGATTGTTTTACTTGGACGTGCCGTCAGGTAGCTGACCACTGAGGTTTCGATGTAAACCCTACGTTTCATCTCGGCTCCCCTATTTGATTATTTATCGGTTGTTTTTTTTGTATAGTTGTCAGTTGTGAAGCAGGAAGCATGGCGGAATAGAGTTCATCTTCTTCAATAAAATCGTCGTTTCTGCCTTCGATAATAGCGTGGGTCAGTCCGACACCTTCCAGTGTTTTCAGTAACTCTTTTGTTTTTTTATCAATGAGAGAAGGTTCCATGATATTCCTCAGTGTTTGTTTTGATAGCTGACAGCCAAGCAAATCTCTATCATACGGCATATTCCTGGAGACTGCCCCGAATCATTCTTCCGCGCCACAAAAAAAACTTGCAGTTTCCCCAAATCAGTTTCATACTTATTCTACATGCATATCCAGCGATACTATTCAATAATGATCGTTTTTGTCAATGAGGAAACAAGGAAACATCGTTCCCTCTCTGCCACTCCCTGTCACTACTGGACAGGTTAACCTGATACAACGAGGGTATCTATGAAACAGCCAGAAACCGCTTACTGGGTCTCTGCCATGTTAGGCGCAAAAAAAGGGGTATCAGATCTCAACATTACTGTGGGCAAGAGTCTTCAGGTGGAGATTAATGGTGCGCTTACCCCAGTGAAAGTAGAGCCACCCGTGGAAAAACTCACGCCCTTTCAGACCGAGGTCTTTGCCCTAAACCTGATTAACGGCAATCAACGTCTGCTTGGTGATTTAGTACGTACAGGTTCTTGTGACCTTTCGTATGTCTTAGGCGAAGGCGCACGTTTTAGGGTCAACGTCTTTACGCAAAAAGGCTGCTATTCCTCAGTCCTGAGAAAGCTGGAAACCAAGATACCCTCTATTGAGGATTTTGGTTTCCCAAAATGTTTTTACGATATGGCCGAAGAACGCAACGGACTTATCCTCTTTACTGGCGGCACCGGAACCGGCAAGACCACCTCGCTGGCCTCTATCTTGAACCAGATCAATCTGACACGGTCTGTGCATCTTGTGACGCTGGAAGATCCGATTGAGTATGTCCATCCGCATAAAAAGGCCACCTTTAATCAGCGGGAACAGGGTGATGACTTTGACACCTTTGCCAGTGGCCTGCGTGCGGCCCTGCGTCAGGCACCCAAGGTTATTCTGGTGGGTGAGATCCGTGACCGAGAGACCTTAGAGATTGCCCTCACTGCGGCAGAAACCGGCCATGTGGTCTTTTCCTCTCTGCATACCATTGATGCGGGCCAGACCCTGAACCGTATTGTTGGTATGTTTGAACATGATGAACAGGAACAGATTCGGGTTCGTCTGGCTGATACCATTCGTTGGGTTGTGAGTCAACGGCTTTTGCCCAAGGTTGGGGGAGGGCGGGTGGCTGCTCAGGAAATTCTTCACAGTAGCCTGCGTGTTACAGATATTCTGTTGAACGGCGAAGATGTGGCAGAGGAAAAGACCTTTTATAACGTCATCGAAGAAGGCGCCACCTTAGATATGAAGACCTTTGACCAGGACCTGCTGGACCTGTTTAAAAGAGGCTTGATTGATGAAAAGGCGGCAATGACCTACTGTACAAATAAAAGCGTGATTAAGCGAGGTATGGACACTATTAAGGCAGAACGTGGAGAGAGTACGACCAGTATTTCTGGACTGGCTATGGAGCAAGGGGGTGATGATGATGAGTAAGGAGGTAGCGTTGCTGTTGTGCTGGCCTCATGATAGCCTCATGATACTTATGATAAGGGCTGGATGGGGATTATAGATGTATACTAGTATCCTAGTATCGAAAAATTAAGGAGAAAACAATGATCAGTAACTGCCCCCATTGCCAGGGTGCGCTGAAATTTAATGCAGCCCAAAAGGCCAAGATAGAGCAAGCCCTGAAAGCCTTAAAGCCGGGTAAGCGTCTGCCCTTAAAATGTCCGCACTGCAAAAAGCCTATGCAGCTTGACAGTGCTGGAAAGGCGGGAGGAGCTGCTGGAGCCGCTCCCAAAAAGGCAAAGGAAGGAGCAACTAAAGAGGCAGCAACTAACAAGGCAACTGAGGAAAAAAAGGCAGCACCAGAAGAACAGGAACCAGAGATTAAACCTCCGCCTCCGCCTCCGCTGGATTTTCTTGATGAAAAGCAAGCCGGTATTATGGAGGATCAACATGTGCGTGATGTCCCTACGGCCTTGGTTCTGCACGGTGACGACGGTATCAGGCATCAACTGGGAGCGGCTATGGAGGCTCTTGGGTATCAGGTGGTCACTCTGACCTCAGCCCACGAGGCGATTGAACAGGTATCTTCCATCAGTTTTGCCAGTATTGTTTTTCATACTGACTTTGAAGGCGGCACCTTAGAAGAGTCGAGCTTTCATAACTTCATGCGTGAGATGCCCATGTCAAAAAGGCGGATGATTTTTTATATTCTTATGGGACCCCAGTTTACCACGCTTTATGATATCCAGGCCCTTGCGAACAGTGCTAATTTGGTGATTGCGGATAAGGATTTTAAAAATTTTCAAGTGGTGCTGCATAAGGCCATTCCCTATTATGAGCAGCTTTTTGGGCCGCTTCTTGAGGAACTCAGTAACTACGGAAAAACATAACAACCTAATTTTAAGATGGATTTGCAATGTTTTTTCTGTTTTGAGGAATGCAGTCGGGAGGGGAAAAATAAAGAAAATAAAAAAAAGTCCGTCTTTCAGTATGAAACAGTTGTTTTTCACAACTATCTTTGGTAAAAGTTTTGAGCTTATATTCGAGCTTATATTCTCGTCCATGGGGGACGAGGAGAAAATGAAACAATGACCTTATACTGATGACCGGTACGGACCGGTGGACAGGGGAAAAAAACACCCATGACTGAAAGTGGAATTCAGCCCACAGATGCGGCAGAAGAAAATGGCATGGAAGATATCAGTTTTGCTGAACTCTTCGAGCAGGAAGATAACAATACAGTGATTAATGTTCAGGAGGTGGCGATGGGAACCGTTGTTGACCTGAACAGCGATGCGGTTCTCATTGATGTTGGCGATAAGGCAGAAAGTTATATTGCGATTGGAGAGTTCCGCGGGGAAGATCCTGAAAGCGAGATTCAAATCGGTGATCAGTTTGAAGTCTTCATTGAGAAGAGAAAGGAAGAGGGCGGCCTCCTGCTGTCTCGGGAAAAAGCCATTGCCATTAAAGTCTGGGAAAAGATTGCTACTATCCAAGAAGAGGATGGCACCATTGAGGGACGTATTGATAACCGGGTAAAAGGTGGTATGTCTGTTGATATTGGTGTTCCAGCCTTTCTGCCGTACTCGCAGATTGACCTGCGTCCGGTCAAGGATTTGGATGCTTTGATTGGCGATACCTTTGAATTTAAGATCCTGAAATTCAACCGCAAGCGAAATAATGTGGTTATTTCTCGTCGGGCTATTCTTGAAGACCAGCGTTCACAACTGCGCGAACAGATGCGGGCTACCTTGGAAGAGGGCCAGACTATTCGTGGTGCTATTACCAATATCACGGATTACGGTCTGTTTATTGATCTGGGCGGTATGGACGGACTCTGTCATATTACCGATCTGTCCTGGGGTCGGGTCTCTCATCCCTCCAAGCTGTACACGGTAGGGGAAGAGATTGAGGTGAAGGTGCTTAAATACGACCAAGATTCAGATCGTGTTTCCCTTGGCGTGAAGCAACTCAAATCTGACCCGTGGGAAATGGTTCCAGAAACCTATCCGGTTGGTGCAAAAGTCAGTGGCAAGGTTGTTTCTATTACAGATTACGGTGCCTTTGTTGAACTGGAAGAGGGAGTAGAGGGGCTTGTTCATATTTCTGAGATGAGCTGGTCCAAAAAGCCGCGGCATCCATCAAAGATAGTGAGCGTGAGTTCTGAAATTGATGTACAGGTTTTAAAGGTAGAAGCAGAGACCAAGCGTATCTCTTTGGGTATGAAGCAGCTCCAGCCTAATCCTTGGGATCTGGTTGAAGAGAGCTATCCCATTGGTGCAGTCATTGAAGGGAAGATTAAAAATATCACTGACTTTGGTGTATTCATTGGTATTGAAGAGGGGATTGATGGTTTGATCCATGTTTCTGATCTCTCTTGGACTGAGCGGATTAAACACCCTTCTGAGAAGTATGCAAAGGGTGAGTCTATTCAGGCTGTTGTTCTCAAGATTGATAAAGAAAACGAACGTTTTTCTCTTGGCGTCAAGCAGTTGGAGCCAGATCCTTGGCAGGCTGCTGTGAGCAACTATCCCACAGGAAGCACTGTTGAAGGCAAGATCACCAATATTACAGATTTTGGTGTCTTTGTTCAGCTTGAAGAGGGCATTGAAGGCTTGGTTCATGTTTCTGAAATCAGCCGAGAAAAGATCAAGACTCCTGTTGGCATGTTTACTGTTGGTGACATGTTAACAACAGCAGTTATTAATGTCTCTGCTGGTGATCGTAAAATTGGCCTTTCTTTGAAAGCACTGGAAGAGGAAGAGGCTAAACAAGAGAGCGAAGGCAACGCAGGTTCTGAAGAAGCAGCGCAGAAGCAGCCCGCAGCAACTAAGGCCAGCTCTGGTCCTTCTACCTTTGGTGATCTACTCAAGGCTGCTGCTGGTGCAGATGAAGAGGAAGAGAAGAGTTCTGATAACTAACCTTTTTCTTTGGTAGTGGCTGAGGCTGAGGCGTAGGCTGAGGGAGTGGCTTGACCAAAAGGGTATGATTTCTTGTCGAAGTATTACGCAGGAGGTTGTACCCTTTCCTGTTGATACTTTTGTGCATGAACAGCAATATACAAGAACTACCCTGCTACAAAAACTCAGAAGCAAAAACTCAGGAAAACTACCTGTTATAGCAGTGATATGATCGATTATTTCATTATAAATTTATTTAAAAGGAACTCAACATGCTCAAACGTGAATTGGTAAGTGAAGTTACTGAGCAGCTCGGCGGCTACTATAAGCAGGATGTAGCGCAGGCTGTGGATATTATATTAGACAATATAACGCAGGCCCTGACAGAGGGACGGCGGGTTGAAATTCGAGGATTTGGGAGTTTTTCTGTGAGAAAGCGTAAACCGCGTACAACGAAAAATCCGAAAACCGGCAAGATGATGGATATTCCAGCCAGAAAAACCCTACATTTCACAATGAGTAAGTCGCTCAAGGAAGTGCTTATTGAGGAATAACAACTCTTCCGTCCTGCTGGGGTACCCCATAGGGGCGGAACAACAGAATAATAACAGAATAATAAGAGGATGGAGAATGTATTTACTTTGTCTTACTCTTTTTCCTTCTTCTTCGTTTCAAGGGAACTGATTTTTTTACTGATGTAAGATACCGTTTACCTATGGTGAGGTCAACTGCCTTGACAGTTTCTTTGCTCTGCTTGGAATGCTCAATGCGTTCTCCCAAACAATCAGAAAAGTCCAGATTGGCCTCATAGAGGAAACAGCTTGCCGGATACTTTCCCTTTTCCGTACTTGTAGGGCTACGGCTATCACCAGCCTTTTTTCGCCTTTCCAGACGACGGTCTTGAGGATATGTGAGACAAAGTTCCTCCTGAGCCCGGGTCATGCCCACATAAAACAGGCGACGTTCGTCCTCAATATCTTCAGCCTCCTGATCGCCCTTGTCTTGACGAAAGGGAACAACTCCTTCTTCGAGGCCCGGCAGAATGACTAAGGGCCACTCTAATCCCTTGGCTCGATGAATTGAGGTAATCAGGAGACTGTCCTGCTTGCCAGTGATTTCCTCTCCCTCCTTTTTATTAGCAAGTCGTTCTATTTCATCCAGAAAATCATTAACATTCAGGCCAGTATTACGGACAAAACGAAGAAAGGATTGACAGGTCTTGATCTTGTTCTCTGCAACAGGAGGCCGGGAGGTATAGAGAAAGTGGGCATAGAGATCTGTCTCTTCAATAAGCGTATTGAGCACGGTGAACGCTCTTGTTTTTGGCGATTTCCTTCTGATTTTACGCCATATCTCGGCAAGATCCAATATCCTGGAAGTAAGGTAGGGCGAACCAGCTTCATCAGCATATTTTTTTATCAAAGAGCCTGCTGATCCTGGTTTTTTCAGAATTTTTTGGGCCAAACTCTGGAGAACATCTCTTTTGAGCCAAAGATGAGGATGTGTGAGCATGGCAAGGACGGTACTCATATCAGCATGATTAATATGATCAACATGATCAACATCCTGCCCTGTCTTTTTCAGACTGCCCTGGCAGAGACGTAAATAGCCAAGCAAGGCCCTAATCTCTGAACAGCTAAACACGGTTTCAGAACCAACAAGGCGATAGGGAATATTATGCTCCAGCAGGGCCAGTTCAACCGGGACGGCCTGAGCATAAATTCTGACCAGAACGGCTGCCTGATTAAGCCCTCTTTTTTCCTGCCAGTTTTGCAGTATATTGATCAGGGGCTGAACTTCGCCTTCAGGTAGGCAGGTTATACGGGTGTCAGGATTTGTTGACCAGGCCAGACAGAGCTTACGGTCCCTGAGTCTGTTGTTGGAAATAAGGTGGTTTGCAGCCAAGGCAAGTCGATGACCATAACGAAAACTATAGCTCAGGGTATAGTTCGTTGGTTGTGAAAAATCACGAGCGAAACGAGAGACAATATACTTGGGTTGCGCCCCTCGCCACTCGTAAATACATTGATCCACATCGCCGACCACCATAACTTGCGCTTGTTGACCGGCAATGTACAGGAGGAGTTGCTGCTGCACCTCATTAATATCTTGGTATTCATCAACAAGAATATAATCCAGATGATCGGCAACCCAGTCAGCCAAGTCCTTTTGCGCCTGTATTGCCATGACCGGTTCATGAATCAGATCGTGATAAAAACGAATTTTTGCCGCATGGCGCAGAGATTCAAAGACCTTGTACGCATGGATATAGTAGGCATGCTGCTCCTCAAATCCGCAGGCTGCAAAAACCTCCTGTGGTGAAGCAATATCAGACTTGACCCTGCTGATAAAGAGGAGAAAGCCTTCAATACCCTCTTTGGATATCCAGGTCTCATCGCCGTTTGCCTCAGCACCATATTTTTTCATGGCCTCTCTGGCCAGTTTTTCTAGCTGAAAATCTTCTGTAACTAGTCGATACCGAGGAAGATACTGTCTGTTGGTAAAACTTGCAACCAAACGAAGCCCAAGAGAATGAAAGGTGCGAACAGCAGGTGGTCGCAGAGTAGTCCCTTGGAGGGATTGATGCAGCCGCTCTGCAAAAACAACCTTGGCAGAACGGTTAAACATCAAGACCAAAATTTTATCCGGTGCAACTCCTTGCTGCAAAAGATGGCTCACCCGACGTATCATGGCGGTTGTTTTGCCCGAGCCAGCCACAGCACTGACCCGGGCATGGCCAGTAGTATGACGGATGATCTTTTCCTGCTCCTCAGTGAGACGCATGCAGGAGAGTGAAAGTCAGCATAGAGTAAAAGGAAACAGATGCGGAACCTGCGGGTGCGGAATGGGTAAAGAGGCTGTAAAAAAAATGATCAAAGCAGACCATCGGCTGTAGAGTCACCTTTGTCACCTTTTTTGCCTTTCTTGCCATCCTTTGCTCCCTCTCCATCAAAAGATGGCGATATTTCTGGGGTAAGCGTTTTATTAGGCGTGCGAAAGGCCCTGGGAAGTTTAGATTCAGGCAGGACATGCTCTCTGATTTTTTCGACTTCCTTGGGTAAATCTGGATCGTTTTGACAGATTGGACATTCTTTGATATGTTGATCAATGAACTGCATCATGCGAGCCGGGGCCATGGTCTCCTGTTTAACGTGTGTGTACCAGTCTTTGGAAAGACGAATTAATTGTTTACATTGCATGGGAACACGGTGAGTATATTCGGTGGTTGATAGATAATCAGAAAACCCGGAAAAATTGTATAAACAATACTGTTACAATACTGTTCAAATCGTTACGGTCAATGTTGCCGAGTTTTCAGCTTCCGGGGAAATGCGATTATTATAATAATAAGTTGTTTTTCAGGTCAATAGTTATTATATAGCATAGTAGGTTCTGTTTTTATATGAAAGTGTCTTCTTTCGTGTGTGTCATTATATACATTTCTCTCTTTTTTGCTAGGAAGGCATAAAGAGCATACAGAAAGCTGTGTTAGGAAGTGGAAAGGGTACTGGTGGCCCTCCCGGACTTCAAATCCGGTGTGCCGGGTGAATAGCCTGACAGGTGGGTTCGATTCCCATGCACTTCCGCCACATAATATTTCCTTGATCGTTCTTGGCCATTGCTTTTCATTTCAAAATTTCACCTTGGATACGCTGACGCAAAGGAATGCCTGAAAAAATACCGCGTAGCCTCCCCTGTCTTGATATTCAAGCTGGTATTCAACAGCTTGAAGGCAATAAAGCCCTGTATTTCAGGCTGCTGAAAAAATTTGCTGAGTGTAATCACGATTTGGCAGATAATATAGCAGGCAGGTTGCTCCATAACGATAAAAAAAAAGCCCATATTCTGGCGCATTCTACTAAAGGAGTTGCTGGAAGCATCGGAGCAACAGAACTGTATCTGGCCTCTGCCACCTTGGAATCCGCTATTGCTCAGGGAGATACAGAAAGTGCTCTCCGTGATTTTACCATCATTCTGGAAACAGTACTCCGTTCTATACATGCTCTCGTTCGTGACCAAGAAGGCGATGGATCTCTCCCTGCAATAGAAAAAAAATTGGATATGGAGCTGTTATTTCCTCTGCTGGATGAGCTTGATGCGTATCTCCAAGCCGGGGATTTTCAAGCCCTGCAACGCTACGTTACCCTACAGAGATATGTTGCTGATACCACTCTTGCAGCAGAAGTCAACACTTGGGAAAAGCATATCAATCTCTTTGAGTACAGACAAGTTGCTGAGAAGCTTGCAATGCTTCGGCTGACGTTGCGTAATCAAACATTTTAAATATTCTTTCTTTCACCCTTTTTTAAAATCGTTACCTCTTCGTTACCGTTACCGTTCCCCTTTAGGCTGTTTCTCAAGAATGGCATGAATCATACTCAGAGCATGTTTAAAATGAAACTCCTCAATAGCGTTTGTCAGTTTTTGTAAGGACGACTCATCCAACAAGGCTCTCACTTTTTCTTGATTACCCTCTACAAACTGTAATGAAGAAAAATCCGACTGTTCTAGGAGGATCTTGAGTCGCTCAATGAGTAACAGGGCGTTATTACGTTCATGGTCTTTTATCTTTGCTTTGGCAGTTTTTGTCTGCTGTGGTCGCAGTTCATGTCTCTCATGTCTCTCATGCCTCTCAATACGGGGGGAAAGATAGCTGGTGATTTTTGTTAATTCGTCGATAAGCCTTTGAAAGGCTATATTGATCTTTTCTGTTGGTCCTGACTCTGCTCTTTGTTCGGCGTAGCCTGCTAACTTCTGTATCTCAACCATACCTATATTTGCAGCAACACCTTTCAAGCTATGGGCAAAATGCCTCAGCCCTTGCCGGTCGTTCTTTTCAAGGAGTGCAGATATTTTTTTTGAAGACTCTTTATGCTCTCGACAAAAATTTTTAAGGAGCTTCAAGTACAGTTTTTTATTTCCTTCAACACGCTGTAAGGCTTCGATAAAATGAAGACCTTGTGGAGCCTTTCCACTGTTAGCTTCAGCAAGAAGTTGTTGTAATGGATCTTGCAACTCGTTTTGTAACCCGTTTTGTAACGAGTCAGGGGCGTTGTTTATTTTTTTTGTAGACTGTTTAGGGACCGCAAGCTGTTTATTTTTACCGATCCAGTGACTCAATGCCAAAAAGAGATTATGGCGATGAATTGGCTTGGCAATATGATCATTCATACCGATCTCAAAGCATTTATCCCGTTCTTCGCTTACAGCATGGGCCGTCATGGCAAGAATAGGGAGATCTGTTTTTTTCAAATTCTGGCGTATAATCTTGGTTGCCTCATAGCCATCCATGATCGGCATCTGGATATCCATAAGAACCGCATCAAAATGTTTTACCTGGACAGCCTCAACCGCCTCTTTGCCGTTAGCGACTGTTTCTACTTGGAGATCTGCCTTGGCAAGGATTTCCTGAGCCACCTGTTGGTTGATGATGTTGTCCTCAACCAGTAAAATTCGGGCATAACGAATAGTAGCAATTGCAGCGGCCTGTTCACTTGTGTTGCTGGAGTGATCATGTTTTTGTTCCAGACCATTCAGCGCCAAGTTCAGGGAAAAGAAAAAACTGCTTCCCTGTTTCACCTTACTCTTGACAGACAGTTTACCGCCCATTAAAGCGACAAGTCGTTTGCAAATCGTCAGCCCTAAGCCGGTTCCACCATATTGCCGTGCTGTAGAGCTGTCAGCCTGGGTAAAAGATTGAAAGAGCAGTGCTATTTTTTCTTCGGCAATACCTATACCGGTATCACGTACTGTAAACTGAATAACAGCACGTTCTGCTTTGCGCTGCATTACTTTAGCCTGAACAGTAATCTCACCATATTGGGTGAATTTAATCGCATTACCAATGAGGTTGGACAGTACCTGATACAGGCGCATAGGATCGCCAATAACATGTTCTGGCAGATCCGGGGGCAGATCAAGAGTGAGGAGCAAATTTTTTTGTTGGCTCTGTTCAGTAAACATCAGCATGAGCTTATCAAACAGGCTTGGAAGATTAAAAGAGATCTTTTCAATGGTGAGCATTCCGGCTTCAATTTTTGAAAAGTCAAGAATATCATTGATTATTTCTAAAAGATTTTTAGAGGAAAAGAGAATCTTTTTCATATAATCAGCCTGCTTATCGGTTAATTCAGTCTCCATTGTCAGTTCAGAGAGATTAATAATACCGTTCATTGGTGTTCTGATTTCATGGCTCATATTGGCTAGGAATTCAGATTTAGCAATGGTTGCAGCATGCGCTCTGTCCATTGCCTTGGTCAGCTCTCTGTTTGATTTTTCTAAGCGTTGGCGATAGGAGAGAAAAAGGGTTCGTACCTTATGAGAAAAGGGCAGGGAAATACAAAGTGATCCAAGAAGAATAAAACCCAACATAGCAAAAGAAATCTTAACTTTTTCCTGAAAATTTTTTTTATGCTGTTCTTTGATTCGCTCTATCTGGGTGGTCAGCTCGTCAAAATAAAATCCTCTGGCAATGATCCAGCTCCATTTCGGATAGAGTTTAAAATAGGACATTTTTGTCCGAAATTTATAGCCACCTGTTTCTTCATCCTTATACTGATCCTTATACTTCACAAAGACCTCGCCATCTTTTTGGAGACCGTTGAGAAATTTTTCCCGAAACCTTTCTCCTTGGGTACCGTCATCTGTACTATCAAAAAAATTATTCATGAAATGAGGCTGATTTGGATTGACCAGCATAGTGGCAAATGTTTTACCACCCTGTATACTGCGAAGATCCAAAATAGACATGTACTCGTTGTCTGTTCGGCTGGCATGTTGGTTAATAATATTGGCGACATGCTGCTGGGCATCACGCTCAACTTCAATGAGATAATCGTCTGCCCCGATGTACCAATCAAAGGGTTTAAAATATTTTATATAGGCTATTTTTTTAAAGAGCTTGTCTTTGTCTTCTCCTGGTTTAGGCCAATTGTATGTGTGAAAGCCACTGCCGTTATGACGGACCGTGGCAAACATACTGTTAAAAAGCCGTAATCTGTCTTCATTGCTGTTGTTGTAGATACTCTTTTCCTCCTGGCTAGGATCTGGAGGCCAGAGCTTGGTGATGCCAGACATGGAGCGAATAAAAAAATAATTTCGGCCGTTATTAAATCGAATTGGTCGAATCGCCTCGACAACCAGTTTTTCCAAGGTATCTTTATTCATCGTGGCAGCATTTTGTCGGTATAAATTCATGGCAATGGAATGAATTTGCTCGACTTGATTCCGTAGCGTCCGTTGAAATACCTGCTCTGCTGTATCGTGCCGTACATCTATACTGTGAATAAAATCAAGTACAGACTCACGAACACTGACCTTTTTATTTCGTATGTACTCCTCTTCCATGTGAATGAGTTCCATATTGAGATTAATGTCAGAATCCCAATAGGTATGGGCCACAACTCCAACCCACATCAGCACAGCGACCAGTGCTGAGTTCAGGATAATGAGTTTACCGATATTTTTTTCGCTGAATATTTTCATGGCAAAACGGTGAAAGAATGAGTATTGATCATACCTAGATATTTATACGTATTTTATACGTATCCCTTAAAAGAATACAAGGATAATCGCTAGATGGACTTGAGGATTCTTTGTGAGATGTTTTATTTGTTTTATTTCCTCTGTTATCCTATTCTTCTGACTCTGTCATCTGTTTCAAAAGGTAAATCTAAATCTATAAATCTATGAATAAAAAAGAACTGTTTACTTTACTGCAACAGGTGAAAAACGGAAGGATAAACCCTGCACAGGCCCTGCAAAAGCTCTGTCTGCCACCTGTAGAAGTCTTGGAATCGGCTCGTTTGGATCATCACCGTCTTCTTCGCACCGGACTTCCAGAAGCTGTTTTTGGTGAAAATAAAACAGTTGCGCAGTTGGTGGAGATTCTTCAGGCCATGCTGCAAGGTCCAACAGTGGTGCTGGCCACCCGGGTTGATCCAGCCAAGGCTGAACAGGTCTGCGCTCAAGTTGACGGCTTGCAGTATCACCCAGACTCTGGTTTATTAACGGGTAATAAAGAGTATATTACCAAAAATATGCACAGAGGAACTGTGATGGTGATAACCGCAGGCACCTCTGATCTGCCAATTGCTGAAGAGGCGCAGCTCTGTCTTGAATACTTTGGTCATCCTGTTGAAACCCTGTATGATGTCGGTGTTGCCGGTATTCATCGGATTCTGTCTCATGGCGAGCAGATCCAGCAGGCTGTCTGTCTGATTGTGGTTGCAGGCATGGAAGGTGCCTTGCCCTCAGTGGTAGCGGGTATGACGCCTAGTCCAGTAATTGCCGTACCCAGTTCTGTTGGTTACGGTACTGGCACTGGTGGTTTTTCTGCCCTGTTGGGTATGCTGAACAGTTGCGCCCCTGGAATGGCCGTGGTGAATATTGACAATGGATTCGGAGCTGCCTGCATGGCTGCCGCAATCAACAGAAAACGTTTTTAGCAAGATTTGAGCAGGGCATTTTGCCCCTTTTTATGAGTATTTTTTTATCGAACAAGGAGCAACAAAGAAAAAAAAGCATTCCTGACGTTGCAAGATATTCCTTCCTGACGTATATTCCTGAATATTTTAATTCGTTCATCCATGTTACATACTATTTCGTTTACGTTTACTTGGGAAAACATCCATGACTACTCACCTGAAATTCAAGATTGGGCTACTTTTTACCCTTATTCTCTTTTCTATCATGACCATTGTGCCGTCCTTTTACAAGGGGACACCGGAATGGTGGAAAAAATATCTCGCACCGCAAGGACTCCAACTCGGTCTGGATCTTCAGGGCGGTGTCCACATGGTGCTGCGGGTTGACCTGGACAAGGCAGTTGCCAACTCCCTTGATTTTGCTGCCCAAGATTTAAAAAAGGGCTTGGCAAAGAAAAATATCTCTGCAGTGCGTCTGGATTCACCAAACCCTGCCCAGGTTATTTTTACCCTGCCCAACACTGGTGTTGTAGGAGAAATTAAGGAAATTATTAAAGATGATTTTCCTGATCTCAATATTGATGTGCAGTCAGAGGAGGGCTCCTTTCCTCGCATTACCCTCAAACTTACTCAGGAAAAGATTGATTTTGTTCGCAAGAATGCCGTTGATCAATCCCTTGAAATTATCCGCAATCGTGTTGATCAGTTTGGTGTGAGTGAGCCTGTTATCGTGCGGCAGGGCGAAGATGAGATTGTGGTGCAGTTAGCTGGTTTTGACGAGCATGATCGGGCCAGAGATCTGATTGAACGCACAGCCCAGTTGGAATTTAAACTGGTTGCACAGCACAGTATAAATTTGCAGGAACTGGTTGATCAGGCCATTGCTGCTGGTCAATGGCAGGAAAACGGCAATGCTGAACAGCTCAAGGCATTAAATCTTGCCCTGCAGGCCAGTCTGCCCAAGGGAACAGAGATTGCCTTTGAGTCGGTTGAAAATCAGCAAAATCCAAGCAAGGAGAGCAAGCAACCTATTCTGCTGGAAAGCCCAGTACTTATGACCGGTGACATGGTCAAAAATTCACGGCCTGGCTATGGCGGAAAATTTAACGAGCCTATGGTGACGCTGGACCTGACCAGTGAGGGCAGTGACAAATTTGCCGATATTACCAAGGCGAATGTCAACAGACGGCTGGCCATTGTGCTGGATGGTGTAGTCCGTTCTGCTCCAAATATTACCGAGCCTATCTTTGGGGGTTCAGCCCAAATTTCAGGTAGTTTTACCCATTCAGAGGCCAGCGATCTGGCTATTGTCCTCCGAGTTGGTGCCTTGCCTGCTCCGGTTGAGATTATTCAAAACATGACAGTTGGAGCCAGTCTTGGTAAGGACTCCATCAGCAAGGGCCTCAACTCTGGACTGTTTGGTGCCTTGCTGGTTCTGGTCTTTATGGTGATTTACTATCGACTCTCTGGCGTAATTGCTGATCTGGCCCTAGCACTCAATATCCTCTTTGTTTTTTCCGGGCTGGCTATGCTCGGTGCAACGCTGACGCTGCCCGGTATTGCCGGTATTATCCTCTCTATCGGCATGGCAGTGGATGCCAATGTGTTGATCTTTGAACGTATGCGAGAAGAATTCGCCTTGGGAAAAACAGCCCGTTCTGGAGTAGATACAGGTTTTTCCAAGGCATTTTCCTCCATTGTTGACTCGCAGGTCACCACCTTGATCACAGCCTTGGCCCTGTTCCTTTTTGGTACTGGCCCAATCAAAGGCTTTGCAGTTACCCTGTCCTTGGGTATTATCTTTAACCTGTTTGCAGTTCTCTTCTGTACAAGGTTGGTTTATGACTGGATGTTTAGCAGACGCAAAAAAATACAAGAACTTAAATTTCTCCAGTTTGTCAGAAAACCCAACTTTAACTTTATGGGCGTGCGCAAGATTGCCTTTACAGTTTCAGCACTCCTCGTCATCTTTGGAACCGTGTCCTTTGTTGAGATCCTGCTTGGTCAGGCCAATCTTGGCGTGGATTTTTCCGGCGGTTCGTTGTTGCAGTACAAGGCAGACCAGCCATTTCAGCTCAAAGCTATCCGGGATGCCTTGAATAAGGGTGATTTTGGATCAGTGGATCTCCAGCAGGTAACAGGAGAAAATCGCCTGATT
This sequence comes from Candidatus Electrothrix gigas, assembly GCA_022766165.1. Lineage (GTDB taxonomy): Bacteria > Desulfobacterota > Desulfobulbia > Desulfobulbales > Desulfobulbaceae > Electrothrix > Electrothrix gigas. The sequence continues at coordinate 18,669 of QYLO01000034.1, forward strand.
GTCAAGGTGAAGAAGACAGAGGATACGGTTGGTCATCTGGGTGAGGAGATTACAGCGGTACTGGCGAAACAGCAGGGCAACAGTTTTGTTCTGGAAAGCCAATCTGAGATCGGTTCCTCTGTCTCTGATGTTCTGCGGAATAAAGCCATTGAGGCTATTGCCATTTCGCTGCTCGGGGTGTTGCTCTATCTGGCTATTCGTTTTGATTTCAGCTTTGGTTTAGCCGCCGCCGCCGCTACCTTTCATGATGTGCTGGTGGTGCTGGGCATCTGTTGGATACTTCATGTTGAAGTCAATCTGCTGTTGGTGACAGCGTTGCTTACCTTGGCAGGCTATTCCCTGAACGACTCAGTGGTTGTCTTTGACCGCATCAGGGAAAATATGGGACGTTTTCATGAAAAAGATTTTAATGAGATTATCAACATCAGCATCAACGATGTGTTAGGGCGTTCTGTTGTCACCTCATTGACCACCTCGCTGGTCTTGGCTGCCCTGTTCTTTTTTGGCGGTTCCGCAATCCATGATTTTTCTTTTGCCCTACTGATCGGTGTTATTGTGGGTACCTATTCTTCGGTCTTTATTGCCAGTCCGCTGCTGTCGCTGAAAAAGCGATAAGGGATGGAATAAAAAATATGTAAGGGCGAACACAGAGATTCGCCCCTACAATATCTACTATCTTCTGCTTAATTTTGCTTAAACACTGTCGTCAGTCAATAGGAGCAATGTAATGATATCCTTCTGTACCGCATTTCTTTGCCAGTTTGTTCACAACATTTTTGACAAAGCTCGGCTTATCATAGGGGCCAGCAATATACAAGGGCTTGCCATCTTTGCCAAACTGAAAGGAACGGGGACAGGCTGCGCTGTCGATGTCGCCAAAAATTCTTTTGGCTTCCCGATAATCTTTATGCGGTGAAAAACCCAAGTTTGCAGCATATTTTTCTGCTTCCTCAATAAGTTTTCTAGCGCAGGTGGGATGGATCTTTTTGACTGGCCCCTGACTGTTGACCTCTTCCAGGAAAGAAGGATAGTTCTCTTCGGTAAATACTCTGACAAAACAGTCTTTAACACCAAGACAATAGACATCCACGAGAAAAACGCTCGCAATGATATCGCCATTGCTTGATTTTCGGGTGATCATGACCGGCCCGATACCTGAATGGCTCTCCTGGTCAAAAAGTTGTTCCGCCTCCCAGCATTCATAGACCGGGGCTTTGAAGGCCTGCTGTATTGCCAAGTTACGGCTGAACGTACCTAACAGGCCCTTTTTTTTCTGTACCCTTTTTCGAGCCTTGCTCTTTGCGGCTTGCTTCGCCTTCTTCTTTTGCAGTTTTTTCTGATTTAATGCCATGTTGTTCTCATTATTTTGAATTTTAAAGTTTAAATATTATCAGGATGTCCTGAGTTAATAGACAGTCCTGCGCTTCTAGCCACAGTAAAGGCATCAATCGCCCCGGCCCCGGCCTCAAGCAGCACCTTGGCGCATTCATACAGCGTTGATCCTGTAGTAAAAACATCATCCACCAGCAGGATATTTTTACCCTGCACCACATCCAGGCTCTGAGGCGTTTTCATACAAAATGCCTGCTGGAGATTAGTCTGTCTGGCCTTGCCATTGAGTCGGGTTTGGGGAACCGTTGCACGTTGCCGTTGCAGCAAATCAAAACGGATTTTTTTCCGCCACTGCGGAAAGCAGGCACGAGCAAGAAGCAGCGACTGGTTAAAGCCCCGCTCACGCAGCCGTTGCAGATGCAAGGGAACCGGCAGGATAAGATCAGGTTCGTTGAGATCCATGAGCGAACTGGTTTGTCTTGCCAGGGTGGCCAGCGTCGCAAGTCCGGTCAGGTTGCCAGTAAATTTAAGTTGGCGCACCAAAGCACTTATTGGCTCTTGGTAAAGAAAGCTGGATCGAACCGATCTAACCTTGGTGATACAGGCCAAGGAATTATCAAGACAGCTGAGGCAAAGGTGGTTATCACCAACAACGAGCGGAATACCGCATCTGATACAAAAGGGCGGACAAATAGTAGCTACAGCCACATTTCTACGACAGTTTGGACAGAGCAGGGGAGGGCGACAAGAGGCAAGCTGCATAAACTGCTCTTCGCAACCCAGACAGTGGGCTGGAAAGAGCAGTTCTTGCAAAGCCTGTATGAGTTCATAAAAAAAAGACATACAAGACAGAAGGGGAGGGGTAAAAATTTTTTCGCCCCTACAAAATGTTAGGCCTGCATTGCCGCCTGCAGATTTTCATCCAGCTTGGCCAAGAACTCCTCAGTGGTCAGCCAGTTCTGCTCGCTGCCCACCAGCAGGGCCAGATCCTTGGTCATGAAGCCGGATTCCACAGTCTCCACACAGATCCTTTCCAAGGTCTCGGCAAACTTGACCACATCCGGGGTGTTGTCAAAGGTGCCGCGATAGCTTAGACCACGGGTCCAGGCAAAGATCGAAGCAATGGGGTTGGTTGAGGTTGCATTGCCCTTTTGATGCTCTCGATAATGACGGGTCACGGTGCCGTGGGCAGCCTCGGCCTCTACGGTCTGGCCATCTTCGGTCATCAGCACTGAGGTCATCAGGCCCAACGAGCCAAAGCCCTGAGCAACCGTATCAGACTGGACATCCCCATCATAGTTCTTGCAGGCCCAGACAAAGCCGCCTTCCCATTTCAGGGCTGCCGCCACCATGTCGTCAATCAGACGATGCTCATAGGTGATGCCTGCCTTGGCAAATTTATCAGCGAATTCTGCCTCAAAGACCTCCTGAAACAGATCTTTAAACCGACCATCGTACTTTTTCATGATGGTGTTCTTGGTGGACAGGTAGACGGGCCAGCCCAGATTGAGGCCATAGTTCATGCAGGAACGGGCAAAGCCCCGGATGGAGTCGTCCAGATTGTACATACCCATTGTGCAGCCGGAAGACGGAAAATCAAAGACCTCATGCTCAATGGGTTCGCCGCCGTCCGCAGGCTCGAACTTCATGGTCAGCTTGCCCGGACCGGGGATCAGGAAGTCGGTTGCCCGGTACTGGTCACCAAAGGCGTGACGACCGATGACAATGGTTTTGGTCCAGCCCGGAACCAAGCGGGGGATATTGCTGCAAATGATCGGCTGGCGGAACACGGTGCCGCCGATAATATTGCGGATGGTGCCGTTGGGTGATTTCCACATTTCCTTGAGGTCAAACTCCTCAACCCGGCCTTCATCCGGGGTGATGGTGGCGCATTTCACCCCAACCCGATGCTTTTTAATAGCCTCAGCCGCATCCACAGTGATCTGGTCGTCGGTCTCGTCCCGTTTCTGCACAGAGAGATCATAGTATTTCAGATCCACATCCAGATAGGGCAGGATCAATTTTTCTTTGATAAATGCCCAGATAATGCGGGTCATCTCGTCGCCGTCAAGTTCTACGATGGGATTTTTTACTTGGATTTTGGTCATTATTCCTCCGATGGTTTTCTATGTCTAAAAGGTTTTTATTATTCTGGTTTACTAACATGTCTAAACAAAAAGTTCATCAAGTCCTTCCCGTTCCAAGTCATGCGTTTGCCCTGTGTCTATTTCTAAGCCATATCACTTTTTTTGAGAGCATCAATAAGTTGAGCTTTGTTCATATATGAACGACCTTTTATATTTCTCTTTTTTGCCAACACTTTGAGTTCAGGGACAATCATATCTTTATAGTCTACTGGTACTGGTTCATCATTATTATTTCTCTTTTTTGTTATTTCCGAAATTTCATTTTCTAATGTTCCAAACTTGTTACAAATCTTATCTACTTGTTGTGTCAGTCGTTCCATTTCTTGTCTCATCAATGTCAATTGAGAAGAGAGTGTCGCTTGGATTGCTGTTATTTCCGACTGATCAGGATCAGGTGAAGGTGTTTGACCCGGATTTAAAGCCTCCAGTTGCTTGGAGATTGCCCCCTTAGTCTTCGGAGCAATAACAAAGGCATTAACCATTTCCGCTTTACGCGGATCTTTTGCACGCGCTTGCAATGCGGCATAGTATTCCTTATTACCGTTGATAACAACGTAACTTTCAGGGCCTGTGGGTTGTAAGACCAATGGTTTCAGTAAACCGTTACATTCCAAAATCGAATCTGCCAACTTTTCAACCTGTGTTTTATCTACTTGTTCAAAAGGTACAGATGGTGTAATACTTTTAACGTCAACTAAGAAAAAATCCATTATATCCTCACTTTATTTTGTTCATTATTTCAGCTGCCAAAATTTCAAAATCTTCGGCAGATTGTTCTGCTGAAGGAGTTGATTGTATTTCACAAAATTCAAAAATTGACTTGGGATCAGGAATGTCCATGCCATTTTCTTCTTTCGTGTGATTGAGAGAGCTAGAAAGAGGACTTCTTTCATAAATAATGCTTTCCATTAATGGCAACTTATGACGTTTTGGCACCACAGCCTTCTGTCTGGGAAAGGTATACTGAAGGTATCTAGAGTTGGTTGAAATTTTTGATGGTAAAACGCCCAATATTACCAAAGGATGACGGGCAATAGCCTCACGATACTCATTTACCTGTCTGACAAATTTTTTAACATTACTTAAACCTTGATTTGCAAACGGCTTCAAATCAGAAGGAATGATGAGATAATCTGCTGCTATAAGAGGAATTTCTGCGTATAAGTCTCGGGATGGAGGTGTGTCAATAATAACAATATCATAATTGTCTTGTACCTGTTTGAGTTTCACGATAAGTCTGGAACGGCTTACGGCTATTTTATTCAGCTTATCCTGGTGTTCGATCAGGTTGATATGTGAAGGAACAACATGTACTTCCGGGGTGTTAAAGTTATAGGAACTGCGTACCATATCAGGAATAAAGTTGAAATCCCCTGATTCAAGAAGATGATATACATAGTTGTTTTTTATATTGTCATCTTCCTCAAATTGAAACTTGATCAAACCAGTGGCAAACGTTGTATTGGCCTGAGCATCCATATCAATTAACAATACTTTCTTACCCTGTCTACTGAAAGATGCTGCTAAATTAACTGACACAGTTGTTTTACCTACACCTCCCTTATTATGATATACTGCAAGAACTTGCATGTGCGATGCCTCCTCAATAGGTTTTTCCTTGATATGCTGATCTGATATACTGGAGATAGACAAGCTGGGATTCTGTACCTCTACGATATCTTCTTCTACTTTCTTTGTAATATTGTCTAGTTCATCATCTTTTATCAAACTTTTTTTCCCTAAAATAGCCCGAATGTCATTTATTTGAGTTGTTATCTGTTCTCCAGAGCATTCAAAGACTAATTGAATTTCTTCATTATTATCTCTTTGGTATATCTGTAGTTCTCTCCCATTCGTCAATACCCCGTAACGGGCATTGAGATTATTGAGATACCGTTTGAGTTTTCTGCTATGTCTGTATAATGTTTCTTTAGGATTTTTAGCTTCTATGACAATGCTTGGAGGTTTTACATTATCCCACACAAAAGGTATAAGAGGAGTCGCTAATGTCAAAACATCCAGACGAATATTGGCAACCTTGACTTCTTGATGCCAGTTATCAAGAGAATAGCTCAATTGTGGCAAGAGATAGCTGACTATTAATTTAGAGATGACTTCATTTTCATTACGGCAAAGTTCTGGTGCAAAGTTCAAAATATTTCCTCTGAAAAAGAGGTGTTGAAAAGATTCCTCTTTTCTTAAAAAAATCCAACAAAAACAGCACCGAAACCAAAATGGTTAGGGTGCTGTCATCATACGTTGATACGATCAAAGAAAAATCAGATCATTATCGTTTCATAACTCCAGGAACCCGAATATCCTCAACCAGATGCTGAATATGCTCTGGTGGTTCTGGAGTAATGCGAGACACCAAGTAGGCAACTGCAAAGTTCACCAAGGCACCGACAGTACCAAAGGCTTCAGGTGCAATGCCCAAGAACCAGTTTTCAGGAGTATTGGCTGCCATTGCTGTGTCAGCCATAAAAAACCAACCCTTGAACCAGAAGATGTACACCAGGGTAATGCCTAAACCGGACAACATACCGCAAACTGCGCCGATATTATTCACCCGCTTTACAAAAACACCCATCATTAGGGCAGGAAAAATCGAGGATGCAGCCAGACCAAAGGCCAGTGCAACAACCTGAGCAGCAAATCCCGGAGGATTGAAACCAAAGTAACCCGCCACAACAATAGCGCCGGCCATAGCGATTCGACCAGCCAGCAGCTCCTTCTTATCGCTCATATTCTTTATAATAATACCCTTGAGCAGATCATGAGAAATAGAAGAGGAAATAGCCAGCAGCAAGCCAGCCGCTGTGGACAGCGCAGCGGCAATACCACCAGCAGCTACCAGAGCAATAACCCAGTTGGGCAGCTTTGCAATTTCAGGGTTGGCAAGCACCATGATGTCACGGTCAACCTTGACCATTTCGTTTTCCAGTCCCTTATAGTTGGGCCCAACATACTGAATTTTGCCGTCGCCGTTTTTATCCTCATGCTTGAGCAGACCGGTTTTTTCCCAGTTTTTAAACCACTGCGGCCGCTCGTCATACTTGAGCCACTCTCCTTCGCTCCCCTGTGCGGCCTGTGCTGTTCCGCTAGGACGAATGGTTTCCATCAGGTTGAGTCGAGCCATTGCACCAACTGCTGGAGCTGTGGTGTAGAGAATCGCAATAAAGATCAATGACCAACCCACAGAGGAACGTGCGTCCTTGACCTTGGGAACCGTGAAAAAGCGGGTGATAACATGGGGCAGACCAGCTGTTCCGATCATCAGGGACATGGTGTAGAGGAAGATGTTCAGGGTCGAGCCGTTCTGGGTTGTGTACTGGGTAAAACCGAGATCTACCAAGGTCTTGTCAAGTTTTTCCAAGAGAAACATACCCGAACCCTGCAACTCTCCGCCCAGTCCGAGCTGGGGCAGGGGATGCCCGGTGAGCTGGAGGGAAATAAAGACCGCAGGAACCGTATAGGCAAAGATCAGCACGCAGTACTGGGCTATCTGGGTATAGGTAACGCCCTTCATCCCACCGAGGACAGCGTAGATAAAGACAATAACCATGCCAACACCCAGACCGACCTCATAGGGTAGTTCCAGGAAGCGCGAAAAGGCAACGCCGATACCCTTCATCTGCCCGATAACGTATGTCAGGGAAGCCACGATCAGGCAGATAACCGCCACAACTCGGGCAGTGTTGGAGTAGTAACGGTCTCCAATGAATTCAGGCACCGTGAACTTGCCGTACTTGCGCAGGTACGGGGCAAGGAGCATGGCCAGCAGACAGTAGCCGCCGGTCCAACCCATGAGGAAGACTGAGGCATCATAGCCCTTAAAGGCAATAAGTCCGGCCATAGAGATAAACGAGGCCGCAGACATCCAGTCGGCACCAGTGGCCATGCCGTTGAGTACCGGATGCACTCCCTTACCAGCAACGTAAAATTCACCGGTTGTACCGGCCCTGGCCTTGATCGCAATAAAGATATACAGAGCAAAGGTTGCCAGCACAACACCGAATGTCATAGCCTGCAACGCACTCATTGCAGTAAAATATGTTATTATTGAACTCATCAATTCGCCTCCTTAATCTTCCTGAACACCGAATTTACGATCCAGCTGATTCATTCGCCAGGCATAAAAAAAGACGAGTATGACAAAGCTGTAAATAGACCCTTGCTGGGCAAACCAGAAACCGAGCGGATAGCCGCCCAGAATATGAAATTTATTCAATGCTGGGGCAAAGAGTATGCCGCAACCGTAGGACACGATAAACCAGACAACAAGGCATCCACTCACTAAGCGGATGTTTGCCTTCCAGTATTTTTGCGAATCACTGCTCATATAACCTCCTTATGTTCAGAGTTAAGTTCAGAGTTAATATGTTAAAATAGGCAACCGTTTTGCCTGTTTTGCTGCCAGTCTTGCGGGAGATACAACGCAACAGTTTGTATTCTAGCTTCTATTTTTCTCTTCTGATGAGAGAAAGAGGACATGCTCTTGCAAAAAAGAACACATTGTAGGAGCCTTATTCTGTATAAAAATATATAGGGTTACACTGTACCCATTGTATTTTTAGCGTACAATAAGGTACCTTCCTAAAAAATGGGATAACCACGTTTATACTTTTCTCTGACAGTACTGTCAAGATCGAAGGAGAGAAAAGAGCGGAAGGCAATTCAAACCGTAGGTAAGTGAAGACTCCAAGGGCGTTGCTGACAACGTGTGTTCACGGAATATTTTTTGAACCTTTACCAATGGGGCGTAAAGAAGAAATTTCGTTGCGGCACAATGAAATTCGAGCGTTTTGGGAATGTAACGTGCTATTAATGCACTATTATCATGCAATTTAATATTGACATATCAATCGTAATACTTCATTATCCGAGTTGAAAACCATCTCATCTGCTTTTATTCAACCGAAGGAGCACGTATGGCAACTGGAGAATCAACTGTCCAATGGCGTCCTGAGCGCAACGCGCTGACCACCCCTGAAACCTATATTGCCCGCTACATCCCCAAAGGTGTGGTCGGCTATGCCCAGCTTGCTACTGGTTATGTGCAGAAGCATCCCACCTGCGATCAGGAACTGGCAGAAGATGTGATGGAGGGTATGACCGAGGAAATCCTGGAGCAGCTCATCAACGGCTATCAGGTCACCCTGAAAAACGGCTTCACCTTTCGGCTTTCCTTTACCGGCCGCCTCAAGCATCCAGACGACCCGCTGTCTTCGGTTGAGGAGATACTTCAGGTGCGGATTTATGCCTCCCACCCCTTTGTCGAGCGACTCCGGCAGTCAGTAACTCTGGAGCGTCTGCCTCCATCGGAAAAGCTGCCTTTGATCACCAGCACTGTTGACACGGTACGAAAACTGGATGATTTCCTCAATCCCATTGGTGCGCTACGCCTGACTGGCAATGATCTCTACTTTGACTGGGAGGATCACGGCGGCGAATGCGTACTTGAAGGCACCCGGAGTGGCAGAACGGTACAGACCCGCTTTGTCCAGGTCACGGCTGGCGAGGTCACCTTTCTGCCCGATATTCCAACGCAGGACAATCCCTGGAACAACGAATACCGCCTCAGCATCTCTACCCATTATACCGAACACGGCACTCTCCGCACCGGCATCTATAGCCGCAAGCTGCGCACACCGCTGACGGTTGTCTTGAACGCTGACACCGGCATCCTGACCGGTAGTGCTGCTTCTCCGTATGTCATGGTCACAGGCACAGGCGGCAGCGTGGCAGGAGAGGAAGCAGTACGTATTCAGGTTGTTCTGAACCTGCACGAGGGCTTTCTCCTCTTTAACCTGCTGGACATGCACGAGGACGGCGTTGAGGGCGAGACGGTCAAGATGACTGCGAACGGGCCGTTGACCCTGACTGGGTTTGCCGGTTCTGCCCTGAGTAGTTTGGGCCTGACTGTGAATGATTTTGACGCACTGCGGGATATGATCCGTAATGACTACTCTGGTAGGTTGGTGGATGTGCTGTATGTGCAGCCGGGAGTCTGATCCCTTGAACGATGCTTGTTGGTTAAGGTCAGCAGGGATCTTGCCATGAAGGTCAGTGGGGATCTTCATCCCAAGGTAAATACGTACCTTGACCGAAGGTAGGTAGGGATCTTTACATTAAGATTGGTAGGGAGCTTGATATGAAGGTCAACGGTGAGCTTGCCTAGAGATCAGCGCCGAATCCGGCAGGATGTAACTTCGGTGGTCTGTCCCACTGCTTCAGCTTTGAGGTGGGTGAATATCATATCGTAATAGATAGAAGATACCGTAACCTATTACTGTCAATAGCATGGAGAATTTTCGATTATTAGTATATTAGTATTCAACTAAAAACCGTTTTAATGACAACCCGTCAAACCTAAACAGAAGGAGTAATTTTTATGAAAACTTTGAAAAACTGTCTGAGCATACTATCTGTCTTTTTTCTGGTAATATGCGGCTGTAATCACGTAGCAGCGAAAAAGCCTGATCAAACAAGGTACGTTGAATACCAGCAGCAGGACAAAACGGTTTCAGTCCGAAATGATTTCAGTACTGTAAAAACTTCCGACTTCAGTGCAATGGAAGCTGCTGTTCTCGGTAGCATAGATAACGGCGGTTTTGAAACAGGAGATTTTACAGGGTGGGAATTTGGAGATAACGGCATAGAGGGGCTTGATCCCTGGCAGGTCTGTCCATCTTTCTCATGCGGTTTTTTCATCAATCCTGCGGACGGGATGCCGAACAATAATCCTGTAGAGGGTGCATTCGAGGCCTTAAACGGTTTTGACGGAGAGGCCGGTTATGAAGCCTATCTGTACCAGGATATAGAAGTACCTGCTGAAGGGGGACAGATATCGCTTTATGATCGTATACAGTATGACGGTTATGGCATCCCTAGCACACTTCCGCGTATTTATGAAATACAGGTGAGAGATCTGAATAATAATATTCTGGAAGTGCTTTTCCATAAAGAAATCATGCTTGACGGTCAGTCTGAAACAGATCTGGGCTGGCAGCAGAGAATTTTGGACATTTCGGCTTATGCCGGAGAGATGATCAGAGTGTTTATTCAGCTTTCTGTTCCAGAATCTTTTACAGGGCCGGCTCAGATTGAGTTTGACAACTTTCAGCTAACAGCTGGGCCTGCTCCTGATTCCGATGTATCAGGATGCATCAGGCTTAAAGGTCAGCCGCTTGCTGAACGTCCGCTGGTTCTCTGGCAGGAAGGTGAGGAGGCACAGACAGCGGAAACTGATCTCAGCGGATGTTACGAGTTCAAAAATGTTGCCTCCGGCAAGCAGTTCATTTTGATGATGAATGGCCCTGTTGTGCCGTAACAAAAAGTTGTCGGATTTTAGTAAAAAGGGGACAAACTGTTCCCTTGATATAGGAGGTGGTTGAGAGTATTCAGGTTGTGTGAATAGTTCGGCTTGTAAGTAGGCACTACACCTGACCTGCTGTACATCATCGGAATTCGAATTAAATCTCAGGCGTTCTGCCTGTTTCAGGCATCACGGTGATGTCGGAGCGGGCGAGCTTTGTGTTGGTAGCCAATATTGAGAAGGGAAGATAATGGGATTATCTCAAAGGAAGTTGTTTGCAAAGGATGAATACCTGTTACTGGAAGAAAACGCAGACACAAAGCATGAGTTGGTTAATGGTGAAATCTATGCAATGGCCGGTGCAAAAGAGAAGCAAGAAATTGAAGAAGGATATACAGGCGAACAGGAAAGAATGGGAGATGGAAATATTGCGAGATAATGATGAAATGCATTTCATTTCGATTGAGTTGAAAATACCAGTCAGAGATTTCTACGCAAAAGTTCTGTTTTCATAACAACATTACCTGTAGGGACATAGGGACACCTTGTCTCTATCCTTCTATATCAGCCACGAATTCTTCCGGCTCGATAGAGATCTTTTAAGGAATGAATGCCGCCAGTTTTAAATTTTTTGAGGAGGTATAAAAAGAGATAGGCTGTCTGGAGAGCATCTTCTAAGGCATCATGAGGTTTAAAAACAGGCAGGCCAAATTCTTTGGTGAGATTGTCAAGAGTATAGGATGCAGCGTGGTCGTGATGTCCGTAATGATCTTGATGCCCGCTGTCTTTATAGCGCTGGGCAAGCCGCATGGTGTCAATGCCTGGATTGGACAGGCTACCGCCTAAGATCTGACGGCATGTCTTGTTGAGAAAGTACATATCCAAGCCAACAAAATGACCAACAAGAAGACTGTTATCGCAGAACGTAATAAATTCAGGTAATACCTGTTCAGCACGGTCTGCTTTTTTTAACTCCTCTGGGGTAATGCGATGAATAAGGGTTGCCTGATTGGGATGGATATTGGTCGGTCGGATATAGCGATGAAAGGTTTGATTGCAGTCGATCTGTAGGTTGACGATACGAACAGCGCCAATAGAGATAATTTCATCTTTGCGTTTATTTAAACCGGTGAGTTCGGTATCGCAGACAACAAAGGTATAGTCATTCAGGGGTGCGCCCTGCTGAAAATCAAGAAACTGCTCCTTATTTTTCAGTAGAACAGGATGCGGAGGGGTGAGAGAAAGTATCCTTCGCAGCGAGTTAAGAAAAGAAGGCATTGCTACGTGCTAGTTGCTAAGGAGTTGGGAACATTGTTTTTAAGACTCCGTGGAGTCGATCAATAACCTCAAAGGCATTGCGAAGCATTCGTTTGTCCAACTCTGAGAGTTCATCTGGAGTAATGTGGTTATCCGGTTGCTGACCAGCCTCTATCTGGTGGAGCTGATGGATAATACGGAGCTGCATCTGCATTTCATAAGCATTCACAGCCTTTGCCCACAGGGTTTCATCAAGAATATTTTCTCTGGAAAGAACATGTAAGCGAGCCAAGGTGTTGGTCTCTCGCACGTTATTTTTCAGGGCAAGTATTCGGGCAAAGTTGACAAAAGGGGTTATTCCCTGATGCTTGATGTCCAATTTATTTTTATGTTCACCATTTTTTTCTACGATAAAATTTTTAAAAAAGGACAGCGGTGCTCTGCCTGCAAGGCATTGGTTGGCAAGATGGAGCAGGTACAGCTCCTGTCGCTCCGTCAGTTTGCTCAGGTGTTGCCGGAGTTGATCAGCAAGGACTGATTTGCCAAAACCGGCCCGAAAATCAAAAAAGATCGTCGCATGAAGGATTTCTTGAGGATCAGGCGTCCCTACCCAACGTGCAAAGTAGCCCTTCCAAACAGAGAGTGGCTGGCACCATTTTGGGTTCACTGCCATGATTTCTCCTGGGCAGAGCGGATAACCACATTGCACTAGATGATCTATGGCCTGACGGGCAAAGCAGGCAAAGTACTCCTGAGCGTCCTTGCCCTGCTGCTCGTTTTTGGGGTCAGCATACAGAATAGCGTTATCCTGATCTGTTTTAAAGGTCTGTTCGCGCCGGCCCTCAGATCCCATAAGAAGCCAACAGTACGGAACAGGAGGTGGCCCCATTTCCTCTTCCAGTAAGGTGAGCAGATGTTCAAGAATATGATCGTTAAGAATTGAGATCATTCGGGAAATATTGCCGGGCTTTGCTCCTTCCTTGATCAAATTCCGAATCATTGCTGGAATCTTTTGAGAAAGAGGGTAAAGACCTGAGATTTTTTGCTGCTTGCCGATTTCTTTAAACAGAGAGTAAGGAGATATCCCCTGAATCAGGGTGATATCATGCGAGGTGATGACGCCGATGATCTTGCCCCGTCGCTCAACAGCAAGATGATGAATGGAGCTGGACATCATCTTGAGCAGGACATCAAAACAGGTGGATTGAGAGAGTACCGTGGCAACAGGTGAAGACATAATATGCCTGACCGGTTCATTATAATCAAGCCCAGGCGCAAGAACCTTGGTACTCAAATCCCGGTCCGTTATTATTCCAATAATCTCATCAGGAAGATCAGGCCGATGGATAAGCAGAGAACCCACCCGATGTTGTGCCATCTCCTGAGCCGCCTGCTGAATAGTGCTTTCTGCGGATGTCTTACGTAATGTCTTTTTAACAATATCGCCAACTTGTATAGAAAACAGGTAAAGGTTTTCATCCCCTCGGCGGGTCATCTTGTGACGACGCAACTCGGCATAGGCTGTGCCAACAAATTTTTCAGAAAAGCTTTTCAGGTAATATTGAGAAAAACCGGGCTGGGTGTTGATCAGGTCAAGAAAGACCGCTTGAGGAAGAAGAAAGCAAAAGGTGTCCTCAACAGTTTCCACATCCAGGCTGGCCTTGGTGCCTCGGATAATGCCAAGAGCGCCAATATAATCGCCCTCGCCCCGATAATCCTTGAGCGTGACCTCGCCTTCATCATCAACGATAAAGGATTTCACGCCCCCCTGTTGAATAAACAAGAGATGGGAGATTTTTGTTTTGCCGGCGTGGAATAACCGGGTTCCTTTTGGGAAAAAATCAACTTTTACATGGCGAGCCATACGATGAAGGGTTGCATGGTCAAGCTCTGTAAAGGGCATGATGTTTGCGAAAAAATCAACTACAACGTCTGGAGGACCATCTGCTGTCATTACGTTGTCTGTTTGTCTTTTTTTTGCTGTTGATTAGATCATGAAGAAACAAGCTTCACTGCAATCCACGGAATGACTACAAAGAAAAATGTCAGCAGCTTGTAGAGTCCGAGAGATGTATAGAGGAGCTGACTCACAAAGGACTCTGGTACATTGAAGAGCTTGCTGTGCATTTTCAGTATCAGTGACCTGAAAGATATGACTACGATAAACATCAAGGTCATGATGCTTACATTGATGAGCATGCACCAAAAGAGGATGTTTTCAAGTGTGGCTAGATTTGTATGTAACATATATTCCTTATCTGAGATAAAAGTTTACTTAACACAGGCCCGTGACATGTTTTTCCGGCCAGTGGATTAATTGTTTGATTTTGATGGCTACGTAAAAAACCTACATAGCTAACAGCCTAAAATTATTATAGTATAATTCATTTTATTGTTGACTTTTACTAATTTTTATAATGAGTTTTGATAAATTTCAAATGTTTACCAACAGCATGATTTTATCCTGCATCTATTGTCGGGCAGTGAGTCAAAATCAATATGAAGCTGTTGTAAGGTTTTCAGAATATCTGCATTCGTGAGGCATCATATTCTTATAAATTGAGCAACATTGCAAGCATTAAAAAAATATTTATTTTCTTTTGACACCCCGCTGACTTTTTGATATTCCTTGAGAAAGGAGGAAAATTATGGCAATCAAGCTTATTGAAATGGAAGACGGCCTGTTGGTCGAGGTTGAAATGCCGGAAGATCAGGTTGATCAGATTTCCGGCGGTGTGACAGATCATGTGGATACAGCTATTGATACGGTGCGTCCTATTCTGCTCAAGGCCTGTCGGCCTGTGATTTCAGTCTGGGACGAACTGAACAAGGAAATGTGTATTGACAACGTGGAGGTGGAACTCCAGCTCGGTTTTTCAGCCGAGGGTTCTGTTTTTCTCGCCAAGGCCAAAGGCAACGCCAACCTGAATATCAAGCTATCTATCTCGCCCAAGGCCGAGGAAAGCTGAGACAGGGCAAGGCCCGGTGGAAAACGCCGGGCTTTTTTTGGGCATCTGCAATGTGTTGATATCGAACTCGGACGGAAGATAAGAAAATGGCAATTGACAACCAGGCAGTCTTTCTCTTGACCGGTGCGGAGCCGAGCCGAAAAAAGGCCTTTGGCACTGGCTTTGCTATGGCGTATGAAGACGGACAGCTTTATCTTCTCACCTGCGCCCATGTGTTGGACCAGCTCAGCGACAAGGTCAGAGTGAGCGGGCACGAAGCCGAGGCTGAGATTATGGCTAAGGGCGGGGCTGATAGCATTGATCTGGCCTTGCTCCGCATTCCCTGTGAGGACTCACCGCCCTTGTTGAACCGTACTGCAAAGGGGCAGGCGGAGAAAAAGTTCCATATCTGCGGCTACGGCCCCTTTGCCGGGGCCAAGGACAACTATGTGCTTCGGGATATTGAGGGCAGGCTGGGCAAATCCATCGCTTTTGAATCACCAGGGAGTGGTCGGGTCGAAGCCTGGGATCTCCATGTTGATGATGACGATTTTTCCCGGCTTCAGGGCGGCTACAGCGGTTCGCCGCTTTGTGATGAACAAGGACGATTGCTTGCGGTGGTCAGTCACAAGATCGGCAATGAAGGCCAACGCGGTCATGCTGTGGCTGTTGCCAATTTGCAGACCCTTTACCCGGAAATTGAACAGCTGATTCCCGGCTTTTTCGATTTGAACGATGATCCCCCTGATGTCGATACCCGTATTGAACAGGCTATGATGCAGTTGTCGGTCCGGGTAATGGAGATTTTTGCGGTTATGCCCAGGATCGGGCAGGAATTTGATCGGATGAAGAAGGAAGGGATCGGTCCGGAAGACGAAAAAATCTTTGAGACCATCAAGGCTTTTGTTGAGAAGACCCTGACAGCTGAAGACCTGACACAGTTTTTCAACGACTTGGACAGCAGGGAACAGCGTGTCCAAGCCGGGCCGAACTATAAAGAACTGGCAACCGACCTTCTGCGGGACAGCTGTGTCGTGCTCTGTCTCGGTCAGGAAACTTCTCATTTTCTCGGCAATGAGGCCCCGCCTCCTTCAACAGCGCAGATCATCGACAGTCTGGCGGAAACTCAGGGGACAACTATCTCTCTTTCCGCCCTGTGCGAGGAAAAGCTGATCTTGGACAAGAGCCGTTTGAAACTGACTAACAGAATTCGCAATCTGCTCAAACCGGGCGAGGCAGCACAGATTTCTCTCTACAAACTGCTCGCTGAGAGCGAGAAGCCCTTTCTCGTTATTTCCGCTGCCTACGATAACCTGCTGGAGCAGAGCCTCCTTGAGGAACGGCGCAAGTTCGTGGTGATTTATCCAGATATGAATAAGGATAAATACCTGTTGCGCTATTCTGATCAGGAGCAGACAATCGACTGTACACGGGAAGATATCTCGCACCGCAAACCGTTGGAGAACGGATATACGGTTGTCTATCGGCTGCGCGGCGGCTTTATTGATCAGGATCAGGAAAATCTTCTTTTGTCCGAGCGGGATTATTTCAGCTTCAGCAGGGTCAAAAAGAAATTTCCCGAGTATATCGCTATTAAACTGCAGAATTACGCGCTCTGGTTCCTGGGCCATCATCCAGAGAGCTGGGAGGAACGTTTGCTGATCAAGTCCTTGCAGGATCTTCGCCAAGAAAAGGCGGCCCCGTCCCTTGTGGTTCAGGAAGGCGTATCCGATTTTGCCCGTGCATTCTGGGAGGACAGCGATGTCAAAGAGGTCCATGACCTTGCGCTCAAGGATTTTGTTCAGGAACTGATTAAGGAGGTTGCCGCATGAAACCTGTCCAGACCATTCCGAAGCAACCGGAACCCGACTTTGAACCCTATATAGGCCTGCGTCCTTTCCGAGAAAACGAACGGGACCGTTTTTTTGGGCGTGACCGGGAGATCAGCGTCCTGCTGGATAAAATCCGGGGCAACCGCCTGACTTTGCTGCTGGCGGGCAGCGGTGTGGGCAAGAGTTCCCTGCTCCGGGCCGGGATCATGCCAGCACTGGCCGGGGATACGGAACTTGTCTATTACCGCAACTGGTCCGCTGCTCCGGGCCCGGCCCTGAAACAGAGCATCAGCGAGCATTTCAGGAAAAAGTACAATGCTGCCGGGCTTGCTGAACAGTTTGCAGCCCTTCCGCTCAAGGACATCCTGCGGGCCTGTACCATGTTCAGCACCGGACGCAAGATTCTGCTCCTGGACCAGTTTGAGGAATTTTTCAATTACCAGCGGTTCCGACCGGAGTTCCGGCCCTTTATTGAAGAACTGAGCGCGGCGGTACTTGACAGCGGCATTCCGGTCTCCTTTATCTTTTCCATGCGCGAAGATTTCGCTCTGGAACTCAACGCCTTTAAGCCCTTTCTGCCGGCGGTGTTTGACAACTATTTCCGTCTGGAAAAATTGACCCGGGACCAGGCCCGACTGGCCATTGCCGAGCCCCTGAAACTCGATGATCCAGTTTTTTTATCTTGACACATTTTCCTCAAATTTATTCTAAATCAAAATGACTTAATCACCCGGCAGCCCTGTATTGCAATGATGGACTTGCTTCCAATTGACCAAGATCTCTGCCTACCATGTGCTTTTTCGAGGGAGCCAAAGAAATGACGGATTCTTTTACCTTGGAAGCAAGCTGTTCGAGTGTTTGAGCTGGAT
>QYLO01000035.1 GCA_022766165.1 Candidatus Electrothrix gigas
GGCAGGGCAGTCGCTCACGGGCACGGTGGAGAATCTGGCCGACCTGATCAGCCTGACACGGGACAACTACAGCGGCAGGCTGGTGGATGTCTTGGACATCAGGATGACGTAGGCGACTAAAGAGGAGAAGAGAGAGAGCAAGGTAAGACAGGTTGACAAGGCAAAGAAGAAAAGCCCCAACCGATAAACTCGGAAGGGGCTTTTATCAGGCTGCGTTATACGTTAGTAGCCTGTTTGGATGAAGCAAGAAGCGTTCTTAGCTCTCTTAGCTCTCCTCAAGCGCCTTAAAGCGGCTCTGGAGGAACTTCCAGCTCTTATCCACATCCTTCTGTGAAGCTTCCATCAGCTCATCGCACTGCTCAGGATTAGCCATCTTGAGCATCCGGTAACGGTTCTCGTTCAGAGCATAGTCAGCAAATTTGATGGTCGGCTCTTTGGAGTCAATGATCAGCGGGTTCTTGCCCTCATCTTCCAGTTGCGGATTGTAGCGATACAGGGGCCAATGTCCACAGGCAACCGCTTTCTTCTGCTGCTCCAGACCCATAGCCAGGTTCAGGCCGTGGTTGATGCAGTGAGCATAAGCAATAATGATGGACGGTCCGTCATAAGCCTCGGCCTCGTTAAGAGCCTTAACCACCTGCTGCGGGTTGGCACCCAGAGCAATCCTGGCCACATAGACGTTACCATAGGTGGAGAAGATCATGCCCATATCTTTTTTAGCCATTTTCTTCCCACCAGCAGCAAACTGCGCCACAGCCGCACGCGGGGTAGACTTGGACATCTGACCACCGGTGTTGGAGTAGACCTCAGTATCCAGAACCAGCACGTTGATGTTCTCACCAGACGCCAGAACGTGGTCCAGTCCACCGTAGCCGATATCGTAGGCCCAACCGTCGCCGCCAAAGCACCAGACAGACTTCTTGACCAGGTAGTCAGCAACCGGCAGGAGGCGAGTAGCGGTGGTGCTGTTGCTGCCTGCCAGAGCAGCTTTTAGCTCCTCAACCCGAACACGCTGTGCTTCGATCTCATCCTGAGTTGTCTGGCTTGCATCCAACAGAGAATCTGCCAGCTCTTTACTGACCAGCCCTTCTTCAACAGCCAGTTCCAGCAGCTCTGCTGCCTGCATTCCCAGCTTGTTCACAGATTGGCGCATACCCAGACCGTACTCGGCATTGTCCTCAAACAGGGAGTTAGACCAGGAAGGACCGCGTCCGTCTTCACGCTGACAATACGGAGTGGTGGGCAGGTTACCGCCGTAGATGGAGGAACAACCGGTTGCATTGGCAACCATCAGACGATCACCGAAAAGCTGAGTAACCAGCTTGATGTACGGGGTCTCACCACAACCTGCACAGGCTCCAGAGAACTCGAACAGGGGTCGCTTGAGCTGGCTGCCCTTAACGGTTGCCGGGTTGATGGAGGCGTTATCCATCTCAGGCAGTGCCATAAAGGTCTTCCAGTTGGCCAGCGACTCGTTCAAGACCTCTTCGGTATTGGTGATCATGGTCAGCGCAGACTCTTCGGTCTTGTTGCCTTCAGCATCTTTCTTGCGTGCCGGACAGGCAGTGGAACAGAGGGTGCAGCCTGCGCAGTCTGCTGTGGAGATCTGAACAGTGAACTTTTTACCCTTAAAATCTTTGCCATTGGCATCAGCGGTTTTAAAGCTCTCTCCTGCTCCTGCTGCTTGGAGATCTTCCTCAGAGGCAACCTTGATACGGATACAGCCATGCGGGCAGACCAGGGAGCATTTACCACACTGGATACAGGTTGCAGGAGACCATTCCGGTACTTTTACCGCAATGTTCCGTTTTTCCCACTGGGTAGTGGCGGTGGGCCAGCGACCGTCAGCAGGCATCTCAGAGACCTTGATCTCCTCGCCCTTGCCTTCGATCATCTTAGCAGTTACTTCCTTAACAAACTCAGGAGCCTCAGCAGGTACGGTCGGCGGTAACTCATGCCCGGTGATCTTATCAGACAGAGTAACTTCAACGATGTTCTCCACTGCTGCATCAACAGCATCGTAGTTCATGTTGACGATCTTGTCGCCTTTCTTGCCGTAGGTCTTCTTGATCGCAGTCTTGATCGCATCAATGGCCTCGTCTTTCTTGAGGATACCAGAGATCAGGAAGAAGGCGGTCTGCATGATCATGTTGATGCGTGCGCCCAGACCAATGGCTAGCCCCAGCTTAATTGCATCAATGATGTAGAATTTGGCGTTCTTGTCAATGAGCTGCTGCTGCACCTTGGCCGGGAGATGATCCCAAACCGTGTCCTTGTCAAAGGTGGTGGTCAGCAGAAAGGTGCCGCCGTCTTCCAGATTAGCCAGCATGTCGTAGCTGTCCAGAAAGGTAAAGTTATGGCAGGCAATGAAACTGGCCTTGTTGATCAGGTACGGAGCAACAACCTGGTTCTCACCAAAACGGAGATGAGACACGGTCATGGACCCGGATTTCTTGGAGTCGTAGACAAAATAGCCCTGCGCCGAGTTGTCTGTTTCAGTGCCGATGATCTTGATGGTGTTCTTGTTGGCACCCACCGTCCCGTCAGAACCCAGACCGTAGAACATGGCCCGATACACGTCGTTGCCTTCAATGTTGTAGGTCTTATCGTAGTCCAAAGAGGTGTGGGTTACGTCATCATTGGGACCAACACAGAAGTGATTTTTCGGAGCCAGAGCAGCCATGTTGTCGTACACAGCTTTCACCATAGCCGGGCTGAATTCCGCAGAACCCAGACCGTAACGACCGCCCAGTACCAGCGGCGTAATCATGGTTGGATTGGCTTCAGCAGCCTCACCTAAAGCAGCACGGACATCCAAGTACAGGGGATCACCGGGTGCGCCTGGTTCTTTGCAGCGATCCATAACCGTAATGCGTTCAACGCATGAGGGCAGAGCATTCACCATAGCCTTCATGTCAAACGGACGGAACAGGCGAACAATAACCATACCCACCTTGCGGCCCTCTGCGACCAATTGGTCAATGGTGGCAGCAACCGTCTCTGCACCGGAACCCATGATCACAACAACGTCGGTTGCATCAGGTGCGCCGTAGTAATCAAAGAGGTTGTACTGACGACCAGTCAGGGCTGCGAATTTGTTCATGGTTTCTTGAACAATACCCGGCACCGCATTATAGTACTTGTTCACGGTCTCACGACCGGTGAAGTAAACATCTGGGTTCTGAGCTGTACCAGACATAGACGGGCGATCCGGGGTCAGGGCCCGCTCACGGTGTTCGGTGATCAGCTTCTCATCGATCATCTCCAGCATGTCTTCGTTGGTCAACTGCTCCATCTTCTGGATCTCATGAGAGGTGCGGAAACCGTCAAAGAAGTGGAGAAAGGGAATCCGTGAAGCCAGGGTGGCCTGAGTGGAGATCAGTGCCATATCCTGTGCTTCCTGAACATTCTGCGAGCAGAGTTGCGCCCAACCAGTCTGACGGGCGCTCATCACGTCGCCGTGATCGCCAAAAATAGACAGACCTTGGCAGGCAACAGAGCGGGCCGTAACATGGAAAACAGTTGGGGTCAACTCACCAGCCAGTTTGTACATGTTGGGCAGCATCAGCAACAGGCCCTGAGAAGCGGTAAAGGTGGTGCAGAGCGCACCAGTGGCCAAAGAGCCGTGCAGGGAGCCGGCAACACCGCCCTCGGACTGCATCTGAGAAATAACCGGTATTGAACCCCAGATATTTTTCTGCTTCGCAGTGGCCTTGGCATCCGCCTCAGCCGCCATCGGTGAAGAAGGAGTGATGGGGTAGATGGTGATGACTTCACTGGTGGCGTAGGCTACATGGGTACATGCCTGATTGCCGTCAATGGTGACCATTTTTCGCGACATTGATAAATTCTCCCTTAATCGTGAGGTTAACGTGTTCCGGCAATTCTACCGGAAAATATAATAAAAAGACTACAGTGTGATCTGTTCGTTCGGGTCTGGAGTGACATATTTCTTCAGCCTTGCGTCTGCTCAACATATTGCGCTGTGCCGGTTTCCATGATACAACATAGAGATTTTCTGAGAGGTTGCCTGCCTTTGTTTGAAAGACTCTATTGAACACAATATCTTTGTAAAAGGGCAAAAGTTTATCATTATAGAATATAATCGTCAACTATGCAATATTAAATCCGGTCGATACGAGAAGGACGGTAAGAAAGAAATCAGACAGGGCTATGGATTGCCTTTGAGATAGGACGTTGATACTACTAGCTTACGGAGGGTGGATAGGGGATATTTTTATCGTAGGAATCCATCCCCCTCCCCCTCTGAAGGGAAAGAGGGAGGGATAGACTATTTGCCTTTTATTTGCTTTTATTTGTACTCGTCCAAATAAATCCAGAGAACAGCACCCAACTCAACACCTTTTTCCTGACCGTTCGGATCAGTAATCGTGTAATCAGCCTCATTCAGCGCTGCAAATCCCCACCAGCCTGCTTGAGGACAGGTAAAGGTAAATACCCCGTTATCATCAGCCTTAACTACCTGGGTGACATGGTATTCGCTCGGCGCTGTGAATTTTTTATCTTTATTGTACAGCTCTACTTCAACCTCTGCACCGGGAACCGGATCGCCATTCAGCAGAACTTGGCCGGAAAAGCTGTTGCCTGCATAGTTACCAAAAGGACGGGTAAGCGGAACAATCTCTGTGGCAATACCGACTGGCTCGTCCCAGCCCTGATCACCACCAAAGGCTGCGATCATCGTCTTGGTGTAATGGATGATGGAGACATCCTCAGCCGGTTCCCAGTATGGGGTCGGCTCCATGACAAAGGTGTATACACCAGGGCGTTTAATGGGTACCTCGGCTTTCCAGGCAGCACGATCCATTATATTGGTTGCCCTGAGCTTAGACAACAGATCGGTTGTTTGGCCGTCCTTAACCATGAAAAATTTCTTGGGTTTGTTCAAATTCATCCCAATCATTTCAAAGGGATGAGAAAAAGAGAGGTCAAGTGTAACACTCCTTTCTCTCGCTTCCAAAATGTTGTCCGAGGGGATAACCATCCCAAAATGAGCAAGGGCCTCTCCGGTCATACAGGCAAGAAAGAGTGCAGCTACAGCAATGGCTTTCATCTTCATCGTGAAATACTCCTTTTTTTATCGTTAATCAGGTATTACTAAGTAATTATAACAACAGGAACCGATTATTCCTTATCCGTTTATCGACTTGTTTTTCTTCTTTTCTTGAAACCAGGCAAGGATACCAGTGAATCCGATAATACAGCCAATCCCTAAAAGGATATTCTGAATATTCGGTTTCTTATCTTGTGATTCTGCTAGTTTACGTTTAACAGGAAGTAGCTCCTTATTAACCTCTTGCCGAATCATTGCCCGTATACTCTCCATATCAATATTATCTATATTGAGCTGTTTTGTGTCCTGGGGAGAAGATGCTGCATCTGGTACTTCCGATACTTCCGATACTTCCGATACTTCTGATGGTGCTGATTGTGCAGATGATGCAGAGGCTTCTACTGTTGATGCCGGAAGATACTCGTCTGCTGTCAGAAGCCATTCTCCACGATGACCATCACCTGCATTTACTGAGATCAAAAGATCTGACTTTTGCTTAACAGCCTGTTGAGGCGGGGCAAATTGAAATTTGCCTTGCTGGTCAGTTTTGGTTGTAAAGAGCAGAACAAGCGATTTGGCGTCTTGTACATGAACAGGGACATTTTTTGCTTTACGGCCACCGCTAAAGTATGTTTCTCCATATATCTGTTGATCACCTGACCAGCAAAAAACATTGAGCTTATGCGATTGAGCCTGTTGGGTAAAGGACAAAGAGAGTAGTGTAAAGAGTACCGTAAAGCGTACAGTAAAAAAAAGTACTGTGAGAGAAGGAGGTCGATTCATTCTACCGCTTATTACAACCGGTACCGAAAGAATTTCTTTTGAAATATGCATAACGCATTACCAGTAATATTTTTTTATTTTTTGTAATACTAAAAATTGTATTTACTGTACAGGAAATATTCTGTCAAGCCTTTTCATACGATAGGTAAAGAGACCTAAAGAGAGAGGGGGGGGATATCGAAATCAAGAAGAGCAGGATAAGAAAAATCCAGGAAGAATTAATGCGTTAGAAAAATATTTCAATGTGACTTGATATAACGATTGAAATTGTATATAAACATCTATTGTACTCACTCAGATATTTCATCAAGGACTTCACTCTGGCCGATAAAAAAATATATTGACAGTAAAAATATTACGGGTATCTTTGCCCAAGTCAGTACTTATATGAAGAGTACCTCTTTCCTATCTTACGCCTCTTTTCAGAGGAAAAGTCAGGGGAGCTATTTGTCCATAATTAATCTTTAGTTTATTTTTAGTTTACTTAATTATAAAAAGGGCTCTGAGAGCCGCTAACAAGAAGGAGAAAGCTATGTATGAAATAGAAGTAGATAAAGACAAATGTACCGGTTGTGAAGAGTGTGTTGGTGCCTGTCCGGCAGGTGTTTTTGAGATTGTCGATGGAAAATCTTCCCCTGTAAATGACGATGAATGTCTGGGTTGCGAAACCTGCGTTGAGGTTTGTGAGGTAGATGCCATCACTGTAACTGAATCCTAAAGATCGCAGTTGATGCAAGGGCAACGGTTTTGTTGTTACATGTTTTCATGACCGTTGCCCAGTACTATCAAATACTCTTAAATATTATCAAGTATTTCCAGTATGATCTTTTGATGCTGAGGTCTAATCTTCGCTCTGCATACTCTTCTCTTTCTGATTTCTCCCCTCCCCTGTTTCAGTCTTTATTTCTTCTCTATTGCAGTACCGCAGCACCTTGCGTTGTACTGTACTCATAATCAAACTTATTCGTGTTTTCATACAAAAAGGGCACAAAGATTGAATCCCTGCGCCCTAAAAGCTCATCTAATATCAAAGGCATCGAATACCCGCCGCTAGTTGCCTGCGAGTATAAAAATAAGTATTAAGCCGTCTCGTTAATACTGAAAACGTATCCCAATACCAAAGCGTCCATAATCAGAGATATCACTGAGTTCATCAATAGCATTGCGCGCCTCTAAAAAGACTGAGGCGTTAAATTTGTCCGGTTCACCATACACACGAGCACCAACATTAAGTAATATATCTAAATCACTATCTTGATCATCAAAATCTTCGTCTCCTGCGCTGATCCAAGCGCCGAGTCCAAGTCCGACAAAACCATCAAAGGGATCTGAAAAGTTGTATTGAGCAATACCATCAAGCAACAGGGCACTGGCACCATCTTCGTCATCGTCACTCAGTTTAGGAGCAGAACCGATCATAAGTAAATAAGAGATATTCTCATAAGGTGTTCCTGCATAACGTGCTCTTGTATAAGGACTGTATTGAACACCTAAGCGGGCAAAGAGAAAATCTGCTGGATCACCAAGACGTAGATAACCGAGGTCACCGATAAAACGAAGATGTTGCGCTGTTGCTGTTGGCTTACGTGTTGGTTGTTGTGTTGGTTGTTGTGTTGGGATAAAATCATCATCAGAGCAATCAAGTTTTCGGCACTCGGGAGGACAGTCATCACAACTGATATCCTTGGGAAGGATCGGGTCTTCTTCTGGAATAACTGGATAATCTTCCGGAGTAATCGGGTCTTCTTCTGGTTCTTCTGGAATGATTGGATCTATTGGATATTCTTCTGGGATTGGAATATCTATTTCTTCGGAAAGACATTCCTCTGGTATATCCTGACATGCAGTCGGACAATCTTCTTGATTATAAGACCCCTTTTTACAGGATGCTGGGCAGTCTGGAGGGAATTTATCACAGATATTGCAGCCCAGCTCATCACAGACAGGCGGGCAGTCTTGTCCCTCTGGGTTTTCAATACATTCTACAGAGCAGTCATCACAGCTATAGCATTTTATGTCACGACATATATCGGGACAACCGTTGCCATAGGGGTTAATCTTGCAGTCCTCTGTACAATCCTCACATGATTGACAGGTAACATCACGACAAATATCAGGACAATCTATATCGTATGGATTTTGTCTACATCTGAATGAGCAGTCATCGCAGGATACCCGACATTCTGGATCTTTACAGACAGGCGGGCAGCCCTTGCTGTAAGGATTTTCTAAACATGCATCTGAGCAGTCGTCGCAGGTCATGACTCTGCCTCCAGCAAAGGCTACACCCGCCGACAGCAGAAGTAAAACAGTAACCCGTGTCAATACGTTCAGTTTCATAGTTCTTGCTCTCCTTTTCTGAGAAATTAATTTCATTGCCCGTGATTTCGGACGAACTGCATTCTACCTAAAGAAGAAAGGTAAAATTTTTTTTACTTTGTCTATATTATATATAAGCTCCTTGGTTTTCTGGCAACAGAAAAAAAACAACCTATAGCTCCATTTTCCTGAAAAATGGGAACAGGGCAGTGAAAAATGCATTGTTGTAACATTTTTGGCATTAGGCTTGAATGATCAACACAGGGGCATGGAGAATCCAATTTGTTTGAATAGTTGCTATGGTTTTTTTAGGAAAAAATGTAGGTTCTGACAGGTTCTGAGCGGATACTTTGTCAGCATTGATAAGATTGTTTATACTGTACAGTATTTTATATTGGGTTCTATTTTTTTTATAGTTGCTTTCAGGAGAATAACTTGCTGATTTTTTTACCTGTACAGGCAGTGTAGTACAGAATAACTGTCTCGTAGGGATCAATTCTTGAAGAATGTTGAATTTATTTGACAAATTTAAGTTTTTTATTTTATACTTAGGTTCTTTTTTATTAAAAGTGTTTGGTAGCGATTATTGCCGTATAATAACTCTCGTCCCTCGTAACTGAGAAGGTGAGAAGGGATGGTTTTATACAGGACCCTCTCTCATATTTTGTTGACCCGACCCAAGGGCCAGGATGGGGGTATAGAAGGGGATAGAAAAAAGAATATTGAATCCTAAAAAATTCTAAGCAAGCCTCTCCGTCAATACTAATCGTTCTCGTGGGATTTTCAAGTTCAGCCAACTGAAAAAACGAAACAGGTGTGTTCTTGATGAAAGGCAGAGACTTGAATGGATAGCCTTGAAAAAAGGTTGTCGTGTGGTGATAAACACCGAAGAATATACCAGTAAAACGCATCCGCAAACTGGTGTGGTGAACAGGAAACTTGGTAGTGCAAAAACTGTCAAGTTGACTGATGGGTCAAGAGCTTGCAGAGATATAGTAGGTGCTTTCAATTTCTTTTTGAAAACGCTTGTGGTAGATACACCCACCTTTAATTAGGTGCAACTTATAACTATTTATAAGAAAAAAAGTATCGGATAAGAGCTGTTCAATGAAAAAAGTATTGTTGGTAGATGACGATGAAATGATCCATGAAATCGTGGACTCTACTCTGGGTAGCTACAAGAAGTCTTTTGAGATATCACATGCCTACGATATAAAAGAGGCTGTTAGGCAAATAGATAGAGGAGATATTGCTCTTGTTATCACCGATCTTGTTATGCCCGGGGGAGACGGTTTTCAGCTGTTATCCTATATTCAAAAAAAACACTCTGATATACCAAGAATCGTTATAACTTCCTACGACCTTCCTGAGCTGAAGAATCGGCTCGCAGGCAAGGCATTTCAGGTTTTTAAAAAACCTTTGGCTTCTGAAGAACTTGCCGACGCAATTATACAAGGTCTCAAAACGCAGCAAAAAAAAGGGGATCTTGGAAAATTTTCTGTTGTCGGTATAGTGCAACTGATGGAAACAGAAGAGACCACCTGTCGTCTTGATGTGCATAACTGCGATGAACATCAGGATATTGATCATTGTATAGAGCATAACTGTCCTGAGTACAAGGGAAGTCTTTTTCTCGTTAAAGGCAAAATTTACGATGCTGTTTGCGGAAAGCTAATTGGCGAAGAGGCCGTGCTCAAATTACTCAGTTTGGAAGGAGTTCAGGTCAGCAGTTGCACATTGAAAAATGATGTACTCAGAAGGGTGCATAAAAGCAACCAGAATCTGTTGATCAATGCAATGATTCAGAAAGATAATCAATCTGATGACCCTGCATCGACTGGATCACCCCGACAAAAACTTCTTGATGAAGGCATTAAACTCTGTGAACGACTGGAACTCAACAAGGCTCAAAAGAAGCTTATGTCCTTTGTTCGCGATAATCGTAAAAGTGCGCTGGGTTGGCTTTGGCTCTCCCGTTCCTTAACCGATCTGCCAAAAATTAAAAAGGCACTGGGTGAGGCATATAAATGTTCACCTAAAGATCCTCAGATTCTCGAAGATGTAAAAAAAGCACGTCTCTTTCAAGGAAGCGGAAAACTTATTCGTTGCCCTTTCTGTTTTGCCCCACTGGAACAGCATATCATACTTTGCTCGTATTGTCAGGCAAACGCCCTCTCAAATTCCTCAACCCTAGCGCAAATTGATCCGTACAAGGTTGAACGGAAAGTTGTGCTGCGAGCTGCTACACGTTTTGAACGTTTGCTGGCTGATGAAGTCAATCCGAGACTGCTGTACTATGCCGGGGCAGCGTATCTCAATTTAAATGATTTTGAAAAGGCATTGACCTATTTTGATCTTCTGATGCCTATTGTTCAGGTTGACAAGAAGTTGCAAAAAATTTCCAAACAGGTTCGTGAAATAGTTGACTATATTGCCTCAAGCCAAAATATGGACACTGATGATAGGGCAAAGAATAGTTGGCATGAGCAAAAGGAAAAAAGAGAAAAACGTTTAATTACAAATCGTTCAGCTTGTAAAACAGTTTTGGTTGTCGAAGACAGCCCGACCACCAGAAAGGTTATTAAAATGACGCTGACCAGCGGTGATTTTCGCGTCATTGAAGCTGCCGATGGTGTTGAGGCATTGAGTAGATTAAATGAAGAACGACCAGATCTTGTCCTGCTTGATATTATGCTGCCAAAGATTGATGGATATCGTATACTCTCTATTTTGAAAAAAAATAGTGATACGAAAGATATACCAGTTGTTATGTTGACAAGTAAAAATAGAATAATTGATAAGGTGAAGGGGAGGCTGTCCGCAGCCAGTGCGTACCTGACAAAGCCGTTTAAACCTGCTGAACTTATTGACATGGTCAATACGATTATCGTGAAAGATAGCGCAAGGGCTGAACACTCAACTGAAAACACAGTTAATTGAAAGCTTACAACTTCCATCCAAAATAAAAGAGGAGAAACTATGTCTACGAGAAAATTACTGATTGTTGACGATAGTCCAACAGAACTCAAGTTGATAACCGATGTGTTTAATACATCTGAATATGATGTTGTTACTGCTGAAGACGGTGAAGCTGGTGTAGAAATGGCAATAGCAGAAAAACCAGAGTTGATCATTCTTGACGTTGTTATGCCAAAAATGAATGGGTTCCAAGCGTGTCGCAAAATTAAATCCCTTCCCGACTTAGAGAATATACCAGTTATCTTGCTGACCAGCAAAAATCAAAAATCAGATGAATTTTGGGGAAAAAAACAGGGCGCAGATGTCTATCTGACAAAACCTTTTCATGCCGATCAGGTACTGGAGGCTGTAACCGGTCTTCTTTCTTGATCTTTTACATTATTTCTTCATGTAAAAAACAAGGCGTGACGATATGAACGATCAAGCCGCTCTTTTTCCCAGTACCTCTCCTGAGGTTACAGAGGGTACAGACCTTGCAGAGCTGTTAGGTAATATTGATCAGGAGATAATGCAAGTCGCACTCAAGTACGGCGATGGCTTAAAAAAGATTGCTGGCGATAATCAGCAAGAACTTGGAAGGCATATATGCTTTGACTTGGGCAACAGGCGACTGGCCTTACCTCTCTCCTTTGTCGTTGAAGTAGGAGAGTTGGAGGATGTACGCTCACTCCCCTTTTTACCTGAGTGGGTACAAGGTGTAACCAACATACGGGGAGAAATCGTCTCTGTCACCGATATAGCTCTTTTTTTTAATATTCCAACAGAACAGCACAGAAAAAAGGGTCGTACATTTATTATCATTTATAACGGTGAAGTAAAAACCGCAGTGGTTGTTGATCGTATCGCTACCACGCGCATGTTATACAAAAAAGAGGGGGCTGCGCAGCATGATACAGAGGACGACAAAGGGGAACAGAGTGGTCTATCCAATTTTTTACTTGGTTCAGCTCTGTATCATACTGGTGAAAGAGAAGAAGTTGTCCAGCTTTTTGACGGTGAACAGTTACTCTCATCTATAAAAATATCATAACAAGCAGCTTGGAGAGAGTAGATGACGAGTAGTGTAGGCAATGAGATTATAACAGGGTTTATTGAGGAGGTAGAAGGATATCTGCCTGATATGAGCCGTTGCCTTCAGACCCTGCAGCAGGATCGTATCCATAGACCATCGTTAGCCGAGTTGCACCGAATCACTCATACCATCAAGGGTGCCGCCGCTATGGTAGGGCTAGATGACCTGAGTGCTTTTGGTGAACTGCTTGAAAAAGTGATGGAAGATATTCTCGGCTCTTCTTTGGAGGTAGATGATGAGATGCTTCATCTCTTGCAAGACGCAACCCAGCATATTGCCCAGTACTGCGTCATGCAACATGAGGAGCAACATGAGGAAAATGAAGGAAGAACTCATGACAGTCGCCTTTTCCTACAACTTATTAAGACCCTTGAAGAGAAGCTTAACAGCACTGAATTTGCTGAATCTGCCCAATCTGGTGCAAGGACCAATCCTGAGAATATTTTTTTTGATAACGTAGCAGAGGAAAATGTTGCAGGAGATACGCAGGCTAGTCAGGAGAGCAACAGCGTAGATGATCTTTTTGCTGACCTTGATGCCGACTTTGAACCGGAGCCATCTGGCATCGAAGACTCTTTCTGTGATCCTGACATTGAAAGTATTTTTGATAAAATTCCTCCAGCAACTTCACAGACACCGCTCTTCGCTGAAACAGAGGATGAGAGCGAGTCAACAGCATCTCAGACAGCATTAATTGATCCAGAACTCTTGGAGTGCTTTCGAGAGGAAACAGAGGAACATCTGGAGAATATTGACCGTTGCCTAGATGAGCTTACCAACCAAATAACCAATCCTGTTGCACTCACTCCGCCCACCCAAGAAACACTTCATTCCCTGCGTCGTTCTGTACATACGCTCAAAGGTGCAGCAGCCGTTATCGGCATAGAACAGATTGCGGCCTGGGGCCATGATTTTGAAGATTTTCTTGACTGGCTACATGACGAGGCAAAACGGC
The DNA here is from genome assembly GCA_022766165.1 of Candidatus Electrothrix gigas. Taxonomy (GTDB): domain Bacteria; phylum Desulfobacterota; class Desulfobulbia; order Desulfobulbales; family Desulfobulbaceae; genus Electrothrix; species Electrothrix gigas. Next base: position 13,183 of record QYLO01000035.1, read on the forward strand.
TTGATCCTACAACAGTGGCCGCTCTACGGGACGGAGCTGATCTGCTGGCCTCCCTTGCTGACAATCCTGGCGTATCCATTGAAAAAGATAAGCAAAGGATTCTTGCAAAGTTCAATGATATTACCAAAAAAATGCGTCCTACAGTATCACTTTCACCTGGAACAGGTAATACGTTGGCAGATGATGTAACGGCACCCTCTGCGGCCTCCTTTCTCTTTGAAGAAACTGATGAGAAAAAATCTGAAGAGACAGACAGTTTTTTTGATGCGTTTACTACCGATACAACCTCTGCGACCGATACTGAGGAAGAGGATCTCTTTTTTCAGGATGTTGAAGAAAAGGAGGAGGATGATTTTTTTAGCTCCATAGCAGCAGAGAGTGGAAACTCTGAGACTGTGGATGAGTACGAGCAAGAGAATATTGATGAAGAACTGCTGCAATGTTTTCATGAAGAGGCTAAAGAACATCTTGATAATCTTGATCGTCAGCTCAATCATCTCAATGTAACGATTTCTGATAAGGTAGCACTGAATGATTTTAGAAGAGGAACACTGCACTCTATCCGACGGTCTGTTCATACGCTCAAAGGTGCAGCAGCCGTTATCGGCATAGAAAAGATTGCGGCTTGGGGCCATGATTTTGAAGATTTTCTTGATTGGCTACATGATGAGGCACAGAGTATACACCCTGATATTGTTCAGGTAATGCAGGAAGCCACTGATATCCTTGTTCGGCTTGTTGAAGACCCAACGTGTTCAGTTATTCGCGCTCAACACACTGTTCAGGAAGAATTTCAACGAATTACAGCAAAGAAAGAAGAGAGTAAACACGTATTACCAGATACATTACCAGATACATTACCAGATGCATTACCAGATGCTCTTGAAAAAAATCTTGAGGAAAAGGCAACAACTGCTCCTGTTCAGCAGCAACGAAAAAAATCCGCAACTCTACGAACTCTCCGTGTTGATGTGAACAGGGTTGATCAGTTAGTTGGTTTAAGCGGAGATATGGTTATTAACCTGAGTAGTTTTGAGGACTCAATGGATACCATGTCTGGAACAACAAAAGAGTTGGATATGATTCTGCAACGTTTAAAGAATATCAACTCCAGCTTAGAGGCAGGATATGAACTGGCCTCAATCCCTCATCTTGGCAGTTCAGAAGATGGTCAGGATTCTGATATGGTTGAAGATTTTGACCCTCTGGAGATGGACAGGTATTCAGAACTAAATATTTTGATCCGTTCGCTCACTGAGGCGGTCAGTGACCTTGATTCGATCATGGGACAAAATGCCTTGGACACAGCCAGTTGGCAAAAAACGATTGAGCATCAGGGCATGATCCTGAAAGATCTGCAGAACAGGATGATGGGCATCCGCATGACGCCTTTTTCTACCCTATCAAGCAGGATGCACAGGACAGTGCGAGAAGCAGAGCGCACAACCGGACATCCGGCCCAGTTAACTATTGAGGGTGAATCCATCATGATGGATACTCGTGTTTGGGAGGTTATGGCTGATCCCCTCATGCACATTCTTCGTAATGCAGTTGCTCATGGTGGCAGCTTGCCTCAAAAAGGCAGGGGAAAGGGCGAAGATGACAGCGAAGGACTTTCTATTACAATACAGGCTCGCAGAAAGGGTGGGTTATGTATTCTTCAGGTCAGTGATACCGGGAAAGGATTGGATTATCAGGCTATTCGGATCAAGGGCATGAAGTTGTACCCCAATGAACGGGTCAACCTTATGAGCGATAGTGAACTGGCAGATTTGATCTTTCGGCATGGCTTTTCAAGTACCGGTGCAATAACCAATATCGCAGGTCGGGGTGTGGGTATGGATGTTGTTCGGGATGCGGTCGACCAACTTAACGGTTCTATTGAGCTTATTTCAGAGCAAGGTCAAGGAACTGCATTTATTATGCGTCTTCCTGTTGCTGTTGCCCAGCTTCCAGCTATTCTGGCTCGTTTTGGAAACCAGGTATATGCAATTCCGATGCATGATGTTGCAAGCGTTGTCCGGGCTACAGCCAAAGAGAAAAAGGCCCGTGAATACACCTTTGATGGTAACAAAATATTGCTTCTCCATCCTGCTGAGATACCAGGTTTTGAAACTGGCAGACTCTCTGGGCATGAAAATTTTACTGAGGATGACCAGGCTCTGATTATTGTACATACGGGAAGAAAACAGGCTGCAATGCTCTGTGAACAGCTTGTTGGTCAGAGAGATATTGTCTTTAAGGATTTAGGCAGCCATTTGCACAGTGTTCCCTGTGTCTCAGGGGTAACCATTATGGGTGATGGTTCCCTGATCCCCATTCTGCAAGTTGAGGAAGTCCTTCGCACCTGGAGAACTGCAAGCAAAGAACAGCAGGCTCAAGGGCATCTGCAACGACCAGTCCAAGAGCCTACGCTGCTTCGCGTTTTGGTGGTTGACGATTCCATCAGTGTCCGAAAAGTGGTTTCCAATCTCATTACCCAGCAGGGGTGGATGCCCATAGCAGCCCGCAATGGTATTGAGGCAATTGAAAAAATACGTGAAGAAAAACCAGACATTGTGCTTCTGGACGTTGAGATGCCCCGAATGAATGGCTTTGAAGTCCTCCAGGCTCTGCAAGCGCAACCTGAGTTACATGATATTCCTGTTGCCATGCTGACATCAAGAAGTGCAGAAAAATATCAAACCAAGGCTCGCGAACTGGGTGCCCGAGGTTTTATGACCAAACCCTTTAAAGCTGATGAGGTTATTCGCTTTATTCGTAAAGTAACGCCGGATAAACAGTTGTAACCATCCCCATAATCTTACCTAACTAAAAAAAATGAAAAAAGTTTGTTTGGTCAAAGGAGGCAATTTTGTTTTGGGGATTGAAGACTGCTATATTCTTTCTCGCCAAAATGGAACACTTGCTCCTGAAACGGTTAAAAAGAAAATAAACATCTTTCATCTTAGCTCTTTACTTTCCTGTAAGCACTGTGATCGTCCAGAACCTGGCTCTGTTTTTTTGCAAATCAAAAAGGGAAAGAGCAGCTTTTTTTTACTGGTTGATCAGGTCATTGATGAAATAGAATTGCCAGCAGAAACGACGAGACTTCCGCCACCTTCGCCTGAATTTGCCCAACAGCTTTTTCCAAAGGTTGCTGTTTGTATGAATCTTATTGTCCTGTTGCTGGACCCTGGGCAGATTATTCCTGTTGCCAAGAAGTTGGGTCCAAAAATTGGGCTTCTTTCTCCCAAGTATTGCGTACAGGTACAGGTACACAAAGAGACAAATAAACAGGCAAACAAACAGGTTCTTTCTGTTGCCCCTGCTGCAACTATGACTGAGAACGGGAAAAAAGCCAAACCAGTTGCTGTAAGAAAAAAGATTAAAAAGGATAAAAAAAGACCCAAATCTGTAGATGAGGAAACCTTTAAAGGTGTTATGGCCTGGACTATTGCCCAATTTAAGCAGGGCAAGGTCAGTGAGGAACAACTCAGTGCAAAAAGACTCCCCCCAGGTGTAGTGCAGCAGGAAGAGTTGAGCGATACGGTTATTCAGTATCTGATAGACCAGATATCTCTCCGGTGTCAGGAAAGTATCACTCCACATCGGCCTGGAGAGCATCATGGCAGGTAAGAACCAAAAAAAAAAATACATACTGTTTCTCTGTCGTTGCCTGCTGAACAGATCCAGGGAAAGAGTCCGGTTCTCCTCTTGACAGCCAGCCAAATTGACGAAGTCCTTGCAGATGTTGAAATTCAGATGTTGCCCTTTGCCGCAGAGTATCTTCTTGGTCTCTGTGCCTGGCGAGAGAACGTCCTACCGATTATAGATCTTGTTTCATTTTTTGGCATGATTCCAACACAAAAAAAAGAGGACGCACGGTATGTGGTCGTGCGAACAGTTGATAAAAATAAAAAGGATGTTCGCATGATCCTTCGCTGTGTTCTGAAAGTCTCGGATCATATTATCAGTGGAGAGAGTCCCACAGACTGCAAAGCTGTGTTGCCAAAACAGGCAGGTTTGCAGGCAGGTTTTGCCCCAATTTTTGTCAGAGGACTTTTTCAAAGAGAGAAAGAGTTGTTTATTCTCCCTGATATTGCGGCAATATTACATTCAAATTCAACGTAACGTAAAAAACCGTAATTTTTAAATTTTAAAACAAGCAGTTAGCTGTTTATTTTCAAGTTGTTTTTTTGGGTAATTTTTTCAAAGGAGAAAAAATGGCACAGAAGGCTAAGGGTAGAAAGATGTTCAATATAAAGAAGCCGTTTCAGGGCCGACAGACTATCAGGGGTAAGCTGCTGTTCTGGCTTCTGATTATCTCGTTAGTCCCAATGACTGTTATCGGCCTTGTCAGTTATCAATACTCCTCCTCCTCATTGCAACGCCAGTCCTTTGAACAGTTGGAGACAACCTTGGCATTTCAGTATCAGGCCCTGCATCGCTACTTTGATGATCAGGCAAACAAACTGGAAAATATCTCCACGAATATGCAGATGTTCCAGGAAGAGGCATATATAAAACTCTCTGCTGTCCGTGCGTTGCAGAAGAGGCAAATACAAGCCTATTTTAAAACGCGTTTTGAGGATGTACAGATGTTTGGCGAAAGTCCTCAACAGCAGCAGGTCTTTGGTGTTTTGCTGAACAAGAGCAATATGAAACCTGGTGTTTCCAGTGGAACGGGCCTACCCCACACTGATTTTGTTGAGTTTATTGAGGCGTGGCTTAAAAAACGAGATTTTTTCTCGCTCACTCAGCTCACTCAAGATGGTAAGGTTGTCTACTCCACAGATAAGAGCATCCGTCGTGGTGACCAAGTACAGGAAGGCACAGCAGAATGGGAAGCCTTGCAAAAGGGGATGCTCACGACCCGTTTTATTGATTACCGATCTTCTTCTTTTCAAGAACTCAATCATGTTGCCTATTTTTCTACCCCTCTACTGACTGCTGACCATTCCCCGAGCCTGTTGCTTTTTCGGCTTCAGGATAATGCCTTAGACAGTATTATGAAGGATACAGTCGGACTAGGTGAGAGCGGTGAGATCTATCTGGTGGGTATGGACGGTATGTTTCGTTCCAACTCCCGTTATTTTGACGAATCCACAATTGCTAACCCCTCTTTTCTTGTGGATACAGAAAGTATCGTATATGCCTTGGCAGGTGAAGAGGGGGAAACAACTGTTGTGAACTATCGCGGTGATAATGTTTTGTCCGCATATACAGCAGTGACCATATACGGTGTGACCTGGGTGTTGATGGTTGAGATTGATCAGGAGGAAGCTGTGGTTCCCAAGTTAGGCGAAGGAAAAACAGACCTTCTATCCAAGCTTGCCAAGACATACGAATTTTCTGACCTCTATCTGGTTGCTCCTGATGGATATATTTTTGCCTCTGCCAAGAATAAAAAGGATTACCTGACCAATATTTTGACCGGTCCTTATGCTCATTCAATGTTTAATACGGCAGTACAGAATGTTTTGAAGACAAAGAAAATTGCAATCAGTGACTATGCATTTTATGAACCCGCTGGCGGACAAGCTACGGCATTTATGGCTGTTCCGGTAATGAACCAAGAAAAAGCCATTTCAATGATCGTTGTTTTGCAGATATCTGATGATCCAATCAATGAAATCATGACAACCCGCTATGATTTTGAGAAACAGGTCGGGCATACAGAACTGGGAGAGCATACAGAGATGATCCATGTTGATACCTATCTTGTTGGGTCAGATAACCTCTGGCGTTCAGAAGCACGGGACCCAGCACGGTATAAGGTGAAATCCACGCTTTTAAATCCGCAGACAAAGATAGAGACAGAAGCGGTTCAGCAGGCTCTTGCCGGTCAGAGTGATACAAAAATTATTGTAAACAGTTTGGGAGAAAAGGCTCTGACTTCCTGGACACCGGTTCGATACAAGGGGTTAAACTGGGTTATGATCAGTGAGGTTGCTCAGAAGGAAGTTGCCCGTCCTGTTATGCAGTTGCTCAGGATTGTTGGTTTACTTGTTCTGCTTGCTGCGGTTGCAGTTGTTGTCGTGAGTTTGCGGGTTGCTGGCGGCGTGACCAAGCAGGTTGATGAAATTATGCAGGGTATTTCGCATGTTGAAAAAGGTGAATACGGTGAGCAGGTTAGGGTAACCAGTAAGGATGAGTTGGGTCGAATGGCGGATTCGTTTAATCAGATGACAACGACGATCCACGATCTTATTGAATCCAGACAAAAAGAGCATGACGAGTTGCAGGATTCTATTATTCGCCTTCTTGAGGAAATTACCGAGCTGGCAGACGGTGATCTGAGTATTCGAGCTACGGTAACAGAAGACGTCATCGGCACCTTGGCTGATTCACTGAACCTTATGCTTGAAGAACTGGGAACAGCCTTTGCCAAAATTAAACGATCCGCTGAACAGGTCAACTCCACTGCAAATATTCTCAGTACATCAACAGGAGAACTGGCTGGCCAGAACAACAATCAGTCAAGTATGATTAACGAGGCTGTACAGGAGATCAATCTGCTCACAAAGGCTATTCGGAAAGCTGCTGATCAGGCCAATACATCGGCGAGCTTCTCTCTTGAATCCAGTAAAGTTGCCGAAGAGGGCGCACAGGCTGTCCGTGAAACCAGTCACTCTATGGAGGCTATCCGAGGGAATGTACAGAATACAGCACGTTCCATTAAACGATTGGGTGAGAGTTCACAGGAAATCAGCGACTTTGCACGTACAATCAACGAGATTTCTGACCGTACTTCTATCTTGGCCCTCAATGCATCTATTCAGGCGGCAGCGGCTGGTGAAGAGGGGCGTGGTTTTGCTGTTGTTGCAGAAGAGATTCAGCGTTTGGCTGAACGGGCTGCTGTGTCAACCCGACAGATTGAAACCTTGATTAAAAATATTCTTGGCGAGATCACAGAGGCAGGTGTCAGCATGGATTCCAGTATTCAAGAGGTGGTGCAGGGAACGCAGCTTTCTCAAAACGCCCTGTCAAGACTTGAAGAGATTACCAATCGTTCTAACGAGGTTTTTGAACTTATTCAGGGTGTTGCTTCTGCTGCCCAGCAACAGGCCGACACCACAGCTGTTTTGGCAACCTCAATGGGCGAGATTAGCAGCATCAGTTTAGAAACCGCTGAAGAGGCTATGGGAGCTTCGGTTTCTATGCAGGAAATGGCGGTTATGGGAGATGACATGCTGCAGTCTGTTGCCACCTTTAAACTTGTATCTGACGAGCAGGCTGATAATACTGTCGACGATATATTGGAAGCAGGTAGGTTGGATACGTAAACGTACGTTCGATTTCTAAAAAAACGTATGTTTTATTGGTTAGAACTGAACAAGGGAAAAGGGTTGAAAAAAATGAAAAATAACAGATGGAATATCCTCTGGAGCTGCTGTCTGTATATTATAGCAGCTCTAGCTCTGCCAGGACAGAGTGATGCAAGGGTGCAGCTTGGTCAATCCTGTTCATTAACAGGTGCTACTCAGTTGACTGGGCAGGAACTACATAAGGGCGCACAAGCCTATTTTAAAGCGCATGCTGGTAATGCAATCAAGCTACTGGTAAAAGATGATGGCTATGAACCAGACCGTTGCCTTGAAAATACAGAACAATTTTTAAAAAATGGTGTTGATGCTCTGTTTGGCTACTTTGGTACACCGACATCAAAAGTTGCTGTTCCCCTGGCAACAGAACATAAGGTGGTCTTTTTTGCTCCTTTTACAGGTGCTTCTTTTTTAAGTGATTTCAAAACAAACCCCTATTCTTTTGTTCTCCGTGCCAGTTATGCAACAGAAGTTGAAAACATGATCCGGCACCTGAAAGAGGATTTGGACATCACTCGCATTGGACTGTTTGTGCAGCGAGATGCCTTTGGCATGGCAGGAGTACGAGGAGCTGTTCAGGCTCAAAAAAAAATCAAAGGAATAACAATTATTCCTCCTGTTCCAGAACTCCCTGACGAGCAAAGCTCTATGGATCAATGGAATAAATTTTGGAAAAGCGTACCAAATTATCGCAGAAATACCGTAGCAGTTGGTGGTGCTGTCCGTCAGATCAGGGGGCAGGCGGTTGAGGCCGTTATTCTGATCGGGGGCAGCAGGCCCAGTGCCTTGGCTATCAATCAATGGCATAAGATTCACTTTAACGTACCCATGTTAAATATCTCTTTTGTTGGCTCTAAGAGTTTGGCAAGCCGACTGCAAAAGACCGATAATGTCTATATCAGTCAAGTGGTACCAAACCCTTGGGATAGCAGTATTCCACTGATTAAGCAGTACCAGCAGGATATGAATGGATCAAAGTACAGTTTTGCAAGCTTAGAGGGATATCTGAATGCCAAAGTTTTTCATCATGCTCTTTCACGAGTTCAAGGAAAGTTGACAGGACAAGCACTGAAAGACGCTATAGAGTCAATAACACGATACGATGCAGGCGGTGTGGAGATTTCTTTTGGCAAGGATGATCATCGGGGGATGGATTCGGTATATTTAACCAAAATAGAGCGATCTGGAAAGGACATTACATTTCCTACAGTAACGGCATTATCCCCTCTCTCTGTTGAGGAATAATTTTTTGGGAGAGGAAGAACGTCGTCCGATCAGCTTTCATATTTGTATGTTTTCTTCTCCCTTGGTTCTTTGGGGCGACTTGGAATAACGAACGATACTTCATGTAAAAAAGCCGATCCCTTCCCCCTGAGGTAGGGTCGATTTTTATAAAAAAGGCAGAGGCTTGAATGGGTAGCCTTGAAAAAAGGTTGTCGTGTGGTGATAAACACCGAAGAATATACCAGTAATACACCCACCTTTAATTAGGTGCAACTTATAACTATTTATAAGAAAAAAAGTATCGGAACATCTGAAAATGAAAAAAAACTGTTGGGAAGTAAAAAAATGCGGACGAGAGCCGGGTGGAGCAAAAGAAAGTGAATTTGGCGTATGTCCGGCTGCAGAGGAAAAAAGGGCTGAAGGTATTCATCACGGTAAGAACGGTGGTCGCTGCTGTTGGGTGGTTACTGGCACCCTATGCAAAGGAGCAAATGCGCAAGGTTCTTACGTGGAAAAGTTCAGCGGCGACTGCCAGAGATGTGATTTTTATGGCCTGGTAAAGCGAGAAGAGGAACCTCAATTTAAGATAGGGTTGACTATTTTAAAGGAAATACGAAACAAGGGATAGGAGGGGGTTCTGCGCCCTGTTGCTAGGGCGCATGAGTATGAGCGGTTACGAGTTTTTTGAGATCTAGTTATTCATCGCCTTACCATGATGAAAGTTTTCCAAAACCTTGAGTTCCTTTTCTAGTTTCTCAACAGAGGCCAGAACAATCACTGGCAGACTCCCCTTCTCAATATCAACAAAGAACTCCTTGGCAACAGGCCAGAATTTATTGATTTTATTCCGGCTTGCCAGTGATCCTTCTGTGTATTCAGTATACGCATTAATCTTCGCCAGGGTGGTTTCAAAATCCTTCACAGCCCTCTTTAACTGCACAACATTGTTGTAATCATCAAAACCTGCTTGATAGGCAATATAAAACTTATTGATTCTCTCAAGAAAAAACAGCAAATGCTCTACGGAAACAAGGAGTCGTTCCTCAGCATCCTGTTTATCCGCATGCTGTCCAACAATAAAATCAGCCCCCTCAAGCAATGACTCACTGTAGTCGATCATCAAGGCTCCATTGTCTTTACTGTAGGGCTTATCAACAATGTCTAACAGTTCATCTAGAGTATATTCGAGATACACCACAATATTTTTTTCTTCCTTGCTTGCATTTTGTAGCCCGTCTTGAATTATAATCAGATCCTTTTTTAAAAGAACAAGGCTCTTTTTTAAATCCTCAGTCGCACGATCCTGGCGGATGCCCTGTTGTTTATAAAAATATGCCTTGGTTATTGCTTGGCTGGAAAATTTTATATTTTCAGCAGCCTCTACTGTGAGCAGGTCATGACGTTGGTCTGCGGCAAATGCCGGGACAACGTATAATGCGCAAACTATCCCTAATATTATCTCTGCTGTTAAATACCTGACTGTTTTCATACTTTAATTTCTCCTTGTGCATATACTCTTCCGGTGAGTACTCTAAAGATTTCGCCTGCAGTTTTTTCATCAGCAACAGGCATGAAATAGCCTGAAACTTTTCCTTCAACCAATTTTTGCTCCATATCTAGAATGGATCGAAGTGCTTTAAAGATCTTTGTTGCCATTTTTGCTGCTTGTGATGGCATAAAACGACCTGAGTTGCTCGTTGCCATCACACTAAAGGCGATAAAATCTTTTTCAACCTTTTTCAGTTTTGCCTTAATTTCCTTGGAAACAAATTCTTCCTTTGCCTCAAGGAGTTCGTTATAGATTTTTTCTGTTTGCTCAACAACCTGTTTGATCTCTGTTTCGTAATCAGAGTCAGTTACACCCCAGGCTTTCATCAGATAAAGGGCGGCCAGACGTTGTGATTCCATGCCAAGAGCCGCTGCAAGGACGACATTATGCTCACCCTTGATACCGGTGTCTTTGGAGATATCTTCGGCTACCTCTTCGCAGCGAGCAGTGAATTTTTCAACTCTTTTACGAAGGTTGAGCATTTCTGCCCTTGCTGGCGTCTTTTCAAATTCTGGCTTAATGGCGTGCCAAGATTTTTCAATTTCAACGATTTCAGCAGCCAGTTTATCGTTAACCTTTTGTCCTTCAAGATCCTTGAATTCTTGTTCCATAATCTTCAGGTTCTCTTTAAGATCCTTGGCTGGATCACTATACTTGACCTTCATGCCAACCAGTGCGTAATCCTTTAAAAGGCGATTGGCCTGCATGCAGATATTTGCCATCTCATGGACGTTTTCTGCTGAAGCGTTAGCTGAAACCTCTGTACAGAAAAACAGCGTTGTGACAGCGAGTAAGGTCAATATATATCTGACAGGCAGATATATGCTTTTTGTGACAATGTGTTTGTGTTGCATGATGTTTTTTTATTACCCCTTTTAAATAAATAGTATTATTGATTAATATGAAAGTGATCTCTTTCATATTACGTTGTTCCACCCCGAGGGGTGATATGGGCGTTTATAAGAAATCAAGTCTCAACAACTCTCACAATGTGTCTTTTGTTGAGTATCTTTCTCTATTTTTAATAAATTTAATATTTTATACAGTCAACATATATCTTTTATGCTAAAAACGTACCAGTTGTTTACGATCTCTTTTTTTTATCTCAGAACCATTTACAAACGGAATAAAAGGGATATCCATTTTTAAGGCATGTGCAAAGTTTTTTTTATCCCGTAGTAAAAGTATATTTTTTATACATTTTAAGATGATCATGTTATATTTTTTTGATTTAACAGGGGATGACAAGGTGTGCAAGTGTACTGTAGAGGATGAAATGAGAGGAAAACAGGGAAGGGAGTGGGTCAGAGAGATGGGCATAACAGGCTATAATTGATCTGTAAACCTATTCCATCCCTTCATGTAGTCACGCCCTGTCACGTAGGGATGGAATAAAAAACAGCCTACAGCATGTATGTAGACAGCGTATGATTAGTATGATTGTCTTCTGTCTTCTATTGAAACAGGAAAGGCGTTGGAAAAGCGGTTGCCGCGGTTTTCTTTTCTCTGCTCCTCATGCAATATTTTATGAAGAATAGCGGTCAAACAACCAGGCTGAAGATAGTCCTGACCACGTCCCTTGGCAAAGATAAAAGACGACTTTTCAGCCATATCTTCCCAGGTAATACTTGATGGACTCTTGGCAACAGTTTCAAAGAAATTCCGATTATAGGGATCATTGATTATGGCCATTCCTGTACCAATCGTAGCCAGTATATCAATATGGCCGAGAAACATTCGAGTGAGTTTGGTATAGGCCTTCACACCCCCACAGGAACCCAGACTGAGAAAGCGTTGCCTTTTGGTAAAATCATAGGCAGAGATCTGTTTATCCTCTTTGAGTTTTTCTAAAGGATCTGTGATCTGTTCTGAACGCCAATAGGAATGACCACGTTGAGCAAACATTTCATCATCTCCCTGAAGAAAACGCTTCATGAGTACCTGCTGGTCTGCTGCATTGGCATACACGTACACAGTGTGGTTTATATTAATCCCATTGACTTTTTTGACAAAAACTGCTGCAAAAGGACTGCGGCGCATGGTGTCAAAAAGCGCGGCTATCCCTTTGCCGGAACGAGCCCGTTGAATAGCTCGTTTACTCATCTCCCGTACAGCAACCTCTTGGTATGAAGTGTATCGCTTGGAAAATTCTATCTTATAGCCATGTTTGATCAGGTTTTGCGCATTCGAGACAAAAGATTTACGTCCGTCATCATCAGGATGAAAAATCGAAATCGAACCCAACCGCTTATCTTTTTTCCACTCTGCAAAAGGGGTTACCAGGTATTTATCCAAATTCACAGCACCGTTGCGTTGGACAGTCTGTCGAATAAGTTGTTGCGCTGAACTGTTCAGCAGATTTGGATACTCCTGTAAATAGTATTGCAGGATAACAGTAATGAGCCTGCTCAGGCTGCTTCGTCCGTTATCAGCCGCAACCATCTTTTCAACTAAATAATATCGCACATCCTGTTCAAGTACTTTCAGCAGATGGCGAAAGGTGGCGGAAAAGAGAAGAATAGTATCTTCGTCCTTAAAGGCAGAGGCAGCCACCAGATCCAGAATTTTTTTCTGTTCAGCAGCTTTTTTGGGGAAGAACGTGGTGAGTTTCCCTTTTTGGGCAAGGCTGACAATAAAGCTGGAAACCAAGAGATTTGAGGGATCAGTTGCCTTGAGAAAGGTGAGCAGATTTCTTTGATAGGCTGTATAAATCCTCTTTTTCAGCAGAGGAACCAAGATATCTCGAAACGAGGAGTCGTATAGTTCGCTTCCCTGAGCCAGCAGGGCATACATATTTGCAGAGGTCAGATCCTGAGCAACCTGGGTTCGGTCTGCCTTGGTTGCCTTGCGCAGGATCCTGATCATACTGTTTTTATTATTATCTTCAGACGCACTCAAAAAATAATCGTTATAGTTTGACCTGGTTTTTTGAGAGAGCTTGTTAAACAGCCTGTGCAACTCTTTTTTAGGCATTGCCTGAAGCGTGGCACTGGAAAACTCCATACCGTATTCATCACAGATAGCATGTAAGCTGTTAATCCTCCAGATCAGTTCTTCCCCAGCAGCATAAAAGGCATCTAAAAGCTGGGTGCGTTCAGTAGTATCAAATCGATAATACTGATTTTCTTGAACATTAACAGGGTGAGCAAAATAACTAATAAGCCATCTCCAGGCTGCATTCCTGGTCAACTTATTCTTTTTAATCAAGGTGTGCATATTCCAAGCTGCATCATTCCGTAATCGCTGAAAAAGCGGTAATGCCTCAGTAGCGGTTCGTGCGTCCATCCTCCTTGTCTCTGCAAAGGCCGCATAGGCCCATGCCTGTTTATCTGTCAACAGATCAACGATATCAAGATTATCCAATGCCTGCTCAACAGATAATCCGCGGACAGCGAACATTTTCCGAGAGGCAAAATTCCCTGAAGGCTCCATAGCCACAATTTTGGGAATCAGCAAGAGGATAGCATCAGCCTGTTGTCCAGAAATGCCTAAAAAAGGCCGAAGGCATTGTACCTCTTCATGGGTAAGATCTCTAATTATTCTGATAACCTGGGCTGCCAGCGGCATTGTCGCACCAGGGAGTTTTGTCCATTCGTCAAAGGCAAGAATTTTATTATACGAGACATTTTTACTCTGTAACTCATGCCAGATAGCTTTACACTGGGCAAAATTCGCTCCTGGCAGCAGGCTCATCCGACGGGTAATCCGCTGGGAGTTGTAGTTCATCTGCTGAATAATCTGTCTCCCGTACTCCAGCTCTTGTTGTGTCAGATTTGGTATTTTGGAAAAACTTAGCATGGTTTTTCTTACCACAATATCGCTGGAAGCATTTTGAGCAGCCTGTGTTGGAAGCGGGGCAAAGAGGAAGAGGAGGCTGAAAAAAAAGAGAACTACGTATTGATAGTGGTAGTGATATTGATAGCGAGAGCAGGAGGCAATGTCTGTTGTTTTTTCTGCTGGTACATACATAAGAAAAATTTTTTCAAGGCGTTCAGGGATAAGAGGTGCAGGTAAACTTATTGTTCCATTCCGTCACTCCGGTAAGCAAGGCAAGGAATGGTTGTTATAGAAAAAAATTGGGCGACTCCTTGGACTTCTTGGAGACGCCCGATCAACGTGCATGTTTGGTTGCCGCTTTCTCAGATCTTCTATCCCAGCCTAAAAAAGAAAGGGGAGGGAATGCTAACCCATTCTAACTCCAATGGAACTACAGATCAAGTTCTTCAGCTCAATAGGCTTAGAACGGGCTTAGAATGAATAGCGAACAGAGGCATTGATGGCACTGTTTTTGAGATCGTCAACCCGTAACAGATCATGATTCCGGCCAAACTCTACATCACCGACACGCAGATACTCATAGCCCAGATCCATAGCCACAGTAGAGGTAATATCCATAGCCACTCCAGCTCCAGCTTTGTAGGCAAAGGTAACTTCACTATCAAAACCATTGGGAAACTCTACCTCTACCTTGGCTGTCCCAGCACCTGCGGTGCCATAGACAGAAAAGGGGCCATAAACAGGAACACCGTAAAATCCATTCAGCATAGCTGTGCTAATGGTGACATCAGAAAGGTCTTCTCCTTTAATATCAGCTGTACGTCCGGCCAACTCACCTTCAATACGGAGATTACCAAACTGACGTCCAGCAGAAAAACCAAAACCATACCCAGTGTCAGTGTCTGCTTGATACCCGTACCTTGCCTGATCAAGGTCCATAGAACCCATCCAGGTGAGCTGGGTCGTGGCCTTGACATACCAAGGGTTCTTCACTACCCTTGTCTTTAACCTGTCAATTTCTTGAAGGTTCGCTTGAATATTCGCAGCATTGGCCCTAATATTCTTATCCTGCCGAATTTGGCTCTCTTCGAGTCCCTCAAGCTGCTCATCCTGACGGGCCTGACTCGAATTCAGTCGGTCAATTTGATCCTGACAGTCAGTAGAGCAATCCGCACCCAAATCGGGTGGCATGATCTTCATATTACCGGCAATACCGGGAGTAGTGGTAACAGTGGTAAACATCAGGGCTGACAATGCCGCTGTACTTAATATTTTTTTCATAACGCTCTTCCTTTGCTCTTCTTTTTTATATGAAAGTACCTTCTTTCATGTTGTGTTGTTCCAATCTGATAGGCTGAAACTGGGTTGGAACCAGGGGCTGGGGCGTATTTCCGTTAAGAGTCATCTAAAATATTTTAATGGAGTTATGGTATCCGATCATGACTAAAAAGCAAAGAAGAAACTTGCTGGTATTATTTTTTGCACTACCTAAAAAGTATAAAAAACATTCTCTTTTGATTCGGTCTGATAAACGCAAAATACGTTGCATATTGGGCTGTTGACAGAGCTTAACAGAGCATTAACACCAAAAAAAAGAACAATATTTAATACTTTTTTCTGATAACTTACCGTCCTCCTCCCATCTGTCGATACACCAAGAGTGGAGACACCAGCACTCTCGGATACCGACAGGTACGTACCATCTGCTCAAAGCCTTCAAAACCACGAAAGACACTGCGAAACCCACGCTCAACAGCCTCCTTGCTTGACAGATCTCCTTTCAGAAATTCCTGATGTGGATTAAAGGCTGCATCTTCCGGGTTAGGCACTGAACTGACAATCCCCAGCAGGGTCAGCTCTTCCGTGGGAACCGAACCATAGGTAAAGTGAAAGGCAGAGACATCCATATCAAAGAAGTTCTCCTGCTTGAGATGTCCGAAAACTTGCACTGCTGTCTGCTCTTGGTCTGGATACACCCGAAAGTTGATAATGCCGGATATAAAGGTGTCAATCCAAGTTTTTAGTCCGTCAAGAATCCACTGCTCAACCACGCCAGCCTGCGTCTGGTTGTCCAGCAGATCTTGTAGCTTTTTTTTCTGCTCCTTGAGCGGGGCTTTTTGGATATTTCGGGCATTCCTGTCTTTGATCTTGGCAATCTCTGCCTCTCTGGTCGTAATTTGAGCCATGAGGTCTTTATAGGCGTCTGTACTCTTTACTGCTGCCTTGTTGCTCTGATTAATCAGGGCGGCAATATCTGGAAAGGATTCAGAAATTTTTTTCATCCGCTCGTAATGCTCAACAACACAACGTCCTGTAACCTTGATACAGAAGGTATTTTTCAAGGTCTTGCGAAACTCTTTATCCTGGAGCTTTGCTGCCATTTTCTGACCAGACAGATCAACGAGATGCCCCTGGCTGGCCAATTCTTGTTCCAGCTCCTGAAACAGGATGTGGTGAGGTTTGACCTGCTCCTGTGTCCCCTGCCCTTCCTGGACCGTAGCAGAATCATTTCTAAATATCTTAAAGTCGTACTTCTTCTTACTCTCAGCCTGGCCAACGGTTGCACAGGTGGAGTCCCCGGCAGAGACAACAGCTCCGGTCAGTTGGTTGTACGTTGATACAACCTTTTTTGTATCTACATAGAGATAATCGTAGAGAGACATATTCTTTTTTTTCATGAGTTTTCCTTAAGTGATCTTGTACGAATTTATGATTTTTAAAAAAATCTTTTTAAATACCAAAGAGTGTGGCAGGCTGTCAAGTCGTACTCAAGAACTCTTTAAAAAAGAGAAAAAAACAGAGAACCTTGACACCTTGGAAGCAGCAGGGTATTTTCTTTGTATATTCTTTTTTATACACCATCTTTCCTCGTTAGGGAGGGATAACAAAATATACAAAAAATGCTTCTGACTTCCTTGAAAAAACTCTGGTCTGCCTTTACCGACCTGCTACCCATTATCCTGGTGATTGGCTTTTTCCAGCTGGTTGTACTGCGCCAGCCTTTGCCTAACCTTGCCGAGGTATTGTTTGGAGCCGTGTTGGTCGTTGTGGGCTTGGCCCTGTTTGTCCAAGG
Source organism: Candidatus Electrothrix gigas (assembly GCA_022766165.1). GTDB lineage: Bacteria > Desulfobacterota > Desulfobulbia > Desulfobulbales > Desulfobulbaceae > Electrothrix > Electrothrix gigas. The sequence goes on from QYLO01000035.1 coordinate 30,113, forward strand.
CTTAGAAATGGGCCTTTTTCCCATTGGTGAGAATCTGGCTCAGGCGCTGGCTCAAAAGGGAAGTTTGTTCTGGCTCCTCATTTTTGCCTTTGCCCTGGGATTTTCTACTACGGTAGCAGAACCAGCACTGATTGCTGTGGCAGATGAGGCCGCAGAAATCGCTGCCCAGGCTGGCCTGCTGGCTTCAGGTGAAAAGGCTATGCAGCAGTACGCCTTGGGTCTGCGACTCTCCGTGGCCTTTTCCGTGGGCCTTGCTATTCTTATCGGGGTATTGCGTATTCTCCGGGGCTGGCCGGTTCAGTATCTGATCATTGGTGGTTATGTCCTGGTTATGCTGATGACCATGATTGCTCCTAAAGAAATTGTCGGATTAGCCTATGATGCAGGCGGTGTCACTACCTCCACCATTACTGTGCCACTGGTTGCGGCTCTGGGCGTGGGACTGGCTTCCATTATCCGAGGACGAAATCCTATGCTGGATGGCTTTGGCTTAATTGCCTTTGCCTCGCTTATGCCCATGATCTTTGTCATGGGGTATGGTCTGCTGGTTTTTCGTTGAAATGCAGTCTTTGCCAAGATTTGTTTGCCTTTGCCTATGGAATTTTTAACAGATTTTAAAGATATTCTCTTTCTTACACTGCGAGATGTCACTCCGATTTTGGCGCTGATTCTCGGGTTCCAGCTTGCAGTTTTGCGTCAACCGCTTCTTAATCCCAAACGCTTGATACTCGGGGGGATTTATGTGGTACTGGGGCTTTCCCTCTTTCTTATCGGTTTAGAAAAAGCCCTGTTTCCCTTGGGAAAAATGATGGCAACCCAGCTCTCTGACCCGGTTTTTTTGTATGGCACTGAGGCTCTACCTGCAACGCCGGATTGGCTGGCATACGGTTGGGTCTACCTTTTTGCCGCCTTAGTCGGCTTTGCCACTACTATTGCGGAGCCCTCTCTTATTGCAGTGGCCTATAAGGCTAACGAGGTTTCCGGTGGAAGTATCAGCCAATGGGGATTACGCATTACTGTGGCCTTTGGTGTGGCCTTTGGTATCAGTATCGGTACCTTCCGTATTGTCAGCGGTACTCCCCTGTACCTCTACATTCTGATCGGTTATATTATAGTTATCATCCAGACCGTCTTTGCCCCAAAAAACATCATTCCTCTGGCCTATGACTCAGGTGGAGTCACCACCTCTACGGTTACAGTTCCTTTGGTTGCGGCCTTGGGATTAGGACTGGCCTCTACTGTACCGGGTCGTAACCCCGCTCTGGACGGTTTTGGTCTGATTGCCTTTGCCAGCCTGTTTCCGATTATTACGGTGCTGGGATATGCTCAATTCGGGCAATGGATGGCAACAAGGCAGAGAAAGAAAGCAAGCAAGGAGAACAAAGATGCTGTTTAAAACGATTATCGCCTCGGTAAAACCGGAGCATACCGACAAAGTCGTGGATGCGGCGAAAGAGGCTGGCGCAACCGGCGCAACCATCCTGTCCGGTCGTGGCACAGGCTGTCATGAGGCCAAGACCTTTTTTGGCCTGACTCTGGAACCCCAGAGCGATATCATCCTGATGCTTATTGAAGAACATCTGGTCCAAGGCATTCTGGATGCCATTGTTGAGGCTGGAGAATTTAGCAAACCCGGCACAGGTATGGCCTTTGTTTTACCGGTGGAACAGGTTGTTGGCTTGGACAGTCAGCTTAGTATCATTAAAGAAAAAGTTCAAGAGCAGTATTTTTAGTAACAGGAACAGAGAAGAGATCGTAATGACAACAAAAGGAACAACAAAAGAAGAAGCAATTATTCGAGCGCGAGACGTGATGCGGACAAAGCTGGTCACCATTGACGGCATGGCCACGGTCAGAGAGGCCGCAGATAAGATGCGGAAGGAACATCTCTCCCACTTGCTGGTGGAGAGAAGAAATGCAGATGATGCCTGGGCCATCATTTCTATCCGGGATCTGGTGGAAGGAGTGCTTCTTCCTGATCGTCCTGCAGAAGATGTCAATGTCTTTGAAGTCATGACCAAACCGGTTATCACGGTGCCACCGGACATGGATATCCGCTATGTGGCTCGTTTACTCCATAATACCGGTCTGAGCAGAGTACCAGTGGAAGAAAATGGGGAGTTGATTGGCATGATTTCTCTTTCCTCCCTGATCCTGTATGAATCTATTTTTTAATGCTTTGTGCTTTTTATCACCAGAGAGTACTGAGGGAGTACTGAAGTACTGAGAGAGCTACCCCAGCTTTTTAAAAATCTTTGGCACGGTGTACGGAATCTGAAGATACTCAAGTGCCTTTCCTATGTTAGGAAAATTATGCTGGTGAAGGAATCGGGAAAAATTAAAGGATATGCCAAAATAAAGACGGCGTTCTTTGTCCTCGTCACCTGTATCATATCCCCGTGTGCAATAGCCGGCATGTAGTTCTGCCCATTGCAGCCAGGAATGTTCAAGCTGCTCAAAACCGCCAAGTTTGACAACCAAGGAATAGTACATATTGGAGTAATCATCAAATAGTCCTTGTACAGGGACATTCAGAGCATATTCAAGACGAAAATCTATCTTGCGATCCAAGGCCGGATACTGTTCCATAAAGAGACTGGTTACTGCCCCAAGCGTATTCATGGTCATATCGCCCCAGTCAAATCCTTGCGTTTCACTGGTTCCATCATTCAACTCCATGATTGCCTGTACTGCCCAGGAGGAGAACGCACCGTAATGGTTAGCTGGTTTTGCGTCATACCCCCAATGCCTGTACAGACCAGCAAAGGCATCAGCCATTGCATAGGTTGACCAAAAATGACCGGCTTTATCTGCGCCGCCATATTTTGAACCTTTTTCAAACCAACCTTCATTTGTAAAATAAAAACCCTTTGAGCCATAATCCCAATCAGCAAATCCATACAGCGTGATAAAGGTAGCTGCTGAAATATTGGCGTACAGGGCCTTTTTTTCCTTGGGTAGCTCATCCCACCAGCTTATTTCCTTGTCCGTTTGATCAGCTTTGAGAATATTATATACATCTTTTTTCAACTCCCCACCGCATGCTAACGATTTGAAAATTACTGTGAAAGTGAAGGTAAAAAGTAAGATGTTGAGAAAATATTTTTTCATTATATTCGTCCGATAAGAGAGGATAGCAAAGCTGCACAGGAGATGTACATTACATGTTTCTATAAAAGTACCCCCTTTCATGTTGTCTTGTCACGCCTTAGCATAAAAAACAAACCTTTTCGCCTTAACAGCATATAACTACGATAAAAGATGCAATCTTTTTTATGATATACAAAGAAAATCAACGGGTGGATGAGCCTGCTTGTGGAGAGAAAAGCTGACTGACAGATTGCGCTGACAGTACGATTCAGCTATGCTATGCGCAAATAAAAAACCTTAACACGACCCCCTTAACACCCTTTAACAGAGGCTGAAATGAACAAGAAATTTTTTGCATCTTTTGCCCTGATGCACCTAAAAAAAGCCTTTCTCGTTGCTCTCTGGTTCTGTTTCCTTACCTTTCCCATCATGGTGATCAAGGTAAATCCCTATGAAGAAACCGTTGTCTGGCGTTGGCAGAATATGCTCTATGTGGCAATTGGCAGTTTTTTTCTTTACCTGTTGAGTCAGGCGTTCCGGGCATGGAGAGGCGCACAGGATAAAAAAAAGCAGTTGCGCAAAACTTCGCAGAAGGCAAAAAAAACTTGGCAACATGTTGTACTTCATGAACCACGTTTTTTTATACCAGTTCTTGTCCTCCTCTTGGCTCTCTTTGCCGCATTTCCGTTGTTGCTTTCCGCCTATCAGATCAACATTATGACCACAGCCCTGATGTACGTAGTTTTAGGGCTGGGTCTGAATATCGTGGTTGGGGTGGCTGGCCTGCTGGATCTGGGCTATGTTGCCTTTTATGCGGTCGGCGCCTACTCCTATGCCCTGCTCAACCTCCATTTCGGGATCGGCTTTTGGACAGCCTTGCCCATTGGCGGTTTACTGGCAGCCTGTTTTGGTATCCTGCTTGGTTTTCCGGTTCTGCGTTTACGAGGCGATTATTTAGCCATTGTCACCCTAGGATTTGGAGAAATTATTCGTTTAGTTCTGGAAAATTGGACAGAGTTTTCGCACGGACCTAGTGGTATTTCCGGAGTACCTCGACCCGGTTTTTTCGGGATGGAGATGTCGCTGAATCAGTCTATCAGCTATCTCTACTATCTGATGATTGCCTTAGTGATTTTTACTGTCTTTATGGTCAATCGGCTGCAAAACTCGCGTATTGGGCGGGCATGGTTTGCCCTACGGGAAGATGAAATCGCCTGTCAGGCTATGGGTATTGACAAAACAAAAACCAAACTTATGGCCTTTGCTCTAGGTGCCTTTTGGGCAGGCATTGTCGGTGTGATCTTTGCGGCAAAGACCACCTTTGTCAACCCTTCTTCCTTTACCTTTCTTGAATCCGCTATTATCCTCTGTATTGTGGTGCTGGGTGGAATGGGTTCCATTATTGGGGTGATTATTGCGGCCTTGGTCTTGATACTGCTCCCGGAATATCTGCGGGCCTTTGCCGATTACCGGATGCTGGTCTTTGGCGCAACCCTAGTGCTTATGATGGTCTTTCGACCCAAGGGGCTGATCTCCACTGTGCAACGGACGTATAGAAGAAAAAACGCATAGTCCAGAAGGACGTTCAACATATCAGGTTAAAAAACAAAAATGTCAAAACGAAAACTGATCAGCTTTGACTGGGCCATGAAAAAGCTGCTACGGAGCAAGGCCAACTTTGAAATACTCGAAGGCTTTCTCAGTGAACTCCTCAAAGAGGATATACGCATTCTGGAGCTGCTCGAAAGTGAAAGCAATAAGGAGGACAGGAAGGATAAATTCAACCGGGTAGACCTGAAAGACTTCAGGAACGGTTGAATGTGATATGGATTATGCACAATTTTGTTCGCATCCACAACACAACCAAAGAAGTTCCAGCTGTGAGTTTAGGCATAATTGAAGAAAGAGTGACACTCGAAGATATTTTAAGATTAAAAGGAGTTAATAGTTGAATCAAGCGGAACCAGTGCCCATTGTGGGGCACTGGTTCCGTACAATTATCATTATATATTCTTAATTTTTTTATTGATTATTAAATAAAACTATGTTAGTTTTTAGCTAAAAAAGGAGATCAAAATGACCTTGATTGATAATCATTGTCCTGTA
>QYLO01000036.1 GCA_022766165.1 Candidatus Electrothrix gigas
CCGTCTGCCGCCCAAGAGCAGGCTCAAGCGACCCCGCCGTGATGTGCTGCTCAGGCTGTTCGGCAAGGTGGGCTTTCATCCTCTGTCCATCTCCCTGCTGGCGCAACAGCTCAAGCAGCGCGGCCCGGCTGAGGTGGGCGAACGACTGGAGGCCCTGCTGGAGGAGCAGCCCGTGAATCAGGCAGACCGCTCCCTGCTCGCCTCTTTGGAGCTGTCCCTTGAGCGACTGCCCGAGCAGTGCAGGCAATGGCTGCCCAGGTTGGGGGTGTTTCAGGGCGGATGTCTGGAGGAGATGATAGAGCATGTGACCGGCCTCAAGGAGGCTGACTGGCAGGAACTACGCAGCTCTCTGCTCATTGCCGGACTTATGCAGGCGGAGCGGGTGCCGAATACCGACAAGACCTTCCTCCGCTTCCACCCGACCCTGGCCCCGGCCCTGTGGCAGCGGCTGGACAAGGAGGAGCAGACCGAGCTGCTGGCAGGCTATTGGCAGGCGTATTACCAGCTTTCCGGGCAGCTCTATAACTTAGATAGAACAAATCCCCATGCCGCCCGCGCTCTTTCCCACTGCGAACTGCCTAACCTGCTTCGGGCTGTCCATGCCGCCTTGCAGACAGACGAGGCTGAACAGGGTGTGAGCTTTGCTGCAAGGGTCAACCTATTTCTCCGCTTCTTCGGACTGCGGCGGGACGCTGAGGAGTTGACTGAGGCTGCGAACAAGGCAGGCGGCACAATCGGCTCGCAGGCATGGTATCTTAGCCAAAGCAATAAGGGCGAGCAGCTTCGGCAGAGCGGCCAGCCCAAGCAGGCCGAGGTGGTCTTTGCAGACATCCTGGCCGGGCTGGAGGAGACTCCCAGCTATCAACGCTGCCTGACTCTCGGCAGGCTGGGCCGCTGTTGTGCAGACCAAGGTCAGCCTGCTCAGGCCGAGCAGCGATACCGGCAGGAGCTGGACGAGCTGGCCCAGTTGGAGCAGAGCGAACAGGTGCGGCGAGAGACTGGTGGAGCGTGGACGGATCTGGCTGATGTGCTGTGTGACCAGAGACAGTATAAGGAGGCCAAAGAAGCCTATCAGGCAGGCCTGGAGTTATCCGAGGAGCTGAGTGATAAGCGGGACATCGCAGTAAGCAAAGGTCAACTCGGCACCTTGGCCTACGTACAGGGCGAGCTGGCTGAGGCGGCAGAGCAATACCAGGAAGCACTTGCCCTGTTCCAGCGCATCAACGAACCTGTTATGGAGGCCGTGGCCTGGCACCAGCTGGGCCTTGTCTATCAGCAGGCAGAGCAGTGGGAGGCGGCAGAGCAGGCGTATCGGCAGGCCGCCCGACTGAAGGAGGAGCAGGGGAAGCTCTCAGGCAATGGTGGGGCTGGTAATACTTGGAATCAGCTCGCCCAAGTCTGCAAGGCCACAGGCCGCAAGGCAGAGGCGGAGCAGTGGTACAACAAAGACCTTGCTGCCTGCCGAGCAGCGGATGACCGGCCCGGCATGGCTATTACCCTCAGCAACCTTGCCAGCCTGCTGGCTGATGACCCGGCCCGCCTGGACGAGGCCCGTGGCCTGGCTGAGGAAGCCTTGGCAATCGACCTGACCCTTGACCCGGCAGCAGCGGAGATATGGAAGACCTACCGTATCCTTGCCCGCATTGCTGACCAGCAGGGCAACGAGAGCCGGGCTGCTGAGTACCGCAGTAAGGCGGAGCGGGCCTTTGCGCCGTATGCGGGTGGAGACGGACACGGCTCCATTGTTGCCAAGGCGGGCCGTTGGTTGCGCAGGGTATTCGGGGGTGCGTAGGGATACGGCATGCCGTGTCCCTACGGGCAGCGGATTCGCACCAGCGTCCCGGAGGGACAGCCCGGTAATAGACCGGTGTTTCAACACCGGGCCGGGAGGCAGGTTACACCACACCCAGGGTTAAAACCCCGGGCTATGTTCGCAACGTCCCTACGGGACGGGTATTCCGATGAAAGACAGAGGTTGCCATCATCCGCACCATTCTGCAGAGGATTGAGGAGAAGGCGTAGGGGTAGGTCCCTGTGCCTGCCCGTTACGGCAATCGGCATATCAGGGCGAACACGGGGATTCGCCCCTACGGGCAAAGACCCCACAGGAACCTATGCGTCATCCTCCTGGCCTCCTATGAAGGAAGCTCACAGCAGAGTGAAACCACCCTTTCCACTACAGTGCAAGCACCGGTTCCACTACAGTGGAAATCCCAGTTGCACTACAGTGCAAAGCAAGGTTCCACTATAGTGTAAATCCAGGCTCCACCATAGTGGAGGAACCACCGGCAGCAGCCTGTGCTGGTCGTCTGGTCATAATGAGGCCACAAGGAACAGCATAGGAATACGTCATGCCGTGGCCCTACTCAACGGTATTGCACACCCCGCAACAGAAACCGCTCTTCAATCTCAGCAGGCTGAAAGAACTGCCGGGTATACGCCGTGATATCCCCAACACTGAACTCCTTGCACGAGTAGACATCCAGACTGATAAAATGACTCGCTGTCAGGGTGTGCAGAGAAATACCTGACTCCACCAGCGGCACCCAGCCAGACAGCCCCTCCTTACCGGCAAAGTCCTCCGGTGTTCTGAAGATATAGGGCTGGGTCTGCTTGGTCGCCCCGGTGATCTCCACCAGTTCATCCAGGAACCTGTAGCAGGCATCCAGACTGTCCAGATGCTCAGGGCTACATTGGTAGCAGTCCAGCATGAGATGAAAGCCAAAGGCCCGTTGTTTTTCCTGATCAGTAAAGGGACGAGTACAGCACATAACGGTCTTTTCCCCCTGCTATTCTGCTGCACAGAAAAAGGTTCGCAGCACCTCATAGAGATACCAGCAATCCTTGCAGGCAACGGTTTCCCGAATCGAGTGCATGGCCAGCGAAGGCACGCCCACATCCACAGTATCCACCCCGATCTTGGCTGCTGTCAACGGGCCGATGGTGGACCCGCAACCCATGTCGTTGCGCACCACAAACTCCTGCACCGGCACCTTGGCCTGTTCACAGAGCAGACGAAAACGGGCTGCTGTGGCCGCATTGGTGGCATAGCGTTGGTTGGCATTCATCTTGATCACCGGCCCCTTGTTCATCAGAGGCTGGTGCTGGGGCTCGTGCCTCTCAAAGAAGTTCGGGTGCAGCGCATGGGCGTTATCCGCCGAGATGAGCAACGACCTGCGCAGCATGGCCTGCCGTTCCCCGGGGTCGGGCAGCAGGCGTTCCAGGATATCCCGGAGAAACGAACCGTCTGCCCCGGCAAGGGAGGTACTGCCCACCTCCTCATGGTCGTTGAGGATGATCATACAGTTCTGCGCTGTTCCCTGTGCTGTTCCATTGGCCGCAACGAGCAGGGCTTGCAGGGCAGCAAAGCAGGACACCAAATTGTCCAGCCGCGCTCCAGTAAGCAACTGCTCATCCAAACCAAGCAGGGCAGGGGGGGCTGCATCGTAAAAGAAGAGTTCATGGTCTGTAATCTTGATCTGTTGAGGCAAGGCACCCTGGCTCTCCTGGCTCTCCTGGCTCTGCAACTGCTTGACAAGGATGCTGAGAAAATCCGGTTCCTCTTCCTCGGTCAGCGCAAGCAGGGGCACCATATCGGTCTGCCGGTTGACCTCCTGCATCTTATTGGCCTCGCTGTTGAGATGAATAGCCAGATTGGGGATAATGGCAATGGGCCGCTGAAAGTCAACAAGGCTGGAGTGCAGCTCTGTTGAGCCGGTCTCGTGCCAGAGTACCCGCCCGGCCAGCGAGAGTTCCCGGTCAAACCAGGGTCGGAGCAAGGCACCGCCGTAGATCTCCACTCCGAGCTGCAAGCAGTTCCAGTTCTTGAGCACAGGCTTGGGTTTCACCTTGAGGCAGGGGCTGTCCGTATGCGCACCAATCATTTCCAGATACCTTGGCCGGTTCGCCTGATCCTGCCAGATAAAGGCGATCAGGCTGGAGTCATTGCGCAGGATAAAGTACTTGCCTGTGGGCAGCTCCTGCCAGGGGGCCTGCTCATCAAGCTGGGTAAAGCCGTTCTTGCTCAGGAGGTCTCTTGCCGAGGCAGCAGCATGAAAGGCTGTGGGAGAGGAGGCGATAAACTTGGCAAGTTCAGCAGGGTAGAGTTGTTCCGCTATCATCAGGTGTCACGATCGTTTGCGTTATGCAGGGGAATGCAGGGGAATGCTGTGTGCTGCATCACCCCTGTAGTTTACTTAAAAAACTGCAACAAGGCATGTAAGGTGGTCAACGGGTGCGGCGGACAGCCGGGGATATAGAGATCCACTGGAATCAGGCTGTTCAGGTCGCCCACAATATCCTCGCTCCCATAAAACGGCCCGCCAGATATGGCACAGGCTCCAGAGGCAATCACCACCTTGGGATCTGGCACTGCCTCCCAGGTGGTGAGCAGGGCCTGCTGCATGTTCTTGGAGATCGGCCCGGTGACATGGATGCCGTCCGCATGACGAGGCGAGGCCACAAACTGGATGCCAAAACGGGACAGGTCAAAAAAGGGCGTATTCAAGACGTTGGTATCAGCCTCGCAGGCATTGCAGCCCCCTGCTGAAATCTGACGGAGCTGGAGCGACCGGCCAAACAGCTTTTTAAAATGCTTCTTGGAGTGGTTGGCCAAGTTGGGTAGACTGACTGCAAAGAGCAGGTCGTTCCGAGCAGCGGTTCCCATCTCAAAGTTTTGGCTGAAGCGAACATATTTACCCTTGGACAGGCTCTCGCAGAGGCCACAGAACACACATTTGCCCAGATCAATCTGACAGGAATCTGTATCAATCGCCTCTTGGGGGCAGGCAGCAGCGCATTGCTGCACCACAGCAGGATCGCAATTTGTATTAACAATGGGCAGGCCCCGGAACCGTTTATACAGGTTAATGTTTTCCTCAGGATATTTGGAGGTGCGATGCCCCTGCTCAAATCTGTTTTTAATGACTTTTAAAATAGTTAACATAAAAATTACCTTATATTCTTCGAGGTCGGTGGCCTACTGACCTAGAGGTCAAAACCGCAGTAGGAAAGATTAAAGCTCTTGTTGCAGAGAGGAAAATCGGAAATCCCCTGCTCTCGGAGTGCCAAGGCCAGCCCGGTCCAGTTATGAAAGGATGGGTCTTTTATCTTGTAGCGGAGGATGTTGCCCTGCTCGTCAGTCAAGATGCAATGGGATGCCTCGCCTCGCCATGCCTCGTTTACGGTCACCACAAAGGAGTCTGGAGCCAGCCGTATATCTTGGGGCGTGTAGGTCCTTGCCTCTTCGCTACGAGCCAGCAGGGTGTTGATCAGACCTGTCGAGTGCATAACCTCTTCTCGCCGCACGTCTGCTCTGGAAGCCACATCGCCGTCAATTTTGCCGTTGCTGTTGGCTGGCAGATCGGCATAGCACTCTGTGGGAAAGGCGACTCTTGCATCATAGGGGAGGCCACAGGCCCGGCCTGCATAGCCTACCATCCCGATTCTTTCGGCATCTTGTTGGCTTACCTTACCGGTGTGGTCAAAACGGGTCCGCACACTGGGTGTGGAAAAGATCAGGTCATTGACATGCTCAACTTCCGGGGTTAATTCCGTTATTTTTTCTTGAATAAGCTGCCGCTGTTCCTCGCCCATACTTTGAGTCACCCCTCCAGGACGAACCAGGCCCCGACCAAAACGGTTGCCCCCAAGGATCTGGCTGAGGTTGAGGTAGTCCCCTCTGATCCGTCCGAAATAGGCTGCTGGTGGGCTAAAGGCCACATCCAGACTGAGTGCGCCCAGGTCACCAATGTGATTGGCAATACGCTCCAGTTCTAAGGCAAGGGTACGCACGACCTTGGCGCCCTGATCAACCTCAAGACCAGCCAAAGCCTCTATCCCCTGAGCCATGCACAGGCCGTGGCCGATGCTGGTATCTCCGGCAACAGTCTCTCCGATGATGGGAAGCCTCTTCAGAGGAACGGTCTGGAGCAGATATTCCACTCCCCTCTGCTGATAGCCAAGCTGGATTTCCAGATGAAAGACCCGTTCGCCAAAGCATTGAAAACGAAAATGCCCAGGTTCGATAATCCCGGCATGGACCGGCCCCACAGCCACCTCATGCACCCCTTCACCTTCTACCTCAAAGTAAGGGTACTTTCCAGGAATATCCTCAGAATAATCGTTGCCAAACACATCAGCTTTGCCGGTGCAGTTGCGATGATAGCGCACCATCTTCCACCAGGGATGCCCCTCAGCCTTGAGTCCGTACTGCTCGCCGATCTCCCGCTCAAAGAGATGGAACTTTTCGGTTACAGCGGTCAGTGAGGCAAAGCTGTCTGGAGCATCGCAGCCCGTGACATAGAGTTTGTCGTTGCGAAGTACAGCAAGCAGTTTGAGGGAGCTGCTGTCTTTATTGTCTCTATAGGCAAAGAACTGAACCACTTGGCCCCCGGCTACGGTGAATGCAAGCAGTTCATTGCGAAATTCATGAAAAGAAAGATGAGGGATAGCAGAGCGGTTGACCCTTTCCCCGTTGTGTACACGCAGGAACTTATCCATTTTATCCATTGATTCCGCCTCCCACTGTGGCTATTGCTGAAAGGATGATCTCGTACAGACTGTCTGGTAGCCAGACGCAGAGTATGAATGAAGTACAGAGTAAGGCGTAGGAAGGCAGCACCCGTATCCATTTTTCCTCGACAAGTATTTCCTTGTTGAATGTTCCAAAACTCATCCTCATCACTAGGCGGGAAGCCCCGGCAAAGATAAAGATCAGGGCAAGAATAAAGATGGTACCTGCCAGAGTGCGTCCCTGCTGGAAAGCCCCCATGATAATCAGCACCTCACTGATAAACACACCAAAGGGCGGAAAACCGGAGATCCCGGCAAAGCCGGCAAAAAAGGCGATAAAGGTCTTGGGAAAGAGTTTTGCCATATCACCAGTCTTTTCAACCAACTTACTGCCGTAGCCCAACAGGATATTGCCTGCGGATAAAAACAGGGAGGATTTGATCAGGGAGTGATGGATAAGGTGCAGCATGGCTCCGTAGGTGGCCAAACCGCCGATGCCCACGCCAAAGGCGATAATGCCCATATTTTCAATACTGGAGTAGGCCAGCATTCGCTTATAGCCGGTCTGGTCAAAGATGAAAATCGCTGCAATGAGCATGGAGAGGAGGCCAAAGCTGATCAGGATATTGCCGGAGAACTCGCCAAGACCTGCCTGATAGAGTAACTGATGACCGCGATACACGCCCAGAAAGGCACAGTTGAGCAAGGCGCCAGAAAGCAGGGCTGAAGCCGGACTGGGGGCCTCACTGTGCGCATCGGGCAGCCAGGTATGCATGGGGGCCAGTCCCATCTTGGTGCCGTAGCCAATGATCAGAAAAATAAAACCAGCCTTGAGCCAGGTCGGGTCTAGCTGTTCCGCAATTTGAGCCAAAGAGCTGAAGGTGAGCGGTACATGGGATCCACTCAGGTCCATAGACAAAACGATGAGAAAGCAGCCGAGCAGAGCCAGGGCAATGCCGACAGAGCAGATCATCACATATTTCCACGTGGCCTCCAGGGCCTTCTTAGAGCGATGAAGAAAGATCAGCGGCGCACTCATCAGCGTGGTGGCCTCAATGGCGATCCAGAGTACCACCAGATGATCGGCTAGGGCGACCATGGACATGCTGGAGAGAAAGAGCAGGTTGCAGCCGAGATAGAGCGGCTCACTGGATAACTCCACCTCCTGCATATAGGAACCAGCATAAATGGCAATAAAGAAAAAGATAAACGAGGTAACCAGCAGGATGAGCAGGCCCTCTGGAGTTGTAGAAAAATATTTTGATATACAGGGGGGTGCTCCGCCGATTGTTACTGTTAGAGTGAGCAGCAGATGGATCAACCCGGTGGCGATCATGATTTTCCGTCCCAACTGAACCGGGAAAAACATGATTACCCCCCCGGCCAGTAATGGGATAAGAATGGTGAGTTCTAACATTTTTTTATTCCTTGCGTTATGATGTTCTACCTGTTCAGCCCTTGAGGCGATGAAAGAGAGAACGATTGCTGTCCAGATCATGCAGGCTGTCCAGATCACCAGTATCCATTCCGTCGTAGGTGGAGTTGATGTTATGGAGTACAATACCCATAATCATAATGGCAACCAAGATATCCAGCAGGACGCCGAATTCAACCACATACTGGGTATGTGTCTGCTTGGCCAGCGTACTGCCGAGCAGATAAATGCCGTTTTCCATCATGAGATAGCCGATGACCTGGGTGATGGCCTTTTTACGGCTTATCAACAAAAAAAGTCCAGCGGACAACGTGGTTATAGCTGTAATCAGCAGAAGAACATGTTCATTATTTAGTATGATTTGGAAAAAACGGTCAGCGATAAAAGTAGACATCAGGATAAAGAAGAGACCGGCAAAGGTGGAGGCATGGTAGCCTATAATCGGCTCAATCTCTCGACGCATTTTCACCTTTTTCAGGGCCATAAAAAGGAACCAGGGGATCAGGATACCCTTGATGATGAGCATGGCCTGAAAAATCAGCACATTACCGGCCCCAATCTCACCGTGATGCTCCTGAAAGAGCAGGGTCAGCGGAATCAGAGAAACAATAATTCCCTGAAAAGTCATAATTTTTATTAACGAGACAAGCCGGTCAGAACCCAAAGACAGGAGGACAGAGAGCAGGGTCAGAGCGAGAAGAGTATTGGTTAGCTGTATCATTGGGCAAACTCTATAGTGAGAATAATAACAAAGAACATCAGGGCAAAGGAGTTCAGAATAAATTTAGGCACCAGATTCATCCTGTATCGGGCCGTGATAGACTCGACAACGCCGATGGAGACATAGATGAGAGTGACCACGACATAAAACAGGATCGTATTGAGCAGGAAGTTGTCAAACCGGGGAAACCAGATGATGGAGGCGATAAAGGAACAGTAAAAAAGCAGTTTGCTCCAGGCACCCGCTTCAATCATGGCCAGATCTGGGCCGCTGTGATCGAGGATCATGACCTCGTGGATCATAGTCAGCTCCAGATGGGTGGCCGGATCATCCACCGGCACTCTGGAGTTCTCGGTCAGCATGACAGTGTACAGGGCCACTGCTGCCAGCAGTATGACGGCTCCGAACTCACCAACAAGGGCTACCGGAGTTGGGCCAGAGAAAAATCCGGCAAAGCTGAGACTGCCGCTCACCTTGAAAAAGAGGAACAGAATCGTAAAAATCGTGGGTTCGGTAAGACTGGAGAAAAAAGCCTCACGGGCCGTCCCCATGCCCTCAAAGGGGGAGGCCGTATCCAGCGCAGCCAGAATGGTAAAAAAACGACCCAGCCCTATCAGGTAAAAAAGAACTATAACATCGCCCTGAAAGGAAAAGAGTGGCTCTGCTCCGGCAAAGGGAAAAAAGAGCAGGAGCAGTAATGCGGCGGCAGCACTGATCATTGGCCCGATTTTGAAGATAAAACTGGTGCTGGTGCTGTACACGGAACCCTTTTGCACGAGCTTGAACAGGGTGTAATAGTTGATCAGCAGGGGCGGCCCCTGTCTGCCGCCAAACCAGGCTTTGACCTTCTGGATCACCGCCGGAAACAGGGGAGCGATCAGCAGGGCGAAACAAAATGAGAATACAGAATCCATTGAATACCTCAATTTACCTTGTTAAAACGTAATATTTTGATACGGAGTTTATCCCCGCTGTTTTTCTTTATGCAGAATGTTGTAGAGGCAATGTGTCAATTCGTTAATTCGTTAATTACCTCTACTCTGATGATATCAGAGAAAGAATACCAGCAGAATAATCACTGCCACTATAATATAGGAGATATAGAGCTGAATATTCCCGTGCTGAATCCAACGTAATTTATAGACCAAACTGTACAGCGGTCTAACCAAGGCTCGCTCATAATTCATTAAGGCCGTATCCTCAGATTGCATGTGCCAAGTTGCTCTGCGTGGAAAAATTTGGGTAATACCAGAGTAAAGACGTGTAACCGGGGTCAGCCATTTGAAGAAGTTGACCATATCATCGGCATACGAAGCACCGGTATACTGCATCCGAACGGTGGGTTTGGTAAAACCGCAGCCCCAGGTTCCGGCCCACCTGATCCGCTTGTTGAGATAGAGGAACTGGCGGAGCATGACAAGGGCCAAGATAAGCAGGACAAAAAGCATGGTGGTCTCAGAGATCTGTTGGACAACGGTGAGAAAGGATTGGGCATTATAGCTGGAAACAAAAGAGATGTCCCGAAGACCGGCAAAGGCGGTATGGATAAAGGGAGCAGGTACTAGGCCGATGAACAGACAGACGCTGGCCAGCAGAATCATGACCCATTGCATAGAAGGCTTGACTTCTTTGGCCTGTTCTACCTTCTTGGTCCGGGCCGCCCCGAGAAAGGTCAATCCCATAACCTTGGTGAACACGGCAGTTGCCAGCCCGCCGATTACGGCAAGAGAGATGATGGCAAAGATGGCCAAAAGAAAGGAGAGACGATGGGTATCAACTCCCTGAAAGGCTCCGTAATAGATCAAAAATTCACTGATAAAGCCAGCAAAGGGTGGCAGGCCAGAAATTGCAGTCGATCCGACCAGAAAAGTTTTGCCGGTAACAGGCATTTTTTTCAGTAACCCGCCCAGATCTTCTATACTGTTGGTGCCAGTCTGTTGCTCAATCGCTCCTGCTCCCATAAAGAGCAGCGATTTAAAGACAGAATGATTGAACAGATGGAGTAAGGCCCCGGCAAAGCCAAAAAAGGCCATAGCCTGATTTCCTTCGTCCGCACCGAGCATGCCGATGCCTAAGCCGATAAGGATAATACCGATATTCTCCATTGAGCTGTAGGCCAGTAATTCTTTTATATTCTGGCGAACAAGAGCGTAGACCACACCGAAGATGCCGGTGAGTATACCGCATATCAGAACCACATTGCCGAATACCGACGTAGGCGCATCCAGTAAAAGATAAATTCGTAGAATACCGTAGATGCCCATTTTTGCCATCACACCGGACATGATGCCTGGCAGATGACTCGGTGCAGCCGAATAGGTGCTGGGCATCCAAATATGGAGAGGAAAAAGCCCGGCCTTGGAACCGAAACCTATCAGGGCGAGGATGAAGACCAAGAGCTTTCCGCTGTCCGGCATGGAAGATACAGCGGAGAAATCAAAGCTGCCTGTATGCCTGTAGATCAAGGCGAATGCAGCAAAGAGGAACATGGCTCCACCCTGCACAAAGATCAAGTAGAGATAGCCCGCTTTCCTTTTCTCCTCATTCTGATAATCAAACAGCACTAAGAAGAACGAGGCAATGGACATGATCTCCCAGGACAGGGCAAAACTGATCATGTTTGAGGCGGTTACCACCAAGGGCATTGAAGCTATCAGTACGGCTGTGAAGAAATAGTTCACAGCAACACGCAGGTTTTTTTTCGAGTCTGTAAAATAATGGAGGCTGTATATCAGAGCCAGCGGCGGAATCAGGAAGATCGGGAGCAGAAAGAAGAGAGAAATGCTGTCCGCTGTAAACGAGAGATCAAAGATATGCAGCCAGGCAAAGGTAGCTGTTGCCACTGGTCCATCGTCCAAAAGATGGGTCAGCGCAAAGTGGAGACCCGCAATACTGCCCAGTGTTGTTGCGCCGACCATGATGCGTTGCATCAGGACAAAGCGGCTGCTGAGAAAGAGTGCGGCTGTTCCTCCTGCCAATATGATAAAAATCGACACAAAGACCGTGTCCATATAGTTCCTCCGTAAGTTCAGTTCTTCAAATTTAGTTCTTCAGATTTTTGTGCAAGGCTGGTGAAAGGCTGTTGGCTCAGGGTTCAGGGTTCAGGGTTCAGGGTTCTAAGAGCAGACAGATTTTATTTCGGCGATTTGATATCAAATCTCGGAGCATCAAGCATCCGCTGGATCTGTGCTTTGAGATCAGCCTGTTCTGGGTTAACGCTGTCCTGTTCGGCGATCAGGGCGCAGAGGCGTTGCTGCTCCACTGGTTGGATATACTCATCCGGGGTACCGTCTTTGAGCTGAATATGGGCGGCCCAGGGAACAAAGTAGGTGGTGGCTGGATAGTCCTTATACTCAGAGATGTCGATATTCAAACCAGCAATATAGAGCAGGTTCTTGCCCTTGTACTCTGTACCTCGGCGGATGGATTCCACGGTTCGAGCAAACTCCAACTGTATATTAATCTTAGCCGCCCGCAGCGGAGGGTTCCGTGATGTGACAATAATGGGCATGAATTCAATGAGGTTACGCTCCAGCAGGATAGACTCGTCAGTTTCATGAAATTCCTCCCGAAAGTAGAAGAGATCCTCAGTTAGATAATCGCCAATACTTTCTCCGGTTCCGGTTTTCCAGATATAACCGGTCTTGTTGATTCGTTTGCGAAAATTTTCTGAAACCTCATAGGTCTGACTGGTGCTGAGTGCGCTGATCGGATGGATATTGCCGTTTTCATTGGGTGCGACAATTCGTTCCAAACAGATAACCAACCCGTCCTTGACCGGATGAGAAACAAAATCGATAAAGGAATTTTTCACTGTGATGAGATGGCGTCCCTGATCGTCTTGATGCAGAAAAATTCTTTCTCTGGCAAACTGATACTGCTCAAGATAAGGGCTGATCACATGGGTTATTTTGCCGCAGGACGGTGAAATGCAGGTGCCTTCCATCTTGGGACGGGTACAGGTGCCATAGTTCCCAGTCTTGGGATCATAGCCAACATGACTTGCCTGAACGATCACCGAGTCTTCACCGTGATTGGCATGGGGACCGTGTCGGTTAATGGCAACAATGCCGCCAACTCTCCCGTGATTGAACGGAAAGGTGCCAAAATGCTTGGTCAGCAGGATGATGGGCCAGCCCTGATTCTCATCAGAGCAAAAGGCTCTGGAAGGCATGATCATGCCCTTGCGGAATCCAAGGGTCATACAGAGATTGTACAGCTTGGGTACAAACTCGGCATAGGAGATGGCAAGCCCGTCCACTTGAAAGGAGGAGAGCTTACGAATCACTGTTGAATGGGCATTGGTAAAAGACATCGCTATATTTCAGTCAAGTAAAAGGTTAAAAAGACAGTATAGTCTTACTATAGCACTTCAGGTTTGAGGCAAGATTTGAGGCAAGATAAGACGTGCGCAGTGGAATATAACGGATTTTGAAAAATTATAAAAGTCCAATCAGGTTGGAAGCTCCCCAGCAAGTAGGCTCTGACAATCGGGTTTTCAGCGTGCAAAAACAAAAAATCTATGGTTGAATTGAGGGTACATATCTTGTTGTCCTGACCAAAGTCGGAAGGTGTATTACGTGGTTATTAGATGGTTGCCAGATGGGTATTACATTGGAATTCTATTGAATAGAGAGAACACAGGTGACCTTTTATGATCCTTGCGATGTATAATGGAGTACTCATGACCCTGGGGGTACTCCTCCTTCCGGTATTTTTTCTTATTATTCTGAGCCGAAAAAAATATCAAGGACGCACTCTGGAGCGACTGGGCTTTAAGCGCAAAAAAAGACAAGAAGCTCTTTGCAGGGAGGAAGAAAGTTCAAAAAAAAATGTTCTTTGGATACATGCCCTGTCCGTTGGCGAGGTAACCTCAGCCTTGCCGCTGATCAGGGAATTCAGAAAATTTAGGGAATTGCAAACCAACAGGGTAGAGCCTGTGATTGTCCTGACTGTGGGAACTGCCAGTGGCAAAAAAACTGCTGAAAAGTTATTCGCTTCCTCTGTGCAGTGTATTCTCTTCAGCCCTTTTGATTTTCGCTTTGCTGTCCAACGTTATATCAAAGATCTGCAACCAGATATTTTTATTCAGGTGGAAACAGATTTCTGGCCGAACTGGCTTTCCCTGCTCAGGAAGAACAACGTTCCCACCATGCTGGTCAACGGTCGGATCTCTGAAAAATCTTTTATGGCCTATCAACGTTTTGCCCTGTTTTTTCGGCCCATGTTTTGCTCCTTTGATCTTCTCGCCATGCAGACGCAAGAGGATTGCCGCAAGATGATCAAGCTTGGTGTGCCAGCAGATCGGGTTATTGCTCTGGGAAATCTCAAGTATGATATGGAGTATCCGAGCGTCCAAGAAGCAACACATCCTCTGTTTCCTCTTTCGCCTCTTTCTTTTTTGACTGAAAAAGGGAACCAACTGGTCTGGGTTTGTGGCTCAACCCATCTTGGTGAAGAAAAAATTATTTTTTCAGCAGTTGCCCAGTTTCTTGCAAAAAAGGAGCAGAAGAAGGCTACACAAGAGCTTGAAGAGCTTGAAGAGCTTGTCCTGGTTCTTGCACCACGGGACATTCACCGAGGACAAGAACTTGTGGCTCTGGCTGGCCGCTTTGGTCTACAAGCAGGGCTACGGAGTCGCAATGAAACAGAGGGCAGGGTGCTTATCTTAGACACCTTGGGCGAACTAGCCTCTTGTTATGCTCAGGCTGACCTTGCCTTTGTTGGTGGCAGTCTGGTTCCGCAGGGGGGGCATAATCCCATAGAGCCAGCCCTCCACGGGATACCGGTTCTCTTTGGCCCGTTTATGGAAGACTTTGCTGAGATTGCCCATGATCTTCTGGACTGTGCAGGAGGAAAAACAGTAACCGCAGATTCTCTGGCTACCACATTGGCTTCTCTTCTTGTTGATCAGCAGACTCGAACTTTGATGGGACAGGCTGCCCATGCCCTGGTACAACGCCATCGTGGTGGGGTGCAGCGACATGTTGAGGCTATAAAGGGTTTGTTGACTAATGCGTGATCTCAGTCAACGCTGGTGTGATCAAAATATTTTTCTCTTCATCCCCCTCTTCTTTGCTCTGGGTATTTTTACTACGCATACTTATCCCTCTCTCTTTACTCTTTTTTCTCTCCCACCCTCCTTTCCCTCCTTTGCCATTGTTTTTTTCTTTATAGGCGTTATAGAAGTTATAGGCGTTACTGTTCTCTTTTATTGCAAGCGCAGAGCAAGTTCACTGGCTGCCCTCCTGCTGATTCTACCACTTTTTTTTCTGCTGGGTAACGCTGCCCTTGTGCAGCAAATCAAAAAACCGCAGCATGCAGGACATCTTGCCTCGCTGATTAAAGTGTCGCAAAAAATTACCTTGGTTGGTGTCTTGGACACCATGATTGAGGAACGAGTATTGCAGCAGTCGGACAGGGAGAGAGATATCATTTCCCGGTTTGAGATTGAGGCGCAAGAGGTTTTACTCTATAATCTTGATAAGAGCGGAGGAGATTGGCAACCGGTTCACGGACGGGTTCGTCTCTCCATGCAGGGCAGGGCAGATGCGCTGCAACCGGGCATGACCCTGATGATTCCGGCTCAGGTTGGCCCGATAACATCTTTTCAAACGCCTGGATCCTTTGACTATCAGGAATATCTTGCCGCACAAAATATCTTTCTTACTGGTTGGGTACTTGGCAAACAGATGACAATTGTCAGGGATCTTCCCAGAGAGAAAGAATGGGCTGGTAGTATCCGTTTTTTACCGGAACAGCTACGGCAACAGGTCAATCGGTTTCTCCGAGAGAATCTATCTGGCTCGGTTATTGGAACCTATCAGGCTTTGCTGGTTGGTAGCAGGGCAGAGGTTTTCCCTGAAATTCAGGAGCAGTTTAAGGCCACAGGGACCATGCATCTGCTTGCCATATCTGGTCTGCATATAGGATTACTGGCGTTGATGGTTGGGACGATTATCCGTTGGCTGCTCAAACGCTCTGAACAGTTGCTCCTCTGCACGCATGTACCGACCTTGGCCTTAGTCGCCACCCTGCCAATTTTATTGGGATACAGTTTTATTGCTGGAATGCATACCCCCGTGTTACGGGCCTTGATCATGACCTTTGCTCTTTTCACGGCGTTCATCTTACGCAGACAGCGCTCGCTGTTTCATCTACTGGCTGTGGCAGCCTTGCTTGTCCTGGTTTGTAACCCCTTGACGCTTTTTACCGCTTCGTTTCAGCTTTCTTTTAGTGCAGTGGCTGCTCTGACCCTTTTTCTTCCGACAATTCTACCTACCCCTTCATATAACGAAAAACCTCTGAGCTGGCTTCAAAACTGGCTGGTTTGTTGCTGGCAGCGGTTTATCCTGCCTGCCTTTTTGATCTCTTTTGTTGCCAGTTTGGGAACACTGCCCTTTCTGCTCTTGCATTTTCATCGTTTTTCGCTGATTGGGCCGGTGATGAATCTGCTGGTGGAACCTTTTCTCTGCTTTTGGACCCTTCCCTGGGGACTAGCTGCACTACCCTGTATCTTTATTGCCCCGCAGATAGCCACAGTACTGTTGAATATTGGAAGCTGGGGTATCCATGCCAGCCATTTTTTGATAGGTCTTGGCGCAGCTCTGCCTTGGGCCTCAATTTGGACTATTACGCCAACAGGGGCTGAAATCGTATCCTATGGCCTGCTGCTTTTTTTCTGGTACCTGAGTACAAAAATGGAAAAATTTCAAAGGGCAACACAGGGGATCGTTTTGATCAACGCAGTTCTGCTTGCGCTTCATTTTTCTTGGGGACTATTTTTTACAAAACAACCGGTACAACCAGGGGAGAGTACAGTGGCCTATTTGGATATTGGTCAAGGTTCATCCAGCTTGCTTCGTTTGGCTGATGGTTCCTCAGTTCTGATAGATGGCGGAGGAAACCGGCGCAGTAAGGGGAATATCGGAGAGCAGGTTATTGGCCCGTATCTTTGGCAACAGCGTATATGGCGATTGGACCAGGCCGTGATTACCCATCCTCATAGTGATCATTTTAATGGCATGGATTTTATTTTGGCCCATTTTCATCCCAAACAGCTTTTTATCAACAACGATTCTCGGGTTGAAGGAAAGTATCAAGACATTATTGCCCAGGCTGTCCAGCAGGGAATAGAGGTGGTCCGTCCTCAGTCCGGGTATGAGATGATGGAGATAATGCAACAGGATAATGTAGGTCTAGAGAGAGGGAATATAGGGTACGCAGGGCTACGCATTCTCAGTGGAATTACTGAGGCCGAACAGGGGCGGCAGGGCAGGGGAGATGTTAATGATGCCTCCCTGGTGTTACGGTATTGGCACGGGCAAAGAGCCTTTCTCTTTCCCGGTGATATTGGTAAGGAAAAAGAAGCCGCCTTGCTCAAAAAGCAGGATCGTATTGATATGAGAGCAGATGTTCTGCTTGCCCCTCATCACGGCAGCAGCACCTCCAGTAGCCCTGCCTTTCTTGATGCTGTTGATCCTGGCTTGATTGTTGTCTCAGCAGGGAAGAGTGCGTATGGGAAAAGGCATTATCCTGCTCCGGTCAACGTGGCGGCCTGGACAGAGAAAAAAATACCTGTGGTCGTGACGAGAAACCAAGGCACCATTACCTGTACAACAGATGGGATGAATCTGCGTTGTCGAAATTTTGTTGGAAAGGTGGTTTACAGCAGCTCAGAATAAGGCCGTTGCTTGCCATCAAATACAGCCGGTTCCTGTTGACTTTTTAAGCATGTCGTGTTCAAACTTATATAAACATTTCTTTCTAAAAAACGAAACCTCCTCTTTCCCTTAAGTTTCCCTAAGGGAGGAAGAATAAAAAACGATATTTTTTATGGCAAAGATCGGTAAATTTCTTGTTCTCTATCTTGTTCAAACAGCCTGTCTGTGGCTTGGCTTAGAGACCTCTACCTATTTTCAGGGAGATGCCCTCAAAGTTGCTCTTCAGGGGTATGAGTTCTTTTTTTATGCCCTTCCTGTGTTGACAACAGGACTGATCTTTCCAGAGGTGCATGATGTTCCCTTATCTACCCTTATCGGGTGGACAGAACAACGATGCCTTGCTGCCTACGCTCAGGGAAAACGAGCTTGGCAGTATAATCAATTCGCCTTTTTTTTTCGTAGACAGTGGATGCTCTATCTGCTGGTGTCCTCTGTCCTTGTCTTTCTTAGCCTCCATGTTGTCTTTTTTCCAACGCTGAGTTCTGCTCTGAAAAATGCAACTATCCTGTTGCTGGCCTTTCTCTTTTTCAGTACCCATTTTTTCGCCTTTCGCAGGAGGACACTTCGTTTTCTCAATATGCAGGAAAAACTGCATCAACTGAGTCATCAGCTTCGCAACGAACATTCACAACTCTTACAAAAACTCTCCAGTAAAGCAAAGGCTTCACCAGAAGATACGCTTTGTTTTTTTGCAGAAGTACTTGAACTGATTCAGGGATATGTGCAGATCATCACCAATGAAAAGAGCATTGAGCTGGCTGTTCGGGTGGCCCTGCCGCATCAGGAAGAGCAGGGAAATATCATCTATCAAACCCTTGTCCGTACTCCTGGACTCCAAAAAAATGCCAGTTTTGCCGGGGCGGTTCCTGCCAATCAGGGAATTCCTCGTTATTTAATTGAAGAGCGTGAAACCTGCAATGTTTTGGTATATAAAGACATCAAAAAGGCTTTGCAGGAGCAGGTCTTTCAGGAACAGGGACAAGTCGGTACAGAAAGTATTAGCTCGTTAGCTGTTGCGCCGTTACGGGCTTGGGACGGCAAGAAGAAGAGCATGATTGGTATGGTGTATATGACCTCGGAAAACAAAAAAACGTTTTGTGAGGAACATGTTGATGGTCTTCGTTTTCTTGCTGATATCCTGAGTGATGCCTTAGCCTCCTCCATAACCGTCAATCACATGCTTATCATGAAGGGAAATAAAAATGCACGACGACGACAACTTCTTGAAAAATTCTGAATATTTTTGTGAAAAAATGGCAAAACGGAAAGACTATATGAGTATGCATTTGCCCAGAATTTTTGCCAATAAAGCGGATGATTTATTCGGTGTTCTCTTGTTTCCGTCCAGACGGCCAGAGGATGAAGAGCCGGAGCAAAGAGGATAAGGGTGTTCCGTTATAATGAGCAGGACAAAGGAACTGCCTTCTTCTAATATTGGCAAATATATACATATATGTGGCGTGTTGCTTGCCCTTGGTACGGTTATTTTTGCCTATATCAAGCACGAGGGAATATGGCCGTATACAACGCCGTATACAACGGTTCAACTCTTTGGTGATGTTCGAGCAAGAGGACTTGATGCCGAGATCGGGAAAACTGGGGCAGCACAACAGGGGAAAACCGTTGCTGCTGCACCGCCTGCCCTCGCTGGCAGAGACTCAGCTCAACAGGTTCACTCAGCAAACACGACAGACGCGGCAATAGTTGCTGTCACAACATTTTGGGGGCGTGGAACAGGATTTTTTATTCAGAAAAATTTTTTCATCACCAGCCGATACCTTGTTGACCCTGATCCCAAAAAGCTCGCTGCTGTAGAGGAAGAGGTCATTCGCAAGAGAGAGATCTTGCAGACTGAAGAGGCAAAGTTGCAGCAGTACCAGGAACGCTTCAACAGCATGCAATACAGGGGGAATATAGGAAATGCAAAAAAAACGGCTTCAAGACAAAAACTCGATCTCTTGATGAGAGAGATTACTGAGAGAGAAAAAGATCTTGCTGCTTTGCGGTTGCAACAGGAGCAAGAAGAGCAGCGTCTCACAGAGCAGCAACAGGCGCAAAAAGATCCCGTTATTACAGTTCTTCTGGCAGATGGCTCTGAGCAGCAGGCGTCTTTGGTGCAAATCAGTAGGCAGGACAACCTGGCGCTTCTCTCGGTTCAAAATGATGCAGTAGATACAGTAGTAGGTACAGTATATTCAGTGCTTCAGCCTCCTCCGCAGGGTTCTCTGCTCAGATTAGGCGATACCGTTGTACTTCCCAGAGGTTTTGCATCTCAAAAAATAATGACCCCTGGAATCTTTGCTGGTTACCGGCGGGTGGGAATTCAGAACAGGATGTATCTTCAAATCCATGCACAGCCTGGTCAGCATACAGATAATACAGGTAATCCGGGCAATACAAAAGATACGGGTGGTACACCTGTGCTGGATACATCCGGTAATGTACATGCTGTTGTGACGAAAACAGTCCAAGATGGCAAGGAGATATACTTTGCCCTTCCTTTTGCACGAGTACTGGATGCGTTTGCAGCAGCCCTGCATGAGCAAGAGTATCAGGAACCAAAACGCACAGAGTTGGCAACAAAAAGACAGTAAAAATAGTGGTTAACCTCAATTAAAAATAAGGAGAGAAGACAATGGAAGGAATTTCTGACATCTTGGTGATTGTTGCCATAATAGTGGTTTGCATGATCGGTTTGGCTCTGATCCTTGCTAAACTCTATAAAAAATCAACTAAAGAGATCGCCTTTGTTCGCACCGGTTTTGGTGGGGAAAAGGTGATTGTCAACGGTGGCGCCTTGGTCATGCCGATTTTTCAAGATGTGATTCCAGTCAATATGAACACCTTACGTCTGGAAGTCCACCGCCGTGATAATGAGGCCCTGATCACAAAGGATAGGATGCGGGTGGATGTAACTGTAGAATTTTATGTCCGGGTCAAGGCACTCAAGGAGTCTATTGCCAATGCAGCCCAAACCTTGGGTTATAAGACAATGGAACCTAAACAGCTCAAAGAGTTGGTTGAGGGAAAATTTGTTGATGCCCTACGTGCCGTGGCAGCTGAGATGTCCATGAAAGAACTGCACGAGATGCGGGTTGATTTTGTCAACAAGGTGCAACTCTCGGTCAGTGAGGATCTGTTAAAAAATGGACTGGAACTGGAATCTGTTTCATTGACTGGCATGGATCAGACCAGCAAGGAGCATTTTAACCCTGATAATGCCTTTGATGCAGAGGGACTGACCCGGCTGACCCAGGAGATTGAGGAGCGACGTAAGACCCGTAACGAAATTGAGCAGGACACTAAGATTGCCATTGAAAATAAAGATCTGGAAGCTGAGAAACAAAGTCTTGAAATATCGAGAGAATCAGAGTATGCCCGGATGCAGCAGGAACGGGAAATTGAGATCCGGCGGGCCAGTCAGACCACAGAGATTGCCCAAGAAAAAGCAGCCAAGCATCGGGAGGCAGAACAGGCTGAAATTGAGGCAAACAAGCAGATAGATCTGTCACGGATTACAGCAAATCAAGAGACTGAGCAGCAGACCATTGAGAAAGAGCGGCTGTTGCAAGAAAAGGAAATTGAAAAGAAAAAAGCCGTTGATATAGCTGAACAGAACAAGGCCATTGCCATTGCAGAAAAATCCAAAGAGCAGTCTGTGGCCCAGGCTGAGGCGGATAAGGCACGAGCTGCTGCGGTTCGAGAAGAAGAAAATGTTATTACGGTTCGAGAAACGGAAAAGGCCGAGCGAATAAAGGCGGTTGAGCTAGTTGAGGCCAAGAAACAGGCTGAACGGGAGGCCATTGCCATTGAGGTTGGAGCAGCAGCAGAAAAAAATGCAGCTCTGGACAAGGCTGAGGCTGTGCGAACTCTTGCTGCGGCAGAGGCGGAAAAAGAGCAGATCAGAGCAAAAGGTCAGGCAGAGGCTGAAATACTCAAGGCTGAGGCTGCTGAAAAACGCTATATGGTAGACGCTGCTGGTGAGCATTCCCTGAACGAGGCCCGAAACCTCTTATCAGCCGAACAGATCCAGATGCAGATTAAGCAGACCCTGATTGAAAATCTGCCCCAGATTATCCGGGAAAGCGTCAAGCCAATGGAGCAAATTGACGGTATTAAAATCATTCAGGTTGATGGAATGAACAGCGGTTCCTCTGCCACAGGGGAGGCTGGTTCAGGTAGTTTGGCTGATCAGGTGGTCAACTCTGCGCTTCGTTATCGGGGACAGGCACCACTGGTTGACTCGTTGCTTTCTGAAATTGGCTTAAAGGGAGGCGATATTAATGGGTTGCATGAGCTGCATGAGTTGAGTGCTGGAGAGCAAAAAACACAGGAAGGGCGAAAAGAGTAATTTTGCTTAAAATGGCCTGGAGTGTTGAACTACCACTTCGGGCTATGTTTTCATTTTTAAGAACAGACCCCGATTAATCACCCTGATTCTTAGATGGAATTGAATCAGCATCCTCCATCGCCTTTCGCAGAAAATAGCTCATCATCCCGGTTGGTCTTTGACATGTTCCCATAAAACAGACCTGAAAGTAATTCTTAGCAAGCAGATACTCACTGCGATAACTCACCAGAATTCCCTCTGCCGCCAATTGATCGCCCAAGGCCACCGAGGAAAGAGATGGCGGAAGGGCAATCGTGGTAATATGCGGAGCCCGACATTGCTTATCTGCCAGCACGGGAAACCCGAGGACCTCAAGTTCATCGCGTAGCTCTTTGGACCATTGCCGGACGTTTTCAAAACGAGTCAACCAATCGCCCTCTTCCACCGCAGTCATGAGGGCCTCAACCGCATTGGAGGAAATGGTAAACGGAATTCCCTGCTTGCTCTCGTAATAGCCCAGATCAAAATATCTTGGGAGACGCTGATCACCAGAGACAACATCATCACGGTAAAAGACGATGGCCAGTCCGGGCAAGGAACCGATGCCCTTGCCACTGGTTGCCGTGGCCAGATAGATATCATCCAGATCAACCGGACAGGAACCAATACTGCTGATACCATCCAGACAGAGCTTCAGATTGTTCTCTTGGCAGAGGCGACGCAACATATCAAGATCATTCAGTACCCCGGTTGAGGTCTCACAATGGACACCCCATATCCATGCAAGCTTCGGGATATCTCGGATAACTTTTCGTAAAGCCTCTTCGGAGAAAGTCGCACCCAATTCAGTCTCCGCAACGGTGAAGTCCAGTCCCGCACGGATTGCATGATCCCGCAGACGCTCGCCAAATTCACCGTTGACCAGAACCAAACCCTTTCCTGGCAGCAGAGCCAGATGAGCAGCTACCACATCATTGCCCAAGGTTCCCGACCCTGCCATGATCTGTACCTGATCTGCGTGCAGCTTGCTGCTTAACATTTTGCGAAAGGCATAAAACCGTTTCACAAAGGAGACATTGCGATGGGAAGCCGGTACGCCGGAGCTGGCCTCCATCACAGCGTCAGCAATGGTAACCGGGCCGGGCAGATAGTTAAAGAGTACCTGTTCAGCCGCTCTCCCCTTATCCGAATGGAGTACCTGGGACTTCTGCCGCAGTTTGAGTGCTGAGGCAAGATCAATATACATGGGCTGGTACTTGGCATCGCCAGAACCGACCAGCGGACCAAAGGGTCGGAACCCCAAATGCCTGTACAGGCGTTCCTGGCGAGTGGTACCAGAAATTACCGCTATATCGTATCCACCTTGCAGGGCCATATAAAAGGCCTTTTTCATGATACCAGCAAAGATGGCGGAGTTTCGATATTCCTTCCTGATCGCCAGCAACCGGTACTCAAGGATTGTCCTGAAGGGAGGTAAATAGGAATCCAGATCATCCAGCTTAGCATCAAGCGATAAGGGGCGTTTATCCCGTAGGGCGATCATTCCCAGCACCCTCTCTCCGCAAAGACAAATCACATAGGTATTTTCCTGATGGAATTTATCCACCAGTCGCCCCTGTCCGTTTCCTTGATGCTGGGGAATCTCATCCACAAAGGTCTGATAGTTCAACTCGTGAATCTGCTCAAACTCCCACTCCTCGGAAGCGACTTTAAAGGTCAGAGAAGAGGTGTCTGTCATAATGTAGCTCCTGGTCTTTTTATACTGACGTCGTTATACTGATCTAGTAAAGGCTGCGTTAATATTTGTCTTATGCGCATACAGCACAATAACAACAGCAAGGGCAAGGGAGGCTGAAATATGCATGGGATATCCCAAAACACAGGTAAGCAAGGGCAGCAGAAAAAAGGCGGTACCCCAGCTCACTAAAAAACTGCGACTCAGCAGATAGACAAGCAGCATAATACTTCCTCCCAGCACAAGAATGGTATAATCAAGAGCAGCAAAGGCCCCAAGGCTGGTTGCAATCCCCTTTCCACCTCGAAACTTGAGCCACACGGGCCAGATATGACCAGCAATCACTGCAACAACTGCTGCGCCAATAATCAGAGGCGCACAATCAAGCAATCCAGCAGCATAGACAACCACCATTCCCTTCAGGATATCGCCGAGCAGGGTCAGATAAAATCCCCAGCGTCCAAGAACTCGTCCCGCATTACGGGCCCCGGAGCTCCCGCTTCCGGTAGAACGGACATCAATTCTACGCGTAAAAAACACGAGGATATAGCCCGTGCTGATACCGCCGATCAGATAAGCAGCAACTACCATCAGCAGGCCGACCAGCATCTGCGCTTACCCCTCCCTCCCCAAAAATAGCCCTCTCTCATCTCAGGGCAAGGCATTATAGCTTATGCAACAGCTTATACGTGGTATCGCACAAAAGTTTTTTAAGACTTTCCTCTGCCTCAGGAAAATCTGCATTTTGCAGAAAAGCAAGAAGTGCCTTCACATTAGCACTCTGAGGGGTCAGGTATCCCCCTTCCCGCATAAAATCTTCTGCCATAAGGCGGTTGGACATTGCAATCCCTTTGAGAAAGGTCTTCTCGTTATTGTCCTTACTCTCATCACATAAGGCCAAAGCAATCTGC
This sequence comes from Candidatus Electrothrix gigas, assembly GCA_022766165.1. Taxonomy (GTDB): domain Bacteria; phylum Desulfobacterota; class Desulfobulbia; order Desulfobulbales; family Desulfobulbaceae; genus Electrothrix; species Electrothrix gigas. Next base: position 24,369 of record QYLO01000036.1, read on the forward strand.
TCCTGTTGCAGCTTACTCTCGGCCAGCGCATACATTTTTTGCCTGACAGCATTTTCCCGATGATGCTGAGGAGGATAAATCTTTTTCGGTTCCTCTGACTTCAAAGATATGGCACCAGAAGGACAGGCATCCACACATTGCTGACACCCATCTATACATTTTTCTGTATCAATATTACCTGTTTCTGTATTCGTGGCACCAGTGGGACACACATAGAGACACAGACAATCTTTTGTACATTTCTTTAAATCACGCACAGCAACTGTTCTCATATCGCACCTCACACTGCTTCAATTTTATGGTTAGGTACTCCACAAACCGGACACCGCTCCAGCACTTCATCATGCACAACAACATAGCCACAAATTTGGCAAACATAGACAGATTGCCCCTGTCGTATCTTATCCAGATTCTCTGCTTTACGACCAGCATCTGCGCTTACCCCTCCCTCCCCAAAAATAGCCCTCTCTCATCTCAGGGCAAGGCATTATAGCTTATGCAACAGCTTATACGTGGTATCGCACAAAAGTTTTTTAAGACTTTCCTCTGCCTCAGGAAAATCTGCATTTTGCAGAAAAGCAAGAAGTGCCTTCACATTAGCACTCTGAGGGGTCAGGTATCCCCCTTCCCGCATAAAATCTTCTGCCATAAGGCGGTTGGACATTGCAATCCCTTTGAGAAAGGTCTTCTCGTTATTGTCCTTACTCTCATCACATAAGGCCAAAGCAATCTGCTCCTGTTGCAGCTTACTCTCGGCCAGCGCATACATTTTTTGCCTGACAGCATTTTCCCGATGATGCTGAGGAGGATAAATCTTTTTCGGTTCCTCTGACTTCAAAGATATGGCACCAGAAGGACAGGCATCCACACATTGCTGACACCCATCTATACATTTTTCTGTATCAATATTACCTGTTTCTGTATTCGTGGCACCAGTGGGACACACATAGAGACACAGACAATCTTTTGTACATTTCTTTAAATCACGCACAGCAACTGTTCTCATATCGCACCTCACACTGCTTCAATTTTATGGTTAGGTACTCCACAAACCGGACACCGCTCCAGCACTTCATCATGCACAACAACATAGCCACAAATTTGGCAAACATAGACAGATTGCCCCTGTCGTATCTTATCCAGATTCTCTGCTTTATTCTTCAAAAGAGAGCTAATCATATGACTGGTACGTTCGCCCCATGTCAACGCCCGCAAGGCTCCTCGGTCCCCAAAAGTTTTTGCCTCAGTCATCGCAGCATGAAAATCTTCATCCATGTTCCCCGCCAACAGGCTCTCCAGCTCGTTGTATCTTTTCCCGGAGCTGGTTGTCATTTTCCCCTTATAATAGTCTGCCAAAGCTCGAAAAAGGTCTTTTTCATCCGTACGCCCCTGCTTTTCACAGCCCTTGGCCAAATTACCAAAAAGGGCGCTTAGTTGTCCTGAAGAAAGGTTTTTAGGTAGATCAGGATCCAAAACAACCTCCACCTCTGCCTGCTCCATGACCTTGACCAAGGCTTCTTTCTTTGCCCGGCAAACCGGACAGTTTCAATCCTCATCCAGGTCTTCGGGACGTTTTCCCGCTTCAAGTTGATAGCTACAGATTCCACACTTGTATTCTTCCGCCATAATACGCTTCTCCTAATTAATCATTGTACAGGTCAAGTGATACCAGCTTTCTCAACAGTGAAAATTAGTTCAGATTAACAAGCCATTGATACTGAGCAGCACCAAAGAGACCGATTCGTTCATCTTTAATCAGAAAAACATCTATCTGCTGTAACAAATCTTTCGCCGTTGTTTCACTTTGCAAAAATTCATTTCTAAAACTTTCATTATCAACCAAAAAAGGATTTTTGATCGTAACTCCTCCGGAAATAAACAGCTTACCACCAGAGGCTAGAGTTGACAAGGCATAGTTTCTACAGACTCTGCCGTAAAAACGCGCAAAATATTTTACTGTCTCTGATTCAGCGTCAAGTTCTTGGACAACCTGGCTGGCTGGCAGTTCTTTTCCTGTAAAAAAATGATGTATTCGAGAGATACCCGGTCCAGAAACAACATCATTGCAAACCGGCGATATAATTTTTTTTTCAGTTAGTAAAAAATTTCTGAAGGATGCCTCCTCTCTGTCTTCGGCAAGAAAGGGAAAAGGGATATGCCCTGCCTCTGAGGGAATACTGAGATACCTGCCAGTTTCAGCCCTTTTTAGGGTGCCATGTCCTGTACCTGTACCTGCCCCAACAATAGCAATGTCTTGATTTGCCTGCCCCTGTCCTCCGGCACCAACAAGTATATGCAGAGCATCGGCTGTTGCTTGGGTAAGGCAACCATAGGCTTGCGCAACAAAATCATTAATAATAAAGATGTTCGCATCAGGATAACGTTCATGCAAGAGCCCCCTGTCTATAGCCCAACGGACATACGGCAAAAGAATGACATTGTCCGAGGTGACAGCGCCAGGCACGGCAACCATCACCGTGCTGACCTTATTCACATCATAACGAGGGTTACGCTCCTTGATTCTGTGCAGTAGCTCTTCAAAGGATTGAAAACTATTTGTCTTTTCCCAAAGTTCGCTTTCAAGGACAAGTGTATTGTTTTTGTTTGAAAACAGAGAAAACCTGCTGTTTGTTCCGCCTATATCGCCTACTAACAGTTTGTTCATTTTTTTATAACCTTTTCCGTAACATGGCCCATAGGTGGCTCATAAGCAGCCTGGAAAACCCCTTGCCGTGTTCGCTGGTCAGGCAGGATCATATCCACCTCTTTTTCTGCTGCTGTTCTCGATTGGAAAAATAATCCCGCTACCTCAGTCTAACATAGCGGGATTGATATAATATAACAAAATACCATCTACTGATCAGGGATTATTTGTTGTCCTCTGCGTCAGATGCCTCATCTCTCTTCTTTTCAATCACCAATACTGCACAATGAGCCTTTCCAATGACCTTTTCCGTTACATGCCCCATCAGCAGTTTGCCAAGCCCTTTACCGTGTCCACCGATTAAGATCATATCCACTTCCTTTTCTGCTGCTATTCGGGCAATAATATCAGCCGCAGGTTTGCCAACCAAAGATATGGGATGAAATTTGACGGACATTTCCTGCTCTTGCCCCTTTGTACAGACAGCCTCTACCAGAGCCTGTGCCTCCTCAAGTCCACTTTCAGTAGGCGTGACAGACACAGCATAGACCTCTTTGAGGTTGGTGCAATGGATTCCCATGCCAATGATCTCATCTAGCGCAGCCTCGCTGGCTTGAGAACCATCAACCGCAAGCAGTACTTTATCTCCTTTAATGATAAAATCCTTGGGTACAACCAAAACTTTGGGAAAACCATGACCAATAACTTTAGAGGTCATACTGCCCACCAGTAGCTTGAGCAGTCCTTGTTTTCCATGCCGTCCCATAATCAAGATATCTGCCTTATGTTTATAGGCCAGCTCAACAATGGTTTTATCCGGTTGATAGGACTCTTCAATAAAAACCTCGCAGGAAAGATCCTGGTCACTGGCAAGCTTCTTGATATTGTCTGTGTACTCCTTGGTCTCTCGACGCATTGCCGCTGCTGAAGAGTGAACTGCTGTTGCCGATGCCGAATCAATCGCAATAACGTTGAAAACAACAATTTTTGCATTGCATGCTTGGGCCAAAAAAATTGTTTCCTGAACAGCTCCGTCAGTATAGGATGAACCGTCTGTGGCAAGGGCAACGACCTTGGACTTGTTTATCACTCGTGTCTTGTTCATAGTGATCCTCTTGATGAAGAAAAAAGCGAGTTATACAGCGAGCTTTATTTTTCGTGTAAACTCGCTGTATTTTATAAAAAAAGCTGCGGCGTTTAGTTGGTCGGAATGTACTGGGTCAAAGGGCAGTTTTTGCACCCATCTTCCGGTATTCCATCTTGTTGATGCACCTGTTCTATTAAGGCCGCAACAGCCGTCTTGGTATCTGGATAGAAATTTTCTCGACCGATTTTATCAATCAGATGCGTTCGTTCCATAACCGCCATGACCTGTCCTTTGACACTACTCATGGCAAAACTCAGTCCAGCAGCTCGCAGACGTCCAACAATCATAGCCAATGCCTCTTCACCTGATGCATCCATGTCGTTGATTCCTCTGGCGTCTAGCAGAATGGCTCGGAGGTCTGGATGTTCTGTTCTAAACTTTGCAACCTGCTCATCCAGATAACTGGCATTGGCAAAGAACAGTGCACCGTCAAATCGAACCACTGAGATATGGCGACACCCCTTGAGTCGATAATGCTCAGAGCTTTTCAGGACATTTTCTTCGTTCATGGACAGTTCAGCCACTACCGGACGCATGGATTTGTACAGGAAAACACCCATTGACAGGACAAATCCAACCATGATGCCCTTGTCAAGATGAGGGGCAAAGTAGAGGGTGACAACAAAGCAGGTTATTGAGATAATGCCGTCATAACGCTGGGCCTTCCAGGCATGAATAAAACCGCTGGTGTTGATCAATCCGATAACCGCCATCATAATAACCGCAGCTAGGGTAGCCTGGGGTAAATGATAGAGCATGGGAGTGAAAAACAACAGGGTCAGAACCACCATCAAGGAGGTGACAACGGAAGAGATACCCGTGACTGCACCAGCTTGGAGATTAACAGCAGAGCGGGAAAAGGAACCTGAAGAGGCATAACTGGAACCGCAAGACCCTATAATATTGGCCAGTCCCTGACCAATCAGTTCCTGATTTGCATCAATTTTTTGACCGGTTTTGGCTGCCATAGCCTTGGCAATGGCAATGGCCTCCATAAAACCGAGCAGAGAGATAATAATCGCTGTGGGCAGGAGTTGTAAAAAATTTTTTATAGTGATATCAGGCATGGAAAGGCTGGGCAAGCCCTCGGGTACCTTGCCGACAATTGCACCACCGCTGGTCAAGAGTATCTTTTCCAGGTCAATCGGCTTGTTTCCTACTTTGATTCGCCATGTTCTCTGGTCTGTCTCTATACCAGAGGGTATATTACCTTGAATATAAAAGGTATACTGTTCTCCTTGCTGTACACCCTCAAACTTCATGCGCCTGAGTTCAGTGCGAAGGAGATGGGCTTCATGTTTTGCGTGATCCATCTTACCAGTTAAAATGGCGAGTTTTGCTTCCATCTCAAGGATCTCAATCGGTGGCGGTGCGCCATGTACATCAAGTTCTGCATTATGGAGATCTGCGGCTGCCTTGCCAAGGTCAGCTCGTTCCTGTCCATGATGATTGATCAGGGTGACAGCCTTGTTAAAACGCTTTATTTTTTCTTTTATCTCAGAGTTATTAAAGGCTGAAGAAGGGACATAGGTATCTCTGTTAAAATCAGTAGCCCATGAGACCAGGGTGGTAATGGCTACTGCCACTAAAACGGCTGGAATTTTTGGATTGATTCGTTTCAGAAGCACCATAATAATCACTGCGCCTATACCGTAGAGCAGGGTAGGCCGATGGGTGTAATCATAAGCTGCCTCAATAACCCGAAGCATTGTCTCGTAATGATGGGGAGCCTTGTCAACATACACCCCAAAAAACTTAGAAAATTGAGAAGAGGCGATGATAATGGCTGCGGCATTGGTAAAACCGTTGATAACCGGATGGGAAAGAAAGTTCACCACCATACCAAGGCGCAGAACCCCGAGTGAAAATTGAAAGATTCCCACCACCATTGCCAGCACAATGGAATAGGCAATAAAATCTGGAGAACCAGCCGTGGCCAGCGGTTCCAGAGAGGCTGCCGACATGAGGGAAACTACAGCCACCGGGCCAGTTCCCAGTTGGCGACTGGACCCGAACAGGGCAGCAACCATAGGGGGCAAAAAAGCGGCATAAAGGCCATAGTATGCCGGAAGTCCAGCTAGTTGCGCATAGGCCATAGATTGGGGGATAAGAACAAGGGCAACCGTGACACCGGCGACCAGATCCAATTTAAAAGATTCCGTTTTATACCCTTGGAACCAGAGTAAAAACGGAAAAAATTTAAAGAGCATAATTTTTTTTCCTCCTTGTACAGGTTAAAAAATGGTTGAATATTTAAAAAATTAAAGAAATCGATTTATTCTCTGTGTTCAGGGAATAAGGAGAGGAGGGATTCTTTGTTTGGCGCACAGATGCCCCGTTCTGTGATCAGACCAGAGACCAGTCGGGCCGGAGTGACATCAAAGGCCGGATTGGCAGCCCTGGTTTGCTCAGGAGCGATACGTACCTGCTGTACCTGGTGCATCTCGTCCCGTTCAGAGAGGCCAGAGACTAGCAGAACTTCCTCCTGATCCCGCTCTTCAATGGGGATCTCGGCACCGTCTTCCAGCGTCCAGTCAATGGTGGACGAGGGCAAGGCCACGTAAAAGGGGATATCATTATCTGCTGCGGCCAGGGCCTTGAGGTAGGTCCCGATCTTATTGCAGACATCTCCAGTGCAAGTGGTTCGATCTGTGCCTACAATGCAGAGATCCACCTTGCCCTGCTGCATGAGATGACCACCGCTGTTGTCCACAATCAGGTGATGAGCAATGCCCGCAGATGCCAGCTCCCAAGCCGTGAGATGGGCTCCCTGATTACGCGGTCGGGTTTCATCAACCCAGACATGGACCGGTATGTCAGCCTGCTGCGCCTTAAAGATTGGCGACAGGGCGGTTCCCCAGTCCACTGTTGCCAGCCAACCTGCATTACAATGGGTGAGGATATGAACTGTATCTCCTGTTGCTGCATATCTTTCCTGAATAAGTTGCAGACCGTGTTCACCAATGGACTCGTTGATCTGGACATCTTCATCACAGATGCGTGCTGCCTCTTGATATGCTGCCTGTACTCGTTTTTCTGGAGGCAGGTTGATCAGCAAGGAACGCATCCGTTCCACAGCCCAGCGCAGATTCACTGCTGTAGGTCTGGCTGCAATTAAGGAGGCGCAAATTGTTTCTAAACAGGTATCAGTATTTTTATCTGATAAACCAGATAAACCAAGACAGACTCCGTAAGCAGCAGTGGCACCAATCAGCGGAGCACCGCGTACCAGCATATCACTGATAGCGATAATAGCATCATGCAGAGTACGCAGGGTAACGGTTTCAAAGGAATGAGGTAGTTTAGTTTGATCAATAATGCCAACAGAGCGTTGGTCAGCTTCAAGCCATATACAACGATAGGGAGTTCCGTTTACTTGCATGACGAATCAAGGGGGTGTGATTAATATCATAATGGGAATAGGGAGTTTAAAAGGCCCCTTATAATGTCTGATCCTTACAAGAAAGTCAATCATAATTCTTCCCCGGTTATCAACCTCTTCTTACATGGAATGGATTCGGTGTTTGCTTTTTTTACCTGATATGGTTACTTCTTTCTCAAGGAGCAATGTAATGTTATTTTTTATCTCAATATGACCAGCATCATGTTGTTTTATGAAATTTTTTCTGAAACTTTTAAAAAAGCTGCATGAAAAACGAGAGGCTTGAAGTAATTGAAAACTATTATTGGTAGCGAAGAGTGGTGTGCATTTCCAGAGATGGGATTACCTGCGATAAAAGCTCGTGTAGATTCTGGGGCAAAAACATCATCAATACACACTTTTAATATTACCACCTTCAGGAGAAAAGGGGTAATGTGGGTAAGTTTTGAAGTTCATCCCCTACAAAATAACCGTTATACTGTTGTTCGCTGTGAAAAGCCTGTTGTTGATAAAAGAGCTGTTAAAAATTCCAGCGGAATTTCTGAAACACGTTATGTCATCTCTTCTCTCATAGAGCTAGGTGATGTAACTTGGGAAATAGAACTGACCTTAGCTAATAGAGACTCTATGGGGTATCGAATGCTGTTGGGGCGATCAGGGATGGCTGACCGGTTACTTATTGATCCTTCTCAAAGTCTTTGCTTAGGGGATATTTCAGCCGATAAACTTGAGAATTTTTACGGTACTGATAGGCCCGAACGAAGCGGTTTGAAAATCGGATTATTGGCAAGTAACATTAACCTTTATAGTAATCAACGAATCTTGGAGACCGGTGAAGAACGTGGACATGAAATGGTCTTTTTGGACATTAAGCAGTGTTACATGAAGCTGGATGCAAAACATCCAGAGGCTCGTTATAGAGGTGGGAAAACACTTAACGACTTTGACTCAATTATCACACGAATTAAACCGAGTGTTACGTTTTATGGTTGTGCGCTTGCAAGGCAATTTGAGAGCATGAATGTGCTTTCAATGAATTCATCCGATGCTATCATTAAGTCGAGGGATAAATTATTTTCCCTTCAGCTGATGCTGACAAAAGGTATTAATATACCTACTACAGGGTTTGCTAAATCACCGATTGATACAGGTGATTTAATTGAAATGGTAGGTGGGGCGCCTCTTATAGTAAAGCTGTTAGAAGGAACGCAAGGAAGAGGCGTTGTTTTGGCAGAAACCAAAAAAGCGGCAGAAAGTGTAATAAATGCCTTTAAAGCACTACAGGCCAATTTACTTGTTCAAGAATTTATTAAAGAGGCTGATGGTAAAGATTTGCGCTGTTTTGTGATAAATGGGAAAGTTGTTGCTTCAATTCAACGCACGGCAGCGCCAGGTGAGTTCAGGGCGAATCTCCATCAAGGCGGCACTGCAAGCGTAGTGAAAATAACTCCAGATGAGCGTAAATTGGCAGTTGCTGCTGCAAAGGTCTTGGGGTTAAATATAGCAGGCGTTGATATAGTTCGCTCAAAAAAAGGTCCACTGTTATTAGAGGTTAATTCCTCTCCTGGGCTTGAAGGGATTGAAACAGCAACAGGCAAAGATATTGCCGGGCTTATGATTTCTTCTATTGAAAGAAAGCTTGGCTGGAAGAGGAAGTTGGGAAGTACACAACTTGCTGATTGAAATATTCTTTTGCTGTTTCGGATTCAATGGTTACATCTGCAATCTCACCTTGGTTTTACGATGCCTTTTCATTGCGCCTCATGACACCAAGGTGGGACTTTTTCAAGCTACCAGTTTATTATTTGGCATCAAATGGTTTACAGTTTGTCTTTTTGTTCGAGTTTTTTTAAAAGCTAACTCAATTAATTGAGCGTTATCTGCTTCTTCCGGTTTCAGTTAATATTCATAATGATCACTATAAAATATATTGTCGTCATCATCATAATAACCGTCATCAAGTGAATCAAACGATTCTAGTATGACCGGTTTAATACTCATTATCTGAAACTCCTTTTCGCAATCATCACAATATACCTCATCACCAGGTTCATGATCATAATAGATTCTTATTTTCCCCCCACAGGCTGGACACTTAACATTTTTCATAATGCCTCCTCTGCGACAAAAAAATGAGCAATCTGCAAACACAATCTTGATGCCATATCGGCTTTTACAGGTTGTAGTCAAAAAATACAATATATTTTTATTGAATATATAATCCGGTCGAATTTGCTCTATTTGAATAAAGAAGAGTTCTTTGCTAAAATATTCAAATAGAAGCGTTATTTTTTATTTATGGGCTTCCTAAACCTGTTCAGAAGACCGGGATCAGGGCGTTTCTTCTCCTTTCTGTTCCAGCTCTGCCAGCACAAGAGCTATCTTATCTTCCAACTCTGCCTGTCGAGTACCTGTCAGGCCATCCTGACTAAAGCGTCCTTGATAGTACAGCAAAAGACAGGATACCATCGTTTCAGAAAAAATTCCCTGCGAAGAGAGTGTTTGCATCCGTCGCACCCAGGCCAAGGGTGGTTCCCAAGGGTTTCGGACAAAGCCTAACTCGTTTAACCGTTGCTCTATTCGCTCAAAGGGAGAACTCTTGTGCTGGCTCTGTTTTGCTTTGTCTGTACTCTCTGTTTTGATCCGCCGGATTTTCCGGTCCGCCCGCAGTTTTCTGGCAAAAATAATGGCCAGTGGAATAAGAAGGAGCCACCACCATTTTTTCAGCATCTCCTTGTCCATGCCCCAACGCCACTGGGAAAACTTAAACAGTACTGCGGACCAGAGATCCTGAAGAAACAGCCTGTCAGAGGCGGCATTATCCTCTATCTCTCTCCAAGAAGACGATGTGGTATCCAAAGGATGCCACTGTCCGTTGAGATAAAATTGCGTCCAGGCATGGGCATGTCGGGCGCGAACCACGATCAAATTGCCAAGCGTACTTGGTTCATGGGCAGACCAGCCGGTGATATAGCGGGCCGGAATCCCGCTGGCTCGAAGGAGCAGCACAGTGGCTGTGGCAAAGTATTCGCAGTGACCCGCACGGGAGGTCTGTAAAAAGGTTGCCAATGAGGTCTGCCCCTGCTTGGCTCCACGGAGCTTGAGAGAGTACTCAAATTGGTTTTGAAAAAAATCAGCAAGCACCCCAGGGATTTTTTCAGGTTGTTTTGATGCAAGATCCAGCTCTGTTATGATCTGCTCAAGCGCAGGCAACTCTTCGGGTGGAACAATGAGATCTTTTTCCGATGGGGGCAAGTCCTTGATCGCATCAGACTGATAACGCACCTCATACCCCAGCAAACCAGGGCCTTCTTCAGCCTTAATGGTTCCCAAGGGCGTCTGTTGCAGGCGGGAGACAGGAAGGTTGCGCAACTGGTATGTTCCCAAGGGTAACTTTAAGAGAGCTTGATCGTTTTTCATTGCAGTCCAGACCGTAAAGTACCTGCCTGCTCCTGGGGTAGGGGCAGAATGAAGCGTCCACGTGGTCTTGTCTGCTGCTGGTTGGATGTCTGTAAACTGTACTGGAGATGCACGCCAGCTTGTACCACGATAGAGGTTATAGGTTGCCTCCCGTAACAGGATCGGCTCAAAGGATGTCTTGCTGGCTTTACTTCCGGTTTTCGTACTGGATTGTTCCCCAGGGCTTATGC
>QYLO01000037.1 GCA_022766165.1 Candidatus Electrothrix gigas
GCGTCCACGCATGCACAGGTTCTCTGACTCCGCAGGGCCGGGGAGCAGCTGGCTGATTTACGCCGCTTCCCGTGTTGCCTTCCCAACCAGACCACGCGGTCGGCACCCTGATTGTGGTGATTTCGGAGCTCAATGGCTGGCCTACGCTTCCCCTGTCAACGCTTCGCCGCATCCTTGCGGAATACCGACGCATGACTCGGGGCCATAATGGAGCAGCTTCTCCTTTTATGTAGGGCTCTTTCATCCCCTACTCTATGCCGGTTTATCCCGGCGCTTTCGGCCCGCCCCTTTCACACACTCCACAGAGCAACCAAAGTCACTCAATTTTCACCCACAAATCACCCCAAAACCTCAACCCGAATAGCACAAAGCTTATACTCCGGCGTCCGGGAAAGCCGATCCAGCGCATCCAGAGTCAGCAGGTTAACCGGGGTCTCGGCATAGTTATAGGTGGTGAAGATAGTACCGGGCTGACTGCGCTCGGTGACCTCTGCCTTAATGGTGACTTCGCCCCGCCGGGAGGTGAGTTTCAGCATATCACCTGTCTTGATGCCCATCTTCTCAGCATCAACCGGACTCACCTCAGCCAGGGCCTCAGGTGCTATATCATCAATCTCACGGGTCTTGCCGGTCATGCTGCTGAAGTTATACCGGGCATAATGGCGGCCCGTGGTAAAGAGCATGGGATACTCGTCATCCACCGGCTCCTTGGGTGCCATGTACTCTTCCGGCACAAACAGCCCCTTACCCCGGGTAAAGGACTCGGTATGGAGCACCGGGGTTCCCGGATGATCCGCATGAGGCACCGGCCATTGCAGGCCGACCTCTTCCAGCCGGGCATAGCTCATCCCGCGATACTGGGGCAGCAGTTCGCAGACCTCCTCAAAGATGTCTTCCGGCTTGGTATAGCCCATTGCATAGCCCATGCGCTCGGACAGCTCAGTGAAAATTTGCCAGTCCGGCTTGGCTTGTCCCGGCGGATTGACAGCCTTGCGCACCCGCTGCACTCGTCGTTCTGTGGAACTGAAGGTACCGTCCTTTTCCGCAAAACTGGCCGCAGGCAGAACCACATCTGCCTCTTTGGCCGTGTCGGTGAGAAAGAGATCCTGGACAATCAGGAATTCCAGATGAGCCAGTGCCCTGTGGACATGGCCGATATTGGCATCAGCAATGGCCGGGTCTTCCCCGAATACGTATAAGGCCCGGATTTCGTCATTGAGGATATTATCCCAGATCTCGGTCGCAGGCTTGCCCGGCTTGCGGGGCAGTTTCACGCCCCAGCGTTTTTCATACTTGTCAAACAGCTCATCATTATCCAGCGCACCGTAACCCGGCATGGTATTGAACAGGGCGCCCATGTCACAGGCTCCCTGGACATTATTCTGGCCGCGCAGAGGATTACAGCCCCCGCCTTCCACCCCGACCTTGCCGCAGAGCATAGCCATATTGGCGATGGATTTGACCCGGTCCGTGCCGGTGTGATAATGGGTGATACCCATGCCGTGGTAGATCGCATTGCGTCCCGGAGCCGCATACATGCGGGCGGCCTGTTCCAGCTCGGCCACTGTCAGCCCGGTGATTTCAGCAACCAGCTCGGGTGGATATTTCTCCACGACTTCTTTGAGTTCTTCAAAATCCTCTGTGCGGTCGGCAACGAATTGCTTGTCCCAGAGATCCTCCTTAATAATTATATGCATCAGGCCGTTGAGGAAAGCCACATCCGTGCCCGGCTGGATACGAAGCCAGAGGTCGGCCCGTTCGGCCAGCTTAGTTTTGCGGGGATCAACCACAACCAGTTTGGCGCCCCGATCCAGAGCCTGATGAATACGCAGGCCGATGGTCGGGTGGCTGGTGTCCGGGTTGGACCCGATCATGAAAAAGAGATCCGTTTTATTATTGACAACATCGGCGATGGAGTTGGTCATTGCGCCGGAACCGAAAGTGATGGCCAGACTGGCCACAGTGGGCGCGTGTCAGAGCCGGGCACAGTGATCGATGTTGTTCGTCCCGATCACCGTGCGCATGAACTTCTGCATGAGGAAGTTTTCTTCATTGGTGGCCCTGGCGCAGGAAAATCCGGCAATGGAATCCGGCCCGAATTCCTCCTTGACCTTGCCCATCCGTTCCGCAATAAAATCGTAGGCATCGTCCCAGGTCGCCTCAACCAATTTCCCGTCCCGACGGACCAGCGGGGTGGTCAGGCGTTCTTTATCCTGGGCAAAGTTGAAGGCAAACCGGCCCTTGACGCAGAGGGCACCGTAGTTCGGTGCCAAATGCGCTTCCGAGGTGGCCTCCATGATGGTATCGCCCTTGACCTTGAGCTGCATCTGGCAGCCAGCCCCGCAATACGGGCAGGTGGTGCGTACCTTGCGGGTCTCTTCAGTCAGGATGGGAGAAAGGGTGTCTTTTTTGGTGATGGTACCAGTAGAGCAATGATCTGCACAGTTGCCGCAGTTCACACAGTTCTCGTTAAAGTGCAACGAGATACCGGTCACCCTACCCTGCTTATCCATTGAAGCCTTCAGTTCCAACGCATTGTATTCACATGCCCTGACGCAACGGCGGCAGTAGACGCATTTATTCAGGTCTACATTGAGCATGGGATGCGAGCTGTCCAGACTGTAGACAGGTTTGGTTCCCATGCCGGTTTTATTCAAATTAATCTTGTTATCAATGCAGAGCTGTTTGAAGTCGCAGGTATCATAAGCCATGCAGCCGCATTCCAGACAACGATCCGCCTCCTGCCGGGCAGCAGCCTCATCAAAGCCCAGTCGGACCTCCTTGTTATCCAGAATCGCCTCTTTCGGGTGTCGGTCAGGCATGAGGGTACGCCTCCGCTGGGTAAAGCGTTCCAGCACTCGCGCATCCACTGCATCAAAAGACTTGCCTCGGGTGAAGTTGAAACGGCTTTCCACCGGAGAGTCAGTAATCCCCATCAGATCGGCATGAATGTTTTCTGCGGCCTTGCGTCCGGAACTCACCACCTGAATCAGGGCGCGGCTGCCGCTGGCCGCCTCGCCGGCAGCATAGACTCGATCCATGCTGGTTAAAGAGGTTTTGACATTGGCCTTGATCAGATTTTTCGGCGTGAAATCCACAGGCACCGGAGCCTCGCCCTCCGGAGAAGCCATCTGGCCCTGGGCATGAATAATCGTGTCCACCAGCAGGACATCAAAGGTATCCGGCACCTGCTGCAGCTGCTGTCTTCCCTTTGCATCCGGTTCTCCTAACTCCATCCGGGCGAGGACCAATTCCAGACCGGAACCCACCTGTTTGATTTCACAGGGGTCAACCATAAATAAAAGCTGCACGTTTTCCTTCACAGCCTCACTGATAGTCTTGGGGCTGGCGGTCAGCTCGGATTCATCAGTGCGCAGACTGATAACCGTTACCTCTTCATAGCCTAGCCGGACCAGGCTGCGGGCATTTTCCAAGGCGATGTTATTACCGCCGATAACCGCTGCTGTTCTCCCCTTACGCAGCTCACCGGTGTCCCCTGCATTGTATTGACGCAGGGACTGCAAGCCGGAAAACACGCCGGGCAGATCAGTACCCGGGATTTCCAGCGGCTGATCAATCCCGGCCCCGATAGTCAGCAGAGTCGCATCAAACTGCCTGTTCAGTTCATCCAGTGTGATGTCCCGGCCCAGACGATGATTGCATTTCACCTCAATACCGAGTTTGAGAATGGTTTCGATCTCGTAATCCAGTACCTTTTTCGGCAGTTTGAACTCCGGGATACTGTAACGGAGCAGACCGCCCAGCTCCTTCTCGGCCTCGAATATAGTCACACTATGACCGTTTTTGGCCAGAAAATAGGCTGCTGACAATCCGCCGGGGCCGCCGCCGACCACGGCGATTTTTTTGCCCGTGGCAGGTTGCGGAGCAATATGAAGGTCAACCTGATGCTCCATGCACCAGTCTGCGGCAAAACGCTTGAGATGATTGATCGCAACAGGTTCATCCAGCAGAACCCGACGACAGCGGCTTTCACAGAAGCGGCGGCAGAGTCGGCCCACGGAAAAGGGCAGCGGATTCTTTTCCATAATCAGACGCACTGCCTCAGCATACTGGCCCTTAGCGATATGGGCGATATAGCCTTGGACATTAATCTGGCCCGGACAGGTCAGGCTGCACGGGGCCTTGCAGTCGCCGTAATGAATGGATGCCAGAGCAGCAACCCGTTCCTGGCGATGAGCTTTGATCGCATCACTGTCTGTGATAATGACCATCCCCTCCTCGGCAGGGGTGGAACAGGATTTTATGAGATCTTCCCGTCCCTCGCAGGCAACAACACAGACCTGACAATGGGATTCCTGAGATGTTTTTTTCGGAAAATGACAAAGAGTCGGAATGATGATCCCGGCTTGGCTGGCTGCTTCCAGTATGGTTGCACCCTGTTCGACGGAAATCTGAACGGCATCAACAGACAAGCTGATTTTTTTCATACGATTGATGTCCTCAGCAATAACTTTTTAAAGGGAATGACAAAATTTTTTTATTCAAAAGAGTATTGAATAGCTCTGCCAGAAGATGAAACAATATAGCATTATTGAAGAAAAATGTCAATATTACAAAGATGTGAGAATAAAAAAGCTGAGAATAATTATTATGATAGAGAGTCTTTTTCATTACAACGCTGAAACATTACCTCGTTGCGAGGAACCTGTTTAACAGTTTTTCTTTGTTTGTATATCTATAATGCCGTTCCATTGCTTTGGGGGATTTTTTTCCATACGAAGGCATCGTTCAGCATAAAAGGCATACAGATACACGCCAGGATACTCCTCATGTAAACTGAGAAAAGATTCGGCAGCCTGGGTAAAGGCGCCGGTAGTATAGCGTTCCAGGGCGGCATAATAGGCATCTAGCTCCTGAAGATCATCAACGGTTTGTTCTTCACGTAATCCCATAAGCTGATACAGGGTGACAGGGGTGGTCTTGCCAACAACTCGTACCCTATCAATTCGGCGAAAAAAAAAGTTACTCTCCTGCAAGACTGCATAGACCGCATCACTGACTAAAATATCAACATCATATAACCTTGTCAGTCCTTCCAGCCGAGAGGCAAGATTCACTGAATCACCGATTACTGTATAATCAAACCGTTGCTGTGAACCCATATTACCGACCCGGGCCACGCCGCAATGCATCCCCACACCTATTCGTATCTTAGGAAACCCTCTCTTATGCCATGATCTGTTCAGTTCGTCCAGTTCTCGGAGCATGGTCAAGGCGCAGCGACAGGCGTAAACAAGATGATTCGGCGTATTTAAGGGCGCATTCCAAAAGGCCATAATGGCATCACCGATAAATTTATCCACTGTCCCCCGTTCTTCCATAATAGCCCCTGTCATAGGGGTGAGATACTCGTTGAGAAAGGCGCAAAGATCGTCAGGTGACATCTTTTCCGCCATTGAAGTAAAGCGGCGTATATCAGAAAAAAGAATGGTAAGCTCTCGTTCTTCCCCATCTAAGATAAGATCGTCCTGTTTTTTGAGCAGTTCTTTGACAACCTCTGGAGCAAGATAATGGGAAAAGGTAGAACGAAGGCGGCGTATCTTTTTTTCTCCTGCAATAAAGTTATAAAAGGTGACTATGGTAAACACGAGCCAAGTGACAGTCATTGGATACACTATATCAATCAAAAGATTGTAGGCATACAGGCACCAGAGTGAGAGGGAAAATATCCCAAAAGAAAGAAAGAGGACCAGCAGAATCCCGTGAGCAGCCCTAAGTCGGGAAAGAATCAGAAGCAGCAACAGGCTGATACAACATATACAGAGGAGTTCTGCTCCCTTGACCCATTCCGGTCGATGGAGATAGTTTTGACTCAGGATTGTGTTGAGGGCATGGCCGTGCAGTTCAACTCCAGGAAAAACTCGATCCGTAGGAACGGCCCGCAGATCAAAGAGACCAGGCGCAGAAGTACCAATCAGGACATAAGCATCTTGAAAAAGAGCTGGTTCAAATTGACCAGATAAAACACGATGGGCGGAAATATAGGGCAGCGTGTGCGAGGGGCCGCTAAAGTTGATAATCAACTCTCCATTCATGTTCGTCGGAATATGATATTTCCCTACCTGAAGACTTCGGACGCCGTTTTGATCTGTTATCAGCTTCATATCGTCTACCTTCTGAGAAGCCTGTAACATGGTCAAAATAAAGCTTGGATATATTTCGTCTTTATAAGTAACCACCAAGGGCAGATTGCGAATAATGGAATCGTGATCTGGAATAATATTTAAAAAGCCGATACCCTGCGCTGTGCGTTCAAATATTTGCAGGCTTGAATCTACCCCGTTAAAGGAATAGAGAAAGGGAAGAGGATTCTGCCCATAGAGCTGTATGTTGCTTTTTTTAGGAACCTGTTGAGAAGAGTAAAAGATTGAGGTTGGTCTAGTCGATTTTTCTGTATTGGTAAAGACATAGCCCAGCACCACCGGCGCAGGACTCTGTGCAAGGGTTTGAGCAAGGGAGAAATCGTAGTTTGGCAAATTTTTTAGATAATCTTGAACAATGGGCGGGGCATTTTTTATATAGTCCAGTGTTCCGAGAAGATGCGGAGAACTGCCATCTGGTTCGGCAAAAACTATATCAAGACCAACAGCAACCGGGCCTGTTGCGTTAATTTTTTTTAATAATTCGGCAATACGCTTGCGAGGCCAAGGCCATTGCCCAATTTTTTCCAGGCTTTCTGAGTCAATATCAACGATAATAATTCGAGTATCAGATAACGGAGCTGGATGAGAGCGGAGAAAAAAATCAAAGGACTTAAGGCGCAATTCGTGGAGCAGGGGGGGATCGTACTGTACAATAAGGAGAAAGAAGAGAATGAAAAGCCCCCCTATGAGAGCAAGCGGATTGAGCCTACATCGGCTTTGAAAATGATAAAGATGAGAAAACATCTATTCCTTTGCATCTGTCCGATCATCAGATGAGTGCATTTTTTTTGATAACGCATTCAAATCTTTCCGCAGGCGTCTGACTTCACGAAGCATATCAGGAAGGCGGGTAAAGGCAGCAGCAGCCCGACCCCATTTTTTTATATCAACAGCCGGCATTCCAGCAACCACCGCACCTTTTTTTTGATCGTTATGGACACCGGAAAGTGCGGCCACCCTCACACCGTCATCAAGGTGAACATGACCGTTGACAGCAACTCGACCTGCCAGCACAACATGACGGCCCAGAGTAGAGCTGCCAGCCATACCAGATTGTCCGACTAGAATGGAGTTTTCACCAATCACGCAGTTATGGGCCACCATGACCTGATTATCAATGCGTACCCCGCTTTGTATATGCGTAACGCCAAAGGCGGCCCGGTCCACGCAGGAATTCGCCCCTATTTGTACGTCATCATCCAGTTGCACTGTACCCACCTGGGGTTTACTGACATGAATGCCTGTTTGCGGATCTGTGGCAAAACCAAAACCATCGCTGCCGATCATGGCGCCGTGATGGAGAACGACTCGTTTGCCAAGGGTGCATCCGTAGGCAACAACAGCGTTGGCATGGAGCAGGCAACCCTCACCTATCTGCACATCGTCACCGATCACAACACCAGGTTCAATCTTCACTCGATCACCAATTTTCACCCGGTCACCGATGCTCACCAAAGGACCAATGGCAACCTGCTCGCTGATGGAACAGTCCGCTCCGATAACAGCCCGTTCATGAATACCTGTTGCCTGGAACTCTTCAGCCAGCAGGTAGTTATGAATGCGAGCTGAGGCCAGATCTACGTTGTCAACTTGCAGCAGAGGAATATCAGCCTCTGTAAAGTCGTTTAACACCTTTGGTACAATACAGGCAGACGCCTTGCTCGCTGCCAGTTTATCGGCCAGTTTGACAGAGTTGATAAAGGTGAGCTGTCCCGGTTCAGCAAGCTCCAGACTGTTGACAGTACTTACTTTAAGCTGATCATCACCAAGGACGTTTCCTTGAACAAGGGCGGCTAATTCACCAAGAGTAGCTTGTTTCATATCTTTCTCAAAAGGTTATTTATTGTCGGCTGGCTAGTAAACTGGGGGCAAAAGAGTATACGAGAGAGCATATAGGAAAACATAGCGCATTTAGCGTGCAGGGTAAAGAAAAACAGCTTGGCGCAGGGCATCAAAGGGCTTACGTTCCTTCTCCCAGCAACGCTCCAGTTCGATGATATCTGCTCCTTGTTCTACGGCATGACGGAGCTGCTGATCACCAAGAATCAGATCCATTGGCAGGAGATCGTATTCATACTCATAGGGCGGTTGTTTATAGGCAAATTCTTCTGGATAGAGTTGAAACAGAGCCTGATACAGGGCCAGACTCAGGCGATAAGAACGAAAGGTCTGCGGTTCGGTAACATGAAGATGAAAACCAGCACAGGATTGACCTGCCCATTTGCCCGAGGTCGGTTCAAAGGCCAGCGGTCTGAGAACACAGCTTGGAAGATCAATGCCAGTTTCAGCAAGGTGTTGCAGCACCTGAGTAGGGTTGATAAACGGGGCACCTACCAGTTCAAAAGGCAGGGTAGTGCCTCGTCCTTCAGAAATGTTGGTACCCTCCCAGATGACCTGCCCAGGATAGACCAAGGCTGTGAGTGGTGTGGGCATGTTGGGTGAAGGGAAAACCCAGGGAAAGCCGGTGTCGGTAAAAAACATCTCCCGTTGCCAGCCCTGCATTCTGATGACCTCAAGCTCGGCATCAATGCCCATTTCTTGATTACAGAGCAGGGCCAGTTCACCCATTGTCAGGCTGTGACGCATCGGGATTGCATACAGGCCAACAAAGGAACGAAATGCCGGTTTGAGCAGGTTGCCTTCAACAGTATGTCCACCCACCGGATTAGGCCGATCCAGCACCACCACTTTTTTACCGCTTTCCGCTGCCCGTTGGAGACAGTAGACCACAGTCCAGATAAAGGTATAGACCCGTGTTCCCACATCCTGAAGGTCGATGAGCAGGATATCAAAATGCTCAAACATAGCAGCACTCGGTTTTCTCGTTTCGCCATAGAGAGAAAAAATCGGCAAGCCGCTGGCCACATCCGCAGCATGATCGGATTCAACCATATTATCCTGTTTTTCACTGAAAAAACCGTGTTGCGGAGAAAACAGGCAGGTGAGTTGACCAGGAAAAGTCTGCATGATCAGGTCACGGCTGTGGCGAAAATGACGGTCTGTGGAGGCTTGGTTGCAGAGCAGAGCAAGGCGTTTGCCTGTAAAAGAGGGCGGGGGGGCTGCGATGAGTTGTTCTATACCGATGCTTATCATAACGTATTATTTTTTAGAGACAAAAAAAGCTCCAAGCGAAGCTGTCACCAGCCCTTGAAACGGTGCCAGCCAGAGATTTGATAACTTTATCAGTTCCAGCAGTGAGAGTTTGGAAAAGGGACTGAGAAGGATGGTTAGGATGACAGTTAACAAATAGGCTATTGAGAGAAAGCAGGAAAGGCGAAAGAAAAAACGATCAACCGTCGCAATCTCTTTAGTATCTTTTTTTGATGCTGTTGCATCAGCGATCAAAGTTCCTATGATTAACGACAGTGTTGGCATGAAGGTAGGCAGCATCAAGCCCCAAGGATCTTTTATCTCTTTGATCTCTGTGCCGTATTTTCCAAAGATCGTTTGCAGAAAAAGCAGGGCAAAGAGGAAGCCTGACCCGCTGAACCAAATAATTGCCAGTCGTTTTTTTGTGTTAGTAATAGGAATACGCATGATTATTGCTGCAATGCAGTCCAAAGGTTAGATTTTTGCAGATGATCTTTTCCTGTGAGATTACTCAACGACTTAAAAAAAGGTTTTTTCTCCCTTCCGGGTTGCTCAAATTCATAGATGAAAGCGGTGCAGTAATGCTTATCCGTATACGGTTGTTTGCCGATATTTTCCGGGAGAATAACCATGCCGTTGTCAAGCCAAGCCATAGCCTCTTCACGGGTGACTGTCTTCTTGCTTTCTTCAAAAGGTTGCGAAGTTACGATAAAAGCAATAATGCGATATCTACCTGGATTGGCTGTAAAAAGAGCTTTGAGATAGGAGGTGAGAGAAAATTTTTTTAGTGGGAGATAATCAGTTACCCAGCGGTCTGGAGGGGTTTTTGAGGTGCCGTCTGAGTTAAACTGTTCTAATTGGGAAACCAGAACAAAACCATCTGGCACTTGATAGTATTTTTTTTGTGAATATCCAGCTTGGTCAAACGCCGTTTCCAGTTTTTCAGCTACGTTTTTCAGATAATGATTATTGGTCAGACTTGGTAGCAGTGTTGAGGGTATTACGCTGTAGGCGGAAGGGTGAAGTGGGGGCCAAGGGAAATTTGGCATTGACTCTAAATTGCTTCCTGTATTTACTCTGTAGTTATATTTTATTTCTTGTAATCTGCTGATTGAATAGTTAAACTTTAAGTTTTCTTCTTCTAGCTTGAGCATTTGCTTTACATATAGCATGCTCTGGTTTATCTCGTTATTTAGTTTTCGTAGCTGGTTTTTCAATAATTTCCTCTGTCTCAAATGAGATATCAGAATTGTTTGTTCATACTCCCCCACAGAAGCATAAAGTAAATTTTCTAGTTCATGCAGTGCAGTTTTTAGATTTTCCAGCATTGCTTTTTTCTGATCTATTACATCCTGTGCAGTTTCCCTGAGACTTTGTTTATGTTGTTGGTATTTATGATATTTTGCAAAGAAGCTATTGTATTTTTTCAGTAAGGCTTGTGTGTTATCAATATGTTCTGTGTTTCCGATATTTTTTTTGTTTCTTTCTATCTTTCGTTTTTCAAACACCTCGATCTGTTGTTTTAGCTGGTCATTATAATTGGATATACTATTGCTATATTTTTGCAATTCTTTTATTAATCTTTCCTTTGTATCGTTTTCTTGGCGCATTCTTTCCAGAGTTCTGTAGTTGACGCAGGATGAAAGAGTTACAAGAGCAAGCAATATAATGAGCGTGCTAACTGTGATTGATTTATTCATGGTTATCTAAAGATATCGGAATTTTTTAGACAAGAGATACGAAAAATTATATTCTGAAGTTTGTTTGCCCCTTTTATCATCAAACAATAACCTCAGCCAAACTTTCCTCCCCCTCTGCCACACCCTCTGCATCATTCCGTTGAAAAAAAGCATAAGCCCTTTGCCATGCCTGCTCAACAGAGTCAGCCCCCTGCACGTCACAGGCCAACCTATGGCCGAAGAAATAATTCTCAGCAAAATAATGGGTAAACTCTTTTAACCTGCCAAGACGACGCTCAGGGACAAAACGTTGGACAAGGGCAGTAACAAAATCCGCATACACTACTGGCAGGCAAATCCTAACCTTGGGGATATCAAAACCGTACACCTCACGGGCAATATCGGCAAAAAGCCAAGGTGTAGATGCAGCTCCACGGCCAATCATAAGCCCATCGGCATTGCTTATTTGCAGGCATTTCTTCGCATCTGCCACGGAAAAAATAGAACCGTTTGCAATTACTGGAATATCCACCCATTCTTTTACCTTAGCCACCCATTCCCAATGCGGTTTTCGGCAAAATGCCTCCTTGCGCAACCGGGCATGCACAGTAAGCAGGTCAATCCCCTCCCCTTCCAGCATCTGACAAAAACTTTGTAATCGTTGTTCGGAAAAAGATTCTCCAAGTCTGATTTTGGCTGTGAGGGGCAAGGCTGTCCTCTTTCGGGCAATGGCAATAATCTCACGGACAAGCTCAGGGGTATCCATCAACGAGCTGCCCCCACCGGAACGGCGTACCTTGGGAGCTGGACAACCGAGATTAATATCAACAGCATCAGCCTGTAAACGGTGCAGGGCCTCCAAGGCTGGTGCAACATCCTCTGCCGCTCCTACCAGCAGTTGGTAAGACAGTGGTCTTTCCTGTTCTGTTCGGACAAGAAAGGGAGAAATATGTTTATTTTCTACAGGGAGTTTGCGAGCAGCCAGCATCTCTGTGGAGAGCAAGCCCACACCTCCAAATTGCAGCAGGAGCGTGCGCAAAGCTGAATGGGTCAGGCCAGCCATTGGAGCCAGTAAAAGAGGAGGGGCAAGGTGAAGATTTTTTATTTTCATTTGTTGTAGGACACCAACAGAAAATTCATTGGTGCGCAGTCAAAAAACAGGAAGCCCTGCATTTTTTTATAGGTATACCATATATTTTCATATTTATTCAACTTGACTTCTAAAAGAATCGTTTTATAAATGATACTTATTCTCTTGGTACAACTCGACTATCAAGCTTCTTCTTTTTGACTGAACTTATTGGATTTTTTGAGGCCATCCCATGTTAGCTTATGAGGTAGAAAGAAAAAGCGACCTCATTTTAACCAAGCACTCAGTTTGTCAAAATTATTCAAATGAATAGAAAGGTTATGAATACATCGTCATCCATGATCCGCCTGACAACGCAACGTCAAATCCTGCTTGAAGAACTTTCCAAAGTCAGCAGTCATCCAACAGCCTGTGAACTGTATGAGATAGTAAGAAAACGCCTGCCCAGAATAGGGCTGGGAACGGTGTACAGAAACCTCGAACTCATGGTTCATGCCGGCATGATACGCAAGCTGGAACTTGGAGGCAAACAGAAACGTTTTGATGCAAGAACCGATCTCCATTACCATGTTCGTTGCTCGTTCTGCGGAAAAATGGCTGATCTCAGTCTTCCAGTGGAAAAAAAAATTACAGAACATGCCGCTCAAAAAACTTCCTATAAAATTTTAGGGCATAACGTAGAGTTTATAGGCGAGTGTCCAGCCTGCCAACAGGAGAGACGGACATAGCGATCCCGGACTCTTTTTTTACCTTTTTACTGTTGTTCAAGTTGTGCAAGAGAAAAAAATACCTTGCAAAAACGACGCTTTCCAACTTGAAGCAATACCTCAGCGTCAGTGGCAACTTCTGTTTGTACGTCAGCAACCTTTTTTCCATTCACCGAAACCGCATTCTGCTGCACCATTCGCCGACCGTCAGAGGTTGATTGCACCAGACCAGCTTCCAGCAACAGTTTGGGTAACCATATTGATGGGCCCTCGACGCTGATATTTTTTTCTGGAATATCGTCAGGAAGCTCATGACGTTTAAAGATCTGTTCAAAATTCTTTTCCGCCGCATCTGCGGCATCTTGATCATGAAAACGGGCTACCAGTTCCTTGGCAAGCTGCACCTTGACCGCCTTGGGATGGACCTTGCCCTGCTTCATATCCTGCTGTAACAGGTCAATCTCTTCCAAGCTCAAATCACTGAGCAACTCATAGTAACGAAACATGAGTTCGTCACTCATGGAAAGGATCTTACCAAAGATATCATCTGCTGATTCGGCAATGCCAATGTAGTTGCCCAGCGACTTACTCATCTTGTTGACCCCGTCCAATCCCTCAAGCAAGGGCATGGTCAGGACAACCTGGGGCGCAATCCCACGAGTCCGCTGCATCTCTCGGCCCATGAGCAGGTTAAAGAGCTGGTCTGTCCCTCCTAACTCCACATCAGCCTTGAGGGCAACAGAATCATACCCCTGAATCAGGGGATAAAAGAACTCATGAATAGAGATAGGACGATGGCCTTCAAAACGTTTTTTAAAGTCATCCCGTTCTAACATGCGGGCCACGGTGAGTTCAGAGGCGAGATGAATCATCTGATACGAAGAAAGCTCACCTAACCAAGCTGAGTTAAAGACGATCTTGGTCTGCGTTGGATCAAGAACTTTAAAAACCTGCTCTTTATAGGTCTCAGCATTTCGGGCAATGTCGTCCCGAGTCAGAGGCGGTCTGGTTTCCGATTTACCTGTGGGGTCACCGATCAGACCGGTAAAATCACCGATCAAAAAGTTGATTGTATGACCAAGCTGTTGAAATTGGCGCATCTTCTGTAACAACACAGTATGCCCCAGATGAAGGTCAGGGGCTGTGGGATCAAAACCAGCCTTAACAATCAGCGGTTTCTCCTCTTCAACGGCCTTTGTCAGCTTTTTTTCCAGGTCTTCCCAAGAAAAAAGTTCAGCACAACCGCGTTCTATAACTGCTCTCTGTTCCTCAACTGATTTCATGCTTTTCACAGCTCCTTACTTGGCATACTCAACTGCTCTGGTTTCTCGAATCACAGTTACTCGAATTTGACCTGGATAGGTCAGTTGGCCCTCAATAGACTTGGCAATATCCCGGCTCAACAGCAGGGCTTCATCATCATGCACCTTTTGACTGTCCACAATGATCCGTAAATCCCGACCAGCCTGCACAGCATAAGATTTTTCAACGCCATCAAATGAGTTGGCTATACTCTCAAGGTCTTCCAACCGCTTGACATAACTTTGCAGCATCTCTTTGCGGGCGCCAGGACGGGCACCGGAAAGGGCATCAGCTGACTGCACCAAAACATCAAGTACGCTCTTGGGTTGAAGATCTTCATGATGCGCTCCAACAGCATAGACAATATCCTCAGCCTCACCGTATTTTTTCACCAGATCCCGCCCAATAATCGCATGAGAGCCTTCAACCTCATGATCCACGGCCTTGCCAATATCGTGGAGCAGACCTGCCCGCTTGGCCTTTTTTATATCCAGTCCCAGTTCTGCCGCCATAACACCACAAAGAAAGGCTACTTCCAGAGAGTGCTGCAAAATATTTTGCCCATAGCTGGTTCGATACTTCAACCGACCAATCAGGTTGACCAAGTCTACATGCATACCGTGGGCATTGACATCAAAGGTGGCCTTTTCACCAACCTCTTTAATCTCCACATCCAACTCATCAGTTACCCTCGCAACCACCTCTTCAATTCGAGCCGGATGGATTCTACCATCGGAAATCAGCTGAATCAAGGACTGCCGGGCAACTTCTCGACGAATAGGATTAAACCCGGAAAGGATCACAGCCTCTGGGGTATCATCAATGATAATATCAATGCCGGTTGCCGCTTCAATCGCCCGAATATTACGTCCCTCTCTGCCGATAATCCGTCCCTTCATTTCATCACTGGGCAACGGCACCATAGACACGGTTTTATCAGCAACATAATCACCAGCATAACGGGCAATAGCCAAGGCCAAGATATTTTTTCCTTTTCTATCCGCCTCAAGCTTCATCTCATTTTCAATACGGCTCAAACGCTTGGCTGCATCCATCCGGGCTTCGCTTTCAATGGATTCCATGAGCCGATCTTTGGCCTGCTTCTGAGTTATCCCGGAAATATTCTCCAACTCATAGCGTTGTTGTTCAATAATGCTGTTCAGTTCCTCTTCCCGGACGCTGACAGCTTTTTCCCGACCATCTATTTGCTTTTCTCTGCTCCGAAGTCCTGACTCTTTTTTCTTCAGGTCATTTAACTCCTCATGCACCTTATCAAGCTTGTGGTCAAGTCGGCGTTGCTCTTCTTTCAGCCCTTTTCGTGACTCTTTTATCTCTTGTTCAGCTTCTTTTTTTGTCTGATAAATCTCTTCTTTTACCAGCAGTAGGCGTTCCTTTTTGATCTGCTCGGCTTCCTGAATAGCATTTTCAACAATCAAACGTCCCTGATTCTTGATATCTGCTTGATTACCCTCTATAAACTTCTTTCTCAGCACAAAACCAACAGCTACCCCGACAATTAATGCCAGAACAAGGAGAAGTACTGTCACACCACTCATCATCATAGTATATTTACCTGCTCTGTTATGCTGCCTTGAAAGCAAACTGCATGCCAGCCTCTTGAATTTTTTGAATCTCTCGTACTTCCTGTACAGGCCAAAATTACGCAAAGATGAAGCAAAGACAACAGTTTATACTTTCAATAATCTGTTATAATATTATAATTAAACCAAAAAATAGTAAGATTCCTAGAACAAAAGGAGAAAGGAAGCAATACACCAACAGAGGACGCCGATGAAAATCTGCTTTCAAACGGATCAAAAGGACGCAACTACATGCGCTGCGAAAAGAGAAAAGACATTATATGAAAAATCTTTACAGATCGGAAGAATATATCCGTTAAAAGACCGGTGAATCATAACAGTGAAGAACCTACGCAGGATCTCCCCCCTATCCTCCGGACGTTACGCCGGAAAACGCCCCTCCCTTGAAGTATACCTCACTTCTCCGGAGCTTTTTGCCGCACCGGAATCCCTTGAACATTGCATCAAACAGCTCAAGGATTATGTAGAACGGGGCTATGCAACATATCAAGCTGCCAACGGTCCCCGAAAACCGCTGCATAAAAAAATCCCCGCACTGCCGTGTCAACGCAATGATTAAACCTATATAATAGGTGGGCTATTCATACTGCACTTAGGAAATCAATAAAGGTTTCCAGCATGTAGCAGGGGAAATTACCCTATCAATGAGAGTTGGCTCAATACTCCGCTGATCACAAACAGCGCAGGAAAACGTATTATATTAATCGAAAAAAGTGTGAGAGAAAAGATAAAAAATAATTATTTATCCAAAACCGTTGTTAGGCGATCAATCATCCCTAAAACTAATTCTTTTCTCATCTTGTAGTTATCTCTATCGTTATGAAATTCATTGAATTCCCGTTCTAAAACCACAGAACGAGAGGCTATCCGTAGGCAGGCCAAAACGAGCAAAGTCGTAGACGGGACAGTGGTTGTTGGGCCGTATTCTTCGGGTTCACCCAACTCCCGGCGTAATACGGAAACAGCCTCTTCCACCTCGTTATCAGGCACATCGCTGTAGAACGAAAATTCCTGCCCATAAAGGGTAAAGTTGATAAGGCGTTCTTCCATATTCCTGCGAACAGATTATATCTTCAGGAGCGTATCTTCAAAAACTCACAGAGACGTTGCATTTGCATCAAATCCTAGGTCAGACTCTGAGTCAGATCCTAAATCAGATCCTAAATCAGATTCTGACTCAGAACTTGTGTCAAAATCAAAGTCTGCGTCTGCGTCTGACTCGGAAACGTACTCATTCTCCTCTTGTTCCTGCTGAACCTCCAACTGCTCACCAGTACCAGTACCTTGCTCTGATTCCCACTGCTCTATCCGACTAAGCAGACCAGAAATTCGGCTACCAATTTCTGAGCGTTGATCCTGCAATTCGGTAAGCTCCCTTTTTAACACATCGCATTCTCTCTCACTTTCTTGGAGACTTTCTTCAAGAATACGATACTTTCCTTTCAAATCTCTATACTTTTCAATCAGTGTATCGACAAGCTGTTCTAAGCGAATAAACTCTTCGTTATCCATGCCGCAAGTCCTTTTGTATATGTCTCTCTGTATACGCTATAAATAAATAAAAATCAATACCTAGAGACTAAAGCATCTTTCATTACATGCAGCAGCCTCCTTTTGAGACTATACTTACCAGCTTGTGCTGGCAAACGCAAGGGTTTTACTCCCCTGCCAATGAATTCTCCCTGCTCATAAAGGCTAACGAAAATACTTCCAACTGACAGGGCGTCCGTTAGTATAGGGCATATATCCATGAAAAGGAAGAGGATCTTTATCAAAGACTAAGGAAAGAAAGTAGCGGTCGCCTTCCCACATCGGCAGCTCTGCCAGCGCATCCAACCGATGCCAAGCAAGGTCACCTTCCTCATTGCATTTTCGAGGACATCCAATAAAGGAGGTGATGAGAAAAATAAATCCCAGCCAGTGTTCTCCGGCAGGACCAAAACCAGGCCAATTAATCGTACCGCGCAACTGCATCTCCTGACAGATAATACCGGCCTCTTCCTGGATTTCCCGCACCATGCAGCTCTGTACATCCTCATCAGCCTGCATTTTACCGCCAAGTCCATTATACTTGCCAAGATGCTGGTCATCCTTGCGGGCATTGCGGTGGACAAGCAGTACTTTTTCTGCGTCTGGAGAGAGGATATAACCGAGCGTTCCTACAATAGGAGTGTACATCTATGTTCGGGCGATTCCCCGACAGTACTCTTTGATTAAATTGAGCCGCTCTTTAACAGTCATTCGAAAATAAAAGGGGCTGTGCATCAATATACGGATTGCTTCTCGACGTTCCATTGTTTTATCCTTAACATTTTTTTACTACCAGAGGTATACACTCTGTTACAGTACAAGATTTTGCACTACACGTACAGCATTTTCAACAACAGAACGATTTTAAGCTTGTTAAAGGCTAATCTAAGTGGTCATCTGTACAAAAAATTGTATGAGGAAAAACAAAAAAAGCTATCAAACAGTTCATGCCCTGTTTGACAGCTCAAATTACTGCAAAGGTCGATACGCAACAGCAATCAACCGTATTATTGACCGTATTATTTTATCCCGCTACAGCCAGTACACCATTACTGAACGAAGGCCAAATTCCTGCCACCAGCATAATTGCAGTCAACACCAAGAGACTTACCCTTTGCATCCCATCTATAACAAGAGGAGCAGGTTCATTCGCTGGCTGAACAATATAGGCTTCTTTGACTAACAGAAGATAGTAATACAGAGAGATGGTTGAATTCAGAGCGGCAAAAAACACCATAAAATAGTATCCCTTTTCCGCTGCTGCGGCAAAGAGGAAAAATTTTCCCATAAAGCCAGCCAACGGCGGGATCCCTGCCAGCGAAAAGGCGCTCAACATCAGGATAGCTGCCAGCATAGGATTACTTTTTCCCAGCCCTTGCAATTCGCTACGATTCTCTCTTCCGTTACGTCCAATGATTGAGAGAATAAAGAAGATCGAATAGTTGCCTGCTGCATAGACAAAGAGATAAAAGATGATAGCAGAACGTGCAGTCCCTGCATCACCAAGCAGAGCCATAGCAATATAACCAGCCTGAGCAATGGATGAATAGGCCATGAAGCGTCGCAGTCGGGTCTGCTTCAAGGCACCAAGGTTACCCACTGTCATGGTTATTGCTGCCAAAACTAAGAAGATTGGCTCTAAAAAGTTATGCATAGCTGCCAGCGGACCGTATATTAAACTCAAGAGAAAGGCGATAGCCACAGCCTTAGAGGAAACAGAAATAAAGGCGGTCACGGGGTTTGGTGAACCATCGTAAACATCTGGCGCCCACATGTGAAAGGGAAACAGGGTCAACTTAAACCCAATGGCAGCCAAGATAAACAGCATACCAAGTTTCAGCAAGGGTTCCTGAGGATTAGCCATGCACACCTGAGCCACGGCTTCAAAGGTCAGAGAGCCTGCTGCGCCGTAGAGAAAGGAGTAGCCAAACAGGAGCAGACCGGTTGAGGCTGATCCCATAATAATATATTTGGTCGATGCCTCAACAGAGAGATCATCGTTTTTATAAAAACCACTCAGGATGTAGAGGGGAATAGTGGAGAGTTCCATTCCGATAAACAGCGTCAGAAGATCTCTGGCTGAGACCACGGTAAACATGCCAAAGGTACAGAGGAGAAGAATAAAGAGAAACTCACCTTGGTACTTCAAAACCCCTCTCTGACTTCCTCCGGGTGTAAAGTAAGGACGAGAAAGCAGTACGGCAAAGAGCGTAGACAGGATAAAGACCTGCTTGAAAAGGATTGTTGTTCCGCTGACCTGATAACCGCCTAGATAAAGAACAGTCTGGTCATACGGCAGACAGAACAACAGCACAAAAATACCACATAAGCCAACCCAGGAAAGATGAAAGGGCAAGCTGGAGTCAGAGTTGTTTCCCTTGTACAGATCATAGCCCATGACCAGGGCAGCAAGTACAACAAGAAGAATATCAGGCAGCAGAAGTGTCATCGGAGTTTTTTATCGCATCAGGTTATTGAAAATAGGATGAACAGCGTTATTAACCAGTTCTACAATCCAACCAGGCAGAATACCCATGCCAAAGAGGCAGATGAGCAGAATGGTTACTGGTACTTTTTCTAGCAAGGATGCATCGGTCAGGGTGGCAAACTGTTTTTTGATAGGTCCATTCACCAGATCATTAACTGCTCGCAGAACATAAACCGCTGTCACAACAATGGAGAGTACAGCCAGAACTGTGCAGATCCTGTTTAAGGTACCAGGGTTGCTAAAAGAGCCAACAAAGACATTGGCTTCAGCCACAAACCCAGAAAGACCGGGCAAACCAAGTCCAGCCAGTCCCACAATCACATAAGCCACTGACAGAAAGGGCATCACCTTCATGAGGCCGCCCATCTCGCTGACTGTGCGGGTATGGGTCCTACCATAAATCATACCGATAAGGCAGAAGAACAGGGCAGTCATTAAACCGTGAGAGATCATTTGGAGAACCCCACCTTTGATGCCGGTAAAGGTCATGGCCGTAAAGCCAAACAGCACTAAACCACAGTGCGAAACCGAAGAGTAGGCTGTAATATATTTCAGGTCAGTCTGTCGGATAGCCCCAAATGCTCCATACAGGACATTGATTGTTACCAGAATCAGGAAAAAATCCATCCACATCTGTGCGCCTTCTGGCATAAGGTACATACCTACACGCAGGCAACCATAACCACCTAATTTCATCAGAACGCCAGCATGGAGCATGGAAACCGCTGTGGGAGCTGAGGCATGACCATCGGGTGACCAAGTATGAAAGGGGAAAATGGCACCCAGCACACCAAAGCCCAGAAAAATAATGGGGAAAAATATATACTGAAAGGAATCAGAAAAATGATGCTGAGAAAGTGTTTGCAAATCAAAGCTGTTTAAGCCGGATTCAAAATACAGGGCCAAAATGCCTGCCAGAATAAAGGCAGAACCCGCTACCAGCATCAGGGTCAACTTCATGGAAGCATACTCTTTTCTTCCTGTTCCCCAGAGACCAATAAGCAGGTACATGGGCAGAACCGCAATCTCATAAAAGAGAAAAAAGGTAAACAGATCAATAGAAACAAAGACCCCATAAACACCTGCCACCAAGACATTGAGGAGAACAAAGAATTCCTTAGCCTGATTGTTGACATTCCAGCTCGCCAATACGCCGCAAAAGATAACAATGGCTGTGAGGAGCATCATAAGGACGGAAATGGCATCAACCCCTATGTTGTACTCTATGTTCATCATTTTTAACCAGCCGACCTTATAGGTAAAATGGAATAGGCTGGCAACTGCGCCATCGGCAACCGGTTGGGCCGCTGAGACAGTGATAAACTTACAGGTCAGGATGGTGACAAGCAGCAAGTTGATCAGGTTGCCGATCAGCGAAATCATCTTGATGCGCTGATGGTCATCAACCCGGACCGGTAAACAGGCCAAGGCGGTGATAAAGGGGACGACCCAGATCATGGTGAGCAGAAATGGTCCGTTCATACATGTACTCCGTTGCTGTTTATGCCGTTATGGCGAAACTTGTTCATGACTTTAGTCTTGTTTTTTGTAGGTTATACATCCAGTTGTGCTACTCTCTCAAACATCCAATTCAGGATATTAAGTGTTTTTTGCAGATTATCCGCAGCAGATACGGCAACAGGAACCACTGTAAAAGTATCATGCTCGAGTTTCCCGAATTCCCAGGTTTTACCTGTAGTCACTACACCGTAACAAAGCGATGCGCCTGTCAAGGATGAAGCCACCATTTCTGCCAAAGCCTGTGTCCAACCCTCATCAAAATTATCCCGTTTCGCCTCTATAATACAGAGGGAAGGTCGAGCCATACCACCGTATTTTGTTCTGGGAGCAATAAGGTAATCAGGTTCGCCAACAAGGCCTTTTTGTTCATCTATATTATAGGGAACGTGAGACCATACATTTAATTGGTCGTTTTTTTTTGCAACAATATTGAGAACTGGGCTGATAATCTTTTCACAGATAGTTGTCTCGTTAATGAAACTTAAATCATCCCACAGATTTTCTGTTATCAGCAAAAAAAGAACTTCCTGTACCTCAAATTCTTTTTGCTGGACAAAGACTGATTTTTTGGCGACTTCAATGTCAAATTTTTCTGTTTGTAACGGATTACCCAAGGAAAAAAAACATAAAAACACCGACCAATGTGACGCCAAGATAAAACTGCAACTGCCCATTTTGGGAAAAGCGTATTCCTTTGCCACCAACTTGGAGAAGCCAGCCTGTAAGATCCATGCTGCCGTCAACAACCTTACGGTCAAACCACTTAATGGGTGCAGCAATGCAGTTAAAAAGTATTTTATGGGTGATAAAGAGCCATACTTCATCCACATAAAATTTGTTATAGACAAGTGTATACACTGATCCAAACATATCTTTTAAGCGTGCAGCAGTCTCTGTCTTTCCCTTGCCGTAGAGCAACCATGCGCTACCAATTCCAAGGACAGCAGCTAAGGTGGCAATCCACGGGAGCCAGCTTGGATGGACAAAATGAGCAGCCTCGTCAAGTTGAGGCGGAACAACATGGATGATAAAGAAATGCTCCAGTAAGCCAGCGAAAAGAGTCGGTATTGTCAGTATGATAATAGGCCAAGTCATCCACGGATCTTCATGAACATCATGCAGTTCAGAGCGTGCTTCACCATGAAAGATAAGAAAGAAAAAGCGGAACATGTAAAATGCTGTCAAGGCTCCAGTCATCAAACCAACAAGAAAGGTTATATAATGACCTGACTGAAGAGATGCCAACAGAATTGCATCCTTAGACCAAAATCCACTCAAGGGGAACACCCCGGCAATGGCCAGACAGGCTGCCAATAAGGACCAGTAGGTTTTCGGCATCAGCGATTTAAGGCCACCCATCTTTAAGATATCGTTGCTGTGCACAGCGTGAATAATAGCGCCAGCACCGAGAAAGAGCATACATTTAAAAAAGGCATGGGTAAAGACGTGATACATTGCTGCTGAGTACCCCAAAATATTGATCGAAGACTCGTGATGACCACCTTCTGCACACACCTTGGCAGCTCCCAACGAGAAAATCATATATCCTAGTTGCGACAGAGTTGAAAAGGCAAGGATACGTTTAATATCCATCTGGGTAATCGCAATAACTGCTGCAAATAAGGCTGTAAACGCACCAATACATTGGATCACGAATAAGGTACTTTCAGAAGCAGCAAACAGAGGAAACATGCGTGCTGTCAGGTAGACACCAGCCACAACCATAGTTGCCGAGTGAATGATGGAGGATACCGGAGTTGGTCCTTCCATAGCATCAGGGAGCCAGACATGCAGGGGAAACATGGCTGACTTTCCCCAGCCACCACAGAATATCAGCAGGGTACCCAAGGTCAGCATATTGATAGACATGCCTGCAAAGAGAAAATTCTTGTTGAGTAGAGCCGCTGTCTCTGGACTGTTCAGGATCTGGAAGCTGAAACTGCCGCTTTGAAAACTCACCAGAAGAATACCGAGCAGGAAAAAGGCATCTGCAAAGCGAGTCATAATAAAGGCTTTTTTTGATGCTGCAACAGCAGAAGGCTTTTCATACCAGAATCCAATTAAGGCATAAGAGGAAACCCCGACCAGCTCCCAGAACACAAACATCTGAAGGATATTGCTGGAAACGACCAGACCGAGCATGGAAAAGGAAAACAGAGCCAGCAGAGAAAAAAAGCGGTTAAAGCTCGGATCGCCTTTCATGTAGCCAACTGAATAAATATTTACCAGCAGAGAAATGACACTCACCACTATGAGCATCATGACCGAGATAGGATCAAGGTAAATACCCATATTTGCTGTCAGGGTTGGTGAAAAATTCAGCCAAGCACTGTCAAGGGCCATTTTTGCTGGATACACATCACCTTGTCCATGCCCCATAACTGCAATAAAATAGGTTAGGGCCGTTATCAGCGCATAACCACAGGAAAGAGCAGACAGGGTAATGGCAAATTTGCCAACAAATGTATTGTCCGAACGAAGATGACCCAGCCCAATCACAACAAAACTGAGCAGTGGACAAAACAGAATCAGATAACTGTTAAAAAATATAAAATCAGCCATTGAGTTTCTCCAGCCGATATACATCAAGCCTTTTTCTATGACGGTACATGGAAAGAATAATTGCCAAAGCCACAGCAATTTCACAGGCAGAAACTGCCATGACAAAGATTGGAAAAATAGCCCCTGCAACCGGGTCTGCCGCCTTAAAATGAGCAAATGCGGCAAAATTAATATTAGCCCCGTTCAGGATAACTTCAACTGAAAGCATGATTCCCAGGAGATTGCGGCGGGTCAACATGCCAAATAAGCCGATTCCACAAAGGATCAACGAGAGAGCAATGTAATGGGACAGGCTCATGACTCCTCCTTCTTGATATGAACATCTTTACGAGCAAGCACTACGGCACCAACCAATGCTGCAAGGAGCAGCAGAGAGATAACTTCAAACGGTACGATAAAGCCATTTTCCGTTGAAAGCAGACGAATACCTATTTGATCAATAGTGATGGGCAGGGCTTTTGGGGTAATGATATCTGCAAGACCAGTGTCGTTTTCTGAAAAGAAATACAGCAGAGATGTCAGGAAGAGTCCGATGATAAAACCACTGCTCATCCATTTTCCAAAGCTTATTTTTCTGCGCTTATCATCAACACCAAGTCCTGTTGTCAACAGAATAATAAGCAACATAAAGACAACAATACCGCCAATATACACCATTATTTGCGCCAAAGCAAGGAGTTCAATTTGCAAACTAATATACAGAGCCGCAGTGATCATAAAAGATCCAATGAGTGCCAAAGCACTGTGTAAAATATTAGGCAAACCTACGGCAAAACACGAAAGCATGACAAGAGTTGCCACCAGCATATAGATAAAGATATCACTCATGAGTATTCTCCCTGTGATGTATCTGATGAGCCTTGAGACTTAGACTTGTTGAGAACCCAAGTGAGTTCGTTTCGGTCGTATACAGTCAGCTCAAAATCCTTTGCTAAGACAATAGCACCAAAGGGACAGGCTTCTACGCAGAGTCCGCAAAAGGTACATTGAGAGATTCGGTAGATGTATTGTCCAAGAACTTTTCGCCCACTTACATCCTTTGTTGCAAGGATTGAGATTGAGCCGTTGGGACATGCCTTTTCACAAATTCCGCAGGCTGTACAGGCGTGTTCACCGTTTTCGTTGTGGGGCAGAGAAACTGGGCCGCGAAAACGATCAAACATCTTCAGAGTATCCCGATTTTCTGGGTACTGCTGAGTGATGACTTTCTTAGGATTAAGAAAATATTTTAAAGTGATATCCATTCCCTGTATCAGAGAATAGAAGCCTGTGCAAATCTTTTTCAGATAGCGGGTGCTGTGTTCCAGCAGGCTTTCCTTGGGGACGTTTTTTTGTTTCATGGGCGGATAGGTATTAAAAATATCATTCATTTTTTCATAATTTTGCATCCGATAAGGATGATTTATCAGAGTACCATGAGCCTTTTTATCAAGTTTATTGTTGAGTCAGAGCGTATAATTGTCGAAATGATTACGTACAGATCCTCTTCAGTGTTTGCTATAACAAATTTACTTGTTTCATCTACAAAACCAGCTAATCCTTTGGACCTACTATAATCAATAAAAAATTGCACGGGGTAAAAAAATAAGGAAAATTTAAATTTAAATAATTCAAATTCAATAGTTTCATTTTTAACAGGCGAAAGCAGCAATCTGTATCTAAGACATTGTCTTTCTTTGGTTTTGTCGGGGTCATAACCAAAATCGGGATGAAGTGTTTGCTGAATGGCATTACACAATGCCGCAGATTTAGCGGCATCTATTCCTGCACTCAAATTTTTTACTTCTTCTGGAAAAAAATTAACCTGATCAAGTTTATATATTACTTTTTCATTTGTTTTTTCATAGATAGGAGTAAATAGCTCTTTGACTATATTTATAGGATTTTCCATTTCCGGTTGTAAGTCACCAATATCATCCCATGGATTTTCCATTTATTATCTCCTATGCCAGTTTAATTTTTATCGGCAAATGATCACTGATTTGTTTGTTTGGGCGATTATTTTTCAGGAGTTCAGTTTCTCCCATATTCGACATGATCTCACATTGTTCCCTGTCCAGATATTCGACCAGAGGATACGATACGAGCGCATTGTCAAATATATGCCACGCCTGCGATTGTGTTTGCATCGGGTAATAATAACTTCCCGGTGGCCCTTTTGAGATATCCCCTGAGAATGATTGGATAGGGCTGTAAAATTTTATCCGTTTTTCTCCTTCACAGGTTTTATAGGATTTGTCTTTGCTGTTAAAATAATCTGTAGCATTTAAATGATAGAAGTCTGTAATATCATTACAGAGCGGCATGTTAAAGTCACCCATAATAATCATATATTCATTCTTAAACGAATTCAGTTTATCTAAAATATGTTTAACAACATTCAAGTTAATTCTGGCTGAATTGCTTTCTGATCTATATTGCGATTTAAGGTGAACGACTGCAAGCAACATCTCTATTCCCTTATGCTGTGTCTTATATACAGAAAAATATTTTTCACCCCCGTATGGTCTTAACGGTATATGTTTTGAATAAATAACTCCTGTTCTTCCATGTATTTCATCATGCCATACCGCCTTAGTTGATGACAATCGTTCAAGACTTTCTTTAATATTCCAAAATTCAGAAATCGCAACTATTCTTTTTTGATCTGTGAAATTTATAGAGTTTATCAAATCAACAGCGTGCGCATTATTGTTGACATTCCAGAAGATAAACTCCACGTTTTTTTACGGTGTACTTTGTATCAACCAGCCCAACCCAGTACCATAAAAACACCCACCATCATGAGTAAAATCAGGTTGACAGGCAGCATCATCTTCCACTCCAGCGACATAAGCTGATCTATTCTGAGTCGGGGAAAAGTCCAACGGAACCACATATAGATAAAGATAATAAAAAAGGTTTTTCCAAAGAACCAAATAAATCCGGGTATGCTGTTCAAGATGTGGTCAACAAAGGAAATACCAATCAGTGGAGCATGAAAACCACCAAGAAAAAAGGTTGTTGCCAGAGCCGCTGAAATGAACATGTTGACAAATTCGGCAAAGAAAAACATGGCAAAACTCATGCCGGAATATTCAGTATGAAACCCTGCGGTTAATTCTGACTCAGCTTCAGCAAGGTCAAAGGGCGTTCGATTAAGTTCAGCCGTAGAGACAACCAAGTACATGATAAAGGCGAGTATACCAAGAAAGGGCAACTTGAAGATCCACCAATCAAAAATTAGCCCCTGTTGAGAGAGAACAATTTCTCGCAAGGAGGCAGTACCTGACACCATGACGATCATCAGTATAATCAGCGCAAGTGATATTTCAAAAGAGATCATCTGGGCAGCAGCACGGATGGCGCCAAGAAGAGAAAGCTTGTTGTTAGATGACCAGCCTGCCAACAGAAGACCAAGTACAGTCAAGCCAGAAATACCTAATACATACAGAACGCCACCTGCCGGATCAGCCAACTGGAGGTGGTGATCATAGGGTAAAATCGCCATGATCAAAAAGGTGGCGGTCAGAGGAAACATTGGAGCAAGATAAAAGGTTAAGGCATCTGCTCCCTTTGGTTTCAGGATCTCCTTGAGAATCAGTTTGAGACCATCGGCTATGGGTTGAAGAATACCATGATAGCCTACGCGCATAGGTCCGAGTCTCACTTGAAAATGACCTGAGACCTTACGCTCCAAATAGATGAGGATGCTTGCCAAACTGGAAAC
This sequence comes from Candidatus Electrothrix gigas, assembly GCA_022766165.1. Classification (GTDB taxonomy): domain Bacteria; phylum Desulfobacterota; class Desulfobulbia; order Desulfobulbales; family Desulfobulbaceae; genus Electrothrix; species Electrothrix gigas. Next base: position 27,444 of record QYLO01000037.1, read on the forward strand.
CAAGATAATAAGGGCAGTTAAGCCGAGAACCGCATTAATATAAAAGGCACTTTCTGGAAAAAAATCACGCACCATATTGCCGATGCCGTTGTGAAGCGGATAGAGTGTTTCTGCTGCTGACATATTATTTCTCTTTATTTGCTCTCTACTTATCCATATCTGGAATAACAAAATCCATACTGGACATGATTGTTACCAAATCTGCCAATTTAAGCCCTTTTGCCGCATGGTTTAACGCACTGAGGTTGGAAAAATTCGGTGAACGGTATTTGACCCGGTAGGGCTTAGTACCGCCATCGGAGACAATATAGATTCCTAAGAGACCTCTTGGGGTTTCTACCTGACTGTAATAGCTGCCTTGAGGAAGTTTATACACAGCCTTGGGTTGACTACGATACGGCCCATCAGGAAATCTTTCTACTGCCTGCTCTAAGATGCGCAAGGATTGCATCATTTCTTCCATTTTCAGCGTATAGCGGGCAAGACTATCGCCTTGGGTACTGGTCGGAACGTCAAAATCAAACTGATCATACAGAGAGTAGGTATCGTTTTTCCGTACATCATAGGAAACGCCTGATGCTCGAAGAACAGCACCTGAGCAGCCATAGCCCAACGCATCCTTACGAGAGAGGACACCTACACCTTCTGTTCTGCTCAGAAAAATAACATTGCCACTGAGCAACGTATTGTATTCATCAATGGTTTTATGCAGAACTGTAATAAACTTTTTAATCCTTGGAATAAAGGTATCTGGGGCATCAAAACACGAACCACCAGGGCGAAAAAAGTTCATGGTTAAGCGGGCACCACACATCTCTTCAAAGATATCCGTAATCATTTCACGTTCTCTGAAGCCGTATAAAAAGGGGGTAAAACCGCCAAGGTCCATCCCCATAACACCCCACCAGAGCAGATGCGACTGAATCCTCTGCAGTTCACAGACCATTACTCGCAGGTACTCACCGCGTTCTGGAACGCCAATGCCCATTGCCTTTTCAACAACCATGCAAAAACAGAGGTTGTTAAAAAAAGCAGACAGGTAGTCGAGCCGATCTGTCAGGTGAATATTCTGAATATAGGTCTGGTTTTCAGCCATCTTTTCAATGCCACGATGGATGTAGCCGAGATGAGGTACCGCCTCTACAACGGTTTCGCCACTCAACCGAACAACAATCCTCAAGACACCGTGGGTACTGGGATGTTGGGGGCCGATGTTGACAAAAAACTCATCAGCGTCCTCTGTGGCTGAGAGTGGCAGCCTGAATCCTTCAGGTAAGTTATCTCCGTCAAGACGGTTTTTTTCAGCGGATTGTGTGGTCATGTGTGCGTAGAAATTTTCAGTCCAGTTTATGTTATTTTTATCGCCCCTAATGAAAAGCAAATTTGACAAATTGTCAAGAAGAAAAATTTCAAGATTGTAAGATTGCGAGATTGTAAATTACAGTTTGGTAAACTGCTTTGCTTGACAAGACTTGCGAGCAGAGTAAAAGCTTTGCATAACAAGGAGTTGTGTTCAAGACAATAAACACCACTCCTGGTACAGTATGGTAGATAGTCTAAAGTCTAAGGACTCTTCCGATCATTCCGATGTTGTATTTCGAGGCTCAAGCATGATTGTATCTAAAGGGCGGGCCGTACCTCCCTGAAGAACCTTTGCAAAGATACCTTCCCGGGGCATGATACAGTCTCCAGTGGCCTTTTTAATGGCACAGCCATCATCATGACATTTTTTTCCAAGCTGAGTTATCTCTAAAACGATATCCGCACCAATCTGGACTCTATCTCCTACGGCAACTGTGGTGAGATCAAGTCCTCTGGTAATTATATTTTCTGCAAAGGCCCCTTGTGAGAGTTGCGGGAGAATTTTTTTTACCCTATCAATACTTTCACCTGCAAGCAGGGAAATTTGTCGATGCCAATCACCACCATGGGCATCGTTGACAATACCAAAGCCGACTTGAAAGGTTGCCTGCTCTATCGCACTTTTGGGAATGCCTTTTTTTTTGCTAATACAAATTGCTTCAACTGTTGACATATCATTGCCTCTTAAATGTATTGTGTTGAAAACAGAGAGACGATCTGGAGAATATTTAAACCGACTCTCTTCGTTATATACTGGTTGCTGTTCTATCTTGCTGTCTTGTCTTGTTATCCCGCTGGGCGTTGCGATGTAAAGAGATTGACTTTTTCTATAGACACTATTAACTTATAGTTAATGAGATTGATTATCAAATTTTTTGTCAACCTATAGAAAAAGCAAGTTTTTTATCTTTTTCTCTATTAAAAACAGAGTGATCAAGGGAGGTGACTATGAATGTAACAAATTTGCAAATTGCCATTGTAGCACACTTACAATGGAAAGCAAAGCTATCTGATTTTTTTTATGGAGTTGAAGAGTTAAGGCTTGCAGATGTTCCTGATCATATCGACTGTGAATTTGGGAAACTTTTTTACAACAGCATTATGCAGGAGTTTAGCGATTTCAAAGAAATATCAGAACTAGAACAGTTGCATAAGGAAGTACATAGCGACATTAAGCATCTTCTGCACATGCCTGCTCAGGCAAGGAAAGGTACTCGAGGGCGGCAGGCACTGAATGCTTTTAAAAGAAAGTGTGACAGGCTTGTTCAGATTATGGAACGCTTAAAGAAAAAGGTGACAGAGTCAACAGAGTCTACCTCTGTATAACCAGTGCCATAAATATCTCCCAACCTAAAAAAAAGATTGACTTTTTTTGACAGGCAGTATTAACTGCATATTTTTTCTTTTTTCTAAAAAAGTCAACTCTTGAATTCTTAATATATTTTGTTATCTTTTGCAGAAAAAAAGAGAGACGTTTTTTGTTAAGAATAGAATAATCAACGGAGATAGTTATGGATGTAACAAATTTACAGGTCAGTATTATAGCACATTTACAATGGAAATCAAAGCTCTCTGACTTTTTTTATGGAGTTGAAGATTTAACTCTTGCAGATGTTCCTGATCATGCCCATTGTGATTTTGGCAAATTACTCTACAGTACTGTTATGGAGGAATTCAGTGATTTTAGCCAAATGGCTGTACTGGAGCGGTTGCATAAGGAGGTACATGACGATATTAAACGGCTTATTCAACTGCCTCCTGAGGCAAGAAAGGGTTCTCAAGGACGACAAGAGTTGGATGCTTTTAAAAGCAAATGTGACCGGCTTGTCCAAATAATGGAAAACCTGGAAGCTCAGGCTAAAGCGGTTGCATAGGGAGTTCATATAAGATCCCTTTCCCTGCTCCTTTGGTATTTGTGGTATTTGGGCAGGGAGGGGCTTTTTTCTTTTTATTGCAACTGTTCTATAATCCAATCCACAGCCTCAGATAGATCCTCAGCAATCTTATCAGGCTGTATTTCCTGCTCAGGCCCAATATACTCCAGATCTCCCCGACCATAGCCGGTAAGCACCAAGACAGAGGTGGCTCCAACCCGGTTTCCACATTTCAGATCAGACCAACGATCCCCAACCATAAAAGAACGGGTGAGGTCAAGTTCTAACTCGGCAGCAGCCTGCTCTAACAGGCCGGTTTGCGGCTTACGACAGGTGCATACCTTACGAAACTGCTCCTCTTTGGCCTCTGGATGATGAGGGCAGATATAGAGTCCATCAATATGAGCGTCTTGTGCAGCTAACTCTCGTTCCATTTGAGCGTGTACTGCATCAAGTAAGGCAGGTGGAAAATAGCCACGGGCCAGCCCAGACTGATTGGTCACCACCACCACAGGAATGTTCTGCTCATTCAAGGTACGAATGGCTGTGGCAACTCCGGGCAGCAGGATAAATCTGCTGATATGATTGATATAGCCCATCTGTTCGTTGATAGTGCCGTCTCGATCCAGAAAAACTGCTGGTTGTACGGACTGTACTGACGGTACTGACTCTCCTGACATTTTGTACCTGTCCTCTCTATTTCTTTTGAGTTGGTAAGAGAATAACCTGTGCTGCCCTTTCTGGTCGGAGATATTGAGCTGCAAGGGCTGAGAGTTCCTGCGTAGTAATAGCTGCAATATCACTTTGAATGGTCTTAGGCCATTCTAACCGCTCAGGATGTCGGGACGATGCAACCAAAACAGAGTGTAACCAGTAGCGATTGGTACGCACCAGATCCCGGATTGAAGTCAACATCGGCTCAAGAACACGCTCTAGTTCATCCGCAGTAATCTTGCCTGTAGCGAGTTCTGTGCCAAGCTCTTGCAACCTATGAGCAACCATGTCTGCTTGAGCCGGATCAACCACAACTACGCTCCGTAACACGCCAAAGCCAGGATCAACAAGGCTGGGCTGATTATACGCATAAGGAGAATAGGCTGCCCCCAGTTCCTCTCGAATCAACTTGCGCATCCGATCATCAAGCACAGAGGCTAACACGTTAAGCCGACGGGTTCGGGAGATATCCCAAAAATCAGCAGTAGGCCAGGCAACCGTGACCATGCCTTTTTCACTCTGGGTTGTTACAGGCAGGGATAAAGATTTGCCAGCCGGAAAAACAATCTGGTCTCCATCAACTGTATGCAGTTCCTCTCTGGCCTGGCCTCCAAAATAACGTGTAGTCAACTGAAGAATTTCCTGCGGATCAAAATCACCCACAACAGAGAGTTCCAACATGCTCTGCTGAAAAACAGGGCGTAGCCACTGCTCAATATCAGCCACTGTTATCTTCTTGAGCAACTCAAACGGAACAGCACCATAGCGCAGATTGCCACCAGCCAAAAATCCCTCTCCCTGAAGGTGCATCATCCCTTCCACAGAACTTTCCATCTGACTATATGTCTGTTCAATCCTCTGCATTCCTCGCTCAAAGGCATCTTTTCGAAAAGCTGGGTCATACAGTTGGGTATACAGGAGCTGAAAAAGTAGTTCATTTTCGCTCTGTAACCCCCTCCCCTGCAACTGAAAGCTGTCTGATGCAATTTGAAAACGAAGAGAGGCAGAATAGGGTGCCAAGACCTCTTTCAGTTGTTCCTTGGTCAGCTTACCCACACCACTTTCTGGGATCAGCATTTCAGTAAGCAGGGCCAAACCAGGCTTTGTTTCCACAAGTTTACCATGACCCAAGCTTGCCGTCACCTTGACCTCATTTGGCTCAAAGTTTGTCTTTTTGAGATTAAGGACCAAACCGTTTGCAAAGACATAGCGTTCTGCCTCTATATCCTTATAGCTGATATGGTTGACAACTTTTCCTGATTTTTTCGGCAGAGGCAGGTAAGGAAAAATAGCTTTCTTTTCCTGTTTCCAGGCACTCACTGTTGCCTCTTCAGCCTTGCCCAACGCTGTGAGAATGATATCCTCTGGGGAACGCTCCTCTGTTGCCTGTAACTCGGTGGTTCCCATGACCTTGACTAAACGTCGTGCATGCCACATCTCTTGAAAGGTCTGATGAACCTCTGTCAAGGTTATCTTCTCCAAGGCAGGCGCAAACAGGGCCAACTCCTGTTCTGGTGATAAAAAGACCTTATTATCGTTGAGGTTGTTGATAATCTGAGAGACCAAGGTCTTGCTCTTTCTACTGTCTGCAACCTGTACAGCTTTTTTTAGTTGACTGAGTATCTCATTTTTAGCCTGGGTAAGCTCTGTCTTGCCAAAACCAAACTGTTGTGCCTGTCGTAGGGCTGTACTGAGGATGTTCAAGGCTTGACGCCAATGTTCAGAAGAGGTTCTGGCATATATGGAGGTATAGCCCAAACGATTAAGAAAAATACTACTGGAAAAACCAGCCTTGGTCAGCGGACTATCAGGTTGATTCATCAAGCGTTGCAAACGGTTATCCATAATAACCAGAGCAACATATTTTTTGAGTTCAACAAGTGCATCTGCCTTTGTCGGTTGTGATGGCACAACGTTCCAGACAGACTCAAGAGCAACCTTGGTATAGCCAAGATCGCTTTCAAAGAGATAAATAGCCTTGGTTCCGCTCTCTGCGACCTGACCAAAATCAAGGCAGGGCGGAGCAGGTCTCTTTGCCTTGAGTCCTTTAAAATTTTCTGTAATCAGTCTTTCCAGCAGGCCAAAATCTGTATCTCCGGCAGCAACCAAAATCATATTCTCTGGTCGATACCAGGTTGTATAGTACTGTCTCAGCAGGGCAGAATCAGCTCTTTTCAAAACCTCCTCTGTACCAATTGTGTCTCGTTGGGCAACTAAGGTCCCAGCAAAGCTCTGTTCAATACTCTTCTTAAACATCCTCCTGAAGGCAGAGTCTCGGGTACGTTTTTCTGCAAGAATGATACCTCGTTCCTTATTCACCTCTTCTTCCAGCAGTAATGCGCCTCCTGCATAATCGGCTAAAACCACCAGACCATCGTTCAAGGTCTTTTCTTTGCTGTCCGGCAAGAGGAGCTTGTACACTGTCTCATTATACGAGGTATGCGCATTGCTATCCGCACCATGTTCCATGCCAATAGATTGAAAATATTCAACCAAAGTACCAGGAGGGTAATGTGTACTTCCCTCAAAGGCCATGTGTTCCAAGTAATGGGCCAGCCCCCGCTGCTTGTCAGTTTCCTGCAGAGAGCCTGACTGGACATCAAGATACATGGCAACCCGTCCCTTTGGCTCATGATTGGGCATCAGTACATAGCGGAAGCCATTCTCTAAGATACCAAAGACAAGAGAAGGATCAGGCTTGAGATCGCTTTGTTCATGGGGCCATCCCTGCGAAATACAGAGCTTTGTCCTAAGATCAGATGCTTTGATAAAATCTGGAGCAATAAAAAAAGAGATGAGCAGAAAGGCAAATAAAAAACGAGTACACTGTACTTGCATAAAACGATCCTTTTCTAGGAGGGTTAAGAGTAAACGAGATATTTTTGTATTACAATACAAACTGTTAATATAATTATGTCACTTCATCTTCCGCTTTGAGGAAGGCGAGTGAAAAATGATTGTTGAATGCAAGGGTACCACGTTTTGAGCTACAACTCCAAAAAAGAAATTACAAAGCCTGTTCTGTCAGGCAATAGTCTGCTTCTTCTGAAAAAGAGTTGAAAAGAGCAAGTAAAAGGTTCGTAGTACTCGATGATCCAGTTTTTTTACCTTGCAAAGTTTTCAAGAATTCTGTTCAATTAGGGGCATGCTTCATACACCCCAAAAAGTAGTTGACACTTTTTTTGAATACAGCATGGCGAAGGCGTACCAATGCATTACACCGCTGGAGCTTCCGCAGAGTGGGTTAACGGTTTCTTAGCTGAAAATCA